>CAYYUI010000005.1:0-516 GCA_964474705.1 uncultured bacterium
GAAGAAAAATAAGGAGTTAAGAAATGGCAAAGGTGTTGATGAAAGGCAACGAAGCGATTGGCGAAGCTGCTGTTCTTGCCGGTTGCAGATACTATTTCGGTTATCCCATCACTCCGCAGTCTGAACTGCCCGCTTATCTCGCCCGGCGTCTGCCCGAGGTCGATGGTGTCTTCGTTCAGGCCGAAAGCGAAATTTCTGCTATAAACATGGTATACGGAGCAGGCAGTGCCGGCGCCCGTGTCATGACCTCCAGTTCAAGCCCTGGCATCAGCCTCAAGCAGGAAGGTATTTCCTACATCGCCGGTGCTGAAGTTCCTTGTCTGATCGTCAATGTCATGCGTGGCGGCCCCGGTCTTGGCAATATTGCTCCGGCCCAGTCCGACTACTGGCAGGCCACCCGCGGTGGCGGTCATGGCGATTATCGCACCATCGTACTTGCTCCGAATTCCGTCCAGGAAATGGCTGATATGACCATTGCCGGTTTTGAATTCGCCGACCGTTTCCGCAACCCGGTTC
>CAYYUI010000005.1:526-117057 GCA_964474705.1 uncultured bacterium
GGCGTGCTGGGCCAGATGATGGAACCGGTCAACCTGCCGGCTCCCCGTGATTACGACGTTAACAGTAAAAAATGGGCGCTGGGTTACAAAGGCAGCGACAAGAACGAGCGCAATATCTGCTCTTCGATTTTCCTCGATCAGGATGAACTCGAAGAACATAACTGGCACCTCTACCAGAAATATCAGGTCGTTACCGACTTCTTCGCCAAGGGCGAATTCAAAGATTTTGCCGTCGAAGAACATCTCTGCGACGATGCTGAGATCGTTCTCGTCGGTTATGGCATAATCTCGAGAATTCTTAAGACAGTCGTGGAAAAGTGCCGCAAACGTGGCATCAAGGCCGGTCTGGTGCGCCCCAAGGTTCTGTGGCCGTTCCCGACTGCCGTATTTGAAAGACTTGCAAAAACCGCTTCTCAGTTTCTGGTTGTCGAAATGTCATGCGGTCAGATGGTCGAAGATGTAAAACTCTCGGTTGACGGAAAGAAACCGGTGTTCTTCTTCGGCAGAACCGGTGGCACCGTGCCGTCAGACTTCGAAATTCTCAACGAAGTTGACAAACTCGTCAGACCAGACTGAAAGGAGCCAGAAAAAAAATGATGAAAAAAGTATTCGGACGCCCGGCAAGCTTGAGTAAAACCCCTACGCATTATTGTCCAGGCTGCGACCACGGTGTTATTCACCGCCTGGTTGCTGAAGCCATAGATGAACTCGAAGTCGGCGATCGCACCATCGGGGTTGCCCCGGTTGGTTGCTCGGTTTTTGCCTATGACTATTTCAATTTTGATTTCAACCAGGCGGCACATGGTCGCGCTCCGGCCGTTGCAACCGGTATCAAACGCACCCGCCCCGATTCAATCGTGTTCACCTATCAGGGTGATGGCGATCTGGCTGCGATCGGTACTGCTGAGATCATTCACGCTGCCAACCGTGGCGAGAATATCACGGTCATTTTCGTTAACAACGCCATTTACGGGATGACCGGCGGCCAGATGGCTCCGACTTCTCTGGTTGGCATGAAGACCCAGACTTCTCCATATGGTCGCGATGCCGCCACCGCCGGCCATCCGATCCGAATGAGCGAGATTATTGCCACTCTTCAGAGCCCGGTCTATGTGACCCGAGTTACTGTTAACAACGTTGCCAACCTGATGAAGACCAAAAAGGCCATTTACAATGCCTTCAAGCTCCAGAAGGAAAAGAAGGGCTTTTCGTTCGTGGAAGTGGTTTCAATCTGCCCGACCAACTGGGGCAAGAAGCCCGCTGATGCTCACAAATGGCTGACCGAAAACATGCTGCCGGTTTTTCCGCTGGGTACTTTCAAAGACACCCTTGGCGTTGAAAAAACCGCATAACAGGAGGCATAAATATGTCGTCAAAAGTTGAAAGAATCATTCTGGCTGGTTTCGGCGGCCAGGGCATTCTCTTTCTCGGTAAAGTATTGGCAGAAACCGGCATGCACGCCGGCAAACATGTTTCCTGGATTCCGTCATACGGCCCTGAAATGCGCGGCGGCACCGCTAACTGCTCGGTAATTCTTTCTGAAAACGAGATTGCATCGCCGATGGTAACCGTGCCTGATACGGTCATTGCCATGAACCGCCCCTCGGTGACCAAATTCAACCAGAAAATCAAGGCCGGCGGGATGCTCATGTATAATTCATCTCTCATCGAGCGCCAGGAATTCCGCGATGATATCCGTCTCGTCGAAATTCCCGCCAATGAAATTGCTGAAGAACTTGGGAACCCCAAGGTTGCCAACCTGATCATGGCCGGTGCCTATGCCAAGTTCAGCAAGCTGATCACCTTCGATGATCTGGTAGCCTGCCTGCCTACACTCGTTAAAGGTGCCAAGAAAGAAATGCTCGACATCAACCTCGCAGCCTTCAAAAAAGGTTTCGACTATGTCGAAGAAAAGAAATACATGTTTGGTCGTTACGTTTACTCAGTGTTCAAAGGCATCTGAACGATGCTGGCCCGCTGCCTGCGGCCCAGCCTGGAAGCAGCGGAAAAGAATATTTCTGCAGAGGGGGCGCATGATTGCGCTCCCTCTCTGTTAGACCCGGAGGTCAGGATTGACAAGCAAGTTTCCCGAAAGTATCAAAATCATCGTCGAGGCTCTCAAGGACAAGAAGGTTGAAGATCTTGCCGTTCTCGACGTTACCGGTCTGGTTCCGTATACCGACTATTTCATCATCGGCACCGGTAACAATGCCCCTCATGTTCAAACCCTCGCTGACACTGTAGCCAAGCTGGTTAAGGTGCCGAATGTCGGAGGCGTCAGACTCGAAGCCGATCAGACTTCTACCTGGGTGCTGATCGACGGTGGCGACTTTGTTCTTCACATTTTTCAGCCAAAGGCAAGGAAGTTCTACAATCTTGAAGATCTCTGGGAAGACGCGCCCAGAGTTGCGGTTTGATCGATGGTTCCGCATGCCAGAGTCATAGAGACAGCACTTTCAGGGCGTCTCAGCGAAGATAACCGGCATCGTCTCGAGCGTGTTCTACGTCTGCGGGAGGGTGATGCCTTTGTCATTACCGATGGCTGCGGTCACGAGTCGAATGCAACCCTCGGACGTTCAGGCAACTACAATGCTGAAGCCTGGCAGTCTCCCGGGCGCGAACCCGAAATGACCGTAACTCTTTTTGCCGCCGTTTCAAAGGGTGAACGTCTCGAATGGCTCATTGAAAAAGCTGTTGAAATGGGAGTCAGACGTATCGTTCCGGTTCTGGCCGAGCGTTGTATCGTCAAAGATCCAGGAGACGGCAAGGTTGAACGCTGGCGCAAGATAGCGGCTACGGCGATGATTCAGTGCGGCGGCTGTCTGTTGCCGGAAATTACCGATCCGGTTAAACTCCTGAACCTTGCTGCTCCACCGGCTGACGCTCTGGCGATTCTGCTGCACGAAGAGTCACTCTCGGTTTCATGGCATGAGTTGCCGCAGACTGACGCCGGAACTCAGATATGGCTCGCTTCAGGCCCCGAAGGGGGATTTTCCGACAGCGAGGTCGACTTTTTCATCAACAAAGGCTGGAAGCCTGTCTGGCTGGGCAAAAGACTATTCAAAACCGACACTGCCCCGACGATCGCTCTGGCAAATCTTCTGATTCGCTCCTGGGGTGCCTGATCGGCTCAACTCAATTGTTTGTCAGTTTCTGCTGCTGCCAGGGTTACAGAAAATATGTAGCCCGGACGGCTTCTCTGTTGTGTCTTTTTGCGCCTGCATACCGGTCGGCCGCATTTTTTGCCTGTTTTCGGCATCGCAGCGGTTACAAGTATTCTCATCTCCTCATTGACGCAGCAAAGATGTATACTGTCTGTGAAAGATATTCAACGAACCTGGCAGCGATTCCTGCCGGTAAAAATCTTTTGCGTTGAACTCTTTCGCTAATTCCTTAGAATTTAGACAGGGAGAGATAGCAGGACGCATGGGTAGAGAATTGAAAATCAACCGGGGCGTGACACTGCTGGAAATCATGATGGCTCTGCTGATCATGGCTTCAGCGATGATTCCGATCGCCTCGCTGATGGGTTACGGCGGCCGTGCTACCAGCAAGGATGCCCGGCGCATCGTCGCTATGCAGACGCTCGAAAAAACGCTGCGGCAGCTGCTTGTCGAGCCATATGACGAGATTCCGACGGGCAAAGCTCTCAAAAAGAAGTTCAACAATGTGGAACTTGGCACGATAGTAACCCCGGCCGGGTATCAATACGAAGTTGAGCTCGATTCAAGCTATGTTTCGCCAGTGAGTTTTTCCTATAAGCCGGTTAAAGTAAATCTGCCTGCGTTCAAGGCTGACAATCCGAAGGATACTGATTTTGCCCCTGCCGAAACCCTTTCTCTCACCGACTGTGTTCTCGAGCTTCAGGTAAAGGTGACCTGGAAAGAACAGCAGAATCTCGATGTTGCTGTTTCAGCAATGACATACCGGGCGAATTTTCAACGGAGAGACGGTTGAATATGAAATCTGCATGCAACCGGACTGGAATGGCAATAGTGATAGTTTTGACGCTGGCGACGGCGATCATGATTCTTGGCGTTTCTTATCTCAAGACCATTCACAACCAGGCCGGGCGCAACACTATCGAACTGGGTGCAATTCAGGCTGATCTGCTGGCCGAAGGCGTAACGCAGATCGCCATGTTGAAGTTCAAGGAGCTGCCCGGCCCTCTGTATTATGCGTATATTGCTTCGGTTAAGGGCAATTCCGCCGATCCTCTCAAGGAATACCACGGCGACAAGATGCTGACGCAGAAGTTTTCGACTCCGTTTGCTGCCGAGTATCAGACGACCTATCAGCTGTTGCCGTCAAAAATGTACGATGACATGAATATCAAGATCAATGTGGTTGTTTCCGTGACCAGGCCTGATGGTGTGGTTTACCAGCGCAACATCGAAAGGACGGTTTCAGGTGTCAGACGTCCGGCTTTCTAAGAATCTTCGCGGGGTGACCCTGGTGGAAATACTTATCGCCGCCGGGTTGCTTTCGCTTTTCATGACGGCAGCCTTTTCTATTTACCGGTCAAGCACCAGAGGCTTTGTTTCAGGTTCCTGGCGGGCCGAGGAACAGAAAAAATTGCAGATTCTGATTTCTGCTCTGACCCGCGATTTGAGCCAGGCAAATTCCGAAATGACCAGTATTGCCAGTGATGGTAACCGCAGCAAAATAATGGATACACCTCTTTATATCAACAAAAACCTCTACTGTTTTGATGCCACTCCAAAATTTCTCAAAGCCGACAGCAGCAAATGGCTCTGTCTTGCGGTTTTTTCCATTTCATATCCCTATGTCGAAGCGAATGCAACTCTGATGTCTGCAGAGCAGCCAGGCAAATGGTCGGGAGTTTCTGTCTGGCTTAAGGATCGTGATATCAGATATATCAGAACCGGCAGTCCCGGAATTCTCAGTTCTTCCCCCGACAGCCTGCCTGGTTTAATCACAGGGTATCCGGGGCCAGGTGTTGTCGGAGCCGGGCTGAACTTTCTTCCCGATACTGACCAGAACCGTAATCATAGTTACAATCTCTCGCTCGAGGAAGTGGCTATGGTTGGTCGCGGCGCCAGTGCGAATGCGCCGGCCAGTCTCGAGCTCATTTTCAGAAGTGTCCGTTACGAAAACGGCCGGAAAACTGCAGCTGAAATCGCTCAGAATGCTGTGGTGCGCCTGGCTTCCCAGACCCAGATCGTGACTTTTTGAGGTGCAGATGAAAAATAATATGCGAATTTTTCTGTTGCTGGTGGTATGCCTGGGGCCCTGTCTTCTTCTGGCAGAAGGCTTTCAATTTGGCTATGTCGATGGCAGAATCCTGATCGGCATGCATCCGCTGATGCGCCAGTTCGACCCGCAGACCCGGCGCTTTGTCGATACGGTTTCGCAACCGCTGCCATCTGAAAACCCGGCTGAATTTATAGCCCGCCTGCGTGGTCGGCTTGAAGAACAAAATAAGATGCTGGCGCAGCTCGATGCCAACTATGCCGACAAGATTACCGGCACCGGAATGGCGGCCCGCAAAGCCTGGTGGGCTTTCTGGAAGCGGCGTGAAAGCCTGAGAATCTACCGCAACCTGATCGAAGAAGCTATCAATCAGACATCAGTACATGGCAATTTTTATCTGAACATGCCCTCTGACTGGACGCTGATGCCTGTTGCAATGGCTATTTCCTCGTCTATCCGTGATGCCTGTGAATTTCTGCGCACCAGCAACGATCTTAGCCTTATTTTCGATACTTCGGTGTTTACTGAAAGCAGGCCTTCTGATGGGCAGCTGCTGATGATTCCTAACGGTCACTGGCAGATCTGGTCAGGCGGGAAAACTACCGCAGATGACCTGCAGCAGATTGGCTGGACGATGAAAGACTGCATCTCCAGACGATTTCCGGCACGTGCCGGTCGGCCGTTTGTTGCCGGTGCAATGAATCTGAACCAGACGGCCGCATCGCTTCTCGAGAATATTACCCTGCCATCTTCACAACTTCCTGATGAGCAATAAAAGAGAGGGAAAAATGTCTGATAAAAAGCTCTGTTTCCTGATTACGATTCTGGTCGTTTTATTCGCTGCCGTAGCTTCGGCAGCGGTTCCGCCGATGTATTTCGTCGATTATAAGCTGCTTATCGCTCTGCATCCAAAAATGGGCAACTATGACATGGTACTCGAGCGGCATCTGCGTTCAGATATCAATTTTGCCGACATGGAACGTCTTAATACCTTGAATCTGCAGATTGCCAGCCTGAGCACTGCGGCTCACCAGCGCGTCGAAAAGCTGATGCAGGATCTGGACCGTGTTGAACTTGAACTGGCGAAGATTGACGAACACATGACCGGCCAGATAACCGAGTTCGATTCCAACAGACAGCAGTTCAAAGGAGATAATACCCGTAGAGGTCAGACGGCAAAGGCTGCGCAGCTGCAGACGCAGCGCCAGGAAATCGACAGCCAGATAGCCAAGGTCTGGGATGAAGTCATGAACCCTCTTTACCTGAGCCGCGCACAGTCGCAGCAGATTGTCGAATCTGTTCTTGGCGAAATCGATCTGATGCTCGAAGGCATGTCAAGACAACTTGGCGGGGCAGTGATTGTCGATAGCGATTTCCAGGCGATGCAGCCATTGCCGGAGAAGATCACCGCGGCTCCGGCTGTTGGTGCTGATCCGCTGAGCATAAGGCTTTATCAGTCTCTTCTGAGTTCGAATCTGGTTGGAGATGTTCCGGATATCTACAAACGCAACCCTGAACTGGCGCAGTATGCATCGGCAATGCGGCGCGACATAGAACAGGGTTTTGACCGCAATATCGCGATGCAGATATCCAAAAGTCCGTTGTTTGGTCATGCTGTCGGCCTGCGCGGCCGGCTTGTGTTAGCCGGAGGTCAGAATCATGATCTGACCCGGCAGGTGCTTGAAAACGTTTTTAGAAAATACGGCGTCAGGGCTGATATTGCCGGTCGTATTCTTGCCCTGATCAAGTAGTCGCAGGAGGCTGCCATGAAAAAATCTCTGCTGTTTCTGTTGTTTCTGGCGTTGCCGGTGTTTGTTTTCGGGCAGGCAATCGAGTATCAGCGCAATGGCGAATGTTACCTGCTTATTGGTCACAGCGACCCGAATTTCAGGGGGGTTTATCGTCTCAACAACCCCTCCGGTGAGCCTGACGGCAACCCGGTCAATGCTAAGCTGTTCGATCCCCGCACATCATACGGAATCTCGGTAAATCTTGACCGCACCGTCTACACCTTTTCTGAAAACAAGGCACCGACCTTTACGCTCGGCAACTGGAACCTGAAGCGTCTGATGAAAAAGCCGGGTGGAGTAGGCCTCTGGGGTGCCCACTGTGACACGCGTGAAAACTATTATGTCAGCACCGAGAATATTACCCATAATCAAGCCGGACGACCGGTTTATACGACTAAGGGGCCCATGGGCGGCAAGGCCGAAAATCTTTCAGATGATCCGACAAACGTTTCATGGGACTGGTCAGGTATTGTCAAGCCGACCATCAAAGAATCAGGCCGCTGGTATTTTCAGAAGACGGCGGTATACTGCGATAATAATTGCATCTATACAAACGGTCTGAGTGACGGTTACTGGCTTTATTTTGTCGGGGTCGACGGTCTGGGTTATGGAGAAATCCCGAATAATTCATGGTGGCAGTCGCAGGATCCCGACCCGAGCGGGCGGCCCGGCAACTTATTCTACTGGGACCGCGTGTATCGAAAGTTTACTTATTACAATCTCAATTTCTGGAACAAACCGATGGGCATATGGACAACGTCCAATCCTGTTTACAGCCAGGATGCCGGTGTTGCCGACAGTATTTATGACGAGATCGTCAAACGTTCGAGAATTTCTGCCTGTCTGAACTGCGTTTGCGTTAACGGCAGCGGCGACCAGGATTTTTCGGCCAAACCCAAGTTCATTTCGCTGGCCATGTCGCCATTCGGCCGCATGTATCTATATTCACGCACCCAGAGCAGCAATACCGACGGCGAAGTCAGAATGAACGGTACGCCGGTTCCACCGACCTCAGCCAATATCAGAGGTGACGTGAACGATGTAACTACTCAATGGGTAGGTGTTTCTGCGCGCAGCAAGACGGAAGACTTCATCTATCTGCTCGGCACAAATCTCATCAAACAATGGCTGCTGAAGTTCAACATCAAACCTGCGACTCTCAATATCAAATCAGTTGCGGTTTCTGACCAGTGGTGGCTCGAAGGCGGCATTGTCTACGCCTATGATGAAGACGAAGGCGCTGCCTATCAGTTCATCCGTAATGACAAGGGTGGCAATAACACCTGCAAAAGCACACCGCAGAAAATAACCATCGGTAAGGGAGTCGATGCAATCAAAGCCGATGGCAACGGCGATCTGTATTTTGCCAGGACGACCATGAAGCCGACAGCGGCGAGTGGCCTCGGTTGGGACGACTTCTACGATTTCTATTTTTATCAGATTTATGGCGGCCGTGCTTATGGCTATGTATTTTTTAAGCAGGAAGTGTATAAAACCGTATTCTGCCAGAAACTTGGGGCATCAACCAGCACTCAGACAGGGCACGTTCACATCGGCAACAACCTGTTCCGCCGTGCTTTCAGTGTTCCGGCATCTGAATACATGAGCACCGTCAAGGGAAACATTAAATCGAAAGCCGCGATGCCATACTGGGTCTGGCAGGGTGGATATCAACAGACCTCTGTTGTGTCCGATCCTTCTCTGGTACAGCTCGGAGTCATCAATGTCGCACGTCCGCCGGAAATGGTTAAACCGAACGGCGAGCTCGGTGTGGTCGATATCGTTGGCGTCGAAGACGTTCAGCCCGGGTTCAAGTTTCTGTCAGACGAAGTAAATCAGGGTATGTACACTTTTCGAGTTGAAAATCCGCCATACTGGGAAGGCCGCAACAACATCGCCACCCCCGGAAAGACAAAATGGGAAGGTGACAAGAACAATAACGGCCGTGAAGGCGGTTTTGTCTCTTCACTGATGAATACCTCTGAAATGAATGATTCGTCGCCTCAGGTTCTTTATACCTGGCGAATATATAAAATTCAGGATGCTTTCGGAAACCCGCCGGCCGATGGCCCGCAGCTGGTAAAGGAATTTGTCGATTCTACCGGTTCAGGTCTGATGTATTACTTCAGATCGGGTGTTTATCAGATCATGTGTTCGGCAAAGTTCAAGTATTATGATTACAACACTTTGCCTTTCGGATCGACGGTTGAAGATATCAACAACTGTATCAGACCTTCTGAAGGCATGAAGCAGGCAAAGGCCGTGCCTTGCGATCCAGGAATCAATGCCACGATTTTCCCCGGCCTGAAGTTGCCGCTTCCGGCAGATACTGCCGTGACCATTCTCAGGGTAAATCGTCAGCTGCCGCCTCCAACCGGCAAAAAGGTCGATATTCAGGTTAAAAAGGGCACGGTCTGGGAAAACCCGAAGGTTTCCGGAACGCTCAAGTATCATGTCGTCAATGAAGATATCGAATATGAATGGCGTCTGAAGGCTGATCCCAAAGACCCGGCCAGTCAGTATCTTTACGATCTCTACAATCTGCCCAAGGTCAACAACAGCAATATCGTGCCAAACACGCTCGGCTGGAAAAAGAACATGGCCGTGCAGTATGAATGGACTCTCAATCTGACTTTGCCTGATGGCACAGTTTATCCGGCTCAGGAACTTTCGAAAGGCAGCTGGTCGGCTAATGATGCTCCGATCAAGTTGAAGCAGGAATTTCCTACTGACCCGGTTCTGGGCAAGCTTGTCTGCAAAGCTTACCGTGAGTGGGAATATTGGGAAAACACCTATGAAGACGATGGCAGTTACAAAGGCCAGAGCAGAGTTTCCGGCATCGTGGAATATGCCGGTGAAGTCGACGTTCTGGTAATTGACCAGACTCCTCCGAAAATTGTCGCTCTCAACGGCAAAAAACTTACCGGAACCCCGATCAGCCCGCTTTATCTCGGTGAAACCGGCGGTCTGGTCACCCAGAAGCTTTCGCATAACAGTTATACCAACCCGGCCAGTTTCTCGATTCTTGTCGAAGACAACAATATCTATGCCAACATGACTTCTCTGGCACCGGTTGCTCTGGCTGACCGCCTGCATAATCGCGGAGCGAAGCAGACGGCGACATTCTTCTTTGAACGCGGTTCCGGCAAAGAACTGTTTCCGAAGAATCTGGTTACGGCAAACTATGCCGGCACCGATGAAGAAAAATACTACTCTAGCCCTGGTGTGTCCGCTGTGGCTGATATCAACACTGCCTGGGTCACTAACTCAGCCTATAAGGTAATGCGCAGGCCCCTGCCTTATAAAGCAGGTGATACAAGCAGTTATGTTCTGTATGTCTTCAATGTTAATGACTGGAAGCACATGCAGAACGGTGTTGCCGGCGATATAATGACTGACCCCGCTCGCTGGCCCATCGATATGGCCAACAACAGCTCGGTTTATAACTCGTCCGGTGCGCTTTCTTCAGCCCATCCGGGTTATGCTGTCATGTTCCAGGCCGTAGACAGTTCAGGCTTTCAGAGTGTGCGCATGCATCTCGGCAACGTCTGGGTTCGCGATACGCTTCTGCCGATGGTTTACAGCAAAACGGTCGATTACATCAAATCGTTTGAAGAATTGCAGCCATTTGGTATCGATAAATACCTGGTCAAACATCCGTGGAAAAGTGAGACCGGCTTCCCATGGTATGGTAAGCTGCCCAACGATCTGCCTGTCTGGGAAGTCAAACCTGATGGGCACTACCCCTCGATCAATGAGCTTCTGGGTGTCCCCTGTGGCCTCTCGAAGAAACTCCCGATTGCTTATCACCCCCCAATTATTCAGGAAGGCATGGAGATTTTCATGGAAGCATTTGCCAGTGACAACATCAAGGTCTCTGACAAGGTGCTGCCGACCATCGTGGTTAAAGGCCCCACCGGGCTATATACCGAGGGAACGCCCGCTCAGATCAATGAAAGCTCCGGTTCGACTCAGAAAGTAAGGCTGTTGTTGCAGAAGTCGGGAGTTTACGATGTCACTCTGACTGCCGAAGACAATGCTCTCGACTTTGCGGGTAAAGAAACTCCCAATCGTCGAACCATCAAGTTCGGTGTAGTTGTAGGCCCGGCCACCATGGAAATAAGAGTTCTCGACAAGAAAAACACCGATTTCTGAAATGTTCTCATGCTCTGAAGACATGTTGTTTTTATCAGGACAGCCGGCTGCAGGCGGGCATCGACCCGCTGCAGCAGCCCTGCTGTTGCGGGCAGCGAGGCATGCTCTTTTTCGGTGCAATAAATAATGACACAATTGCATAACCTCATAAGCAGCCTTGATGCAGTCTGCTGTTGCATAATGAATCGGCGGGTGATTATCAGAACAGGGTTGCAGGCTGGTTTACTGTCAGCGTGCGTTTTTTCATGCTTTCTCCTGTTTGTTTTTGCAGCAATCGTTCCGGCATCGGCATGCTCTGATTACGTCCATCTCTGGAGGCCGGTAAACGAAGTGCGCACGCCGCTTTGTTCGGCTGAAGGTTTATCGCTATTCATCGCGGGTTTGACAGAACGGCTGCCTGCTGGTGGAGCGGTCTGGCAGGTCGGCCTCAGCCCTGATGCCAAGGTGTCGGCTTCGTTTTCCATTGAATTGAAGCGCGCTGTCAGTCTGCTCGATCCGGCCAGTTTTTCATGGGTTGACAGTGATCGGATGTTCGGTGGCGGCATTGCTTCTCAATCTGCCATCTGGCTTGATTTTGTCGATCCGCAACGACTGGTATATCTGTGGCGGGATGAGAACAGACCGCCTTTTGCGATGTTTCGCGCCGGCGAGCTCGATACTGCACGCATCAGAGTTCTGGTGATGTCTGCTGACCGAAAGGTTTTATTGATAGACGAGCTGGCTTACATTTTTCTTCTTGAGAGTGATTTCATGCTTCCTGCATGGACAACAACCGGAGGAGTGTGGTTTCGGAGAGTTTCCCTGAAAACCTGCGCGATGCAACAGCGCTACGAATGGACACTTTCGGTGCCTTCGGATATGGAAGACATAAACTCGACGCCTGCCGATGTCCGCACATTCTTTTTCGGCAATCTTCCCGATGCCGGCAGCAAAATCATCAGTAATTATTGAAGAATGTGATTCTTTGCAATAATACTGCGGGTTGAGTATAATCAAGCCCGCATTTAAACCACTGGTGGAATATGACGACATTTCTTCTCAAATCGCTAGGTTGCAAAGTCAGCCAGTATGACGGTGAGCGCATAGCTGGAAATCTGCGCCAGTCAGGTCTGACGCAGGTCGAAGACCGGCCTGATATTTTTATTCTCAATGGTTGTTCAGTTACTGGCCGGGCTTCTCAGAAAGTCAGACAGACTCTTAGAGCTGCCCGACGGAACTGGCCTGGCGTGAAACTGGTGCTGGCTGGTTGTGAAGCCCGTCTGATAACGCAGCGTCACGAAGAAATTCCTGAAGTCGACTGGCTGCTTCACGATGGCGAACCCGCATCCCTTGATCGCATGCTGGCGGCGCTGGGTCTTGATGTTGTTGCCGAGTTGGCACCAGTGGCCGGCATTCCGGTTACATCGCGAACCAGAGCCTTTCTGAAGATTCAGGACGGATGTAATCAATTCTGTGCTTACTGCATTGTCGCGCATCTGCGCGGCGAGGAATGGTCGAGACCTGTTCCTGAAGCCATCGCCGAAGCGCGGCAGCTGGTTGCCGAAGGGCATCGAGAACTGGTGCTGACCGGTATTCATCTCGGACATTTTCGTCCGTCGCTGCTGACGCTGCTCACTGAACTCGACAAAGTTGACGGCCTCGAACGCATCAGGCTCAGCTCAATCGAATCAGTCGAGGTGACCGACGCGCTCATCGAATGGGTTGCTTCTTCTCCGAAAGCGTGTCGGCATTTTCACCTGCCATTGCAATCAGGCTGCGATAAAATTCTCAAGGCCATGCGTCGCCCATATACGACTGACGCTTTCAGGGCTGTTGTCAGAAAAATTCGTGAGCGTATGCCTCTGGCAGCTATGACGACCGATCTGATTGTCGGTTTTCCCGGCGAAACTGAGAGCGACTTTGTCGAAACGCTGAGTTTCCTCGAAGAAATGGCCTTTTCGCGTCTGCATATTTTTCGCTTTTCACCGAGAGATGGCACTCCTGCTGCGACTATGGCAGATCAGGTCGATAACGCAACGAAAGCGGTGCGTTCCGACCGGGTCGAGCAGGTCTGGAATGCCGGTGCTGCCGCTTTTCATGCCGGCTTTGTCGGCCGGGAAGTTGAAGTTCTCTGGGAAACGATTGAGAAAGGCTTTCTGTGCGGATTTTCGCGAGAATACGTTCCCTGCCGCATCGAGCTGCAGGATTCTGGTTTGCTGAACAGTTTCACCAGAGCGGTTGGCGTGTCAGCTTCTTCTGATTGCCTTTTGGTTAAGCTTCTGCCTTGATAAGGTCGTCAGGCGGGTTGCTTGACAAGGGCAAACAGCGCGTTGGCCACTGATTCCTTGTGTTCGAGCATGATTACTTTTGCGGTTTTGCCTTCGCCAAAAAAAAGCGGACCAAGCTTTTCAGAATCAGCATCGACTACCAGGGCAAGAACCCTGTCGCCATGGTCGTTAAGCAGGCTTTCAATTTTGCGCAAAAACCTTTCGGCTCCATCGTTGCTGATGACGAGCAATCGGGAAATTCTTGCGCCGCGCGGCTTCTGTAATTTTTCGTCAACCATGCTCAACCCGTGTGCCTGAATCTGCAGACTGCGTTCGATCAGTTCGAAACCTCTGACCAGCCTGCCGCGCTTGTGTTCAAGCTGCAATGCTGTGATGAATCTTTCAGAACATGGCAGAAAAGCCGCTTTGAATTTTGACCCCGTCCGGAGACTCTTCAGGCTGGCGGTGAGAAGTTCCAGTATGTCGCTGCCCCTGGGATCGCTTTCAATCATTCTGGGTAAACGTAGTTCGGTTTTCACACAGGTTTCCTTTTACTTATTTTTCCTGATGATAGCAGAAATTTTTGCTGCGGGCTCTTTAATTGCAGCAAAAAAAGTACTAATATGAGCCCGGTATGAATTTGTCTGAGTGACCAATGTTCATCTGCGCCGGTTCAGGGAGATACAATGAAGAAGATTTGCATTCTGCTGTTTGTGCTTGTCATAGCTCTGATTTCCGGATGCTCGATACCTGGATCTTCAGGAATGCCGGTTGAAGACGATTCGGTGACCATAAAGGGAACGGTGAATGCCCCGACGGTTCTGGCGAATGGTCTGCTGGCGGCAACCGGCACCGAGAATTCACCCGATGCTTTTACCAGGTTTGTCGCAAATTCAAGTTGCATGATCAACAACACCAGTGTTGTTTTTTCGCTCAGCAGCGCTACCCGTGAACTGACGATCGAAAAGATTCCTCCCGCTGCCGCCTACCATGTCGAGCTGAAATGTGGCGGCCTGCGGCTTCGCGCTTTCGCACCAGGTGGCGGGCGAAACGTCACCCTGCCGCTGGGCATGTCATTGCGCAGTACTGCTGACTGGCACATTCGCGATGCGGTTGCCAGCGCCGCCAATATTGCCGGTGACCAGCTCACCGGCTATGATGTTAAAAGTGACCTGATCGATGCTCTGGTGACGACGATGCAGAACGAACTGAAGAAGACCACTGCTACCGCTGCTTCTTACGAAACTTCTCTGAAGAATGCGAGCACAGGTCTGCTGACAGGCCGGGAATTTGCAGACTGCATGCAGCAGTCAGGAGCGCAGTTCAGCTACAACGGCAAATTTTCAGCAACAGTTTTCTATTATGCCTGTAATGCTTCAGGAAAGGCAGTTCTGGCTGTGCAGGCCCTTGCCACTCTGATCTGCACCCAGGCGGGCAGTTCAGTCAGCGGTTCATTGAACATCGAGCCAAAAGCTGTGGTGCCGTTGGTCGAGGAGCCCGGAATCAACAGTCCGACAACTACCGCATTTTCATTCACTGGTACGGTAAACGCCTCATTTCTGACCTTTACCCGCAAGGGAACGCTTGGGCCGCTGGCCGGCAAAAATCTCGACAGCTGGTTCATTTTTCCGGTGCGTGGTGGCCTGGCAGTCAAGGCAACCAACCTCGACACCGCCTATTTTTCAGGGGTGACGGCACGACCGGGCGAGTTTCTGCTGGCAAAACAATAATCGACTGGTCCGGCGGCGATTTTTTCGCTTCGCGAGAGCTGCTCAGGGATTTCTGCCTTGTCATAACCGTCGTCGCTTATCAGCTTCTACGGTTTTGCAGGTTTTTTTCCGATATCTGTTAGAGAAGACTCGAACCAGGAAAAAAATATTATCAGAAGGCGAACAATTCTCTGGTTGCTGCTGCTTGCGGCGTGGCTGCTGCCTGCTGCCAGTTGCGTATTTGCGTCGACCCGCCCTGAGGGAAGCCTGATGCCGGTTCCTTTCATCGAACGCGAAGAATCGAATACTGACACGCCTTTCGGGCCTTACCGCGAAAAGTCAGCGCAGCGGTTCGTTTATACGAGAAAAACCGCTAATCTGGCGACTGAAATCAACTACCGGCACGTCCTCTACAAAGACCTTTATGGCATTGCGCCTGAATTGAACTGCCTGCATCAGTTTTCCTTCAAGGGTTACAATATGTCGAGTCCCCTTGAATTCAAAGCTGGGCGTATCGTTACCGGCAATAATCTTCTTCAGACCGTAGACGGAATTTCCTGGTTCTACCCTTCAGGCAATCGTCTCAAAACCACCGTAGATTTCGGACGAATAGCTCCGGTCGACATGAAGAACTCTGCTGATCAGCCATCTTTTGCTGAAGGCCGGATGCATTATTCGTTCAACGACAATGCTTATATGGCCATCAAGGCGGTTAAGCAGTTCGAAGACAATTTCAGCGGCGCCATTCTTGGTTACAATGCAGACCAGTTCAGAGTGAGCGGCGAATATCTTGGCGGTGGCGCTACAGATTCTCTGCATCTTGGTTTTCAGTATTTCGAGCCACGCAAATTCGATCTGACTTCAGATTATCGTCTGTTCATGAACGATGCCACTGATTCAGGCAACATGCGCCATTGTGTGGGATTTGAAAGCGGGCAGCTCTACGTCGAAGGGGGGATCGGCAATCAGTTCTGGTTCAACGGACCTGATGTGCCTGACTGCTGGTTTTACGATGGCAGCGTAGCGTTCACTTCGAAAAAAAACGATCGTGCCAGCATCGGCTATCTGGTCGAAACCGACAATGCGTCAACGAGCCGCACTATTTATGGCCGTGCCGAGCGCCAGATTTCCCATAAGACGACTTTCGGCATCGGAGTTGAAGATACCCGATTCGAAAAGAGCGGCGGCACGGTTCAGAACCTCGAGGGTCGCCTGAATCGGCGCGTGCAATGGGGCTGGGTCGAACTTTCCGGGGCAATAATAACCGGCGCATCAGATTCAAATCTGCAAAAAGATGTCAGGCTGCGGGCGGGCTACGAGTTTTAATCAGCCGCAGGCACAGACGTATACAACTCATTTCAGAGTTAAGTCATTGGCCATGACAAAAGTGACCTGAACTTACCAGGTTCGCCTCTGGAGTACTTTGCAGAAAAGTCCAAAATCAATTATCCTGAAATTAGAATATTGGATGCTGTTGGCGTTGATTTTTTGGTTGCCGCCACTTGTGAAGGCTTAAGGTTTGAGGGGCTCGATAAATAGTTGTATATGTAGAGGTTTCGGTTTGCTCAAGCTGCAAAACAGGTCTGCCTGGCTGATGCTGACGCTTTTTCTTTGCCGATCACTGCCTGCTGAATCGGCAGGGAAAGTCGCAGAGTCTTATTCAACTTCATTTGACCAGACATTTTTCGCAGTGCTGGTGGTCGGTACAGTCATTCAGTTGTTTCTGATCGTCAAACTGATCAGAGCACTCGCGGCAAGAAAAACTGCTGAATTATCACTGGTCGAGAGCGAGATGAAATATCGCCGACTTGCTCAGAACTCACCGGCGGTCGTGTTTCAATTCAAGATGAGCTCCGATGGCAATTTTACTTTTCCGTTCGTCAATGAAACAATGTTTGCCATTATCGGCATCAGGCCTGAAGATGCCATGCGTGATGCCGGCGTGGTGCTGACAAGAATCAGTCATGATGAAAGAGACAGGTTTCGCGATGCGGTTCTTGAATCAGCCAAAGCTATGACGCCATTTCATTGCGTCTTCAGATATGACCGCCCCGACAAGTCAGGCATCACCAACTGGATCGAAGCCAGGTCGACGCCATCACGGCTTTCTGATGGCAGCACGATCTGGGACGGCTTTCTTTTTGATATCACTGAAGAGAAAGAGACTGAAGCAGCTCTCAAGGCCAAGACGGCCGAACTCGAAGCCTACTTCGCCTCATCGCTCGACATGCTGTTTATAAGTGATCTGCAGGGAAAGGCGCTTCGCCTCAACCATGAATGGGAAAAATTCCTGGGTTGTTCTTTCTCTGAACTGAATGAGAAAGGGCTGCAGTCCTTCGTTCATCCTGAAGACCTGCCCGCGACCCTGCAGATTATTGGCAGGCTCGCTCATGAGAATAATATAAGCGGCTTCGTCAACCGGTTCAGGCGAAAAGACGGTGTTTATCGTTATGTCGAATGGTCTCTGCGCCGGAACGGATCGTTTGTGTATTCGGTTTCACGCGATGTAACCGAGCAGAAACTCGCTGTCGATGCGCTCAAAGAAAGTGGAATCAGAGCCGGCAGGCAGCGGTCGGCTCTGGCCAGAATCATGATCGATGACGCTGTGGTGGCAGGTGATACCGAAAAGGCGGCAAAGCATATTACGAAGCTGCTGACTGAAACGATGCAAGTAGCACGGGCGAGCATCTGGATTCTTTCTTCGGACCGGGGTGAACTTGTTTGCCAGATACTATATGACGCAGGAAAAAAGGAGCATTCAGATGGCACGATTCTCAAAATAGCCGCCTTTCCTGCTTATTTTGCTGCGATAGCTTCTGAGAGCCGAGTTTATGCCAATGATGCTCTTAATGATCCTCGTACTGCCGAGCTGGTCGAAGATTATCTTAAGCCGCTGCAGATCGTTTCTCTGCTCGATGCCGGGATTTTTATCAGTGGCAAGCTTTATGGCATAATGAGTTGCGAACATATCGGTCAGCAGAGGAAGTGGCAGCCGGATGAAGAATCATTCGTCAGCAGCATGGCCTCACTGGTTGGGCAGATTCTGGTTACTGCCGAACGTAAAAAGGCACAGGATGCTCTCCGTGACAGCGAAGCCAGATTGAGCAGCATTCTTAAAGTTATTCCAGACATGGTTTCGGTGCATGACCGTGAAATGAATATTGTTTACAGCAACTGGCAAGGTTTTGCAAATGTGCCCGAACAGCTGAGGATCATTGGAACAAAATGCCATAAAACCTATCGGAACAATGAGGAAATCTGTCCTGATTGCCGCGCCAGAAGCGTTCTTGATAACGGCGAGGCATGCATTGCCGAAGCCCTGCTTCCTGATGGCAGATGGGTCGAAGTCAGGTGCCTGCCGATTCTTGACGCAAATGGCAACTGTCAGTTGTTTGTCGAATGGGTGCGCGATATCAGCGAATTGAAGCATAATGAACGGATCATCTCGGCGAAGAACAGTGAACTTGAGCAGATTCTGTATGTCGCTTCGCACGACCTGCGTTCACCGCTCGTCAACGTTGATGGTTACAGCCGTGAACTCGAGTATAATCTGTCGCGCCTGCAAAGCCTTCTAGAGAAAGGCGCCGGTGCGGATAACAATATTGTCGGATGCCGGGAAACATTCTCGGATATGAATGACGATCTGAACCACATCCGCAAAAGTGCCAGACAGATGGATCTTCTGATCAAGGGGTTGCTGAAACTTTCGCGTCTTGGCCGGGCTGCTTTGAATCTGACCTCTCTCGACATGAACCGACTGATGCAGGATGCAATCTCGACGGTAGACTTTGAAAAGCAGAAAAATGGTGTGGAGATGCAGGTTGGTTCTCTGCCGCCATGTATTGGTGATCAGGTGCAGGTTACCCAGGTATTTATCAATCTTCTCAGCAATGCCATAAAGTATCTGGATGACGCCAGACCTGGAAAAATCATAATCAGCGGCGTAACCGAAAAGGGAAGAAGCATCTATTGTGTCGAGGATAATGGCATTGGCATCGATAAGGCATATCAGGATATAATTTTTGAACTCTTTCACCGGCTCGACCCCGCGAAAAAGAACGGTGAGGGCCTGGGCCTTACCATTGTCAGGCAGATTCTCGCCATGCTCGATGGCCATATAAATGTGGAATCTGCTCCTGGTGCAGGCAGCCGTTTTTACGTATCTCTGCCGTCTTCGGGAATGTTTATAAATGAAAATTAATCAAGGGATAGGAAATGGAGGCATCTGAATGAACCGCGAAGTTGTGATTCTGGTTGCAGAAGATGATGAAGGTCATGCCGGTCTGATACGGAAGAATATGGTGCGTGCCGGTATTGTTAACGATGTCAGGCAGTTTGCTGACGGTCAGGAAATTCTGAATTTTCTTTTCTGCCGCGGAGTTGGCCCACATCGACAGAAAGGCGTTTCATACGTTCTTTTGCTCGACATCAGAATGCCCAAAGTAGATGGTGTTGAGGTTCTCAGGCAGATCAAAGCAGATCCTGAGTTGAAATCTCTGCCGGTTATAATTATCACGACGACCGACGACCCGCGTGAAGTTGAGCGATGCCACAATCTGGGCTGTAACAATTATATAGTTAAACCGGTCGAGTATGAAGCTTTCGTCAATGCAATCAGACAGCTGGGGCTTTTTCTGTCGGTAGTTGAGTTACCTCAGCTGACAGCTTTCAATTGAGGTTCAGAGAATATATCGAGAGGGCGTGACATGGTAATGAGTGAGGAACGTGATAAATCAGGTGTCCTGATTCTGATTGTGGATGATGACGAGGGATTGCGTCGCCTGGTGAGCAGGCACCTGCAGAAAGCCGGTTACTCGGTTGCCGATGCAGTCAACGGTGCCGGAGCTCTGGCGAAGGCTTCTGCTTCGATTCCGACGCTGTTGCTGCTTGATCAGAAGCTTCCCGATATGACAGGCCGCAGTGTTATCGAAAAACTTGTTGAAAGCGGAAACGACATTCCCTTTATCATCATGACCGGCCAGGGCGATGAACGACTGGCAGTTGAAATGATGAAATTTGGAGCCAGAGACTATCTGGTGAAAGACACTGACTTTCTCGACCATCTGCCTGGAGTCATCGAAAGGGTGCTGCGTGCTATTTCTACCGAGAAACGGCTGGTTGAAGCGGAACAGGAAAAAGAAAAACTGCAACAACAGCTGCTTCAGGCGCAGAAACTCGAGTCTGTCGGTCGCCTGGCCGGTGGTGTAGCCCACGACTTCAATAATATGCTCGGAGTGATTCTTGGGTTTGCCGAGCTTGCCGAAAAGAAAGTCAACAGCCCTGAACAGCTCAGGGCTTATCTTGAGCAGATCAAACGTGCTGCCGGCCGCTCCGCTGACCTGACACGGCAATTGCTTGCCTTTGCCAGAAAACAGACGGTGATGCCTGAGGTAATCGACATCAACAGGGCGATAACCGAAATGCTGAAAATTCTCAGGCAACTAATCGGCGAGAATATCGAACTTGTTTTCAAAGCTGCAGAAGATGATCTGTTTCTCAGAATCGACCGATCTCAGGTTGATCAGATTCTGACCAATCTTTGTATCAATGCCAGAGATGCTATTCGCGGTAATGGCAGAATCGAGATTTTTACCAGTTTGAAAACAGTTGATGACGAATTTTGTTCCAGACACGATGGTGCAGAATCCGGCAATGATTATGTTGCTGTAACAGTCACCGATAACGGTTGCGGAATGGATGAAGAGTCGCTGTCGCATCTGTTTGAGCCGTTTTATACTACAAAAGTGATTGGCAGGGGCACCGGACTTGGCCTGGCAACCATTTATGGAATCATGCAGCAGAATCACGGTTTTATCGATGTCGTCAGTCGGCCTGAAGATGGCAGTTCTTTCACGCTGTATTTTCCTTTATGCAATCAGCCGGCTGACGGAGAAGCTGACAAATCTCACGAAATCTTCACTGAAAACGATTCGGCCGTTATATTGCTTGTCGAAGATGAGCAGGCGGTTCTGAGTATGACCAAAATGATGCTCGAACATCTCGGTTTTTCGGTTCTGGAGGCTCTGTCTGCCGATGAAGCACTTCAGCACGCCCGAAATTTTTCAGGGCATATAGATCTTCTTCTCAGCGATGTCATCATGCCTGGAACCAATGGCCATGATCTTGCCGGGCAGATTCTCGATATTCGCCCCGGTATCAGGATTCTTTTCATGTCGGGCTATACCGCCGATGTCATAATTCAACATGGTTTCAACAGTGTTGCAGTAGATTTTATCCAGAAGCCTTTTGATCTGACTTCTCTAAAAAAGAGCATCTATAAAGCTCTGACGGCCAGAAACGGACATGTTAAGACCGCCTCAGGTTGAGCTCGGAGCGCTGAAATCAGGAACTGGCTTGTCTCGATGCCGACCAGGATGATTGTTGCTCACAAAAGGCTTGATTTAAAGCTTTCCATGCTTTAATATCAGCCTCTGGCTGAAGAGAGAAGTCGAGTGCAAGTCTCGCGCGAGTCCGTCGCCGTAAATGGGGACAAATGCCCGCCCTGTGGTCACTGTCATATGATGGGAAGACCGGGCATGCGGTTGATCCATGAGCCGGAATATCTCGATGCCGCACCTGAGCCTGGCTCCGGTGAACTTTTATCGAGGTGGCGATGACCCATGCTCAGAAAACTTTTTCTCACCCCATTTTTTCTTCTTTCTTTGTCAGGTGCTTTGCAGGCGGATGTTTCCAGCCCGGCGGCCCAGATTTATGATCTTGGCAGCGTCGAAGTAGAGGCCCCGGCCTGGAACCACCCAGAAACGATTACCGGCGCCCCGGATGGCGAAACCTATTTCGAGGTTTTGCCTTCGACCGGTCAGTCGACGCTGGCCGAAGCTCTCGATGGCCAGATGGGAATTTCACTGCGCAGTAACGGTGGTGCCGGCACCGTATCGGCTATCAGTGCCGGAGGCCTTTCCGGTAATAAACTGCTGGTGGTTAAAGACGGGCTGCCGGTTAACGACCCGTTCACCGGCACCCCTGATATCGGCGACTTCTCGACACTGCAATATGATCAGGCCGAGTTCTGGAAAGGTAATCGAGCAACTCTGTGGGGAAGCAACAGTATTGGTGGAACGCTGCGTTTGACCAGCAGATTCCCGGATTACGGGCGTTTAAGCGTTTTCACTGACGGGCATGGAGGCAACGGCCGTTCTTTCGAAACTCGTCTTGAACCCGGTGACGCAAAGTTTGGAGTAAGAGTCAGTCAGTTCAGCACCCCCGGATTTTCGTCAGCAGCTCAAGAGAACGGCAACGGCGAACGTGACGGTTTCGAATCTGAAAATGGCTATGCAGCTTTCGAAACCGCTCTGAAAAATGATTTTCAGTTGCAGATGTCTACAGAATTCAGCAACAGCCTGACTGATCTTGACGGTTACGATTTTGTTGCCGGCAGGCCGGTTGACAACCTGTTTTTCAGACAGCGCAAACTTGCCAGCCAGTTCAACATCGGTTTGACCAGATCTGAATCTGATGGGGAGCTTAAATTAACCCATGCGTTCGGTCATACAAATATGACAGGCATCGATGAGAGCAACCCGTTTAATGAATTCGGTCTCGATGCCGGTCGACAAAGACAGTCGCTCAGTCGCAGTTTTCAATTTCCCGGGTATAGCTGGCTGGTAGAAATCTCGCACTTCGAAACCACGGCCGACAATACAGGCCTGTTTGTGCACCGCGAAAGCGACAATGCCGGGGTAATTGCCTGTGAACGGTCTTTCGCGGAAAAATCCTGCATCAATGCTGTTTTTCGTTATGATGACCCGCAGAATCACGGTGGTGTATGTTCAGGAAATCTTGCTCTTAAGCATGCCATTAACGATCTCGATTTTGATTTGTCATGGGGCAGGGCATTCCGCATGCCGGCTTTGAACGAAAGATATTATCCTGCTTATGGCGACCCCGATCTCGATCCCGAATTTTCTACATCGCACAGTCTGACTGTAGGCAGGCAAATTGAAGGTATTGGCAGAATTTCGGCCGGTATGAGCCAATATGATGTCAGCGACCTGATTGGAACAACCGCTACTGCAGATCCAAAATTTACCTGGGGAATAAAGGCTGCCAATCTCGACCGGGCAAAGATCCGTTCACATCATTTTGAACTCAGTGACTGCAGAGTTGTCGGTTGCAGTTTGAGCGGTGATCTGCTTCTGACCGATGTCGCACGCCTGGAAAAAAGCGGGAGATGCGCCCCTGGGATTGCATCCCGCCAGGCTGGTGTTTCTCTCGAAAAGAAGGTCGATCATTCTGTTTATACCTGCCGCGGAAGATGGTGGGGGCCAACCTGGGAAGATGCCGAAAACACCAGATCTGCTCCAGCCGGTCATGATATCTCGCTGTTTTACAAACGCAATTTCAAACAATGCAGCTTTGAAGCAGGTCTTATTAACCTGACCGGGGCAACCAGTCAGAGAGTGCTTGGTTATACCAGACCGGGCCGACGTCTGACTCTGGCTTTCGAGGCTCTGTTCTAAGACAATACGAACTGCCATTGGTCTGTTCGTTCGCACTCCGGTGACTCACCGACACCTGGCCATCCCTGGCCTTTGCGAGCGCAGCGAAGCAATCGTATCCTATAAGGATGGGATTGCTTCGCTTTTCGGCAGAATGAAATGTGATCGAGAGTCCCAGCCGTTATACAGTTCAACCTGTGCCACTGCGAAAACTTTTGCCGCCGGGCTGAAGTTGCTATATCATGAACAGTGGATTGGAATACAGACAGGAGAAACTGATGTTTGGTAATACCCTGAAGATTGAACTGACTTCCGATTATGCAGGCAAGGATGCGATCATTTCTGATGATGCGCATGGCCAATGTGAGAAGATCACTTATCAACAGCTGGCCGACGAGGTGGCAACCGTTGCCGGCATGATCAGAGAAGCGGGTATTGCTGAGGGCGAGCGGGTATTGTTCGTCAGCGAAAACCACCTTTACTGGCTGCCGGTTTTTCTGGGTATCGCCAATGCCGGCGCGGTTGCGGTTCCGGTTGACGGTAACATCGCGATCGAGAGGTTTCATGCGATTGTCGAAGATTGCCGGCCGGCTGCAGTCATAATATCGCGCCGTTTCGAAAAGAGATTCGCCGAATTCATGCTTTCGGGCTGCGAAGTCAGGGCGACGATCAATCTGTATTTTGACCTGTTTGTTTTCAGAAGTGTTGCGGAAAGTCTCAGCGGCGAATTCACAGTTAAACCGCATGATATCGCGGCGATTATCTATACCTCAGGAACTACGGGCAAACCCAAGGGAATCATGCTGAGCCATCGGTCGATAACTGAATCCATCAAACTGGGTCTGGTTATTTCAGGATATCAAAGCGAAGACCGTATGCTCGCTCTTCTCCCGTTCACGCATGTTTTTTCACTTGTCGATTCCGGGCTGGTCATGCTCGGCTGCCACTCTTCACTGGTTATCTGTAACAGTTTCAACCCGGCAGAAATCATGCAGGTTCTGATGAAACACCGCGTTACCTTCCTGCTGGCGGTACCCAGACTTGCTGAACTGCTGGCCATGGGGCTGACGCACGCCCCTGAGCTCAAACTGCCCGGCATGACTATGATCATCGGCGGAGCCTCGCCTCGACCGCAGGTCATGCAGTTGCTTATTTCCCGTGGTATCAGAACTTTTCAGGGGTTCGGTATGACCGAAACCGCTGCGGGAGTTTTGATCGGCCATGACTGTCCGGTAGAATCGGTCGGCAGGCCGCAACAGGGGGTCATGGTTAAAATAGACAACCCGGTCAACGGAGTGGGAGAGTTGCTGATCAAAACTCCGACGATATTTTCAGGGGTTTTTGGTCAGCCTGAGCTCGATGCTGTCTTGTTTGCAGACGGCTTTTTCAAAACCGGTGACCTTGCCCAGATCGATGCCGGCGGTAATGTCTACATCAAGGGACGCGCCAAAGAAGTCATAATCTCGGCCTCGGGTTTGAACGTATACCCTGATGAACTCGAACTTCGGCTCGGCGCACTTCCTTACGCCGAAGAATACGTGGTTTTCGGCTATTGCACCGAGGGCCTCGAAATTCCAGCCATTGCCATGTTGAGACGAAATGAGTTTTTTAAAGACAGGAGTGTCGGCAAGGTAAAAGATTACGTCGAAGAAGATATTCGTCAGAAAACTGCCAACTGGCCCGACGCTGAGAGAATTCGCAAAATTTTTATCGTTGATAAACCGCTCCCGAGATCCGCAAGTTCCAAAATCAAGCGCTTTGAAGTCGCGGCAATGTTCAACCCTGAAGCCAGTTCGATCAGAAGCGCTATCGCTTCTGCGGTAAAACAACAGGTTGAACCGCACGATGAAAAGCTTTTTGAAATGTTCAGACAGGAAGTTGCGGCATTTTTGAATGTCGAGCATGAGAAGATAACTCTGGCTACCCGTCTGGAAGAATTCATGATGCTTGATTCGTTAGGACTGATCGCTCTGATGATCAAGCTGGAAAAGCGATTTGCGGTATCTTTCCGTGAGTTGATAGGCAGCTCGGTAGCGACATTCGGTGAAGTATTCACCTATCTTTCAAAACGGACCGATGCGGAAAAAAGAACAGTTTCGGACTCTTTTGAACCCGCGTCGTGCGGCTTGCCGCCTTTGCTGGATTTTTCTCCAGCAGCGGTTGAAAATCGACAGAAGTTTATCAGGGAACATACCGGGAACAAGGATTTCAAACTTCCGATTGCCGAAGGTGTCGATGCCTACGCCGGCAATATCGAGGGTCTGGCCGGCTTCGCCATGTTGCCGGTCGGCATCTGCGGGCCCCTGAAAGTTGTCGGTCAGAAAGCAGTCGGAGAGTTCTACTTGCCGCTGGCCACGACCGAGGGAGCACTGGTTTCTTCGGTGGCACGCGGTTGCCAGATGATCACTCTTGCCGGTGGCGCAGAAGTCAGAGTTGTGAATGACAGTGTGGTCAGAACCCCTGTATTTGTGCTCAATTCTCTCGCTGAACTCGAAAAGTTCTCAAAATGGGTCGAAAACAATTTCTCGAGAATCAAGCAGGAAGCTGAATCGACAACCAGACACGGAAAACTCAAGGAAATCGAACTTTTCCCGATCGGCTGTCAGGTGATTCTGCGCTTCAGTTATTCGACCGGCGATGCATCAGGGCAGAATATGACGACCATTGCCACCCGCAGTGCCGTCGATTTTATTCTTAAACATTACAACGGTCGTATTGAAGACTGGTTTCTTGAATCGAACCTTTCCGGCGACAAGAAAATCAACAGCATCAATTTTACCGGCAATCGCGGAAAAAAAATCGTGGCAGCCTGCACCTTACCGGCTTCTCTGGTTAAACAGGTGCTGCATACGACTCCTGAACGCATGTGTCGCCTTGCTGACCTGTCGATGGTCACTTCGATACAGGCACATTCCTTTGGTGTTCAGGCTCATTATGCCAACACTCTCGCTGCCGTTTACATTGCCACCGGCCAGGACCCGGCCTGTGTCGCCGAGTCGGCCGCCGGCATCACCTATCTGCATATGGTCGACGGCAATCTGCATATCAGTGTCACTCTGCCTGGAATCATGGTCGGCACAGTCGGTGGCGGCACACGGCTTCCAACTCAGAAGAGCTGTCTAGAGTTGATGCAGTGCGCCGGGGCCGGAAACGCCCAAAAGTTTGCCGAAATTCTCGCCGTTGCTGTTCTGGCAGGTGAAATTTCGATTATAGGAGCCATGGCAGCCGATGAATTTACCGATGCACATGCTCGTTACGGGCGGGCCGGCGGTTTGAACACCGGAGCCAAATCCTGATATGAAAACCATCTTTGTCACTTCAGATGTAACCTACGTTAAAGATAACTATCTGTCGCTGGTCGACCGGGTGACCCGGACGGCCGATCTGCCGGCCGGAGTGCAGGCTTCTGCCGTGATTTTCATCCGGGTGCCCGAAAAGATTCTTCTTAAAAACATTTTTGGTCTGCTGGCAATCGGTGCGCCTGGATTCAGCTTCACTCTACTGCGCAACCTGCTGCAGTCACGTCTGAACGATCCGCGTATCAGGCTCCTTGAAGAGCGCGGCATCAGAATCTTCCGCTGCAAAACCGTCAACAGTCAGGCAGCGCTTGAATTCATCGGCGGAATTGGCCCCGATCTCATGGTGAACATGCGCACCCGCAATATTTATAAAAAACCGGTTCTCGATCTGCCAAAGATTGGCTGTATCAATATTCATCATGGCCTGCTGCCTGATAATCGCGGTACCATGTGCGATCTGTGGGCCTGGGTCGAAGGCCGCCCCGTCGGATTTTCAATTCACTGGATGAACGAAAAGATCGATGACGGTGCTATCATCGAGCGCTGCGAAGTTGATACCATCGGATGTCGCTCCTACATTGAAATTCCATTCAGGTCGAGTCAGATCGAAGCCTCATGTCTGCTCAACTGCCTCGAGCGCATTCGCCGCCATGGCCGCAATATAGGCATTCCGAATGTCACTGAACGCGAGAATTATACCCGCACTCCTTCCCCGGCCAAAATCGCCGAAATACGGCGTCGTGGCCTGCGATTGTGATGTCCGGTAAACTTATTCATCTGAGCTGGATGCATCATTTACGATAACAGGAGAAAATATGGCGTTTGCAGCACGTTGGTGGCAGTTTCTCAAAGAGCGTCACGAGCCCTTCGGCATCACTCTGATGGTCAGCGCCTTTTTTGCCGCCAGTGCCCTGATGGCCTATCAGCCTGGCATGCATGCGCCGCCGTGCTGGAAACGACTGACGGCCGGTTTCGTGGTCGTCTGGCTGGTTTTTCTGCACATGCGTCTTTTCGACGAGGTCAAGGACTATCATTTCGATCGCGAACATAACCCGGGTCGACCGCTGGCACGCGGCCTGATCAGCGTTGCCGAATTCTCTGCCATGACACTGGTCTGTCTGCTGGCTGAACTGACGCTTTCCGGGCTGATGTCATGGCCGATGCTACCTGCCTGTATGATGGTATTGTGCTTTACTCTGCTTATGCGCATGGAATTCTTTGTCGGCGACTGGTTGCGGCCGCAGCTCGAACTATATGCGATCACTCATACGTTTTCGGCAGCGATGATCAGCATGCTGATTCATACGATTGTATGTTTCACCGATGCCGCCCATGCTGATCGGGGCATGCTGCTGTATGCCCTCGGTAACTGGTTTGTTTTCAACGTTTTTGAATTTGGCCGCAAAACCTTTGCTGTCGAAGAAGAACGCGATGGTGTCGATTCATATTCGGCCAGGCTCAAACCCTGGGGTGCGGTTCTGCTTCTGCTGGTCAATGTGGCAGCTGCTTATGTTGCCTTCTATTTGGCTGCAACCGCCAAATTTGCCGCTGTCGCCGATCTGCGTCTTCTCGGTCCGGCTGCTGCCGTAACTATGCTGGTGGCAATCGTCGGCGCCATCTATGCTGCCAGGCCGGTCAAGGCCTACGCCAGACTGTATCGCGGCATGGTCACCTTCTATCTGCTGGCATACCCGGCTGCCATTGCCGTTTCTGTATATTTACTCGTCTACAGATGATTTGAAATTCATCAGCCGATGCCGGATCGGCCAGATTTTTGCCAAACCTGTTCAGGATTTGTTTTGCAGCAAAAATTTCCCGCCGGCCTTGCCGGCAAGGTGATAAACAGCCGTGCAGGCAGATAGATAAAAAGCTGCGCAAAGATTTGGCGTTTGTGGGTTTGTCGGTTACAATTATTACCTGAATCATAGATATCTACGAGGAAACTGACATGTATATCATTTCATGTGCCAACCGGAACTTTGCAGAGGTTTTGCCGCTCGTGGGCGGTAAAGGCGGAAATCTTCTCAAACTGACTGAAGCCGGGGCCGATGTTCCTGCTTTTGCTGTGTTGACCCGCGAGTGCTTCGATGAATTCATCGCATCTTTCAAAGACGAGTTCAATGCGAAGCTGAAAGCTCTCGACTGCAGCACGCCCGATAAAATAGCCCGCACTGCCGGCGATCTGCGTGCCTGTATCTGCCGGCACCAGATTCCCGAACGCATCAGATCTGAACTGTTCGCCACTCTGCGTGGTCTGTTAAAGAATGACTGCTTTATGGCCGTGCGTTCATCGGCACTTGGTGAAGATTCGAAAGAATTTTCCTACGCTGGAATGCTTGATACATGCCTTTTCAGACGCACCGATGCTGAGATATGCGAAGCCGTAGTGACCTGCTGGTCGTCTATTTATTCAGACCGTGCGGTGGCCTATCGCAACATGCGCGGCATTCCGCAGGATGGCGTTTCGATGGCGGTAGTGGTTCAGGAAATGATCGACGGCGTCGCTTCGGGTGTGACTTTTACCGTCAACCCGGCAACCAGATATGAAGACGAAATTCTTGTCACTTCAGTGTTCGGTCTCGGAGAAGGCCTTGTTTCCGGTACCCTCGATTCAGACCAGTTCATCTGTCTGAAAAAAGACGGTTACCCGGTAATCGAGAAGAATCTGGCTGATAAGGTTGAAAAGCTGGTTTTCGATCGCGAAAAAAATTATGGCACAGTAACCGTTGAGGTTGCGGCCGATCAGGCCAAAAAGCCCAGTTTGTCCGACGCCCAGCTGCGCAGTATTGCAACGGTCTGCCATCGTATCGAAGGTTCCTATCACAATGTGCCGCAGGATATCGAATGGACGATAGACGGTGAAGGCCGGGTGCGCATTCTGCAGGCGCGTCCGATCACGACGATCGACCGGCCGATTCCGTCAGAACGTCATTACACAACGATCTGGGACAACTCCAACATCGTCGAGAGCTATTCAGGTGTGACGACGCCGCTGACTTTTTCGTTTGCCATCTATGCTTATCACCGGGTCTACGTGCAGTTCTGCCAGGTGCTCATGGTGCCAGAAGAAGAGATCAAGGCCAACGATTACGCTTTTGCCAACATGCTCGGCTTTCTGAACGGTCGTATTTATTACAACCTCAAGAACTGGTACCGACTGATTTCAGTATTGCCTGGTTACAGCTACAACAGTCGTTTTATGGAAGGCATGATGGGTGTCAAGGTCAGTTACGACAAAAACGTCAAACACAAACCCATGGGTTTTTTCCAGAAATATTTCTGTGAACTGCCGCGGCTGGGGCTGGTTGGCGCGAACCTTTTCTACCGTTTCTGGCGCACCGATACTGAAGTGAAGCGTTTTATGGACGTTTATCAGGCCATGTATGATAAATACAAGGACTTCGATTTCAGCCGGGCACCGGCACATCAGCTTGTCGACATTTTCAACGAACTCGACAACACGGTGCTGGCGAACTGGAAAGCGCCGATCATCAACGATTTCATGGCGATGATTTTTTATGGTGTGCTCGATGCTCTGATGAAAAAGTGGAATCTCAACGCTGACCCGGCACTAAAAAACGACCTGCTGGCCGGTCAGGGCAATGTCGAGAGTACCCTGCCACTGCGCACCATTCAGAAAATTGCGCGCTTCGTGGCTTCTGACCCTGAATTGAAAGAATTGTTCAGAACGAAACCAGCCTGCAGCCTGAAGGAAATGTTTATTCCGGTGCCGGGGAACGACCGTCCGGCCGGGTATCAGCAGCTTGGTGCCATGGTTGCCGATTATCTCGAAAAATACGGCTATCGTGCCATGTGCGAGCTCAAGCTCGAAGAGCCTTCAATGAACGAGCGGCCCGAATTTCTTTTCGACATGATCAAGAACTACGCAGCCGCGCCCCTTCCAGAAGAGGGCGATGTCGGCGACCGAGAACGCCAGGTGCGCGAAGCGGCCGAACTCAAAGTCAGAAGCCTGCTCGGCGAGAGCGGCATCTTTTTCGGATTGCTGAAGAAAATCGATGTGCTGATGTTCGTGGCCAACTGGGCGAAAAAAGCCATGGCAGTGCGCGAATACCAGCGTTTTGCCCGCACCAAGATGTATGGCCTGGTAAGCCGTATTTATAAAGGATTTGGCCAGAGATTTGTCGAACGCGGTGTTCTCGATAAGGTCGATGATATTTTCTATCTGACCATGGAAGAAACCCTTGAATTCGTCACCGGCACTGCCCGCAGTCAAAAACTGCGTGAGCTTGCGGCCCTGCGCCGGAGCGAGTTCGATGCATACCGTGCCATGGACGAACTGCCGGACCGCATCGAAACCACCGGTATCACCTATTGTAACGATCTGACCCGTGGCATGCTGCCGGCCCAGGCTGCCGATGAAGATCCAAATATCATTCGCGGTATCGGTGGCTGTTCGGGCAAGGTTACCGGCAAGGTGAAGGTCATTCTCAACCCCGGTGACGACATGTCGCTGAACGGAGAAATCCTGGTGGCCGCCCGCACCGACCCAGGCTGGGTGCCGCTGTTCGCCACGGCTTCTGCATTGCTTATCGAGCGCGGCAGTATGCTGTCGCATTCGGTGATCGTGGCCCGAGAACTGGGTCTGCCGGCAGTCGTCGGTGCCACCGGAGTTACGAAAAAGGTCAAGACCGGTGATGTCGTCGAACTCGACGGCACGACCGGTATCGTCAAGATTATTTCCCGCGCCTGACGGCGCTAAAATCATATCGGAGGCCATAGCGCATGAAGCCAGCAGTAGTATACAGCAATGTGTGGGAAGATCCTGAATTGAACCGGGTTTCACTGAGGGTTAAACCCGGCCAGAACGTGCTTTCGATTACCTCGGGCGGCTGCAATTCACTGAGTCTTCTTCTTGAAGACCCGGCAAAACTCATTTCGATCGACCTTAACCCGGCCCAGCTGGCCATGCTCGAATACAAGCGGGCTGCGGTCATGGAACTCGAATATGATGAGTTCATCGATGCGATCGGCACTCCGTTTCTGTTCAAGCCTGAAAAGTCGCCCGAATACCGTGTTGAGCTCTACAACCGCATCAAAAAGCATATGCCCATGTATGCAGCTCAGTTCTGGGACGAGCATCTGCACCAGGTGAAAAGCGGCATCATGATGTGCGGCAAGGTCGAAAAGTTTTTCTGGTTCTACCGCACCGTGCTTGGCTGGCTGTATGGCAAAGAAGAGCTCATGAAATTGTTCAAGGCCGAGAACATTGAACAGCAGCGCGAAGTATACGCTTCGTTCAGAAAGCAGCGCTGGAACGCCCTGCACCGCCTGCTGCTCAACCGAAGCATTCTCAGTCTGGTGAAAGGCGCACATTCCTTCGCCCAGGTCGATTTCGAAGACTTTGCCGGGAATCTCAACCGGAAGCGCACTCTTGGCATGACGCGATTCTTCAACCCCGACAACTATTTCATGTGCCTGTTGCTGCTTGGCGGTCATTATAATGAAAAGGGCATGTCGCCATATCTGCTGCGCGAAAACTTTCCGAAGCTGAAAAAGAACATCGACCGTCTCGAAATCTTTCAGGGAACAATCGGCGATGTGCTCAAGAAAGACGGCCCGGCCAGTTTTGACCGCTTCAATCTGTCGAATATTTTCGAATGGATGACCAATGAAGTATTCAACGGCATCATCAGGGAAGTTCTTGAACTTGCCCGCCCTGGCGCACGCATGGCATGGCGCTATACCTTCGCCAGACCGCGTGAACTCGATGCTCAGAACCTCGACCGTCTGGTGTACGAACCCGAACTGTCAGAACAGCTCTTCAAGCAGGACCGCGCCTTCATTTATGAAAGTTTTCACGTCTATCACCTGAAATGATCGGTGTTGCTTCAGGGCTTAGCTCTTATCGATGACATATATCGGGCTTTTTTCGCTCTTCAGCCATGCACTGCATGGCCGTCGTCGCAGCCGTTGCCGGTTAACTGATTCGACGACGACCACGAACGAACAGAGTAATACAATGACAGGAATTCGTTCTTGTGGCCATGGGGCATCAGGGTATTACCCCATGGCTGGTATTATGTTACAATTAGCATTAGCAAGCAGACTTGGAGGCTTTATGCGAATATACAGAACGATGGTGTGCGTGTTGGTTATGATGCTGGCCGGCGCTGTTGCCGCCATGGCTCTCTCTGCCCAGGAAGTCCTGCAGAAGGTCGAAGACCGCTATATCGGCAAGACTTCAAAAGCACAGGTGCAGATGGACCTGATCGACAAATCCGGCGGGGTTCGCGAACGCAAGATGGTAATTTCCCGCCGTAAAATTGACGGTAACAACAAGGATAACTTCATTCATTTCGTAGCGCCGCCTGACATTCGCAATACGACCTATCTCGTCAATGAAAAGAATCGCGAAAGACAGAAATGGATTTATCTCTCGGCATTCAAGAATACCCGCCGAATTCTGGCCGAAGATTATGCCATGGCGTTTGTTTCGAGTGATTTCACTTATGAAGACATGGATGACATCAGGGCTGATGACTATGTTGCCAGCGATCTTAAAGAAGAAAAACTCGGCGATAAAGATGTTTATTCGATTTCGGTAACCAAAAAAGATGCCAATACCAGCTATGCCAAAGTCATCATGAAAGTCTGCAAAGAAACTTTTGTTGTAATGCGCTCCGAGATGTACGACAAGAAGGCCCCTGACAAGATGATCAAGGAAATGACCGCAGCTGACCTTGAAAAAATTCAGGAAATCTGGACACCGAAGCAGGTGCTGATGAAAGACCTGGAAAAAGGCACCTCGACCTGTCTCAAAACTGCCAAGATCGCCTATGATCTTGAATTGAAGGATGAAGAATTTTCACAGCGCAACATGGAAAAGTGATGATACGCGGATAGCAGTCCGCATCGGGTTTGATTATTAAGCAGATGCGCAGGCTTTGTGCCTGCGTTTTTGTTTTTCTGCTGGTCAGGCTGTCTGCGTTTGCCGATAATTTCAACAGGAAATACAGGACGGAGGCATGCAGATCAGCACAACTCTGCATAAAATGCGTTGGCGACCTCAAACCAGGTCGGCATGGCAGACCGCATATGCTGCGGTCATGTTTCTGCTGCTGATTTTTGCTGTCTCGATATCTGCCGGTGCTGCCGACGAGTGGGATGAGTGGGGGGATTCAGGCGGCGAGGGTTCGGAAAAAAAGGTGAAGCGCCCCTTCATTTCCGGGTGGTGGAACTGGCAGTATAACGAGTTTTCTTCTTTCGATCAGGGTCGCGTTACCCTTGAAAAGGAACTGGGCAATGACAGCCGACTGATAACCGGTGCCAGGATCAATTATTACACCGAAGACAACAACAAGAAGTGGAAAGTCTTTCCGGGTGAGAACTATTACTTCTGCAAGGCCGGGGATTTCGACTTCAAGGCCGGCATGCTGATCGAGAACATCGGCAGCGGCGACAAGTTTTCGTTTGTCGACAAAATCAATTCACGCTATTTCCATAACGGTCTGGCCAATGATTACGACCGCGATAAAAAAGAGGTACCGGGAGTCAGGGCAACCTGGTACATCAATAAGCACTTTAAATTTTCGGGGCACTACCTGCCATATTTTACCTCCAGTGAGTTTCCTTCGATCTTCAGTAAATGGGCGTATGCGATTCATAAGTCGCTTGCCACCGAGCTTTTGTTCAAAGGTGGGGTGTACAACGCCGCCGATGATGCGAGCTTCGATCCTCAGTTTCACGTGGAACTCAGTTCTGTATACCCTAAGCTCGAAATGAGATTTCATTATCTCAGGCTGAAGGAGCGTCTACCGGTGATCAGCCAGGATAAGCCGGGCATTTTTAATGGTTCTTACCCGCTCGATGAGACTTTTGCGGTCAACGGCAACGTTTCTTTGAGTAAAGAACTGCTGCTGCGCTATGAGCTGGCCTGGAGTCGCGATCGCACCTGGTCGACCTTCGAAGAAGGCCATATCGGGAAGAAGTTCGTCAGCGACCATGTTGGCATGCTGGTTGGCACTGATCGCAACCTTCCCAACAATTTCTACGTCAATGTTCAGGGCATGGTTTCGCATATACCTGATTTCAAGGCGACTACGCCTTTTCAGCTTAACGAAACCGAATATCTCAGCTCGCTGCAGATGCGGCAGAATTTTCGCCAGGACCGTCTGCAATTTGAATTTAACGTATTGAAGAATTTCTCTTCGGGTGAATATGTGCTGAATCCAAAGATTCAGATCATCAAATCAGACTATCTGACCTTCGTGCTGGGCTACCAGATGAATGGCGAAGGAGCCGAGACTCTTGGGCCGGTCGGCCAGTTTTCCGAGAACAATACCGCAATGTTCGAGACCCGCGTCACTTTTTAAGAATATTGGCGGGTTTGATCAGGAAAAAGCTGTCGGAAATTGTGATCAGCGGGTTGATGCCGATCCATTTCTGGCGATAATTTTTCGACGCGCCTTCGAAGGTTACATAAAGGCTGTTGCCGTCATATTCGAGGTCTTCGGCCCCGGCGGCAAGGTCGACGGTTTTCAGCCAGTTAACGCCGTCAGCCAGTTGCCAGGCATCGGCAGAAAATGTTTTTGACTGACCGGCCGGTTTGAAAGAGACTTTGGTTGCAGCTGTGTTCAAAGGTGAGTTGTAGAGTGCCAGTTTCGAATTCATGGCACCGTAAGAGATGCTGAGGGCGACATATTTGCCGCAGACAGCCATACCCTGAACCGATTCGCGGCAGAAAATCAGACTGTCAGGCTTGAAAGCGGTGCGGTTTTTGCTGCCATCGGTGAAAGTGTATTTGCGGGTGGCTGTGGGCATGCCGTCTGTATTTACCTTGTAGCCTGCGATCCAGGTATTGCGGCCAAAAGGATTTTTTGTATGGTGGGCAATTGGAGCGAAATCCTTGTTGGATGCCTTGACGAAATCTCCAACCCAGAGATGGGTTCCGTCGAAGCTGATAAAACTTGCTTTGCTGTCGACTTCGAAAATTTCCGCAGCGGTCAGGTCGCAGGCTGGAATCTGCAGACTTGCAGGAATTCCTGCCACTTTACCTGAAGCTTTGGCATTCTTGTCTTTGATAAAATCGATGATTTCCTGAAGTTTGAAACCGTAAATTTTGTTGCCGGAGGCAACCCAGACATAGCGGCCGGCAACCGCCACGCCACCGGCATGGCCGGTATAAGGGGTGCTGCTGTCCTGGTAAAGGGCGAATCTTCGCACTGCTCTGCCGCTGTTGCGTTCGATGACCACAAGTTGTGACGGCTGGTCGGTATATTCTGGCTCACAGTAATAGGAAAGCAGGATATGCTGGTAATTTGCCTGTCTGGCCTGATCTGATGCGGGCACGATCACTTCGCCCGGCAGGTAGGCAATGCCCTGGCAGACGAATTCGCGGCCTTCGTGGCCTGGTATCGTGGTTGAACTGCTGACAAAGTCGGGTGGGGAATCTTTGGTGACTGCTTTGTTGATCGTTGAGGTAAGACCGGTATAGACCTTTTTGACACCTTTGACAAATCGTTGCCAGAGGCCCGGCTTTTCTTTTTCCTGGGTTGTGGTCTGGGCAGCGGTTTTTGAGATGCTGACCGGCTGGTCGGAAAAAGGCGTCTGGGCCGGCAGCATGGCTGCTGAACCGACAATGAGAGCGATGAAGAGAATTTTTGCAGGTTTCATACGATTTCTCCGTGCAGACCAGGTCTTATTGAATGCATTTCCATTATACCATCTGAACCAGACAATGGTTTTTGAAATTTGCATTGAGCGTCTGCCGCAAAATATTGTATGATGCGCTCAGAATAATACTGGAGAGACATTTTGCGGATAGTTCGCGCATTGATATTGTTATGGTGTTTCTCATTCGCCTGTTTTATCTGGGCCGCCGGTTTCAGAACACAGGCCAATCTTCGTTTTTCACACAAGACTCACGAAAAAAATTCCGTCAAATGCGCAGCCTGTCATGTTAACCGTGAAGCCGGCGATACTGCCATGCCGGCAATACCTCCTGGCTGGCAGCCTCTAAGGCCAACCGGTATCGTAGCCTCGGATGTCGGTGGCATTTTTGCTCAGAAGCCAGAAGTCAATGATACTTTTGGGCGACCGGGCGAGAAGCGCTGTCTCGAATGTCATTTCAAAACCCGCGAGAAAAGCGACTGCGGCCTTTGCCATCTTGAAAAGCCCGGCGAAACAAAACGAGCCCGCGAACGACTGGGCACCGGTTTTTTCTTTTCCCATAAAAAACATGAGCAGACTGAATGCAGTCGTTGTCATCCCGGTATCACCGATTGGGATAACCTTGACGGCCACATGATCAGCGCCAGTATGGAAGACTGTCTTGAATGTCACAACGGCAAAGATGCCGCGAAGAATTGTCTGATGTGCCATAAGCCTACTCCGCGCCCTGATGACCATACCGCGAATTATGAAAAAAAGCATGGCATGGCATATCGTGCTGATCCGCAGCGCTGCCGAATGTGTCATGAAGATTCTTCGTGCGTAGACTGCCATTCGCGCAAACCCAGAGACCATACGCTGGCATGGGTCAGATACCGGCATGGTCTGGCGGCAAAAACCAATCCGCAGAAATGCCAGGCATGCCACTCAGACCCGTGGGTGTGCCGGCGCTGCCATGACTGGTAAACGACTGGTTCACAAGACGTTGAATTGATAGTAATATGGATAAGCTGATTTTTTGAGACAGGGGAGGGCTAAGATGGACGGCCTGAATAGAATAATGTTGCAGGATCTTATCGAGAAGGTTGATGAGCTGTGCGGCAATGCTTATGAAGGCTGTGTTCAGCTGCTTTCCCGTCTGGTGGCGTGTAAATCGTTAAGCGGTCAGGAAGCTGAATGCGCCGAAGTTCTGTTAAGCTTTTTCCACAATCGCAACCTGCCCTGTCTGGTCGATTCGCGTGGCAGTGTGCTGGCTGTTTCTCTGCCTCGTAGCTTTGAAGCTGATCCGCCGGCCGATATGCAGCGCGATGGTGCTGCCTGGCTCAAATCTCAGTTTGAAAAAGCCCGTAATCTCGGGCTTAAAATTCTGGCTTTCAATGCCCACCTTGACGTTGTCGGGGCTGATAACCCCGATGAATGGCGTGATGAGCCGTTCAGGGCAGTGCGGAAGTTTGGCCGCGTTTTTGGCCGTGGCACCTGCGACATGAAAGGGGCTCTGGCGGCGATGTCTATGGCGATGACCGTGGCCAGAGATATTGATCGCTCTTTTGAGCGACAGTGCGTTCTTCTCGGCTGTTTCTGCACCGAAGAAGAGGCTGCTGAAGGCCTTGCCTTCAAGGAACTGCTCGAAGAATTTAATTTGAAGCCTGATATGGTGCTGCTCGGAGAACCTTCCAAAATGGAGATTGCCCGTGGGCAGCGCGGCAAACTTGAAATGATGATCGAAACTGCCGGGGTCTGCGCCCATACCTCCGTGCCGGAATCAGGAGAAAACGCGGCCTACAAACTTGCGAAAGCCCTGCAGGCTGTCGAGAACTTCGATGCGGAAGAACGATTCAAGCACGGTCTGGAGCCGGAAAACATTCTGAATCGAACCACAATGGTGGCTGCGATGATAGAAAGCTGGCCCAAAAGCAAAAGTTTCGTGCCAAACCGGGCCCGGGCATATGTTACTGCCCGTCTGGCCCTGGGTGAAACCATGATGACGGTCGGTAAACGTCTGATTGCCGATGAAAACTGGCCTGATGCCGTCATGAAACCAATCGTTTATGAAGGAAAATCATACCGGGGACGCAGCAGCGAATGGAAATCCGAACATCCGGCCTGGGAGACCTCGACCGATAACCCGTTTTTTCACCGCCTTTCCGGGGCATATAAAGAGCTCTTCGATACCGAGCCGGTTCACAAGATCTGGCCGTTTTCGACCGATGGTGTGTACAGCGCCGGCATGGCCGGAATTCCAACTCTCGGAGTCGGCCCGGGGCACGAAGAAGTAGCTCACAAGAATGACGAGTGGGTATCAGAAGAAGAACTGCGCAATGCCCTGAAATTATACGCTTTCCTTGCCTTCTACAGGCCTTGAGTCATTCCTGATTTCCCAGCTGACTGAGAAAAGCGCGATATTCGCGGCGCGAGGCTTCCTGGGCTTCGATGCGGGCATGATTGATGGCTTCGTGGTTGCCCTTGACAAGCTCGACGATGTCGGCATCGAGTTTGTTGTTGATGCCCATTTTTTCAAGAACGATGATCGTCTGTTCGTTTGACATACCCTTGCGGTAGGGGCGGTCTTCGGTAAGGGCGGTAAACACATCGGCGACGGCCAGCAGTCTTGATCCGAGCGGCAGGTCTTTGCGCTTGAGCCTGAAGGGGTAACCGCTGCCGTCGAGACGTTCATGATGATATGAGCCGTATTTGTTGATAGCCGACAGGTCTTCTATTGGCTCGAGAGCGCGATAAGTATAGAAAGTGTGCCCGCGCATCTGGTCGAATTCATCATTGGTGAGTTTTCCGGGCTTTTCGAGAATTTCGGTCGGAATGGCGAGTTTACCGAGATCGTGCAGATAGCCCGCTACTTTCAGCTCGAAACATTCATGCTCGTTCAGCCCTGCCAGCATGCCAAGATGCTCGGCGGTGGCCGAAACCCCGCTCGAATGGGTTGCCGTGAACGGGCTGCGGAAGTCGATCATTCGTCTGATGAGACTCGAGAACGACAGCAGCTCGCGCTTGCTCATGTGGATGGTTTCGAGTCGCACGGACTGCTCGAGCTGTTTGCTGATGAGAGGTGAAACCAGATCGAGCCAGAAATATTCCTTTTCTGCCATTTCGAGAAAAGCGTCGACAAGTCGAGGCTCAAACAGAGTATCGCCGGTTTCCACGACCTTCTGCTTGATTGCTTCAACCTGACCGAGAATCACCCGGTCACGCCTGATCAGCAGCGCAATGTGGTCGGCCAGCACCAGAATGCGACTGCCGAGCGGCACTGACTGGCCATTGCAGAAGCGTCCCTTGCCGGCTGCCCATGGAGTATGATGAAACCTGATCAGTTCGGCGGCCTTTTGCATCGGCTCAAAAATATTGATGAGCTGATAGCCCATTTCGGCGTGGGCCTGGCCGTTTGCGTATTCGAACTTCATCGTTTCCATGCGTTCGGCAAGAGAAATTGCGCCGACATCGTGCAGGATGCCGGCGCAGACGATTTCATTCTGTTCGACGACCGGCAGGTCGAGCGCATCGGCGATGCGCAGCGAAATCAGAGCTACCTGCTTGTGATGATCGTTGAGAACCGGGCTGATCCAGTCGAGTATGTCAGACAGGCAGTTGAGAAAGTCGAACAGTCTTATGCGGTATTGTGGTTTCATTCAAGACATATTATAAACGACCTGCCGCCGAAATTCATCGTAATTTGTCTGATGATCAGATGATTGATTGCTCGTCGCTTTCCTGATCCTCTTCCTTTGCCGGTTTTCCGAGAAAGGTGATCTGGTCGCCGACTATCTGGGTAATGTACTGGGTTTTCCCTTCGCCGTTCTGAAAGCTTCTGATTTCAAGCCGGCCTTCGATCAGCACCGGCCGGCCCTTTTTCAGGTAACGGCTGCAGATTTCTGCGGTGTTGTTCCAGACGACGATGCGGAAAAAGGCGGTTTCGGTTTTGAGTTCGCCCGAGTTGTTGCGCCAGCGTTTGTTGATGGCTACCGGAAAGGTGGCCATACGGCGGCCATTGCCGGTTTCTTTCACCTGAGGGTCACGTGCCAGGTTTCCTGCCAGAAGAACGCGATTTATTCCTACCATTTTCTTTTCCTCCAGATATTTTTGATGACCGCAAGCAGGTCTCACTAATAAATCAGTTGAAAAAGAAAAATGGGAAAAAATACTTTAATTAATTTTTTGGAGTCTGGAAAAGTCAGATTCTGCCGAGCAACGCATAGTAAACCAGGCCGATCCATTCATGAATAGCCGCATTCAGTGCGGTGAGGTAATGCTCCGATGCGTAGTAAACGCCATCGGCGGTATGAGTCGGTGCGGGCAGAACCTCAAAACCCTTTCTGGCAAAAGTCAGCACCGACCTGTAGATATGGGCATTGCTGGTTACCAGCAGAATGCGGCTTATTCCGGCTTCTTTGAGCAATTTGAAGATGTACTCAGCCTCGGTAGCTGTAGTTACAATTTCTTTGCTGACAAGAATGCTGATGCTGGCCGGATCTGTCTTGAATGCGCTAGTGAAACTGGCTACCCAGGCTGCTTCTGCGAATCCATCGAATCTGGAAAAGCCGGTGCTGATGAAAAGTTTTGGCGCCCGTCCTGCCTGCAGAAGTTTGACGCCATGTGTAACCCTCTGAAATCCGCTGTAACCTGGTTCACCGTTCTGCATTGCCCCTGAAGCGAGAACGACGACGGCTTCAGCATTTTCGTTGGAGTGCGGCATGATCAGAGGCTCGGCAAGATAGCCGCCGAGCGGAAAGGCGGTGGCGAGAATCACGAAAGCCGCCAGCAGCAGCATGCCATTTTTCCAGAAATGGATTTTGCCCTGGTAATCATGGTCTTTGCTTATACTGGCAGTCAGAAACAATGTTCCGGAAACGGCAAGGAACAACCCGGCGAAAAATTGTTTGTATGGGTTAATCAGTTGCCCCATTACCAGATAGAGAAAGGTTGGCAGGAGAAGAATCAATATTCTTGTCATTTATTGTTCGGGCCTCAGTCTCGTATTTTGTTGCTGGCGAATGCGGTTGTCATAGTCGATGAATTCGCTGCACCAGGTCAGCATGTCCTGGCGCAGAGTATAATGCTGTTCGATGCTTTCGGCAAAGTTTTCGTTGGCGAGAATTCGCTCGAGTTGACGCCGTGCGCGCAGAAATACTGACTGACCCCGGGAAATGAGCATCATGAAGTCATCAGACCTTGACCTGGTGAGAAGTGAAGAATGCATGACGGTTTCTGCCAGCACGGCGATTGCAAGGTTGCGCTCGCGGACAGCCTGATGAATGCGTATTTCACCTGGCTGCGGCGGCGGGTTAAGATGGGTGCTGACACGGTTGAGGATTTCGTTGCCGGCAAGAGCCATGAGAAAAATATGCGACTGCAGAAGTCTTTCGGGCTCGGCGTTAAAGGCTTCGCGGTCGAGATCGTTTATCAGGTGATAGAGATTCTGGCTTTCGATACTGAACAGGTTCAGAGGAACACTGCCATCAGTTTTGTTGTTAATATTTTTGAGAGGCTTGCGCCGGCATTCGCAGAGCATTTCGTCCATAGCTGTGAGTGTGGGACCATGCTTGAACGGGTGTGGCTGGCGGCGGGTGGCGGATGCCGGTTGTTGATGAACCTCAGGAGAGCTGTTTCTGCTGTTCTTTACTTCGGGAGCGGGTGAGGTTGATTTAGCAGCGGCGGGGCCGGTTTCAGAGGTGGAAGTGGCGGCCGGTTGACGGGCCAGAATCTGTGACCGGTTATATCTGGCGGCGGCATAGAGCATACCGGCATAGATTGCGGCGATAAGAACCCCGGAGAGATTGCCGACATAGAAATATTGTCCGGGAATAGCCTGAAATTTCGCGAGGATGAAGAGCATGCCATCAAGAACGAGCGAAAGGCCCGGAGCGACAAGAATCGCTGCGGCCGGCCAGAAAATAGCCAGAAATGCGGTTATAAAGGCAACGGGCAGAATATAACTGAATGACCAGACAATCAGAGGGTTGACCAGCAGGGCCGAAGTTGAAACGGTTCCGAAGAGAAATGCCGTCATTGGCATGGTTCCAAAGCCGGCTGCCATAGATATGGCGAGATATCTGGCCAGAATATCAGGGAAATAGAAGCGTTTGCAGGCGTCTTCAAAGGGGCCTCGCAGGAAAACTATACTGATGACTGCGGTGAAACTGAGCTGGAACGCAATGTTGCTTATCAGCTGCGGGTTGATCAACAGCAGCAGAAATGCTGCGATGGCAACCGGCCTTACTGGCGATGGATACGCTTCGATATGAAGAACTATGGTAACGCACAGGTACATGATGAACGCACGCCAGATAGATGGGCTGCCGACGGTAGTCAGAGAGTAAAAGAGCAGAAAAAAACCGATCATGATGCTGCGGGATATCGGTGGGATTTTGAACCAGTGAAGAACAGCGGCGAGAAAAACAATCAGAACCATTATGTGCTGCCCGGAAACGGCAAGAATATGACTTATGCCGGTTTCTCTGAATAACGTTCGGTCTTCACGGCTCAGTTGGCCGGTGTCTCCCAGAACAAGCCCCGTAACAATGCTGGAGTGCCGAGGAGGCAATACTGTATTCAGACCATCGCGTAATCGCCTTTGTATGCGCCCGGTCAGATTGTATGGCGAAAGATTGCCGGAAATGTTGTTGATACTATCAGCATGAAAGACAGGTGGATATCCGGGAGAGCCGATGGAAAAACGCCCGGTGAGTGCAAAGCTCTGTTCAGGTTCCGGGATGATTTCCGGGTGGTTGAGGCTGCAGTCGACCAGACCAGGGATTGAGACCTTCTGCCCGTTGCTCTCGAAGATGGTATCCGTCATTTTGAATCGGATGCTGCCGGAGCTCTTCATGCTTAATTCGCCCTTGAATTGCCCTGAGATTGTTCCGCTGCTGCCATCGATTGCCAGAAAATGTGAATAATCAGCAGGCAGCACGATCAGTAAATTGCCGTAGAAAGCTGCAGACGACAGTGCTGCCATGCCCAGAAAGATGATACGCCACCGGTTGAGGCTTTCTGGGAAAGATAGAAGCAGGCAGATTATAGCTGCTGTCAGCAGCGCGGCATGCATTCCTGACGGCAGGAGTGAGGCAAGCATCAGCCCGATGCTGAACAGTGCTGAAAAAACCACCAGTATATCGGAAGGGGCGATAAAAATGTCTTTGCCGGCATGCTTAACCATCGTGGTTTAGTTTAACCCCGGCTTCTTTAAGAGTTCTGATCTTGCCTGGGCCGATATTTTTGACCCGGTCGTCGAGATCGCGCCAGTCGAAGAATGGCCTGATCCGACGTTCGTTGATAATCAGGGTTGCAGTTTTCGAACCTATGCCCGGGCAGGCGGCCAGATCTTCGTGCCCTGACTCATTGATTATTACGTGATCGGGGGCAGCAGGCCCTGATTGTTGAATTTCTGACACGACTGGAAGACGCGAGTTCAGTTTGATGCCGATCTGATGAGAACCGGCGGCGATGTAATTCTGCAGAGAAACAGAGTCGTAGCCGGTCAGCATGAAAACTGTGCCTGTCAGCAGCGGAATCAGGCAGAGAATGCGAAAATTTCTTGCATCGGTTTGGTTCAGAGAAAGCAGATGCGCAGCCCTCCCTCAGAATGAACTAACTTTGCCGGCCTGTTTCCAAGGGCTTTGCGCACCTGCCTGAGTGATTTCAGTTCGCCTATCGGGTTTTCGCCAAACCTTCGCCGGTCAAAGACCTTTTGATTCCAGCCCCCCTGTTCGATTGCAAATCTTACACAGACAAAATCCGTGAAACCTGCAATCGTTGCCGGCAAATTCTGCCATGAAAAGTCGTTGTGCCCGGCAAAATGCATGGCCAGCAGCGGGGCAAACGGATAAAGACAGGCGGTAACCAGAGCTTTTTCCAGCATTCCAAGTTGCAGGCCTGGAGGAGAGATCTTGACCGCATGTTTAAGCTGCGCGAGCGCGGCGGCGGGATTATTTCTGCCGATCACGTGATCTCTGGTCTGAATGGCAGTCTCAAGCCATGCAGTTGCTGTAAATGAACGCCGGGGCGAACCCAGTTGATGATAGAGCCTGGCGAGCCATTTGAATGACGGTTCAAGCTCGCTTTCTCCTGCTTCTGAACTTTTGATTATGGATGCAACTCTGCAGGCATCGATGCCATATTCGCTCTGCAGCCCAGCGTCAAAAGCAATTTGGCATGAAAATGGCGAGATCCAGCCAGGGTTTTTCGCCGACCATAATTGCTCGACCCGCAGTCTGACATCGGCTTCCAGGTTGGGGCTCGATAGCAAAACAGGCCATTGTCTGGCCTGTTTTTCGATACTGTGTGGATTATACCGCGCGGTCAATGGGTAAGCAGGCCCCAGAGCTGCCTGGTCTTTTCGTTTTCGATGCCGGCATCAGTTGTTGCAAAAAACAACAGTTCCCGCGCCTGGTTGAGTATTTCGGGCTCGCGTAAGGCCTTGCCGCAGGCAATGAGAAACCTGATTTCGAAAATGAAAAAGTCCTGGTCGGTCGTAGCGGCATTCTTTTCGACTTCCAGAAGATCTTTCATCGCTTTTTCAATGTCTCCGGCCTTATAAAGTTCGAGCAGTCCGGTGATTGCCGCAGCAGTTCTGACTGTCTGACTGTTTTCTTTCTGGCGTTCGCGGTCAGTGAGAAGTTTTACAGCTTCTTCGGCTCTTTTTATCCAGGTGGGGGCAGTTTCAAGTTTGAAAAAACTGTCGTGGGCAATAGATAGACTCATGCTTATGATGACTTCATTCACTTCATCACGGGTATAGAAAGTATCTGATGCTATTTTGCGGTAAAAATCGACGCTCGCGGTAAATGTTTCCCGCGCTGCAACAAAACTTTTGTAAGCTTCTTCGGGCTTGCCATTGTTGAAGTCAAGAAAGCCTGATGTAATAAGCTGAGTCTGGGCTTTCTGCTGCCGGCTGCCATGGAAAGCAAAACCGCCGACAGCGATTGCCCCGATCAACAGGATCAGGACAATCAATACCAGGGCGATATTGCCGTTTTTTCGTGAATTATTCGCAGTTTTCATCTGGTTCGTCAGAATCAGGTTCGTCCTGAGGTATGGGCATGTTCGGCTGGGTGTTGGTTTCATGGCGCATTTCGCGGGCCTGGTTTACAAACCAGAGAATGATGCCCTGGGCACTCTGGCTGCCGTAGATGATCTGTTCAAGATACTTGTTGCTCTGTTCGAGGTTACCGAGCAGGCGGTTTGCGCCGGCAAGAATATACATTATTTCGAAAACGCGGGACTGCGGAATGTTTTCTTTGGGAATTCTTGAACCATCCGGCATGAAGGCGTCATCTACCCCGGTGGCCAGATTGGTGATGGTCAGAAAGCTCACTGCTTCCTTGAGATAGGCCTTTTCGAAGTCGCGGTAAAGCTTCTGCTGTGCCGGATCAGCGGTGCCTTCAGCGGCATCACGGGCAGTCCAGGCAGCGTTCAGATAAGTGTAGCCGAGCAGGCGGTGATTGGTCTTGCGGGCCTTGCAGCAGATGGCCGCCAGTTCCCATGAACGAATGGCAGCTTCAAGGTCACCATCTCTCTGAAGCTCGTTAAAAGGCTTTCCTTTGGTCAGAAGATTCCCGGCTACTCTTTCCAGAAGCGGTTTGATCTGCCGCAGAATGGCGATATTGGTTGGCGTGAGTTCACGCAATTTTTCTGCTTCAACGTCTTTCCAGATTTGCTGACCCGAAGAAGCTGCCTTGACGCGGTTTGCCGCTTCCCATTGGGATTTGTGGTTGTCGAGAAACGCTTTTCGACGGGCGTCTTCCTGACTCATCAACGGGCAGAAATATTTGTCTTCGGCTGAATAATAGCAGTTCGGGCAGACACAGACATTGAAATATCTAGGATTGATCGAGCCAAGATAAACCGGTCGGTAATCTATATCGCGTTTGTCGAGGCTGAACTGCTTTTTCTTGAGTAGATAACGCTTGAACTCCTTGCTACATACTGGACAAACTACGTCCTTCGATACAAAAAGTTTTTCGTTTAGAGCCATAAATGCCACCGTCGTTTCTGGGTAGTATGAACAGAAAATTTATATAACCATAACTTAATTCTAGAGAATTCGCAACAGTTTATGAACTTGCGGAATCCATCTCACCTGATGAAAATGTGGCTGAAACAGTTGAATCCAGCTGATGATCGTGCCGGTATCCCAGTCACTGATATGGGCGGGAAAAAGCGCACAGGGCTGAAGAATCAGGGTGTACTCTTCCGGTTGGAGCCCGGTGATCATTCCCAGAAGTTTTTCTGGATCGTCGTTCACGTCAATTGCGAGTCGAAAATATGTGTTCTCCGGTGTCGAAGCTTCGATTATCTTTTCCAGTGTCCGACTGCAGCGCAGTGTGTTTCTGGCTGTTCCGCAGTTGAGATCGATACACCAGTGATCGACCAGACCTGACAGTTTCAAATAGCTTTTGATCGGGGCACCCGCCGTTTGTACGAATGTAGCCAGACAGTTCTTTTTGAGAATCTGCAGCATGTCTTCGAGAAACTCTGGCTGATGCAAGGGTTCGCTGCCGATAAAAGAGATGCAGAAAAAATCTTTGAGAGGATAGGTGTCGGAAAGCAGTTGAAAAAGCCTCTCTGCTGAGACCGGGTTGCGGGCATACTGATTTTTTGCTCCAGGCAGGGTTCGCAGAACGAACGTTCTTTCGTCGGCAGGCTTGTCGTCAAATCTGATGAACAGCTGCATTGTGCCTACAAACAGCCCTTCACCCTGTATCGAGGCAAAAACCTCGCTGATGTTACCCTTTATTCTTGTCAATTTCTTTTCCCAGGGTTCTGAATAATTCATGTTCATCGATAATGGCGATCTTCAGTTGTACTGCTTTGCTCTTTTTGGTCGAGATGTAACCTTCACCTTCAAGGGAGCCGATGAGCAGATAGTCTGTTTTTGGCGACACCGATGATTTGATCTGGCCGCCGTGTGCCTTGATCGTTTCTTCTATCTGACGGCGCGGAATTACCGCTTCGCCGGTCACTACAAAAGATTTGCCTTTGAGCTGTTCGCCGGCCTTCCTTTCGGCAAGTTCCTGCTCTGAAGGCCCACGCCACCAGTTCTGGACGGCTTCTATGAACTGCCGGTTCTGAGGGTTGGCGAGAAATTCGGTGATACAGCCGGCAACTCGTTCCTTGATGCCTTCAATCTGCATCAAATCAGCTGCGTTCGTCTGCAGAAAGGCCGTCAGTGACTGGCCGACGCTGGCTGCAATTTTTTCGCTTACCACTATGCCGACGTTCCCGATGCCCAGGGCAGAAATCAGTCGATACAAAGGTTTGCCGGCAGCAGCACCAATACTGGCAACGATTTTGGCGGCTGACTTTTCACCCATGCGTTCAATCCCTGCCAATTCAGCGGTTTTCAGGTTTAGAATGTCTTCGGCATTTTTAACCATGCCGGTTTCAAGCAGGCGATCAACAAGTTGCGGCCCGAAATTCTCAATTTCCATCTGAGTGATGAAATGAATGATGCGCCTCGCCATAACCCCACGACAGTCGGGGTTTTCACAACGCACAATCGTGGCTTCCTCATCGTTTCTGCTGACGGTGATTGCCTGCCCGCATGATGCACAGTTCGCGGGAGGGATTATCTCCTGCTCCTGGCCGCTTCGCATGTCTGGAAGAGCTTCGACAATGTAGGGAATGATATAACCTGCCTTCTCGACAACAACCCTGTCACCGATACGGATATCTTTCTCTCTGATCTGGTCGAGATTGTGCAGGGAGGCTCTCGATACCGTTGTGCCGCCAAGTTCTACCGGCTCAAGATTGGCAACCGGTGTCAGCTGTGAACGCCCAATCTGCCATTCAACTGAAACCAGCGTTGAAACAGCACGTTCCTGAGGATATTTGTAGGCAATTACCCAGCGTGGTGCCTTGGCTGTGCTGCCAAGCTCCTGCTGCAGTTTCAGATCGTCGATTTTTATTACGATGCCATCGATGTCGAAGTCAAATTCATGTCTTTTTCCGGCAATCGATGCAATGAATTCACTAATTTCGCCAGACGTGCTGCAGACTTTCCAGGCTTTATTCAGTTTGAAGCCTTGCGCTTCGAGAAAGTTCAGCGCTTCTGAGTGCCGTCTGAAACCAAGCTCAAAAGCCTGGGCGATCCCGTAGACCATTATCTGCAGACCGCGCCCGGCTGCGACTGATGGGTCAAGAGATTTAATGGTGCCGGCCGTCAGATTGCGGCAGTTCTTGAATGGCTCTTCGCCGGCTTCGATCCGCGCCTGGTTGAGTTTTTCCAGGACCGGGCGCGGTGTGTATATTTCACCTCTTACATCCATGTCATGACGGCTTTCAATCGCAAGCGGCAGTGATCTGATCGTTCTGACATTGCCGGTGACCAGATCGCCCTCCAGGCCGTTGCCGCGGGTAGCTCCCGCCATGAAAGAGCCGTTCCGGTAATTGAAAGTACCCGAAACCCCATCGATCTTAAGTTCGGCGACTACCGGAAACGGGCTTCGGCCAAGAAGCTTTTCGCAGCGGTTCAACCAGTCATCGATATCTGCCGGCGAATAGGAATTTTCGATGCTCATCATCGGGACACGGTGTTGAATTGCAGCAAAGGAAGTTACAGATTCGCCAACCCTCTGGGTCGGTGAATCCGGAGTTACAAGCTCCGGGTGCTGCTTCTCCAGTTCCTGCAGTTTTGCAAGCAGTCGATCGAATTCCCCATCGGAAATCTCAGGATCGGCTTCGACGTAATAAAGATATTCATGTCGTCTGATCTGTTTTCTGAGGCTCTCCAGAAGTGTTTTGATGTCTTCCATGTCAGTCCACCATCGCCGTGTTGATGAATTGCACTCCTTTATCGGTGCCAATCCAGAGTATATCTCCGCTTGCCGACAACTTGCGTATATGTGGGGAAAAATCGCCGGAGCTTGCTGCTATCAGCTGAATCCGCTCGTTTCTTATGCGTGCGAGACCCTCGTCGGTTCCGATCCAGATAGCACCACGGTGCGCAATCAGCGTGTTGACGCGATTGCCTGGCAGTCCGTGAATACGTGAATAACTTACGACGTTGGGCATGAAATCGTTGAAGAAACGTTCGACCGGTGTCGACAGCATCAGAGCACCCCGGGCGGTGCTCAGCCAGATGTTGCGCCCGTCGAAAGCTATATCGGTGATCGGCCTTGAAATTGCCGACCTGGCATGGTCGACATTTTTCCACAGTTCCGGGTTGGAGGCGGGAAAATTTATATTCCAGATGCTGAGGCCACGATCGTGAGCCGCTAAAAACCAGCCTCCAACCCGATCGATGTTTCGGCACCAGTTATTACGCAGGCCGTTGTTGGTATTGTGCTCATTCAGGGTTTGAAAGCCGCTGCCGGGTTTCATGAAGGCTGCCCCGTTCTGAGTGCCCGCCCAGAGGGTCGTTCCATCCCATTTCAGGCTCCAGATAACCTGCGATGGAAGTGTTTCGGATAATTCGGATCTGACAAATCTGCCGGATTCATTTTGAATACAGAGACCTGATAAGGTGCCGACCCAGACTGATTTGCCGTCAAAAGCCAGGCAACCGGCCTGAGGATATGGAAAGCTTCCGCTTTCGCTGGAATAGTTCTGCAGCTGTTCCTCATAGATACAGCCGATTCCGGCCTCGTGGGCAACCCAGACCCGTCCTTTTGGGTCGACGAAGATATCGTTGACCGGAGGAGTTGGAAAAACCTTGCTGAAGGGCACCGCTAGCGTTCCGGTGGTTTCACGGCTGTCAGTGATGAGTTTTGAGGCTTCACTTATGCCGGTTGCGGGTTCTGCCTGTTCTGGCAACTGCCCGGCAACGTTTTCCTGGCCTGGCAACTGTTCCTGACGGTTTTCATCCTGACTCTGAATCAACATGAAGACAATGGCAATAACGGCAACCGTCAACCAGAAAAGCCAGGCGGCGTTGCGCGGGGTGGTTGCATTAGCGGCGTTCAAAACAGCCCCTCCATGGTTTCCGGTATTTTCTGACGATCTTTGATTATGGCGATTTCTGCCGGTCGTACCTGATTGCCGTCGTCGTCAAAGCCGCCAGATCCGGCGACGCTTTCCCAGCCATGCAGCGAGGCAAGTGCGTTGCGTACCGCAAGCCGGTCAGTGTCACCTGATTTCAGGGCCAGCGCCAGCAGCATGAGAGCTTCGTAGCCCATTGCTGCATCGGCATCTGCAGGCTGATCGTAAGTTTCAGCATATTCACTGAGAAAATAGTCGGCCCGCTGCCCGCCGGCTCTGGCATTGAACGGCAACGTCGTCACTACAGCCTCTGAATAGACGCCGGCAAGAGTCATGAACTCACTTGCTGCCAGCTGGTTGCCACCCAGAATCGGTTTCGAAAAACGTGCTTCCCTGAATTGCCGCAAAATCATCGCCGAATCGTCAGCCGGCGCAAGAATCGTCAGTGAATCAGGGTTGGCAGACATAATGGTTTCGATCTGCCTGCGAAAATTCAGGCTGCCGCGTCTATAGGAAATTGCCGCACAAACCTGCTGTCCGAGCCGGCTGCAAATCTCGATGAATTTCTGAGCACTGTCCGGGCTGTACAGCTCGAGGTCGTAGATGACGGCAGGTTTTCTACTGTTGAAGCGTTTCAGCGCATAATCTGCCAGAGCTTCGAATTGACGGCGGTCATCGGTGATGCTGCGAAATGTGAAGCGGTTTCCGCCCGCGGTTACCTCAAAATGAGTGCAGATGGCGGTTATGAACGGAACCTGCGCTCTTTCAGCCATTTCCTGAATAATTCTGGTGTTGGCGGGGCTGAAACCGCCTAGCAAGGCAATGACTTCACGGTCATAAATCAGATCACGCGTTACCTCGGCAGAAATTTCCGCCTGCCCGACGGTGTCACGTATTTCCAGGGTTATATTGCGGCCGTTGATGCCGCCAAGCTCATTGATATGCCGGGCGGCCAGCTTCAAACCGTTTAGATGATTCTGGGCACGATGGGAATAACCCCCGGTCAAAGGCAGAACGATACCGATCTTCAGGCTGGCGGCATCGAAATCTATTGAAAAAATGAAAACTGCCAGCAGAACCGGCAAAGCCATCAGCTGATAAACATCGAATCTGGCGAAGAATGAGCCGAGTTTTCTTATCTGGGGTTTCATACGCAGCTATTTCTGATGAAGGTCAATACCAGGAGAAAAATGCCCATGTAAACGGCCATGGCAAAGAAATACAGAATCGCAAAAAAGAAAAATGGCATTTCTTTGATGACTTTGTTGAAAAATTCGTTTTCAACCTCTTTAAAAATCGGGTTTTTGGTGGCGAAACGGTCAAAAGCGAAGACCAGAATCGAGCCCAGCCCGAAAAAGCCGAGGGCGCTGCCAAAGCCGAAGGCAAAGACAGGCGTGTAAATATTCTGAGGCGCAGTTGAATAAAGCAGGTTGGCAACTCCAAGGCTGAGGGCCAGCAGCCCGCAGAAAACCACCGATGCCCAGAATATCCACGCCCACACGAATTCTTTCATAGAATGATGTTATGCTCTGACTTTTTTCCAGGTGCCAAGATTCGCGTTGATTGGGTATTTCTTGCGGTTTTTCTGCATTTTGGCCCGCATTGAAGAGGCTACATCTATCTGCAGAACATTGGCAAGACTGAGCAGATAGGCCATGACATCCGAGAGCTCTTCGGAAATCTGCTGCAGTTTGTGCTGGTCGAGACCTTCTTCGGCCGGCGGTGACCACTGAAAATGCTCGAGCAGTTCTGCGGCTTCAAGAGTGACTGATACCGCCAGATTCTTCGGAGTGTGAAATTTCTCCCAGTTTCTTTCTGAGACGAAATCGCTCACCAGTTCTTTAAGGTCTTTGACGCTGGTGGAATCGTCACATTTTTCCGTATGACTTTGCTGCAGCTGATGCATGTTATCTGGTTTCAGGACTGATGCCGTAGATATACATGGCAGCGGCGTTCATTCTGAGGATATTCCGGCAGAGGTCTTCATTGACAATCGCCATGGTATCGGTAACCTGGTGGTAATTTGGGTTGTTCTCGAATTCTGATTGAATGGTCAATACGGCCGGAACTTTCTGATTCAGAAAGGGTGCGTGGTCTGACCCGTAGGGGTTGTAGCTCGTTACGATGCTGAAGTTGGCGTAACTTTTCGCCAGCTCGATCATTTTCTCCACCATCGTTTTGTTGAATGAACTGGTTTCAATCATGACTGACAGCGGCGCTACTGCATCGAATCCGATCATGTCGAGATTGAAAACCGCTTTGATCTTGCTCTTTTCTTCGGCAGTAAGAGCTTTTACATAAGCCTTTGAACCATAAAGCCCCTGTTCTTCGCCCATGAACAGAACAAATTTGATCGTGGCAGCCGGCTTCAATCCGGCATCTTTGATTAGCCTGGCCATGGCAACCGCACCGGCAGCGCCGCTGCCGTTGTCGTCAGCTCCCGGGGCATTGGTGCGCGGCTGACGCGAAGTACTATCGAGATGCCCAACCATGAGAACCTGGCCATATTTTTCTTCGTCTGTGCCTTTTATCTCGCCAATCAGGTTGTTGGCCAGCGTTCCGCCCATGTTGAACTGGGCCTGCCAGGTTTTGCAGCCGAGACTTTCGAGAATTTTCTGGCAATGATTGACCGCCTGCTGTGCAGGTTCTACATAGGTATAGCGGGTTTTTAAATTGACCAGGTCGTTGAGGTCATTCATGAAAGCCTTCATATCGAGCTTGTCGACGAAAGCTCCTACGGCATCGTCAGCCCTGGCAGATCCCTCGCACATGACTGGAGCGGTCAGTATCACCTGATTCGCGGGCAGAAGGTCAATTCTCGTAAAATCTGAAGCTTTGGCAGTCAGGTTCATGGCTGCGGTTTCGCCGGCCAGAAGCACGATAAAGCCATGGCTGCGATAAACGGTTCTGGTACCAGGAAAAGTAGCGGTGAGAATGGCCGGGTCTTTTGTGGTCACCAGGTAGAGCTTCTCGCCCGGTCTTACCGGTATAGAATCCGCCTTTTTGGTTTTATTGGCTTCGTCATTGAAAATCTCGCCGCCATGAATGACTAGCGTTTCGCCAAATTGTGTGTATTTTTCGCTGCCTGAGCCTGATTTCTTGATCAGTGCGTAACCTTCTGCTGCAGGCATGACCTGCACCCAGTTGCCGGCAAAAGCCGCACTGCAACCCAAAAATGCCATAGCAATAGACAATTTTGCAAAACCGGATCTGGCGAAAAATTTCATCTTCATACTCCTTGCCTGTTTACGCAGATACTTCTTTAATGATAACTTATTGAATAGAGAATCTCAAAAGTTTTTAGTGCGATGGCAGACAAAATTATGTCCGACAGCCAGAATACCATTCTCTCAGGGAACCCCCCGGCGAAGCCCGGCGGTTTTACCATGCCCGAACTGCTGATCACCATTCTGCTGCTCGCGATTCTCTTTACACTGACTATTATTTTTTCCAGTGGCCTGAACCAGTCGAAGAAACTCCGCGACTACAGTATCGCGGTTGCTCTGGCACAACAGGCGCTCGAAATTGCCAGATCTGCACCGTTTTATCTTCTCGATGATGCCGATGCCGGCAGAAACAGTGTCGAAACTGACCTGAATACCGCCTCCGACAACAGCGACCAGCTTTCTCCCGATTTTGAATCAGGCGGCATCAGATATCGGCGTGAAGTTGAAATAGGCGATGTGATGGCGGTTGAAGACAATAAACGTCCCATCGGTCTTAAGCTGATCAAAGTCACCGTTGACTGGAAACCCCTCGACGGCGGGAAAGCAGAACCTTTCGTAGTCACCTCAACGATTGCCAATATGAACTGATTATGATAAACAAAAAACGCTTGTCATTGGCTGATTCACATGGTTTCACCATAGTCGAAACCCTGATGGCCGTCGTGCTTTCAACGATGATTCTGTTTTTTGCCTACCGCGTTTTCTTTTCGCAGACTGAGATGGTCACCAGGTCGATTGAGTTTCTGCACGTAAATGAAGGTTTCCGCAAGGTTATGACCTTTATGGGTGATGATATTCGTGAATCGACTACCATTCTCAAACCGGTTCCGGTGTTTGGCGATAAAGTCGCTTCACAGACAACCATGCCAGGGGTAGTTCTCCACCTCCAGAGTTCCGAGCTTGATCCCCAGATTCCTTTCAACAGCCCATTAGGAGGGCAGATTGCGGTGCGCCGGCAGGTGGTTTACGAACTTGAAAAGATGCCCAACCCAGAATCTCAGACTATTCCACGTTTCAAGCTGATCAGAACTGCAAGTTTCGAAGAAAAGCCCGGCCAGAAAAATTCCCAGCGCCAGGTGCTTGTTGAAAATATCCGCGATCTCGTCATCTATAGGACTGTCCGCAAGCCGTTCAAGCCCGCCAATATCAGTTCTTCCGGTGACAGTATGGTGCTGTCGCAGCCTTTGAGCCAGTCAGGCACCGGCAACAGTCTGGTTCATGTGAGAATGGTTCTTGAAAGAACCCGCAAAGAAACCGAAACCGGCCAAGTATACAACATTACTATGAATACAAGTTTCTATAAGCGCGGAAAAGAGATTTTCAAAAACCCATGAGCAACACATTTAACAAACGCCGCCGTGGCTCCGGATACCTCATCGTGTTGGGGTTTGCCGGTCTGTTGCTGATTTTCTTCGCTATTTTCTTCCGGGTCAAGTCGGGTCATCAGCAGCTGCAGTCAAAAGATGTGCGCCGCTTCGTGGCCTCAAATCTGGGTGAAGCCGCCTTGAACTGTGTTATCGCCGAGTTGAACGCCAACCGCGCCTTCAATACCCATCGCTATTTTCGCGACAAGGAAGATTACTACTGGAACACACCAGTGAAAAAGCGTGAATCGCTGATCGGCAAGATCGACGGCATCAGCCTTTCCGGCGTCAGCTCAGGAATTTACAGCGGCTCATCGGATGCCGGTGAATTCAAGGCAAAATTTGCCCAGGTCTGGGGTGCCCGCGAAAATTCAAAAACCGAGACTCTTCTTGAAGCCCAGATGTATACCCGCGCTGAAATCGTCGTTAAAGTTGGTTCCGGCTGGGGTATCAATGAACAAACCTGCCGCAAGATCACGGCGTTGATCGAGCGGCGTTATCCGGCCGGCGAAAGCCTTCTCTATGACGGCGAATTTCTTGATCTCGGCGCTCTCGGCCCTTACCCGGGCCGCGAAAATCAACTCCGTCAGGGGCGTCTCTATGGCTATCACTGGATAACCTCTAATACTGCCGGCGGAGCCTGCCGTGGTTCAGAACTTCTCGACATGGAAAAGATTGAAACCCCTGGCTTCATAAGAGCTTTGAAAGATACAAGAATTTCTTTCGCCGATAAATCGAGCATGACCCTTAATGCAGCGAATGATTCGATGAAGATCAGTAATTTTCAGGCTCAGGACGGATTTCTGCTCGATGGTGCGCATGGAGCCCACCCGATCAAACTGGCGAGATTGCCTCGAGAACGTATCAAGGCTACCGCAACCCGCTATCGAAAAACATACGGCCTGACCATTGACGAAAAGACTCTGCCGGCCGGTAATTACAAGAATCCATATGATACCAGGAGCCGTTATGTCGATCTCAATTTTGCTGATTTCAAGGTTGTCAAGGCCATAACCGCGAGCAGTTCTGCCGGAACATCCACAGGCACCGGAACCGGAACCGGAACGGGTACTGGAACCAATACCGGCGGCGATGGCGAAGAAGAGGTTGACGAAACCGATTACAACCTCACTTCTGATGAACCTGAAGTTATCCGCAAGCTGAAAGGCGACAAAATCCTAATTTATGCGGAAGTTCCCTTGCGCATCTGGGGTTGCCCCGACCGCACCGTTACTATTTACAGCACCCGGGATATCGTTATTGCCGGCGATTTCAACCAGAACCCCCGCACCGTCCAGATCTATCAGGACGATTCCCTGATGAAATATAAATATGACATCGAAAATGGCAAAGGCCGCAACAAGGTTGGAGCACTGATAATGTCTGAAGGCCGGGTTCTTATCGACATGTCGCGGCCGACCCTTTTTGCCAGAAACGAAATCAAACCGTTTTTTCTTTATTGTCTGGCGCAAGCCATGCATCCATCAACTCCAGAGATCGAAGCAGAGATCAAAACACTTCTCTGTCCGCTCGACCCGGATAATCGCAAATCCCTGATCGGCCTCGGAGAACTCGGCGCTGATGGCAATTTTGAAGCTCGCTTCGGTGCCATGGCTTTTTTGTACAACAATAAAGAACTGAACGGCGGCGGCCTCTATCAGTCAAAAATGGAAGATGTCATCAACTTTTTCACCCCGGGAGTCGGTGACAAACCAAGGTTTGGCATCAATGACGAAAAGACCCGCACCGCAGTCATCGAAGCCCTGAAAACAGCCGTCAGAAGTGCCGGCGACTTGACGATGACCGAACAGGACCAGATTTTCGATATGGCCTGGAACCAGGCGGTTGTCGAAGAAGAGACCGCACCGCTGCCGAATTCGGGCGCGATGGGTATGATGCGCTGGCTTTTCGAAGAAGCAAAAAAAGACCCCAATGATGCCATCTATTATCCCGAAATTACCATCAACGCAGGTCTGGTCAGTTCAGCCTGCCGCTCGGCACGCTGGCAGATCGGGAACTCACCTGACAAGGTCGATGATGAAATCGGCAACGCCGGCAGCGGTGAATATATGCGCGAACCCGGATTCATCATTCAGCGGGTGTTTGGTGGCGTCATCAGACTGGCTGCAAAAAAAGCCGAATATTTCATTTCAGGAGCCCATACCGGCAAAAATATTCTGCGTCGCCGCCTCTGGGACCCAACCAACCTGCGTAATGAACCTTTCAAGCCTCTTGAAGCACCGGCAGTTCATAACCTGCTGACCTTTTCTGAAGAATCGATCAGCGTTCGTGAATACGACAATTTCAGCGGTAAAAACTAAGGCCTCATTTATTGACAACAATGTCTTTGTCTGTCTGGGGCCTGTTGAATTTTTCGCCTAGGGCTGAAATTTTAATAACTGCTTTTGCCGCCTGCACCCGCTATGGTGAACAGCCAGCCATGCTGTGCAGTTATGCCGGTGTTGCGGTCGCGTAGATAGATATCGATGAAGTAATTACCAGGGCCGAACGGATTTTCGATGCTGGCAAACAGGGTTCTGGAATCATTGTCAAAACGAAAGCTGACCTTTCGACCGGTAGCTTTGGCGTTGAGAACATATTTCTCAGGTGTGTAATCCTTGAGGTTATCGAGGCGGCAGCTGAATGTGGCAAGCCGATCGACCACCTGACCGGGGGCCGGGTAATGTTCTGAAACCGGCAGTGCTGCCATGCCAAACCTGATGAGAAACTTGTCCATGTCGTCGGTTGAGTAGATAACCTGCCTTTTGATCAGCCATGTCGACAGGCCAGGGTAGTTAGAACCGCCGTCTACGGTCATTGCTCCGGCAAACCCGGCCTCCTGGGCCAGCTTCATTGTTCGATCACTGTAGACTCCATAGGGCCAGACCATGAACTTAACCTTATTTCCGAGCTTGCTCTCGATAATCTTCCTTGAGGCGACTATTTCCTTTTCAAGAAAAGCCTTCTCTTCAGCCGGATTCTGATATTTTCCGGCCAGGTTACTGTGGGTCATCGAGTGGCATTCGACACTCCAGCCGGCTTTGATCAGCTCTTCCAGTTGCTGCCAGCTCATGGCCTGGGATGAGCCGATAAAAGCCGGGTAAATGCAGACTATACCCTTGAAGCCAAATTCCTGCATTGCCGGAAAAGCGTAATCATAAACAGTGCGAAAGCCATCGTCAAAGGTGAATACGACTTTATTGCCTGAACTGGTTGAACTGCCGTTCAAGGCCTCAAGCAGTTCTTCAGAGTTGAGACTGCAATAGTTGCGATCTTTGAGATACTTCAGCTGGCTTCTGAATCGCTCCAGCGACAGCGAAAACTTGTTGGCCGCCTTTGGTTCAACCTGGTGGTAACAGAAGGCGACAATGTCGCTGCGGGCATACAGTGGGGCGGTGAGAGCTGTCAAAGCAAGGGTCAGCAGTAGAATAAAATGTTTCATTGGCATTTCCTGGGGTTATCTTGGTGTTCAAAAGAACTATAGCAGGTTTCCGGGTAAAAAAAAAGGCCACTCTAGGCAGCCTTGATCAAGGAAAGGAATGATTGAAGACAACTGACGAATAAGTCGTGCAGTGTTATTAATATATATGCAATTTGTATGCCAACTTTTTATAACCTTTAATGGTGCGATTTTGCACATATTTTTTGCTGCAAAGGCCTTGATGATCAATCTTTATACAGTAAAGAGAAAATTTCTGTGCAAAATCTGCACAAACTCCTCTGTTGAATCATGAAGCACGTGAGGCAAAAAAAAAGACCACCCATCAGGGTGGTCTTCTCGTTAAGACTCAGCTTCAGCCGGGAAGATTAAAGTTGTCAGGCAACTGAACAGTAGAAATGGCGTGCTTGTAAATCAACTGTTTTTTGCCTTCTGATTCGAGGAGAATCACAAAAGTGTCAAAGTCAAGGATTGTTCCCTGAATCTGGAACCCTTTCATCAGAAAGATCTTAACAGCTTCCTTTTCGTCTTTCAGATACTGAAGGATATTGTCTTGTATGTTTACAGCAGGCATTTCTATTACCTCCAATTGGTGTCTTAATTAAATAGACTATTTTGGAAAAAAAAGCAAATCAATTTTCATGCTCGCTGCATTTGATACCTTTTTCATCGCCGGTCCAGGTGCCTGAGGTCGGACAAAGTGGAACGCCGCTTTCTTTAGCGGCATTGTCGATGATCGCGGAATCGCTGCTCAACGGCGTTTTTGTGTTCTGCAGATATTTCAGCATGCGCGTCCGGTTGTAGCTGCAGCAGGCGTGTTCATCGAGAATCAGCGGAATAGCGGGAACATCGTTGTGCTGATTGCAGAAAATCAGGCCGCTGTTTTCATCGCTTCGGATTTTGCCGCCGGCAGGGCAGCTTTTTTCAAGTTCCGGGGTATAAAACATCCGGTTGAGAAAGCAGATTGTTCTGGCTAGATAAAAGTCTAATACCTTCCTGATGAGTGGGTGGCCGAGTTTAAACCTTACCTGCAGCCAGCCGGCAATATTCTCGAAGTCAGTCGAAACATAGATCAGTTCTTTGTCGTCGCGAACTCTGATCGTTGTTTCAAGGCCCAGGTTCTGGGTCTGAAGCTTGAAAGCGAACAGGTTGCGTGCGAACCTTTTCATGAATTCGTCATTCTCGGCTTTCCCGGTCGTAGCCGTCGAGAATTCGTTCAATGTCCCGTCTTTATAGGAATAGCGTGTATATATTCTTATGAAAGGAGCGAGAGGATTGCTGACCAGCGATTGAAGCATTCCGGGAACAAGTGCCTGGATATTTTTCCAGTCGTAGATGATTTCGATGAAACTTTCGGGATTGAAAGGGATGATCTGGCCGGTCAATTCAGGTGTGTCGCTGGCTTCAAGTGGTCTGGCGCTAAGATAAACCGCATTTCGGTCAGCAAACGCATGTATTTTTTGCCTGCCGAAGTTGAATACGCATCGGTCGGGGGTTTCGCTCAGCTGCTGTTTGACGTTGATCTGAGAAAAGTAGTTGTTAAGAAGTGCCAGAATCGTCGTTCCTGAGGTCGATTCGGTTTCAAGACGAACAATTGTTGATTTTCTCAGTTTAATCAACTTTTTGATGAAAACAGTTACCGATTTGTCGGTAAAGTTGGCAGCTGCCGGAACAAAAGCTGCCAGCTGGCGAAAAAACTGCGGCCCGAAGGAAATAACCAGCGGATAGTGGCTTGCGGGCGGTAGCCCGGCAAACAGCTTGTCGACAGGACTGACCGGGTTAGTCTGTTTTTGGCCCGTCGATTGATCATCTTCCTGCGGTGTCGTTTCCGGGGCCGGTGCATCTGAAGTCAGGTCACTTTCAAGCTCGATGGCCGGTGCGGCCGGTGCGCCGGTTTCGGCTTCTTCAGCTTTAACAGATTTTCTATCGAGGACGTAGCTGCTGAGAACCGGTTCTTCAAGCGAGCGAATGCCGGCCTTGATGTCGGAGCAGAGCTTAGTCATGTCTATTGCCTGATCGTATAGTTTTTCTTCCTGGTACAGTCTGGCGATGCTCATGAGAATATTGGTGACTTTTTCTTTGTCGGCCCGGTCGCCCATGAGGGTGTGATAATCGGCCATAGCACCATGATATGCCTTGAGGCGTACGGCTAGATAAAGAGTGTTGTCAGGGTCTTTCAATTTTGGATCGGCTTTGAAAGCTTCACGCAGATAAGTAATCGCCGAATCGAAATCGCTGCGGTCGAGATAAACTCGTCCGATGTGCAGTAGGACTTCTCCCTGGCCTGGAACCAGCTGATTCGCCTTGAGCAGCAGATTGAGGGCTTTTTCTGCTTCGCCGTTCCGATAATATGCCCACCCAAGGGTGTCGATGTAGGAGGCGTTATTTTTTTCGAGCTGAACCGCGGCTTCGGCAAGTTCGATAGCCTTGCCGATGTTGGTGTTTTGCTCGGTATAGAGGTAGGCCAGGTTATTCATGGCTTCGCCTGAATCGGGTCTGATTTTTATCGCCTGTTCATAGTGCTCTGCTGCGTTTTTCAGGTCGCCTGCCGCATAATATACGGTTGCCAGATGATAATGAGGCTCATAAACGTTCATTTTCATCGACAGTGAGCGGGTAAGCTCCTCGACGGCCTTTTTGTGGTCCTGGTTTTTGAATGAAGCCCAGCCAAGGCTGTCTCTGAATCCGGGGTTTTCCGGGTCCATGTCGACGGCACGCTGACAGAGCTCCTGGGCAGACTGAGTGTTGACTCCATATTCTGCGTAAAGATAGCCAAGGTTATTGAGAGCATGCGGATTGTTGGGCGAAAGTTCGAGAATTTTCTTGTAGACGGCTTCTTCAAGCCAGAAAGGTTCTGGTTTGTTGCGGCCCTGATAATCTTCGTGCAGACCCATGTAAATGCCAAGAAGCGAATTCTGCAGCTTGGGATTTCGTGGGTCCAGAGATGATGCTTTCTCATACGAGGCAATCGATAAAAACAGTGAAGAATCCATGGAACCAAGAAACCTGAAAGCCTGCCCCATGACGTAATAATAGTGGGCGGTGCGTGGAATCAGAGTCAGGGCTCTTTTCAGGTCTTCTTCAGGTTTCATCGGCTCAAAATAGCCATTGGGACGGTTGCGGAGTTCCTGGAAGATGATGCCCTTTGCCAGCCAGTAATCAGGATTTTTTACCAGTCTGTCTTCTGAGTCGATCAGCAGATCTTCCAGATTTTTATCCTGCAGGTTGGATTTATCGTCGCTTTTATCGATGCTTAGAAGCAGACCGGTAAAGAAAATGTCGCGCAGTCTCTCTTCTTCCGAAAAGTCCTTTTTGCCGGTGCTTTTGAAAAAACTGGTGCTGAGCTTAATGAGCTCGTCGCGTCGCGGAGTGTCGGACAGCTTGATCAGGCTGAACCACCTGGTTATGGCATGCAGCTGCGCCAGAGTGTTGCCCTGTTGCTCGTTCAGATATTTCTTGAGCAGCTGCAGGTTGAAATCGCTTGGTTTCGTTTTTTCAAAGCGAATTTCTTCGTGGCCGAAAAGCGGCAGGCCGAAATCGAAGTTAATTTCGCCGGAAACCGGCGAAAATAAGGCAGCTATGAAAAAAATGGCAAGACAGAAAACCCTGTATGATTTGTTCAGCATTGAATGCCTCCGTATTTGCGAATCAGTTTATTTCCAGGTGCGGGTTCTGGTGAGTTTTTGCCCGCCTTCGTTGATTGTGAGCTCGATTGAGCCAGGCTGATTGATGTCGCTGGCTACCGAAAGTTCGATTACCTGAACATTGTTGATTATCTGGCCAAGCTTCTTGAACCAGTCTGCAAGCCTGCTGCTGTCGGGAACATAGGAATAATAGCCATCGGTGCTGTTGGAAAGGTTGCGGAGATTGGTTACCTCGAGCCAGCCGAAGCCGAAAACAAAAACCGAAATATTATGCATCTGGCATCTTCTGATAACATCATCGATGCTTGCGATCGAGGCATTATCGTTGCCATCGGTGCTGAGGATCAAGAATCTGAAGTGCGGGCGGGCCTGGATTTTTTCTACTCCGGTATCGACCCCGTCAAACAGCGCGGTGTTCTGCAGAGGAATGCGTTTCTTGACAGCTGTTTCAAGAACGGTTTTATCGGCGGTCAGAGTCTGAACTTCATGAACCTTGTTGTTGAACTTGATCACCCCGGCGGTGAAAGGAATAAGAAGCTGGCCGATAAGCGCTGACGAGTTATCTTCGATGGCGGTAAGGTCTTCGGGAAACATGCTGCCCGAGTAATCCATGATATTGGCAAAACTCATCGGGTCGGCAAGGTCGCTATATGCATGCAGTGGCCTTACCCGGTCGACTATGATGCTGATATCAGCTCCGGATTTGTCTTTGCCTGTTACCGTCACGTTCGCGGCATTGATGACTTTGACCGGACTTGCGTCTTTGTCTGTCATCGATACGAACATGAAGAACTTTTTCGGGCTGCTTTTCTCGATGCCGTGAATGCGCAAAGCATTGCTGAAGTCGTCTTCGGGCTTCAGGTTAGGGTGGAAGGCACTGATGAAGGTAAGATAGCGTCGCAGGGTTTCGAGAAGTGAATTTGAAGCCCCGTAATTCGAAGCCAGAAGATACCAGAGTATCCCGAGGCACAATAACAGAAAAAGAACCAGAAACAATATATATTTCCAGGCTGGAATTCTAAGCCTTTCGCCTCCTGGAGCTACTTCAACCATCAGTTCTCACCCCATGATCATTTGAATTGCCCATATCATAACACAACCCGCAGGTTTCTGACAGAATATTGCTGCAATGAAAATTGCCGCAAAATTTCTTCTGCCTGTTATCCTGGAGATTGCAGGGCTCAGTTTTTCAGAAAACTTCTGATGACTTCAAGATTTGATTCGGTTCGGATCTGATTGCTGCGGGGATCTTCAGGAAAACTGTTCTTATCCGAAATGCCTGTGTCTGAATTTTGCGAAGGAGACTCCTGTTGCACCGATGCTCTCTGCAGGCACTTCTCGATAAGAGTGCGAAATGAGGCGGAAACTGGTTCGTTTTGCATTTTGTGAGGTCCTTTCATTGTCACAAACAGCAGAAGAGAAACAGAAAAAGCCGCTAAAACAAAAACTCCCCCATGAAGATAAACGATCTTCGCGGGGGAGTCGCATTGACTGCGCTTCCTTGGGCCGGATTCGTCGTCCTGGTTTTTTGTGTTCCGGTTGCAGATTGCCTTCGGCTCCTGATGATTTTACCCGGTGATTATAGCCTTTTGTGTCTCGGGAGTCAAATTTCCGGTATTGTTTGAAATCTGCTGAAGATGGGTGTTAACGTCGGTTGAAGGCTTTTGTCTGCCGTCTGGCGCAGATTGTTCACGTGTTGCGGAGACTGAGAAGTCTGCAGATCATATAAATGCCGGTGCCATACAGAAGACTTATCAGGCCAAGGGCAAGATGAGGTCCGATGCGCTGAGGGGTTTCGAGATTAGCGAGAACCAGGATTATACTGATGATGCAGGTTATCAGGCCTGTCATCCAGGCTCCATGACCGGCGGCCAGCAACTGATTGCCATCCTTGTGTTCTGAGTTTTCGACAAGAAAATACGAACCGGTGGTGCCAAGAATTATGACAATCGCCGCGGGAAAGTCTATGAACATGGAGATGTTGCCGGAACTATAAACCAGAAAAGCTGCGAGCCCTGCCGGTATGACTACACCAAGATAATTGTTTGTATTCATGCGTTTTCTCCCTGGTTTGTGTTTTGGTTGATTGATATCTTGCATAGAGCATGCCAGAAACGAAATAAATTCCAGTCTGCTCAAAAGCGGGTTTTATCTGGCGATAGGGAAAATTTGCTTGCCAGAAAGGGAAAATGTCTTCATGTGTGGTTGTTCTTTGACTTCCGGCCGGAAGCATGCTATTTGTGAAGGCAGAATAGTTTGATTGCTGCCGGCTGCTGTAGATTGCAGACTGCTATCTTGCATGGCGCGATGCAGGGAAAAGGTTGGGCCGGCGTAGGCCGGCAGGAAAAGGATGAATCAGCAGAAATTTGCATATTTGAAGAGCATTTTTTGTGGCTATGTAGACTCTTTTCGCGATGAAAAAGGCAGTCTGCATCCGATGCTGCAGCTAAAATACGACCATTCTCTGCGCGTAGCCGATGAAGCGCGTGAGATCGCCTCAGACCTTGGCTGGGGCAGCGAAGATATCAGGCTTGCAGAAACTGTCGGGCTTTTCCATGATGTCGGCCGCTTTTCGCAGTTTCAGGAATTCAAAACCTATTATGACCCGAAATCTGTTAATCACGGTTGTCGAGGCTTTGAGGTTCTGCAAAAATCCGACTGGCTCACCGGCCTCTCCGATGCCGAGAAGTGCACGATTCTCGAGGCGGTGCGCCTGCATAACTGTCACCTGTTACCGGAGAATCTTTCCCCGCAGCTGGAGCGCCATGTAAATCTGGTCAGAGATGCCGACAAGCTCGATATTTTCTTCGTTCTCAACAATGCCATCGAAGAAAGACGGCTGAATGACAACCCCGGAATAATCTGGAACCTGCCTCGAAATATGCCGCCCAGCCGGGTGATCCTCGACGACCTTTGCAATCATCGGCAGGCCCGCTACGAAAATGTCAAATCAGAAGCAGACTTTTGTCTGCTGCAACTCTGCTGGATCTACGATCTTAATTACCTGCCTACCATCAGAAGAGTAGCCGAAAGAGAAATTGTGACGCGGATTGCCAGTACACTTCCGGTTCACGATGATATCAACGCTGCTCTGCAGCATCTGCACGACTTTTTGCATAAATCCGTCTCCGGGCAGCAGTAGCAGAAGTTCATAACTCTATGAAATCAGCAGGTATCTCCCGAGTTTCTTCGTTTGACAATGTTCGTGCCCTTGCTGTCATCTGCATGATCATTTCTCATGTCTCTCTTATGCTTGGCTCTGCAGATGCCTGCGCAACACCGGTTGGCCGTTTCATGAACGATTTTTGCGGTACCGCCCCAGCGGCGCCTGTATTTATGCTGCTGATGGGTATTTTTTTTGTGTTTCCACATGATCGATCCCTGTCGGTTAAAGTTTTTCGTGGTCTCAAGCTTTTTCTGCTGGGCATAATGCTGAATTTCCTTCGCATGGTGATCCCTTTTTACATTCTGTCGATAAATGCTCCGGAAATGTTCGACGGCATGGTCACTGCTCTGCAGGTGGGCAGGGATGTCGTTTTCTGGCGCATTCTTTACAATGTCGATATTCTTGGATTTGCCGGTGTGGCATATATCATCCTGGCTCTTTTGCAGCATCTGCTGACCAGAAGCTGGCAGTGGATCTCCGTCGGTGCGGTAATGATTTTTGCGGCCCCGTATTTGTGGGGGGCCGGCGAAAGCCTGGGGATAGCATTTTACCCGCTTCAGCCTCTCTGGGGGCGTGCATTTGTCATGGGCGCACCAACCGATACTGCTTTTCCGGTTTTTCCCTGGCTGGTTTTTCCAATCATGGGTTTGTTGATCGGCCGGTTGCTGAAATCTGACGTGCCTGAGTCTGAAATTGCAGCCGGAATGACCCGTTTCGGCCTGTTGTTTGCAATTCTCGGTGCCGCATTTGTTTCAGTTTACGGAACCGGGCAATTTGGTGACTATTATCGCATGTACGCCGGCGGCACTTTTCTGGTAATGAGTTTTGCTCTGTTGTGGACAGCCATGTTCATGCGGCTGACCTTAAAGGGTTATATGGGGTGGGCATCTTCGGTGCTGACTTTCTGGAGCGAAAACCTGACGCTGATTTATTGTGTACAGTGGTTCTGGTTCGGGTTCAGCATTCTTCTGCCGTATTTCCGGCGTGTCGACAGTCCCATTGTGCTGATGGCCGTGACTCCGGTGTTTTTTCTGCTGACCTGGGGTTTTACCAGGCTGCTTCTTTTTTCTCCGCGCTTTATTGGAATCTTTCGCTGGTTTACCCGCTGACTGCTGTTTATATCGACAAAAATAAGCCGCGGCGGGCAATGATGCCTGCCGCGGCTCTCTTTAAGCAATTATTTGGCTACTTCACCTTCGATGGTGCCTGATGGACGCTGACTGAGAATGTGGTTGAACTGTTCGTTGTAATCCTGGAGAATGCGCAGAATGCCGCGTTTGATCGACAGCAGTTCGTCGCTGGCCGGGCTGACTTCGTGGTTCTTTTTGATTTCTTCTTCAATGGCGTCTTCAAGTTTTTTGACTTTGTCGGTCATGATCGGCAGATACTTGCTGACTATTTCGCGCTGTTTCGGGAACGGCAGTGATTTCCAGTATTCATTGTAGACGCTTCTGATCAGGTAAATACCCATGGTGTTGTTCTTGAGATAGTCGAACAGCTGGGTGATGGTGCGGCCGATCGGCTGCGGTTTGTCCTGTTGATACCAGAGCTCATACTGCACCAGCTCATTGTTGTATTCGATACCGTATTTGCTCTGAACCGTATCAGCGATAAGCTCATAGCGCAGTAGCAGGTAGACCATGTAATGCTCTTCGAGCTTTTTGGCCGGAATCAGGCCGTAGCTCGACCAGAGAACCGGGTAGGCATCGTTAGTAAGAAGAGCGTGGCAGTTGATTTTTGCGGTGTTCTGGCGATAGAGATTGTGCCATTGCGTTATGGCGCTGATATTATACGGAGCGATGCCGTGTAGAGTCTGCAGCAGACTGATTTCATAAGGGTTGCGGGTCGGAGCCACGGTTACGCCGATGTCTCCTTTGCGCAGCGCATCCTTGATTTCTTCAGAAAGTTTGCTGTTCTCGTCGGCAATGCCGAGGGTGACGATATTCATGCGCTGTGGCTGGTTGTTGCCGCGATCGTTCATAGTGATCAGCGGTGTCGACTGGTTCATCATGCTTTCGACCAGACTCTTCTTGAAGCCCTTGCGCACTGAGTCCTTCCAGTGAATGAAATCTTCGATGCCACCGAACAGGCGGCGCTCGATAATACCGCGGCAGTATTTGACGATTTCTTTTTCGAGTGAATTGCCTTCAGGATTGGTGAACTTTTCCCAGTTTTCCTTGAGGTTGATCTTGACCAGAAAGTCACCTTCGATGTCGTTGTTTGAAAGGTCGCCGAGCAGATATTTGTAGAACGGCTCGATATCGCGATCTTCAAAAATATAGGTTCTGATGAAATCCTGAACTTTCGAATAAGGCTTGATGCGCTCGAGGCAGTGTTCATACTGTCGTTCGATCATGCCATCCTTGGAAATCTGCGCCAGCTTTGTCGAGAAAACCTCGACCTGTTTGCGTATCGACTGAGACTGCACGTTCAGGTATTTAAGAAAATCTTCAGCACATGAAATACAGAACATTTCATATTCCATGTCGACGGCTTCCTTGGCTTCTTTCAGCAGTTTATCGCGTTCGTCGTTGATGTCGGTCATGCGCAGCACAGTGCCGAGTTCCATGAGCTTGCCGCCGAGGCCGGCAAAGCCACCGAGCTTTTCCTTGAGCCGATTGGCTATTTCACGGTATTCACGCTGTTCTTTTTCGAGTTTGCCCTTGATTTCCTGGACTTTACGCGACAGAATTTCGCGGGGGTAGCGGGTCAGATATTTTTCGAAGGCGACGAGAAAGTCGATCGCAATGTGAGCGCCAAGGTCGGGGTTATTGATAATTTCGATAACCTTGTCAAGAAGATGCTCGCCTGCTTTGACGGCATTCTGTTCGAAATTGACCCTGACCTTGGCTCTGATCTCGTCTTTTTTGACGCGGTTCTGATTCATTTCATCGATCTGGCGAAGAATGAAAGCCGAGGCAGATTCGCCTTCCTTCTGTTTGTTCACGGTGCGCAGCGAATGGAACATCGGGTTGTCCCAGTATTGCTTGCGATCGATGATTTCTTTGGTCATCATGAACAGGCCTTCAGGAGTGAGATCGATTTTGGTCGGGTTGTTTTCGGCGAATTCCTGAACCATGCTGTCGATAAGAATTCGGTCTACCGAGAGTTTCAGCCAGTAGGTGACATCCATCGAGAGTTTGTAGGTATAGAGGTCGCGGATGACGTCGAGTGGGTAATAGAAGCTCTTGAAACCGGCTGAGCTGAAGCATTTCAGCTGCTTGCCCTCCAGGTCTGAACTGTTTTGCCCGAGAATCTGTGAAGCGTTGTCGAGCATCGAGTTCTGCGCCTGGCGAAGCTGGGTGGCAAGTTTTGTAAAAATCAGCTCGGAGGCGATGCTGTAATAGGTCGGGATGTCGTCCTGATTGCTGGTGCCAAGCAGGTAGCACTGATCGAAAGGCGGTTCTTCACTGACCGAACCGTAAGTGGTTGTGTCGTTGCTCTTGCCGATCGGGCCGTAGTTGACCATAAACTTGTTGCGGCGGTCCTGGCTGATAATGTCTTTGGCGGTACGGGTCGGCGGAAACTTCTCTTTGTTCATGAAATAGAAAGTTTCTACGAGTGAAGCATAGCCATTGCCTTCGAGACGCCCGGTTGAATTGACGTTCGGGTCGATGGAAATCTGGGTGAAGGCTTCCGGAGTCAGCTGGATGCCAACGATGGTCGGCTTGCCTTTGCCGCCTGAGAGCTGATAATAAGCCATTTTGAGCAGGTAGGCGATGTCGAGAAACATGCCGGCGCCTGACCCGCCGCACAATGAACCGACGACGTAGAATTCAGGGGTGAGAATCTGGCCCTGCTTATTGGTCAGGGGAACGATGATGTCGTCCTGATTGACATTGCTTCGGGCCATAATTTTGCTCATCTTGGCCTTGATCTGCTGAAAAATCTTCTGGATATCGACAAAAATGCCGAAACGGCCGGTAAACCTGAACTGGTGAGCTCCCTGGCTTATCTGACCGATGTGATGTTTCAGTTTCTGCGGGAACCATTCGTAGAGATAATTGTAGGTTTCAGAATCCAGATTTCCAGTTATCTGGCCGGCATTCTGGATGTTGATCTGATGATACTCACTTTCGGTGAGTTTTGAGCCGGTCTTGGGATCGTCTTCAGGCTGGCTGGCGTCGAAAATGTCTGTGTCGATGCAGAGAAGATCGATAAAATCAGGCAGCGCCGGTTCGCCTTTTCCTGAGATTGCATAGGCCTTCTTGATCTGGGGGCTATTGAGAAAAGTTTCTTTGAAATTGATCAGTGATTTTTTGCCGGTACCCCCGAGCCCTACAATCAGAGCAGGGTTGAGTGCAATGCGGTTTTCATAGTTTGTGCTCATTAAGACGCTCCCGGAAGAGAATGATTTAAGGCAGTATAACAATTTTACCTTACCCCGGCAATCTGTTATACTGAATTTCATTCAGGCCATTTATTCAACCCACTTTATGGCAGGAGAAAATGATGAAACCACTTGAATTGAGCTGCATAACCGCGATCTGGAAATCAGCCCTTGCCCGGCTCGACGAGAACATGGCCGGCATTGGCAGTGACCTGCAGTTGTGGTTTCCATGGAGCGGTATCTGGCGCGGTCATGATCGCAACGGCAGTCTGCCGCCAACCGACCTGCCCGAAGATCTTGCTAAGCCCGGTGTCAGCAGATTTGGCGGTCGCTTCTGGAAAGCTTTTCCGATAAATGGTACCAGCTGGCTTGTAAGTGTCAGGGCTCCGGTATCAGCCACCCCTGAAATGGAAAACTGGGAATTGCCCTCTCATGTTCAGGAATCTCTGCGGATTTTGAGTGATTTTGTCCGCCTGGAGTGCCTGCTCGGTCTGACGATGAAAATTCTTGAAAACCAGTCGCACGAACACGTCGGTCATTGGGATCGCGTTCGTAACCTGAGCGTCGCCATCGGCAGTGAAATGGGGCTCTCACCCCGCGAACTCGCCGATCTTGAACTTGCCGCCATGCTGCATGACATTGGCAAGGTCGGACTTCCTGACGAACTGCTCGACATGGCCGGTCCCCTTTCACCCGAAGAACGCAAGCGTGTCGAATCGCATTCGCTTGTCGGCTCTGCGATGATTCGTGAAATACCCGGAATGGAAATGGTCGCCGAAATCGTTCTCGGGCATCACGAAGCGATCGACGGCAGCGGCTATCCACGCGGGCTGAAATTCGAGGAAATACCGTTTGGGTCGCTCGTTATTGCGGTTGCTGACGCCTTCGATGCCATGACTCATTACCGGCCATATGCAATCGAGCGCACTTACCACGAAAGTTTCGATGAAATGAAACGCGAAAGCGGAAAATATTCTCCCGAAGTCATGGCAGCCCTCGAAAAGGTATTGCGCCGGCTCGGCATACTTGAAACCAAGCCTCTTGTCGGAACCAGTGAAGACTGGTGAACAGAAAATATAGCTATCTGGAGGAAATTGTGAATCGGAAATCTTTGCTTCTAACGGTGCTGCTGTTTGTCGTTCTGTCTTTGCCGGCATCTGCCGGTATGTTGCGCGTCGGCCTGGTTCTGTCGATCGGTGGTCTGAGAGATGAATCTTTCAACGATGCCGCCTACGAAGGAGTCATGCAGCTGCGTCGCGAGGGAGACTGCATCGTCGAAGTCATAGAACCGGGCAGCATAAGCTCTATAGAGCCGGCTCTGCGCTATTTCTGCGAACGGAACATGGATCTGGTCTGTGCGGTCGGTATTTTCGCCAACGATGCGGTGCGCCGTGTCGCCCAGGAATTTCCCGAGAGCAGGTTCGTGCTTCTTGACTCGGTTGTCACCGTGCCAAACGTACTTTCGATACTTTTTGACGAGGAGCAGGGTTCTTTCTATGCCGGCGCTTTTGCAGCAATGATCAGCAAAACCGGCAAGGTCGGCTTTCTCGGTGGCATGGATTCGCCGGTTATTGCCAGCTTCGAGCGTGGGTTCAAAAACGGGGTTCGCTTTGTTAAGCCAGAAGCTGCCGTTATTTCGCGCTATCTCGGGAACACTCCCGAAGCCTTCGATATGCCTGATAAAGCACAGACTCTGGGCCTGGATATGGCCAAAGAAGGTGCCGATGTCGTTTACCATGCTTCCGGCAAAAGCGGACTCGGACTGATTCAGGCTTCACGCCGCGGCAACTTTCTGGTTATCGGTGTTGATTCCGATCAGAGTCGCACCGCTCCCGGAAAAGTGCCGGCCAGCATGGTCAAGCGTATCGATACCGCTCTGGTAAAAGCTGCCGATGTATTGCGCCTGGGTACCTTTGAAGGCGGCATCTGGACTCTTGGCCTCCAGGATCATGGCATCGAGCTGGTTCTTTCTCGATTCAACCGCGATCTGATGACGCCCGAAGCAGTGTTGAAGCTCAAGGAAATCGAAGACTTCCTGATTCACAAGGACGAAAAATAACTATGTACACCTCTTGCGGGTCGGCCAGACGATTCTTATAATCTAAGCATAATTCGACTCGAACCGCTCTTGTATTGTCAGGAGGAAATTATATGATGACGATGACTTATAACCAGAGACAGAGCATTTCTACCATGCTGCTCGTCTCGATGCTGTTTTCACTGTGGGTAGCCGTAGCGCCTGTCACACCGGTTCACGCCTCCCTGCTCAGCAGTGTCGGCGGTGCCGCTAAGTCGATTTTTGTCAATGTCGGCGCTATTGCAGCCGGCGCTTTCGGCGGCGTTCTTGGAATGGCAGTCGGTGGTGGCCCACTCGGAATGGCTGTCGGGGCTGTCGGTGGTTACATCGTCGGTAAAAAGGTCCTCAACTGGACAACCTCCAGCGTTGCCAACTTCGCAACCGTAGCCGGAGCCGTAGCCGGCGGCGCTCTCTGTATCGGCATGGGTTTCCCGATGCTGGCGGTAGGTGTTATCGGTGGCGGCCTGATTGCCCGCCTGGCTGTTAAGGGTATTCAGAAATTGTTTGGTAATAAGAATATCGCAATAAAACAGAGTGATATCGACCCGGCTGCCGCAAAGGCCGAGAGTGCTGCAACCGCCGATTTTATCGCCAAATTGAATTCAGGCAGCTCAACTCCTTCGACTGCAACCGTCAGCAAACCGGAACCCAAACCGGCCGCAGCCGCTCCGGCAGCTACGGTTAAAGATTCGCAGACCGCATACAACAACTATCTGGCTGCTTATCAGAAATATATGGCCGCAACCCAGAAGGGCGATGCAACTGCTGCCAAGACTGCTTACACAGATTATAAAACCAATCTCGATCTCTACAATACTCTGATCAAGAGCGGAAAATGATCAACTGATCGCGCAGAAAAAATAACCGGCCTGCGGGCCGGTTATTTTTTTTAGATGCCCCAGCTTTGCAGACGCGCCACTGATTTTATGACGTGAGCGCGGTCTTTCTGCTCAAGGGTCAATACCGGCCGATTGTCTGCAGGGCGGGCGTTATACCAGTCGATAAGCGGTTGATAGTCGATGCTGCCATCGCCGATGGCGCTGTGCTGGTCGGAACTGCGGTCGTTGTCATGCAGATGAAACTCGAAAATGCGGTCACCGAGCGTGTTGAGCCACGCCTGCATCGGTTGCGGCGAAAACAGGTTGAAATGCCCGACGTCGAAACAGATTCCGGCATGCGGCGAATCGAGAAATTCGAGCAGCCTGGCCAGATAATCGGGCCGGCTGTCGAAAATATTCTCAAAGGCTATTTTTATGTCACGCGCTGCGGCATATTCAACGAGTTTTTTCAGCAATCCGCCGGCTCGGGTGAGCCATGGAGAAATTTCGATTTCGCCAGGTCCGACGCCATAGCCGGGGTGAACGACAACCAGTTTTGAGCTGAGCATGGCTGCGGTTTCGACCGCCCAGATCAGGCGCTCGAAACTGGCAATTCTAATGCTTCGGTCACGGGCGCCAATGTTCAGATCATAAAATGGCGCGTGCAGGGTTGAACTGAAGCTGCTGCTTTCGACCAGACCCCGTAACTCGGTAATGGTCTGACGTTCGATCGTGTCGATGCTGTCGCCGCAAAAATAGAATTCCGGGTGCAGCTGCCGATCGGCGAGAAACTTGAAGCCGTCAGGGGTCATGCGTTGATACGCAATGTTGACAAATATCCGGGCCATTTCAGCGCTTTTCAACGTTGGCCGGCATTCTTGCTTCTTCGACCAGCATGACCGGGATTTCGTCGCGAATCGGGTAACTGCGGCGACATTCGAGGCAATCCAGGGTGTCCTGGTCGTCATTATAGACAATTTTGCCACGGCAGGCAGGGCAGGCAAGTATTTCGAGCAGTTCTTTCTTGATTGGCATGATATGGCCTCCAGCCGGCAGAAATCTGCCGAAGTTTTTGCATTATAACATAAACGACGCCCTTGTTAAACTGATGTCCTCAGCCAAGCAGCATTATCCAGCGCGCCAGAACCGCGATCAAAATGAATAGAAGGTAAATGAACAGCGCTGCCTCGACATAGTTTTTCCCGGTCGGTGCCGATCCGTCCTTGTAGCCGGTTTTCTGCTTCCATACTGCCAACTGACGCCGGTCTTCGTCGCCAAGCAGGTCTATTCCGGAACGGTTTTCCCAGTGGTGAAGCAGTTCGTGGGTTATGGTGCGGGAGATTTCGAGACGCAGATGCTCGATCTTATGATGCGGAAAGGCTTTGACGAATGAGCCAAAATATAAAACCACGACCGGATTGCCGAAGTGGCCGCGCGGCATGTAATGACCGAGAGTGTACAGGCCGCGCATGTATTTGCTGTGCCGGTGTTCGCGCTCTTCCAGAATGAATTCAGCCACGCCTTCCTTGAATTGCCCCGGAATTCGCTCGAGTTCGTTTCTGAACAGTTCGTCAAATTGATCAAAACTTATTGCAGAAGCTCTGGTGTCGCTATTTTGCAGATGATCAGCCGTCATTTCTGCCTTTTCCATACCAAAATACAGGCGCTGAATGAATTTTTTCCGGCCGATCTGGCTGATACGCCTGGAGCGACTCTATGGCGTATCATTGCGATATCGAGCCCCTGAAATTGATTCCTGCCGGAGAGATAGCATAACTGTCAACTTCGGCACGGTAGGGAAGAATCGAAAAATCCCAGACCGGGTTCATCCAGCTGTGTATCTGGGTGCGCAGTTCAGGAGTCATCGGCTGACCATTGACCGTTGCATCGACAATGTTGAGGTTTATCAGGCTGCCACTGCTTTCAACACTAAGTGTAGCTGTGAACGGCGAAAAATCTGTGACCATGAATGCAAGAACATTGCCTGGAATCTTTCTGAAGTCGACCAGGCCTTCAACTTTTACCTGATTGTCGAGAAAAGTGATCGCCAGCCTGTCGAGAATTCTATTGCCTGGCTTCAATCGCGAAATTTCGCGTCTGATCAGACTGTTTATCGCGGTGGCACTTATGGTTGCCTGAGCATCGATGCTGTCGCCGGCAGTGATATCTGAAACGGTAAACCCGGTTTCCTGCATGTTTTTGATCATGGCCGCCGAATAGCCATGAAAGCTGATGGTCGCCGACTTTATTTCAGTGTCTCGAATGGTTTTGCCGCTGAGGTCGAAGTCGACTGAGTTGCCCGAAGCAGTTGAATCAAATCTGAGTATCTCATTAACGATCCTGGTTAATTCGCGGGTGAAGTGAGCTGCCTGAGGCTCGCCCATCGGCAGTGACCAGCACGGAACCGCGAATGAAAGAAGAGACAGCATGGCTGTGGCAAACGCTCTGCGGCAATGTTTATACATCCTAACCTCCGAAATGCCAGAAATATGGTCGTTTGCACGCGATTTTTCAGGCCGCTGCAGCTGGCCTTATTCAGCATACTTGAAAGGAGGGAAAAGTTCAAATCGACTGCTTTCAGGTGCGCAACAGACTGGTAAAAGCCGAGAACAGGTTCAGCAGACGTTCGTAAACTTCGGCTATCAGTTCACGTATGCGTTCGATTGCCGCGGCTTCAGCTTCCTCGTCAGAAGCATCGCTGCCCGTCAGGCCTGCTTCTTCACTGCCGGCGTTACTTTCATCGCCAACGGTTTCGTTGGCCGATGTTTCTGAGTCATTGTCGGAGCCTGTTACTTCATCGATTTCTTCAAGGTTGTCATCGGTCGGTGAAATTTCGCTTTCTGGCTTATCATCGCTGACTGTAGGCGTAGCGTCGATAAGTTCGTCGTCAGAAACTGTTTCAGAATCATTTTCAGGTTCGAGTTCCGATTCTTCTGCTTCGGGTTCGTCGGAATCGTGGTCAGGCTCTTCGATTGAGGTGCTCTGATTTTCTTCTTCCTTGTCCTGGTCTTGATCACGATCCTTGTCGTCGGCTTTTTTGCGGGCTTTCAGTTCGATCCTCAGGGCCGGGTGTTCTCCGGCAAACAGACCCGGAATATCTGCAGGTGACATATAATAACGTTTGACCGCCTCGTGAGTGCGCGGTGTCCATGCCAGCCACATGAGTTCTTTGTTGACATACGAGAGGCCGAGTCGTTTGAAAATTCTACCCGGAGCCATGTTATGAGAACGGGCATTGGCGCGTGCATCACACCAGTTGAGGTCGCCGCCGATAATGACCGCCCAGCCATCTTTGATATCATCGCGCCATTGTTTTTCAAGTCTGGTAAGGCCTTCCCTGGTTACGTCCCAGCGGTTCGAGGCCATGGGTTCACCGCTCTTCTGCTGAATTACTGCGTTGAGATGCAGCGAATAAACTCTTGTTTTCAGACCGGCAACCCTCGTCTGCACTCTTTTCCACCAGCGGTCATGTGCGATACCGATGCCCAGATCAGGTGATATTTTGCCCTGGTCGTGACTGGAAACCGCCAACCCATGCCTGACCACGACTGAGACTTCCTGCTGGCCTTTGCTTTCGTTGCCGGCATTAAGAAACCTGCCGGCTTCTCTGAGATGAGGAGCCATGTTTACCGATTCGCTGACCAGTGCAAGGTCCGGGTCCTGGTTGTCGAGCCATTTGCCGAATCCGTCGCGGTCTCGATTGCCTCCGGCATGGGCGTTAACGATAATTATTCTGGCTTTCTTCAAGCCCTGAATATCATTCTGGTCGACATTTTCAGGCTTTTGGTCGTCGGCTTTGCCTGCCGTTGCAGGTCTGAATACCCGGGTGTGTTTTTTCAGATATCGGCCGGTTCTGACATCCATGGTTCTGATGACCGCACCCTTCGATGAAAGTGATACGGCATGGAACCATGCAGAATGAATCTGTATTGGTGGAACATGGATTACGGTCACCTTGCCGACCTTGTTGCCGGCGAAATTGAAATATTTCTGCGCCGGGGTTATATGCAGGTGCCCGGCAAACCAGAGATATACCTGAGGATTCGCCCTGAGGATGCGTTGCAGTTTGCCGGCAGGTTGCGCATTGGCCTGCAGCGGTGGCATGGTCTTTTTGTCGCCATAACTGCCGGCCAGAGGAGCGTGGCTGAAAATTATCGTTGGCAGATCACGGTTTTTACGCAGTGTTTCGCGCAGAAATTCCAGTGTCTCGTCAGACGGCATAGAGCAGGGGATTGCCGAAAGGGCATCGTTCGGCAGGAAAACCAGCAGGTGCCCGCCGGCTTTTCGAGAGTAATAGAGCGATTTGAGGTTGAGAGTTTTTTTGAAGGCTTCCTGCTTTGCTCTTTTTTCAGCAGGGGTGCCGCGTTTCTTTTCGCCGTTGACCAGATTGTCTTTGTAAAGAATGTCGTGGTTGCCGGGCACTGCATAAGCCGGCACCTTCAGGCCTTTCAGGCCGCGATGAAGAACTTCGTATTCGTAGCCGGTGCCGAGTTTGCTGCATAGATCGCCGGTAATCGCCAGAGCGTAGATGTCTTTGAGCGAGTTAACCCTTGCAATGGCTTTCTCCAGCATTGGCAGACTTTCCGGTCGGGCGTGCAGGTCGGCCATAACCGCCAGAGTTACTGATTTTGCATCCCTCGCCTCTGCTTTTATATCGGCCCTTTTGCCTGCGCTGTCTGCGGACTTCGCTGAGCCGGTTTCAGAAATGTTGAGAGAGTCTTTTGTCGTGAAAGGATTGATTGCATAGACTGGAAACGAGGCCAGGCAGACAAACAGCAACAGAAAAAACTGAATAAGTGACTTTTGGTATCCGGTCATTGATTTACCCCCGACAAAAGAATATCTTCCCACATAAGATACTGGTTTCAAGCCTGGAAGTTTTTCGAATGAATTCGTTTACTACGACTTGTCGGAGTTGCTATATCAACGGCATTTTGCTAGAATTCGAGGCATACTGATAACAGTATTATAACCGAAGTGAGATGACATTAAATGTGCTTGCCCTGAATTCTAATGGCAATTTCGGCTAAATAAAATATTCCGGTCTCTCGGATATTGCTCTGAGGCTTAAGCGCAATGACATTCTGATTGTTCTTGCAGAGCGCCTTCGTTGGGGCGATTTAAAGCCATAGGCTCAGGGGTAGTAATCTGATTGTGGAAATAATTGAGCCGGCAGAACGGAGAAGGAGATAATTCGCCCATGGAAATGACTGAACGTTTGAGAAGTCTGGCGTTCGAGAGTTATCCGATACCTGTTCTGATCATTGATCCCGAAACATTGAGAAATATTGATTTTAATCAGGCAGCGACGAAGGCTTTCGGCCTGGATTCAAGAGAAGCAACCCTGCAAACGACTCTGCTGGATATTTCGGCACCCGGTCAATATGATGGCTCTTCATCCCGTGAAAAGATACATGATTACATTCGGGAAGCTATCCAGAACGGGCACGTGAATTTTGACTGGAAGCATCAGAATCCGGATGGAAAGATATGGGATGCTGAAGTGTGTGTACATACTTTTCTGCTTGATAACCGCCAGTTGCTTCAATGCACTTTTCTCGATGTAACTGCCAGAAAGCACAAAGAGCAGGAGTTGCACCTGAACGAAAGCAAATTCAGGAAATTTTTTGAGCTGCCACTGATCGGATTTGTGGTCGCCACCCTGGAAAAATCCTTTGTTGAAGTTAATGACCGGTTCTGTGAGTTGCTTGGCTATGATCGTCAGGAACTTTCAGCAATGACCTGGGCGGACTTAACCTATTTCGAGGATCGGGCAGAAGAAGAATTAAGGTATAAAAAATTTCTCGCCCGGGAAATCGATTCATATACCATGGTTAAAAGATTCGTCAGAAAAGACGGCACTCTGGTTCATGTAGTTCTCTCTGGTACATGTCTCAGAAACCCGGATCATTCAATATCCTTTCTGGTGGCTGCTGTTCAAGATATCAGCGAAATCAAGCGCATGGAAAGCCTGATGTCTGAGAACAGCGAAATTTTCTCTCTGTTCATGCAGCATTCTCCAATTATGGCGTATGTCAAGGAAATTACAGCCGACGAATGTGTTGTTCTGCAGGCCAGCGATAGCTTTGTCAGCCTGATAGGTCGTGGTGGCCAGGATATTGTCGGCAAAAATATGCATGAATTGTTTCCTGCTGATTTTGCGGCTAAAATTATAGCTGATGATCATGCTGTGGTCGCTGCCAAAAAGATTCTGCGCATTGAAGAAACTTTTGATAACCGGTTTTTCACCACCATAAAGTTTCCCATTGCTATCGGCAAACGAATTCTTCTTGCAGGGTATACCATTGAAATTACCGACCGGGTAATGATGGAAAAAGCGTTGCGTGAGAACGAAGAGAAAAAAATCGAACAGGAGCAAATCAAGGAAGCTTATAACCGTTTGTCCACGGTTATGGACAGCATGGATTCTCTTGTTTATATCGCTGATATGCAGACTTATGAGCTGCTGTTCGTTAATTCCCTCGGCATTAAAATCTTTGGAAACATTATCGGGCAGGCATGCTGGAAAACCATACAGAAGGGCCAGACAGGGCCTTGCCCTTTCTGCCCGAATTCCAGGCTTATTGACAAAGACGGCAATCCCACCGGAGTTTATCAGTATGAATTCCTGAATACAATCAACAACAGATGGTATGATTGTCGTGATATGGCTATCAAGTGGATCGATGGCCGCATTGTCCGAATGGAAGTCGCTACCGACATCACTGCCAACAAGCAGGCTGAGGCAGCGCTCCGTGAAATCGAGGTTCTGAGAGAGAGCGAGAAAAAGGTTCGCAAGGCTCTCGAGTTTCTTCCGGTTCCGATAGCGCTGGCAGATAAAACAGGCAGAATCACTTTCCATAACCGGCGGTTTGTTGAAACATATGGCTACACCGTCGAGGACATTGCCACCGTTGAAAAATGGATCGAATTGGCTTTTCCTGATGAAGAATACCGGCATCAGGTTGCCAGAGCACTGGGTAATGCAGTTGAATCAGCTTTGAACAACGACTCATTTATTCCGCCGATGGAATTCATGGTTACCTGCAAAAATGGTGATGTTAAGACCGTTGAAATTTCTGCGTATTATGAGAAAGACATTTCCATTGGCCTTTTCATTGACACCTCGGAACGAAAACGTTTGGAAGCGGCGCTGCGCAATGTTCAGAAACTCGAATCGCTGGGTATTCTGGCGGGTGGTATCGCTCACGACTTCAATAATCTGCTTGGCGGCATTTTCGGGTTCATCGACCTTGCGAGAATTTATTCCAGGGATGACCAGGTAACTTCCTGCCTTGACAAGGCAATCGGCACTATGGAGCGGGCTCGCAGTCTCACTCAGCAGCTATTAACCTTTGCCAAAGGCGGCGTTCCGGTTCAGAAAGTGGCCGGCCTGTTTCCGTTCATTCAGGAAACTGTGCAGTTTGCCCTCAGCGGTTCCAATGTTTCTGCCGGTTTCGATATTGAAGAAGGACTCTGGTTGTGCAATTATGACCGGAACCAGATCGGCCAGGTTTTTGATAATCTCGTAATCAACGCTCAGCAGGCGATGCCGCTCGGAGGAGCGATCGAGCTTACTGCACGAAATACCAGCCTCCCTGAAGGAAAGCATCCGCTTCTTGCAAATGGCGATTACATCAGGATTTCGGTGAAAGACTCCGGAGCAGGAATTCCCAGGGAGATGATTTCGAAAGTTTTCGACCCATTTTTCACCACAAAATCTAAAGGCCACGGGCTGGGTTTGACTACCTGCTATTCTATCATCAGCCGTCATGGCGGTTGTATCGAAGTTGAATCTGAGCCAGGCCATGGCAGTGTTTTTCATGTTTATCTTCCGGCTTCGCACGAAGCGGCTGCTGACGAGCCTCAGCTTTCCGCAAAGAGTCATCATGGTGCCGGCCGTATTTTGCTTATGGATGACGAAGAGACAATTCGGGAAACAGTTGGTGGAATGCTCGAACATCTTGGATATTTCGTCGTTTCGAAAGACAACGGATGCGACGCCGTGGAATTTTTTCAGGCCGAAAAGCAGGCCGGCGAAAAATTTGCCGGGTTGATTTTTGACCTCACGATTCCGGGCAGCATGGGCGGAATTGAAGCAGTTGCCGCAATAAGACAGCTGGATCCTGATGTTCCGGTCTTTGTCTCGAGCGGTTATGCAAATGATCCGGTAATGAAAAATCCCGTTGCATACGGGTTTACAGCGAGTATCTGCAAGCCTTTCCGGCTGAAGGATCTTTCGGAATTGCTCGAAAGGCATGTGAAAACCAGGAAATAGAGGAAGATAAGCACTGCGATTATTTTAACCCATTCCGGAGCCATAATTTGCGACGCTGCGAAAATCTGTTGCCTGTCAGAAGAGTTTCTGATATCATCATGCCGTTGGCCCTTAGCGCGAGGGTGGCGAAACTGGCAGACGCGCCAGACTTAGGATCTGGTGGTTAACACCGTGCGGGTTCAAGTCCCGCCCTTCGCACCCTTGAGGCTTTATAGAGCTTGCGGGAGTAACTCAATGGTAGAGTCCCTGCCTTCCAAGCAGGTGGTTGCGGGTTCGAGTCCCGTCTCCCGCTCCGAAATCAAAAGTCGTGCCTTTCCGGTACGACTTTTTTTTACCCGACGAATAACTGTGGATTCGTTGTCGCAGGCTGATGCCGCGCTGTTAAATCACCACCGGATTAACCGTATCGAGAAAGTTTGCGTTTGCCCCTTTTATTGAGGCAGCGCCGGTGTCTTTACTTTTCAGACAGACTACCTTATAATAGAGAATCCATATCTGTCTCCTTCCCGGCTGGTGAAAGCTTTGTGTCCTGATCTGCCACGGGTGAAGGATTACAGTAGGTCTGGTACTTTGAAATTCTCTCCCCAAGGAGTTATCGCACATGTTAAAGACACAAGTTCAGGAACTGGAAGCCAACAAAGTTGCATTGACCGTCGAAGTCGAAAAGGAAAAAGTCAATGCTGCCTATGCAAGCTTTTATAACCGTGCCGCCCGGTCGGTGAAAATCCCCGGGTTTAGACAGGGCAAGGTTCCCAAAGCGGTTCTGGTTAAATTTATCGGCCCGGAAGCAGTTCGAGAACAGATCGAAGAAGAACTGGTCCAGGAAGTATATCCGCAGGCCATCCGGGAAACCAAACTGCACCCGGTCAGCCGCTTCGAACTTGAGGAATCGAACCTTCAGGAAGGCGCCCCATTTACTTTCAAGGCGGTTTTTGAAGTCAGACCGAAACTTGGCGACTTCAATTACAAGGGTTACACCGCTCAGGTTCAGCATGAAATCGTCGATGAAGAAAGCGTGCAGAAGGTTCTCAGTCAGGTTCGTGAACAGCAGAGCAAGACAGAAACCGTCGAAGATGGTGAACTGTGCGTCGGCGATTATTTTTCAGCCAACGTTCAGGTTGCTCATGAGGGCCAGATCGATGAAGAACTTTCCGATGAAAAAGCAGCCCACAAGCTGATGGAAAATGACAAAATGTTCGCCGCATGCCTTGGTATGAAGGTTGGCGAAACCAGAACCTGGCAGCACAAGGTAGAAGGCGAAGCCGAAGCAAATTCCAAATATTTCGGCAAGACCCTCGATTATACCGTAACCCTCAATCGTATTTCCCGCCCGACTCTGCCCGAACTCAATGACGAATTTGCTAAAAAGGTCGGCGATTTCGAAAACCTGGCGGCTCTCGAAGCCAAGGTCAGGGAAGACCTGAGCGAACGCGCCAAATATGATGCCGAAGAACGGGCTTTCGATGAAATTCTCAGCCAGATCATCGGCGACTATCAGTTCGATGTTCCTGAGTCAATGGTTCAGAGCACAATCGACTTCTTCATTCAGGGGCTCGATCGCCGCTGGCGCCAGTTTGGCACCACTATCCAGGACTACCTGCGCAATTCCGGCAAAGATGTCAACGAATTCCGGGAAACTTTCCGGGAAAGAGCCGTGCGTCAGACCAAAACCATGCTGCTGATCGACTCGATCGGTAACAAGGAAAATATCGATGTCACCGACGCCGATTATCGTGAAGAAATCGAAAAGCGCGCCAAAGAATACAATATGCCGGTTGAAAAGCTGCTGAGCACCCTCGCAGAAAATGATGGCGAAGAAAACGTAAGATTTTCGCTCAGAAGTCAAAAAATTCGTGACTTTATGCTAAAAAATAACCAGATTAATTACGATATGGTTAAAGAAGCCGATGATAACAAGGGGGAAGCTGAAGCGTGACTCTCGTTCCAATAGTAATTGAACAAAGCAGCCGTGGCGAACGGGCGTTCGACATCTATTCGCGTCTATTAAAAGACCGCATTATTTTTCTGGGCGGCGGAATCGATGACGGCATGGCAGATCTTGTCGTAGCTCAGCTCCTCTTCCTCGAATCTGAAGATCCTGAAAAGGATATTTCGATTTACATCAACAGCCCGGGTGGCGTGGTAACAGCCGGCATGGCGATTTATGATACGATGCAGTACATCAAACCTGATGTCAGTACCATCTGCATCGGTCAGGCTGCCAGTATGGGTGCTCTGCTGCTTGCGGCAGGCGCACATGGCAAGCGCTACGCCCTTCCCAATTCACGCATCATGATTCATCAGCCTCTGGGCGGGGCACAGGGTCAGGCCAGCGATATCGAAATTCAGGCTCAGGAAATCCTGAGAATGAAGGATATGCTGAACGACATTCTGGCGAATCACACGGGTCAGCCTCTCAAGCGCATCAAGAGAGATACTGATCGCGATTTCTTCATGTCTTCGAAAGAAGCCAAGGAATATGGTCTTATCGACGAAGTAGTTCAGCGAAAAGTAGTTGCAGCAAAACCCAACGAGGAGTAAGCATGCTTTCTAAGACCCCTCAGTTCCGTTGTTCTTTCTGCGGAAAGAGTCAGGATCAGGTTCGCAAGTTAATTGCCGGGCCCGAGGTCTACATTTGCGACGAGTGCATTGGCCTTTGTAACGAGATTATTCTCGAAGAACTCGATGACGACGGCCCTCTGGTAATGCAGAATGCGCTCAAGCCCAAGGAAATCGCCAAGATTCTCGACCAGTATGTGGTTGGCCAGGATCAGGCGAAAAAGATTCTCTCGGTGGCTGTTTACAACCACTACAAGAGAATCACCCTCGAGGAATCACGTCGCGATGATGTTGAAGTACAGAAGTCAAATGTGCTTCTCATCGGGCCTACCGGTTCGGGCAAAACCCATATTGCCCAGACGCTCGCCAAGCTGTTGAATGTTCCGTTCTGTATCGCCGACGCCACCACGCTCACTGAAGCCGGTTATGTCGGTGAAGACGTCGAGAGCATCCTGCTCAATCTGCTGCGGGCCGCTGATTATGACGTGCAGAAAGCTGAACGCGGAATTGTCTACATCGATGAAATCGACAAAATCGCCCGCAAGAGCGAAAACGTTTCGATTACCAGAGATGTATCGGGTGAAGGCGTGCAGCAGGCTCTTCTCAAACTGCTCGAAGGCAAGGTTGCTCATGTGCCGCCGCAGGGTGGCCGCAAGCATCCGCATCAGGAATACATACAGCTCAACACCAAGAATATCCTTTTCCTGCTCGGCGGGGCATTTGAAGGGGTTGAAAAGCTTATCGAAGCCAGATCGTCGACCAAAACCATGGGGTTCGGTTCGACTCCGGTTCTAAAAAGCGAACGCCGCGTCGGCGATCTTCTCAGAGATATCATGCCCGAAGACCTGTTGCGTTTTGGCATGATCCCTGAATTTATCGGTCGTGTGCCGGTAATCGCCACTTTCAACAATCTGGCCGTTGAAGATCTGGTCAAGATTCTCACTGAACCCAAAGATGCACTGATCAAGCAATACGCCCGCCTGCTGCGCATGGAAGGCGTCGAACTCGAAGTGACTCCCAAGGCTCTGCAGGCGATTGCCCGCAATGCCATTCAGCAGAACACCGGTGCCCGCGGCCTGCGCCGTATCATCGAAGATCTGATGCTCGACCTGATGTATGATATCCCATCTGATAACAATATCAGCAAGGTTATCATTCATGAGCGCTGCGTCGAGAAAAAGGAACCCTACCAGATCATTTTCAAGGTCGAAAGCCAGATCGCCTGAAATTCCGTTAACGAAGCGGCCTCTCAATCCTTGAGAGGCCGCTTTTTTCATGGTCGATTTACCGTCGCTGATTTGTGTGCTAGCATGAAGCAGCCTGAGTTCAAGAGAGGGAGACACCAGTATGAAGAATGGCATCAAGGCTGATATAGGTATTTTCAGCGGCAGCGGCATGTATGAGCTGGCGGCTGACAAGATAGAAAAAGTCAAAATCAGTACGCCCTATGGCCCGCCCAGCGATCTGATCGATGTCTGCACCATCGGTGACAAAAAAGTGGCCTTTCTACCCCGCCATGGCCGTCAACATACGATTCCGCCGCACATGATCAATTACCGCGCCAATCTCTGGGCGATGAAGGAACTGGGTGTTTCGCGCATCATCTCGCCCTGCGCAGTCGGGTCGCTGCAGACGAACATCAAGCCCGGCGATTTTGTCGTCAGCGATCAGTTTGTTGACCGAACCAGCGGCCGTAAAGACACTTTTGCCGATGGCCCTGATGTGATGCATATCTCTGCAGCCGAACCCTATTGCCCTGAATTGCGCGAACTGGCTATCGCCGCCCTGAGATCCGAAAATGCCACTGTACATACCGAAGGAACCGTTGTCGTCATCAACGGGCCGCGCTTTTCAACGAAGGCCGAAAGCAGATGGTTCACGCATATGGGCTGGCATACCGTCAACATGACCCAGTATCCTGAAGTCGTGCTGGCTCAGGAACTGGGCATCTGTATCGTCAATGTCGCGATGATAACCGATTACGATGCCGGTCTGGTTGGTAACGTGCCCGAGGTGACCACCAAAGAGGTGGTGCGCATGTTTCAACAGAGCGTCGGGCAGCTGCATAACGTTCTGATCAGGCTGGTTAAGATGATCCCGGCCGAACGCGGCACAAAATGCCGTTGTGCAGCAAAACCCGAAGAAGGGTGTTTCTGTTAAAAGGCATTCTCCGTCTGAATGCATCTTTTGCAATTCCCCACCGGAATTATTGATAACTGCAGAATTTATACAGATTTTACTGACCCCTTCGAAGAATAATCCGGGAGGGCGGCAAGCGACGCCCTACTGATGGCCGCGCCGGCCTTTAAAACCGACATTTGTTTTGCAGGACTCAATAAAATCCAAAATTTCCTGTCTTTATAAAATAATGCAGGGGTTCAGCATGCTGAACCCCTGCGGTCTGACAACGATCGGGCCGACGGCGCGGTCACACGGCCTGTTCACAATTTCGACAACGGTCCGGCCACGTTTTTATTGCAATTCTGTCGTGTTTTCAGCAATAATTCTGCAGCAGTTTCACCAGATGGTTCTGGTGCCGCGAATTACAAAATCTGTATGACGAAAATCCGGAAATGAATTCTTCTCAGAACCCCGGGTCGATCATTCAACCGTTACCATAGCCTTCAGGGCTTTATAACGTTCTTCGATCAGCTCGGGTTTTAGCTTGAGATAAGAATCGAGGCTGAAATTTTCGACGGTAATCGAGCCCATGGCACTGCCGTAGAGCATGCTCTGTCTGAAACCATTTTCGGTGAAATTGCCGTGGCGAGCCAGACTGCCCATGAAGCCGCCGGCAAAAGAGTCGCCGGCTCCGGTCGGGTCGGTGATGTCGAGGCACGGGAATGCCGGCGTGAAAAAGCGGGTTTCTCTGGTAGCGGTCATCGCGCCGAGTTCGCCCAACTTGACGATGACGCGTTTCGGCCCCATGGTCAGCAGTTTTGCGACGGCAGGTGCGAATTTCTTTTCGCCGGCCAGCATCAGGGCTTCCTGAAAATTGATGAACAGGATATCGATCTTTTTGATTGCCTGTTTGAGGAGGTCGGGGGTGGTGTTGATCCAGAGGTTCATCGTGTCGAGGGCAATGATCTTTGGCTTGTTGACCTTTTCGATTACCTTGATCTGCAGGGCCGGATGGATGTTTCCGAGAAACACGAGTTCGGCGTTGCGATAATTTTCGGGAAGCTGCGGGTCGAAACTTTCGAAAACGTTAAGGCGGGTGTCGTGGGTGGTTGCATCACCGAAGTCATCGCCGTAACTGCCGGCCCAGTGAAAGGTTTCGCCGTCTTTCTTCAGGTCGAAACCTGCAAGATCGACACCGTGGTTTTTGAGAAAATCAATATGGGCCGGTTCGAAATCTTTGCCGGCGACGCCTACCAGGCCGACTTTGGTGAAGTAGCTGGCGACAGTGGAAAAGTAAACGGCTGAACCGCCGAGAGCTTTTTCTCTTTTGCCTTTGGGCGTCTGAAGAGAATCATAGGCTATTGAACCGACAACGATCATTTTAACGCTCATTTGTGCCTCCGGAAAATTTGATCAGCCCGCTGACGTTTGCGGCATCAGCGAAGCGGAGCCCGTCTGCTGCAATCGTTGCGCATACAGACCTGCGGCCCTGAGTATAACATAAAATTGCAGCGCCATGACGCCGAGAATCGAATAATCGATCCAGAATCCGTAACCGAAAATTCCCAGCCCGGCATAGATGCCTGCAGAAGACAGGCCATCGCCGAATCTGAATATTACCGTGTCGATGAAGCTCTTGCCCTGGTATTTGGCTTCGCGGTCGAGCGGAATGTAGATCAGCTCACGCAAAACCCGACCGGTTGAATAATTGAGGGCATAGCGGATGATTATGGTCATGGAAATAATGTTCAGAGAGGGTTTGATCAGCATCATGGCAGTGCCGGTGACCTGAATGAGGTTGAGCATCAGCAGGCCGTAGATCGGATTGGCGAAAATCATCATCAGCCGGGTTACCAGAAACTGGGTTACCAGTGAAACGATGTTGATGTAGCCATAAATGCCGGCCACGAAAGCGGTGCGCTCGTTGATATTGCCGAGTTCGCTTTCGACAAGATGGTTGAACTGCTGCGAAAAAAGAGTCGCAGAAAAGGTGTAAAAAAACATTTCCAGCGCCATAAGTATGAGAATCTGGTTGCGGCAGACTGAAAGAAAGCCGTCCCAGGGCCGGGGCGGGTGCGCGGGCACCACCGGTTTCTGGTCGATATCGGGAATGCCCTCTGGGCGGTAATGATTGCGGTGAATATACTGCATACACCAGATTGAAGGGTAGAGAAGCACCATTGCCAGAATGAAAAGGTTCGGGGTGCCGGTGTGTCTGACGAGAGTCGAAGTCAGGGTGCTGCCGACCAGCCCACCGATCAGGCCCCCGTAGCCTATTATGGCGTAGAGCTTCTTGCTCTGGGCGACCGAAAACACATCGTTCATGAAAGACCAGAACATGCTTACGGCCATCAGCGAGAACATGTTGACCCAGATGTAATAGGTACCGATGGCAAGGATCTTGAACAGGCCCGGAAACTCTCTTTTCTTTATAATGCCTTTATTTGCGCCTGTTTCTGTCATAAGACTCCGGGTCGCGATCGCGCCGCTTTCCGGAAGCTCGGCCGTCATGGTCGCTGCCGTTACGGTTTCTGCCTGCTGCTGTCTGCCGTTTGCCGTTTCACTGACAAATCTGCCTGGTTCTGAGCCTGGAATCGGCAGCATGAAAGAAAAAATGGCCCAGAACCCGAGAAGGCTCAGAGCAAAGAATCTGGTAATGAAAGGTATGAAAATGTCTCGTTTAAAATGCCCGACGATCAGACTGTAAATCGCGTTTATAACTACCAGGCTGGCCATCGAAAAAATATTCAGCAGCGGAATGTTCTCTGAGCCAAGTTCGAGTGCCAGGCTTTCGCGTACCGGTTTGATGACGTAATAAGAGCAGATGACGCAAAAAAAGTAGGCCAGCGAGACCAGTGTTATTTTCAATTCAGCCTTGTCATGGTGCTGAATGCTGCTGGAATCACTTTGTGACTGAATGGCCAATATCCGGTTCCTGATTGTGTGGTGCGCCTATTATAAAGACCGGCAGCTAAAAGTCAATTATTATGTTCGATTATCCAGCCGGCTGCTTCGCCCAGTGAAGAAAAGGTTTTGACCTGCTCGTAGCCGGGTAGAGGTTCCGGGCCGATCAATATTGGAGTCACGCCTGTCTTAATGCCGATTTTGATGTCAGAGCTGCGATCGCCGATCACATAAGATACTGCCGGGTCGATATCGTGCTCGCGAATGGCCCGCAGAATCATGCCGGGATTCGGTTTGCGGCATTCGCAATCGCTCAGGCCATCGCTATATGGAAAATCAGGGTGATGCGGGCAGTAATAAATGGCATCGAGTCTGGCGCCTGCAGTTGCCAGCTGATTCTGCAGTCTGGCATGAATTTTTTCGAGCTGGTCGAGGCTTATCAGACCGCGCGAAATGCCTGACTGATTGGTGATAAGAATCAGCAGAAAGCCTGTTTGCTGCAGTCGGGCAAGGGCTTCGGCTACCCCATCGTAAATGTTGAAGTCGTCGGGGTTCGAGATGTAGCCCGGGTCGGGGTTCAAGGTTCCGTCGCGGTCGAGAAATACAGCTTTATGCATTGGTTTTCCTGGTATCTGCAAGGTCATATTTGTCGATTATCTTTGCCAGAACAGTCTGGGGCTTGATCGCCCACATGCATGATTTGTGCGGGCAGGTTTCCTGGTGGCACTGCAGGCAGGTCAGGCTTTCTTCATACAGGGAAAGATGCCTGTCGCCGCGAGGTTCAACAGCTTCGCGGGTCGTCGGGCCGAAGATCGCCACCGTCGGGGTATCGACCGCCCAGGCAATATTCATCGGGCCGGTATCAGCAGTGACGAAGAGGTCGAGGCAGGCCAGCAGAGCGGCAAATTCATCGATTTTTACTGCTTCGTGAACAAAGGCAGATCCGGTTCCGGCAGCTGCGACGATGGCTTCGGCCGCGGCCCGCTCACCCGGCCCCCATGTAACCAGTACCGGGTTGCCGGTGTGCGCATGCCAGAGTTTTATCAGCTCGACCCAGTATTCTTCGGGCCATGCTTTTGACGGGTAGGTGGTATGCGGGTTGATGCCAAGCAGTGGCCGATGCCCGAAAAAACCTGCCTTTATCGAATCAGCAGCTTTTCTGCCAGCGCTTTCAGACATCTTCAGGCCGGGAAAAGCGAGTTCGCCATCGATGCCAAAATGGTTGAAGAATTCACCGAACAGAAACATCAGATGGCGGTTGGGGTTGGCCGGGGAAAAGGTTTTTGTATAAGCGTGGCGGCGAAAACGGTAATCAAATCCGTATCGCTCGCGAATTCCGCTTAAAATGCTGATGACCGCCGTGCGTGGGTTGGCGAACAGGTCGTATAGAGTCGAAAAGCGTTCGCGTCGTATTGCCCGCAGCAGTTTCACCGTTTCGACGATGCCCGCATGATTCGGCAGTTCGAAAAGCTTGATGCCAAGCTCGGGTGGAACTATCTGACCAAATGGTTTCTGGCAGAGCAGGGCAATGGTTTCATCGGGGTTCTGACGGCGCAACAAACGCAGCACCGGAATCAGATGAACGATGTCTCCGAGCCCTTTGAGTCTGATTATCAATTTGCCGGGCATTTCTGGCTCCTGCTCCATTTAGATGGCTGCTGCAATATAGCAGAGCTGCGGAATTTTTTCCAGCATCATCGATCTTGCGGGAGAGGCTGTTGACCATTATAATTAACGCATAATCAATGAGGACGAGGTACATTTTGATGAAGAACCGGTATTTACAGGCTCTGCTGGTCGCTGTTCTGTTGTGTGTTTCAGCTCAGGCATGGGCGGGTTCTTTTTATCGCGTAATCGGCATGCTCGATGTGCGTGATGAGCAGGTGATTCTTTCAACCGATGATTGCCGCGTCTTCAACCTGGAAATGTCATTGGGTGAAGCCCGCAAATATGATGGGCAGCTGGTGCAGATCGACGGAGTCGCCAAAGATTCAGTGCAGCTGGCAAAGCTCGATGTAAAAGCGGTTCGCCCATATGAACAACGAATTGAAATTAAAGACCCGCAGCCATACAAAAATTTTCAGAAGCCGGCTGAAGTTCTTAAATTCGGCGAAAAAGAGCTTATTGTTAAAAACGTTCGCTGGAAACGCCTCAAGGAAAAAAATGCCGCCGGCGAAACCGTATTCGCCTGGAAAACCGTAAAAATCAACCCTGACCTGGTTGAGGGCGCCTATCTGATCAAGAAGCCGTTCCCACCCGAATGGATTGCCGCCCATTGTCTGATGCTTTTCACCTTCAAAAAAGGCGGCATGGTCGACGATCAGGGCAACGAATCGCGCGGCCTGGTACTGACGATCGAGGCTTATCAGCGCAAAGACCAGAATTATTCCCTCAAAGAAGGCATGAAGAAAACCTTTGGCATCCTCTGGATTCTCACCACCTGGGAAGACTACGCCGCCGAAACCTGCCATTTCGATACCAAAAAGCTGATTGCCTACCCGATCAAGTTTACAGCCGAACAGAACCGCAATCTGCTTCGAGAAGCGGTTCGACAGGCTGGTGTCAACCGGGCTGGCGAGTTCTATCACACCACCCGCAACAATTGCACCAACAATCTGCTGGTGCTGATGAACAAGGTTGGTGACAAAAAACTTCGCTTCTGGACAATCCCCAGCATGATCTATAACGTGCGTGCCACCATGCCGACCATGGTTCCGAAGTATCTGCAGGGCAAAGGTCTGATCGGCAAAGAATACCCGCCGGTAACCAAAGATAACTTCTTCGCAGACCCTGCTCAGCTGTTTAAATAATTAGAGCTGGCCTTCAAAGGGGGCTGTTTCAGAATCACTGAAACAGCCCCCTGATTTTTTTCCCGAAATGCTCGCACTCATTTTAAACTTTAGTTTGCAGACAATTTACGGTAGACTGGGTGAAACAGCCATTATTGATAACTGTGAAAGCTCCTGTTGATTTGTCGTGTCGGTTGGTTCGACTGTTTTGTTTTTGCATTACTCAATAATTGCATATTCTAAGTTTCTGAGAATCTTATGAAAGAATTTGAACTCGATCAGGAGCTGATTCCGCTGGCGCGCAAAACCCTCGGAATCTCAGACATGTTCGTCTGTCTCGATGAGACTGTGCTTGACAACCTTGTCGGCCTTGCCGGCAAACTGCATGTCTACGAAGATCATGAACTGGTAATAACCGCCGGCAGCGCCTCTGATTTCTTTCTCGTTGTCATTAAAGGCGAAGTATCGGTTTCGATCGGCCAGGAAGAGAACTTTATCGAAATTGCCAGACTTGGGCCGGGCCATATGGTTGGTGAGATCGCCATGCTGCGCGACGAGGCGCATTCATACTCGTATTTTGCCCGTGGGCGACTGGTGGCTCTCTGTTTTTCGTCATCGTTATTCTATGACCACATTCTAACGATTCCGGGAATAAACATTCCTTTGCCGCAGATTGTCGGCAGAAGATTTCAGGAATCACCTGGTTATCAGGTTTCCATGGAAAATCGCAAAGAGATGCCGCTTCCCGATATTGGCCTCATGAAGCTTTTGCCTGCAGATTTTTTGCAGAGAAATCGTCTGTTTCCAGTTAAACTCATCGATAATCGTGTTGCAATCGGCTATTGCGAAATAATGCATCGTGACCTGCGTGAGTCTATAGCCCGTCTTCTGCCTGATTATGAAGTTAGAACCATATTTTTTTCCACTGAATATTTCAATAGGGTCATGCAGAGATTTCTGGGTGAGCCGACAGCCGTTCAGGTTGGTAAAAGCCCCGGAAACCGGAGCGTAGATGATCTGCTCAGGCTGCTTGTCGCCGCCGGTGGTTCTGATCTATACCTTTCTGCCGGGCAGATCCCAAGATGGCGCATCGATGGAGAGATTCAAGAGATTCCCGACGCCGAAAAATTCGGTTCAGAAGAAGTTCTCGATCTTCTCAGACCGGTTGCCAGAACCGAGATTCTTGCCTCTTTCGCAGATTCATGCGATGAGGATTTCGCCTATTCAATGAGCTGCGGCTATCGTTTCAGAATCAATCTGCTGCGCGATCACAATGGGGTCAGCGCTGTCTTTCGTCATATTTCGACTGAAATACATTCACTGGAAACGCTTGAATTGCCTGACATTCTCACTAAATTCTGTGAGATGCCAAAGGGGCTGGTGCTGGTGACCGGGCCGACCGGTTGCGGCAAATCGACGACTCTCGCTGCGATGATCGACTGGATCAACCGCCGCCGCCGCCGCCATATTCTGACTATCGAAGATCCAATCGAGTTCGTTCATGGCAGTCAACAGGCTCTGATTAATCAGCGTGAGGTAGGCATTCATACCCGTAGTTTTGCCAAGGCTCTGCGTGCCGGTTTGCGTGAAAACCCGGATATTGTCATGGTGGGCGAAATACGTGATAACGAAACCATGGCAATGGCCCTTGAAACCGCCAATACCGGCCATCTGGTCTTTGCTACACTTCATACGGCTACGGCACCGAGCACGATCGACCGGGTAATTGACAATTTTCCGCCCGAAGGGCAGAACCAGGTGCGTATGTTTCTCGCCGACAACCTGATCGGCGTTGTCTGTCAGACTTTGTGCCGACGCATCAGTCGCGGTTGCGTTCCAGCCTTTGAAATCATGGTAATGGACCCGGCCATGGCCAATCTCATCCGTACCGGAAAAACCTACATGCTGCCGAACGCCATGCTCACTGCCCAGGCAAATGGCAATCGTCTTCTCAACGACGATCTCTGCAATCTTGTGCGCAATGGCACGATTACTCTTGCTGAAGCTATGAATAAAACGCGCGACAAGACAGAACTCGAACGCAAGCTTGGTGAAATTGCCCATCCCCCGGAACGGAAAGACTGACGAGAGAGGGCAGCACTTTTCAGGAGGCCTTATGAAAAAACCTTTGGTCGCTGAAATGATCAGCGTCGGAACCGAACTCCTTCTTGGCGAAATTATCGATACCAACGCGGCATTTCTCGGTGAGCGTCTTCGCGACCTCGGTATCTTTGTATATCGTCGCCAGACTCTCGGTGATAACCTTGAACGCCTGGCTTCTTCGATAAAAGATGTTCTTGAAAGGGCTGATCTGCTGATTCTCTGCGGCGGGCTTGGGCCTACTGACGATGACTTGACGCGCGAAGCAATCGCAGGCGCATTGGGCGAAACGCCTCATGTCGACGCCGGGCTGCTAAAAGACCTTGAAGAGAAATTCCAGGCCAGAAAACGCGTCATGGCCGAAGGAAACCGCAAACAGGCCTGGCTTATCGACAGTGCCAGAGCTCTTGCCAATCCATACGGCACTGCACCGGGCTGGTTTGTCGAAAAGGGCGGAAAAATTATCATCGCCCTGCCGGGGCCGCCTTCCGAGCTTACCAGAATGTGGACGGAACAGGTCGAGAAACTGTTGCCCGAATCGGGCCGGGTTCTCTACCACCGCACTCTTCATACCATCGGCATCGGCGAGTCTGATCTTGCCGAACGCATTAGAGATTTTACCCGGCTTGAATCTCCGGGAATCGGCACTTATGCCCGTAACAGCGGCGTCGATGTCAGAATTGCCGCCAGTGCCGGCAATTCAACTCAGGCGCAGGCGATCGCCGACCCGGTCATCCGTGAGATAGAACTGCTTCTTGCCCCCTGGATTTTCGGCTGTGACGACGAAACAGTGGTTTCAGCCATCAAAAAGATTCTCGAGACCAGGCACCAGACTTTTGCCTGCCTGGAATCAGTGACCGGCGGCAGTCTTGCCGCTGAGATCACTGATTGCCCAGGTATCAGCAGCTGTTTCAGTGGTTCATTGACCGCTTATACCGCGCAAGCGAAAATCATGGCAGGTGTCGATGCCGCGCTTATCGAGCGTTATGGCGTAGTTTCTGCTGAAGTCGCTGTTGCTATGGCCGTCGCGGCGCGCAAAATGTTCAAGGCCGACTGGGGTATGTCTACTACTGGTGTTGCCGGCCCTGCAAGTCTCGATGGTAAATCTCCGGGAACCGCCTGGGTTGCCGTGTCCGGCCCTGCCGGTGATAAGGCGGCATTCGTGGATTGGCCCGGAGACAGGGCTATGGTGAAGAAACGTGTCTGCCGGACCGTTTTCCAGACTTTTTTAGATCTCCTCAAAGGTCGCACCGGGTGATGGAAGCAACCATGCGTCTGTTCTTTGCTTTGCAGGTTCCCGATACCGTCTGTGCGCAACTGGCAGCGTTTTCGCAAACCCTTGCTGAGCCATGGCGCCCGGTATCGGCCGAAAGGATGCATATTACTCTTGCCTTCATGTCCGAAGTTCCGGAAAGCCGTCTGGCCGAAATCATCGACTTTGGAAAAAAAGCTGCCCTGGAAGTTGAGACTTTTGTCGTTTCCCTTGCGGAATGTGGCTGTTTCCCTGAAAGAGGGAATCCGAACGTTTTGTATGTAAAGATCGAAGGTGGAGCATGGTTCATTAAACTTGCTGAGGGTTTGCGCCGCCGACTCGGGCCCCTGGCGGATCAGAAAGAGGTGAAGCCTCATCTGACGCTGGCCAGGTGCCGTCATGGTCGCGCTGAAAAATTCGAACACCGGTTCGCGGGCGGCTGGAAAGTCAGCGGGTTTTGTCTGGTAAAAAGCGACCTGACCTCAGAGGGAGCCAGATACGAGGTGTTGCAGGAATTTTCTTTCGGGTGAATGAAAAAAGGGGCTGTTTCAAATTCTCATGAAACAGCCCCTTTTGCTGATCGAGCTTACTTGAAGTTCGCGTCGTGCAGAGTTTTGATCAACTCATATGATGCTTTTGCCTGGCTGACCTGGCGTTTATACGGGGCCACATATTCTTCGATAAAGCTGCTGTGGCTGGCGATCAGACGATCGTAGTCATGGCGGGCTTCTTCAACTTTGTTTTCATAGGGGCGCATATAGTCTCTGATGATACCTTCGCGATTTCTTCTTACATAGTCACGGTCACGGCAGGCCTGATCAAAATTGCTCTGGGCGCGGGTGATTTCGTCGGGGGTTGCTGTCGTGCTTGCTTTGAGTTGTTTAAGCCGTTCATCGGCGCGTCTGACGTTGTCTTCGGCACCACGCATGCGCTGTTCATAATCACGTTCGGCATCCCAGCGGGCGCGATGCAGGTTTTCTTCAGCATCCTTGATTTCGTTGCTGGCGCGGCGAACCTTGTCTTCGAAGTTGCGTTCGGCTGCTTCCTTCTGGCGTTCAAGAATTTCGATGGCGGCGCTGTACTCATTATGATAGCGGTCGACCAGTGAAAAACTGACCAGGGCCGGAGTTTCGTTCAAGTCGCCGGCGAGCAGGTCGACTGCTTTGCGGTAGTCTTTGGAGGCTTGAATGAAATTGCCGGAATGGCCCATGACCGCTTTGGCGATATAAACGTCAGAGAGGCGTCTGAAGAAATCGGGGTAGTCGATTTTGCGCTGCGGGTAATCGTATTTTTCGATAAGTTCGAGAGCGGTAAGTTCGGCGCTGTTGCCTGCCCAGGGGCTGAGAACCTCGAACAGCCAGTAAACCGCTTCCTTCATGCCATTGTCGAGTTTGTAGCAATCGACGACTTCAAGCAGCACGTTGTCGGTTCGCTGCATTTCGAGCAGCCACTTGACCGCCTGCTGATAGTCAGCCGAAGCTTTGTAGCAGCCGGCAATGCGTTCTCTGACCGCATCGTTGCGATTTTCTACCTTGAGATAATATTCAATTGCCTTACTATACTGGCCATGTTTCTCAAAAGTCTGGGCAACCGAAAAGACCATTTTCTGAACCTGTTCGGAGACACTGCGAACCTGAGCATACTGCTGGTCGACGAGTGTCTGATTTTTGGCGATTTCGGCATCGAGGGCTTTCTTTTTGCCTCCCTGAAACCAGCCGCTGGCCCCGTCGTATTTTGAGCGGTCTTTCTGCAGCTGGTCAAGACGAAGTTCGGGAACGAGAAGCTGAGTTTCGGCCTGAATCAGCTGTTTTTCAAGTTCGGCGATGTCCTTTTCTTCGGCTGCCTGGGCGACAAAAGAACTGAGAGCGATACCACCAGCGAAAATACCAGTCAGAAGTCTGTTGTATTTCATTTTTGTTTCTCCCATTTTTGCTTTCAGCGGGCGCTCACATAAAGATCGCCAAGTTCCGAACTGCTGGCGTAGACGGCGTTGCGGGCATTGCCGTTCTTCGAGGTTACGCGGATCTGAGCTACGACATTCTTCAGCTGAAGTTTGCTTTCACCGGCGACATTTTCAAGAGAACCGAGAGTAGCCAGTTCGCTGTAATTGTGTTCGGCCAGATAGGCGATCGGATCCTTTTCGATAACGGATTTGTACCAGGAGAGTTCGCCCATGACACTGCTGCCGCTCTTGGGAGCGATAACGAATTCAACACTTTTCTTACCAGACCAGAAACCACCGGCGGTGATGGTAATATAGGCTTTGAGATCGGACTGAACGACGTCGCCGCCGAAGTGGCCGAGCAGGGCGTCGACAACGTATTTTTTGCCTGAGAAGTAAAAGCCGTGAACCGGGTTTTCGGCACCTTCATTGGTATTGTCTGAGAGAATGCGGCAGCCATGGCGCTTGAAGATTTCTTTGAGATTGTCGAGTCTGCGGTTCTGTTTGGTATCTTCAAGAGAAATCACTGCTTCGACGACCGGAACGTCGATCATGATCATGCGGCGCTGTCGGCTGTTAAGAAGTTTCGTGGGTTCACTGGCAGCCCGGCCGCTGGTTCTGACGCTTACTGCAGCTGCGGCGGGAGCAGTGCTGCTGACGAAGGCAGCGCGCTGCTGCAGCATTTTTTCTACTGCAGCGACTGTGTGGGCGTTGAGGTCGCCGGCAGCGGCAAAGTCTGCGAGGGCCTTTTCCGCAGCGGCAAAGTCTTCGCTGCTGTTGAGTGAGCCAAGTATATCTCTGATGCGTTTTTCGGCGCGATCAGCACGGTCGGCGGCGGCTGAATAAGCTTCGCGCTCAGCACTGCCGGCACGTTCGCTTATCGAATAAGCGGTCTGGGAAATACCTTCGGAGAGTTCGCCAAGGGCGCCGGTAAAATCTGCGCCATCGAAGGCATGAAGGGTCAGGGATGCGAGGGTAAAAAGAACAATCAGAACGGTTTTTCGCAACATGGGCCACCTTCTTAAAAAAAGTGAGAACAAGAAAGAATTGAAGCAATTTCTATGCCATTAGTGTAAGTCCCGGTACATCATGTTTGCTGTGGGGTGCTGCTGAAATTTGCCCAAAATCCGGCGACTGAAAGACAAATTTCCGGCATTGGGCAGGTGGTTGCAATTGAATTGGGAAAGCGGTATATTTCGCGATGCTATCTGATTCATGTAAAGGAAATCATCATATGACGAGAAAAATTCTGCCCGTCTGCATTCTGACCGCGTTGATGCTGACCGGCAACCTCAGCGCCCAGCAGCCTGCGAACCCAACTCAGGGTTCAGCCTCGGCCCCGAATGTCGGGCAGACAGTCAAACCCGCCTCTACAGCAAGAGTTGTAACCGTCCAGGTTGCCTCACAGACAGCCAAAGTTGACCCGATCGTTCTGACCAACCAGATGATGCTTGTTTTCATGGAACGCATGAAGACCGGTAACCTCAAGGAAGCCAGAGACGTGGCCAACGAAATGGTTTTCGGCAATGAAAAATACCAGGATACCGAACAGAAAGTTCACAAGAGTTTTCATTCTGCCATGGAAAAGGAACTTTTCAGTCTTCTTGAAGAACGCTCCGGTGGCAAGCGTGCGGTGGAATGGGCTGATCAGCCTGTCTCAGACGGCTTCTATTTTCTGGCGATTCTCGACTTCCAGGAAAACAAGCACGAAGAAGCACTTGCCAATATGCAGAAGGCGATTTTCTGGAACCCGGTTCGTTCGGCTTTTTATGCCGAACGCGGTTTCATGTTTCTTCGCAAGAACAGTGGCCCTGATATTATCGGAGCCCAGATTGCTTATGAAAAGGCTCTTGAACTGGCTGACAACGCCGAAGATTTTGCCGCCGCTCTGCGCGGTCTCGCATTTGTTCTGGTCGAACGCCGCGAACTCGAAAAGGCTCTTGCCTGTCTCGTCGTTTCCAAGGAATTCGATGCTGAACAGCAGGACACCGATGAGGAAATTCAGTTTATCCGCAGGGCCGACCCGGCGCTGGTCACCGATATGACTCTGGCCCGTGCCCGTGAAGTTATGAAAGATGCAAAAATTCTTTCCAGTTATTCTCCCGATCATACTGAAGTTCTCATAAGACTGGCAGACACCTTCAAGGGTTCCGACCAGCAAAAGGCCATCATGCTGCTCAAAAAGGCCAGAGAAATGTCTCCTAAGAATCAGGATGTCGCGAATCGTCTCAAGGCTATGCAAAAGTAAGCAGTTTATTCCAGTATTAAAAAACCCGGCGATCACGTGTATCGCCGGTTTTTTTTTCTGGCGCTCAGTTGGCAGTGGTCTTGTGGCTGAACCTGTAGGGCAGATTGCGAAAAACTTTCCAGATGCCGTCTTCCCTGCGCCATTCGACCAGAGCTTCAATATTGCCAGAATCTATATCGACTCCGGGAATCAGGTTGATCACTCTGACATTGGCATGGCATTTAACGCTTGCCTGATCGGTGCCATGAAAGTCGACCGAATCGATGACATATTGGGCAATTTTCACATCCATGGCGTTGAAGCGACTTTGCGCAGTGACCAGCAGGTCGTTCTTCGTGCTGGTTACGTCGAAATCATTACCGAAAACATTCGAGATGCGATTGGAAAAAACCGCCAGGTTTTCTACTGCCAGTGCTGCCTGCAGTTCGCTATGGGCTGCTGCTATTTCGCCCCAGCGGGCATCTGCGCCGATCTGGGTCGGATGTGAGTCGCGATAGGGCATGTTTCTGAAAACTTTCCAGAACGTTCCTTCGAGACGCCAGACAGCATCGAAGTTATAGGTTTTATCTCTGACAATCTGCTCAGAGCCCAGGTCGCGAAGCTTGATTTTGACTTCGGTGCGGATCCTTGCCTTGTTTTCCGGCAGAAATTCGCTGTCGACAACCCTCCAGGTTATCTCATCGAAGGAAAATTCTTTGAATAGCCCGGTAAAATGATCGATAGCATCCTTCCAGCTGGATGCTGAATCCCAGTCATTTCCAAATGACGGAGATATGTAGACCTTGAGAAGGTCCAGGTCCTTGCGCATCAGGGTGTGTCTAAGAATGCTGTTGGCATCCTTGAGAACAGTCTCACGTTCAAGAACGTTCGCTGCCGTATTCTTTGCGGGAGTCGTTACTGCAGGAAGGTCGAGAACGGTTTTGTTGACCGCGGTAGCGGGTAACTGCAGCATGAGTTTGATTGCTGTCGTTATGCTGGCCACCTGGGCTTCGTATTCGCGTGCTCTGATGTCGGCCGGGGTCAGATTTTTGTCGAGAAGAAGTCCCTGCTGATACACCAGAGCTTCGGCAGTCGTCTGCAGGTTTATCGTCAGATTGCTGAGGTCGGAATAAAACAGGTCATCCTCGGTAACCCGCCGCAGCATTGCAATTTTTCCTGATTCAGCACGCAGAACCATGGTTTGCGAGAACGGCACTTCTTTAAGGCTGAAGCTGCCGTCTTTGGCCGCTCGCACCGTTATTTCGCCGGCACGGATGGTAAAGGTCGAAAAGTCGCTGATTTTCCCAAGCTCGGCACGTATTGAAGCCGCAAGACCGGTTTCGACTATTTCGGGCAGACTGAGTTTGCCTGAAATTGCGAATTCGCTGCCGTCCGGGGTCGGGTTGAATCGTAGATCACCTTTGCCGGTGCATCCATTGAGAAATATCATTATTGAGAAAAGGATTGCGGAATAAATCAGGCTTCCCTGTCTGCGCAAACCCGTTTTTACTGTTTTTGGCCGCATGCCGCCTCCGGAAAATCTGTATATTGGAATCTCTATCGGCATTACAGGGCATATTTCGAAGTATTCTTGTAAGGGCTCGTGTTTTTATGCTTAAATGGCGGTACCAATTTGTCTGCATATGTGATAAAGTTATCGTAAATAGCATGACAGGCATTGTGATGCCGGATGATAAACGACGCCGGCATCGGCATGACTTGAGCTTTGGAGGCTGATATGAGTGATAATGAGAATAAACCCGCCAGACCCGCCAGGGGCCTGTTCTTTTACTTCAAGGTGCTTGCGGTTTTTGTCTGTCTGATGGTTCTCTCAGCTGGAGTTGCCGTTTATTACGTTTACCATCGCCTGACAACCGACAGTCAGCTCGAAAAGATGGTGATGGAAAAAGTCAGCAGCGCGATTAATATGGATGTCAAATTTGCATCCCTTGCCGTCGTTTTTCCGGGAATCGAGATCAGCAATGTCACGGTAGCCACCGATACCCCTGAAATGAAGCTCGATGCCAGGATTGCTCAAATCAAGATACGTCCTGATCTCATGGCGGCATTTGGCGGTGAGCTGTTGATAGATGCTCTGACGGTAGCTTCAGCTGCGACTGATGTCGAGCTTAAAAAAACGGTAAGTAAGCCCGGCACGGTTGCGGCTCCGACTGCCGGTCCCGGCCTGGATCTCGCTTCAATTAAATTTCCGTTCAACAGCGTCGACCTCAACGGGTTGAGGTTTTCCATCAACGACCAAAATTCGGGTCAGGCGCATGAATTGATTGTGAATAGCGCCGGATTGAACCGGTCCATGCTCTCTACATCGGTGCCATTCAATGTCGATGCGGTTCTGACCGGCCGGGCGAAATTGTCTGTCGAAGGCAAGATCTATTGGCCTGCGAACGTTGTTGCCGACCTGACGGTAAAGTCAGAGAATATCGACGAACTGAAGAAGCTCATACCTGAAAAATATCGTAAACATGCCGACTTCCTCAAAGGAGTTGAGATCAAGGCTGCGATAAAATACAATGTCGGCGACGGCAGTCTGGGAGTGGAAACCTGCCAGGTCAAGGCTGAGCCAGGTTTTCAGGCTGATGGCAAATTCATGGTCGCCAGGTTTTCGCCACTCGATGCCGAGGCAAATTTCAAGGTGACACCTATGGAAGTCAATGATCTCTGGCCAATGGCGAAGAGTTTCGTTCCGGCCGAACACGGGTTGACTTTGAACGGTGGGCGTATTTCGACTGCCGTCGATGTGGTTCTGGCTGAAGGTGCGATAAAGAAACTTGCGGTAACGGTAACCCCTGAAAAAATCGAGGTCAAAGCGAAAGCACTGCCTGAGAAAGTTAATCTCGACCGCGGTCACATCAGTTACGACGACGGCAAGATCAATTTTTCCGAATTCGAAGCCAGAATGGCCGATACTCTGCTGAAAATGCCCTCCGGCACCCTCGTTGCCGATCCGGTTGCTTTCAATGGCGAAGTTGCTGCAGAAGTGAACCTTGAAAGCATTTATAAGCTTGTGTCCGGTCAGTTAACTGCCGAACAGAAGAGAATCATTCCTGCCGGTAAGGCGGCTTTCAGTGGCAAGCTCGCCTATGACGCCAAGGGGTTCAGAGTCGATGGAACTCTCAATTCCGAACAGATAAAAGTCAAAGAGCAGAAAACTTCTGCCCAGGCGACAATAGAGAGATTGCGCGTTCACTTCGACTCGATCGGCCCGTCTGCGGGGGTGATCAAGATCGAAAGCCTTGAAGTGAACGGGGTTGGCGCTTCGGTAAAAATCAGCGGCAATATCAAGAATGCAAAAGATCTCGGTTTTGATCTCGCAGCGGCCGGTAATCTGAAGGTCGATGAATTTTCCAGGCTCGGTGCCGGACTTTTCAAGATTCCCGTTCGTGAGGGGCAATTCAAGGGTGATTTGAGTCTCGATATGAAAGTTGGCGGCTCAGTATCTGATCCAAAACCGAAAGGACGCATCGAATTCAGGAATGTGCATGCCGACTTCTCTGATCGCGGTCTGATTGTCGATGGTCTCAATGGTGCAGCCGCAGCCGATATCGATAATCTTGAGCTCGAAAACCTCTCTGCAGAGCTGCTGGGCGGTAAACTTTCAATCAGCGGCAGTCTGAAGAACTTCAAAAAGCCGGTTGCCGATGCGAAAGCTACGGTTTCCGGAGCTGACCTTGCCGCTATCCGCAAGTTTCTCAAAGTGAACTTTCGCGAAATGTCAGATGAACTGGACTTTGCCGGAAATGCTGATTTGAACGTCAGCCTGACCGGTCCGGCAGCAGCTCCGACCCTCAAAGGTGACGCGGTTCTCAAAGCATGCAGATTCAGTCACCCTGCTGTGCTGCGTCCGCTTGAAAACATCGGCGGTCCGATCGGCTTCAGTAATGCCGGGCTCGATACGACCGGTCTGGCAGCCTCCTGGGGCAGCTCAAAGGTCATGGTCACCGGCTCGATGAAGAACTGGGCTAAATTCATCACCGACTTCAGATTTGTCGTCGATCCTCTCGATGTAACCGACGCCGGCAGCTTTTTTCTCAAGGATACCGGGTACAAAATCGACGGCCGGGGTACCGGCGCTGGTTCGATAAGCGGCGAAGTCGCAAAAATCAAGGTTGAAGGGGTTGCCTCGGTACCGTCCGGGATCTTTTCCGCTCCGGTAAGCGAAAAGGGCGATGTGTTCAAATTTCCATTCAAAAGTCTGCAGGCCAAAGCTGTGTATTATGAGAAGCAGGTCAATGTAAGTTCTGCAACTATGGAGCTTTTCAGCGGCAAAGTCTCTGCCAGCGGCAAGGTTTTTCTCGACAAAGAACCGATTGTCTTTGAATTCGATACCAGAATCGACGATTTGATGACAGAACAGTTTCTGGCAGAAAACACCTCCTACAAAGATATTCTCCAGGGAGGCATCGACGGCACTTTCACCGCCGGCGGCAATACTGCGGGACTGGTCAGCATGAATGGCAAAGCCTCTCTGGCTATGCAGAAGGGCTTCTATAATTCACCGCCTTTCGTTAAGCAGCTGAGTCAGCAGCTCGGAACGCCACAGCTGGCCTCCGGGCCTATCGAAAACGTTGCCGGCGATTACCTCATATCGGGCGGGCGAATCAGTTCCAAAAATACCGTTGGCAAATCGAAAGCCGGGAAAGTCACCTTCGTGGGTTCAGTCGGTCTCGATGCGACTCTCGACGGGGAAGCCCAGATACAGATAAAAAGAGAAATATGCCAGCAGAGTGACGTTTTGCGTCAACTGGTCGGAAACGCTGAAACGCTTGACATTCCGGTGACTCTCAAGGGTTCTTTCATGTCACCGTCGGTCGGTCTGCCTCTTGATCGCATGCTAAGGGATGTGGCCGAGCGCCGTGCCAAAGAGACCGTTCAGAAAGAGGCTGAGAAGGCGCTGGGTAAAATATTCGGCATAAAAACTGGGGATTCGCAAACCCAGACCGCCTCTGCTGCAACGACTGTACCCGCCGGCAATGTACAGGTTCCGCCCCCAGATACTACAACTCAGACTGCTACTGCTACCCAGCAGACGCCACCACCGACTCCACAGAAAAAAATCGAGAACAAGATCAAGGAAGTTGGCAAAGAGTTAAAAAATCTCGGAAAAATCTTTAAATTTTGAAGGTGAACCATTTGAACAGGGAAAGATATACGCTTGCATGCCGCAAGGTCGAAAACATCTGGATCATTGAGTTTTCAGGCTTTCTAACTACTGGTCTGACTGACGTTCTGGCGCCTGAAGTCGGCAAAGGTCTTGCTGAGGGCTGCCGGTTTTTTCTTTTCGATTTTTCCGGGGTCACGATGCTCGAAAGTCCTGCTGTTGCAGCGCTTTTGACCATGACTGAAAAAATCGTCGACGAGAGTGAGGGAGAACTGGCTTTCTGTTGCCTGAATGACATGACCGCAAAAGTCCTGGAAATGGTGGGTGTGTTTCTCTACGCCGGCAGGTTCAATACTGCAGAAGAAGCTGTCAGGGAAATGTCTGCCTGATTTTCAGCAGCAGATTGCTGAAAATTTGTTTGAATTTGGTGGTTGATTCAGCTAAGCTGTATTTGTACAGAAATTTGCCCGTGGTACACCTCTTGCGTAAATCAGGAACGATGGGTATAATTTATTTATTATTTTATGATGGAGGGCATGAACCGATGTCAAAGACCTGGACAAGATTAATAGCTCTTGTAACTGTGTTCTGCGTGTTGTTTTCGGCTGAAGTAAGCGCCGGAAAAGGCTACGGCCATTCCGGTAAAAAGAAGGTCGGCTTCTTCTGCAAGATTGGACATGCAATCAAGAAGGCAACTCAGAAGGCTGCCAAGGCAGTTAAAGCAGCTGCCCAGAAGACCGGCAAAGCCATCAAGACTGCCGTCAAAAAGACTGGCAAAGCTATCAAAAATGCCGCCATCAAAACCGGCAAAGCCATCAAGGTTGCCGGTGCCAAGATCAACAATGCTGTTAAAGACAGCGGCGTCTGGTTGAAGAAGAAAGTTTTCGGCTGCAAGAACCGCGTATGGGTATGTGGCCACTATGACAAAAATGGCAAATGGATCAAAGGCCATTGGAGAAAGCTCGAATGTAAGCCGGGCAACAATAATCCGGGCCAGGGCAATAACCCCGGTCAGGGTAACAATCCCGGCCAGACCGAAGATCCGTTGCCTCCGGTAGGCGATGAACCAGGTCTCCCCGGTGGCGACTCAGGCCAGACTCCTTCAGATCCTGGTCAGCCGGCTCCCGAACCTTCTCCGACCGAACCTGCTCCGATGCCCGGCAGCGAAACCGAACAGCCCGCTCCGACTCCTGCCCCTGAAGATCCGGTTCTCCCCGAACTGCCCGAAGGTGACAACCCGGCTCCGGTTCCAGGCGATGAACAGCCCGCTCCCGAACAGCCAGGCGATGAACAGCCCGCTCCCGAACAGCCAGGCGATGAACAGCCGGCTCCAGAACAGCCCGGTGACGAACAGCCCGCTCCCGAACAGCCCGCTCCCGAACAGCCCGGTGATAACGCCGGTCAGGCAGGCCAGGGTTCGCAGGGTGAACAGTCTGATGACGCCGGCCAGGCAGGCCAGGCTGGTCAGGCTGGCCAGGCAGGTCAGGCTCCCAAGCAGGATGTCCAGATGTCACTCAGAACCATGGGCATGCTGATGAACGATATCGTCAGACAGTCCGGCGACATAACCTCCTTCAAAAAGGCTGCCCAGCCCGGTATGAGCTATTCGATGGATGTTCAGAGCAACCTGAATTCAACCTACGAAAGCCGCGAAGCCAATGCCCGCATGCTGGTCAAGGTAATCGTCTGGGATCTGCAGCAGAACAAAGGCAACGCTGGTCAGTACTTCAGCTACTTTACCTATAAGATGAAAGACTTCGATCCTGAAAGCCGCAAGCTGATCAGAGACGTCCTCACCCAGGTAAAAGAAGGCATCAAACACGGTTTCGGCCATGTGGCTGAAAAGTCTGAAAAAGCAGTCTACGAAAAGAGACTCAACGAAATCGACGGCTTCTAAGCCAGAGAAAGCAAAAGGGTCGCTCCATATGGAGCGGCCCTTTTTTCATGGCAAAAAATTCATTGCCTTTGCTGCCTGTCGGCCATAAAATGAGAGGCAGGAGAAGGTAATGAAAGTTCGCTTTGGGCAGATATTTCTCGTCGCTTCGATAATTTCTCTGATTATAACGATCCTCTGGCTGGCTTACCCTGGCCAGAATCGAAAGTATCATCTGGTCCTGACCGGAATGGGTCGTGGCCGAATTCAGCCATTCAAAGCCAGGTTCGAGCCCTATCAGGGGCGCCGGATGGGTGGAGCCGCCGGTCAGACAACGGTCATCAAAGAAACGGTTGCATCTTTTTCCGGTGAGCCATACAACGTTTTCTCCATCGGAACCGAGATTTCCGGTACAGCAGATTCCTATTTCACCAGGGGTTCGACGATAATCAAAATCATGAACGCCCTAGGCATCGAAGCGATGCTCGTCAGCAATATCGAGTTCACCTATGGCAGTAAACGTCTGGCTGAGCTGATAAACGAGGCCGATTTCGCCTTCGTAAGCTCGAATGTCACTGAAAGTGGCAGCGGTCGGGCCCCGGCCTATCTATCGCCTGAACATATTCTCAACCCCGGCATGGGTTTAAAAATCGGTGTTCTGGGTATTACTCCGCCGGCTACCCCAAATCTTACCGCCAGGGCTAATGTTGAGGGGCTGGAATTTTCCGTGCCTGATGATTCCCTGCAGTTGCGTGTCTCCGCCCTGCGTAAAGCCGGTGTCGACCTCGTGGTTCTCCTGACCCAGTACAGCCGTGATCGTATTACCCTGCCCGAATGGCGGGCAATCGCTTCGGCGGCTCCCGACATCTGCGTGCTTCTCGATTTCGATATCGAAGCGCCGCCGCCTCTCAAAAAAGATGGCGTTGTTGTTACCACGGTCAGTGGCTACAATCAGACCAAGGAAATCGATGTTCTTGACCTCGAAATAACTCCGCCTCCGGTGCGTATTGCGAAAATCGCCGGTCGCCGCATCTCTGTCGATAATGCAGAAATTTCTCCTGACCCTGAAGTGGCCGCTCTGGTAGAACTGGCGACCCGAGAAACCCGTAACCTCCGCGACAGCCTGATTGGCAGCTTTGCCGGCGATTACAACAAATCGTATTCTTCAGAATGCCCGATCGGTAATTTGATTACCGATGCAATGCGCGCCGAAACCGGTGCCGAGATTGCTCTGCAGAACAGTGGCGGCATTCAGAGCAATATTCAGGCCGGTGATTTTACTCTGGGAGACCTCTATACTGTGATGCCTTTCGATAATCAAATCGTGCTGATGAACCTCAAGGGCAGCGATCTTCTCGAACTTCTGCAACTGTCGGCCAGTCTTCAGCGTGGCGTTCTGCAGGTATCGGGTATGCGCTATGTTTTCAGCCACAGAAATGCCAATGATTACAGCCTCAAGTCAGCCATGGTTGGTGAAGCAGAAATTGATCCGGCCAGAGAATACCTGGTTGCTGCCAATAACTTTCTTGCCGATGGCGGCGATAATTTCCTGCCTTTTCAGCGTGGCAGTGTCGTCAGACTTGGCCGACAGCAGCGTGACGTGGTCAGGGATCACATATCGCGCCTGACGGCATCGGGTCCGGTCAGTCTGGGTATCGAAGGCCGTATCCTTACAGAAGAATGATTGTAATAATCGCCCTGACATGGTAAAATCGGCATTATGTTTGATATCTCATGGATGAACCCTGCCGGCGGAAGCTGTAATAAAGAGTCTTTGCAGCGTGAGAATGAAATACTGAAACGTCAGATCCAGGAACTTCTCACTCTTGACGAGACCGGCTTCTTTATTGAGCTCGATTCGCTGTTGCGCGCAATTTTGAAAAAGGCTCTGATTCTATGTAAAGCTGAGTCGTCGTTCTTTTCGCTGGCCGGCAAAGACCCTTCAGAACTGGATGTGCGTATCAGCAACGTCATTCTCGAAGAAAAAATGGAAAAGATTCGGGCCCAGTTCAGAGCTGAATACCCGCGCTGGCAGGAATCCGAAGCCCCGATAATAACTATCGAAGATTTCATTCTGCTGCCGCTGGTGCGTCGGCATCGCATTCTCGGCCTGATTGGCCTTAAACTCACTTCCAATGCACCTGACAATATCTGCGAAATCCTGCCGATTCTTGCATCTCAGGCGGCCGCATCGCTGGAGAGTGCCATTCTCTACGAACGCATGTTCAAGCGCCTTCTGGTTCTCAGTAATGTTTTCATCCTCGGCAAGGAAATAGTATCAAATATCGATCTGCAATCGCTGGTCGACAAGTTTCTCGCAATTGCCAGCGATGGCACCGAGAGCGATGTCGCCAGCCTTTTTCTGATCAGAGAAAACGATCAGCAGCCGTATTTTTTCCGACTGCTGACCAGCGGTGGCGACCGGGTTTTCGCTCCAGGTTCTGAAGATGGTTTTACCGATCTGATCAAAACCGTGCGTCGTGATGAAAAATTTCGTATGATTACCAACCTTGAAACCAGCGAGTTCAAGCTGTGCGAAATGCACAAGATTCCTGATCTGATACTTCGCGATACGATCGTCATGCCGCTGAAACCTCGCGATAAGCTGCTCGGCATCATGCAGGTCGCCAACAAGCGCGGCAATTTTTCCTATCGGCCTGAAGATCTTGACCTGCTGAAGATTCTCGGCAGCCAGGTGGGCTTCGTTATTCAAAACGCCGATTTGTTCAACAATCTGCAACGGGCTTATATCGACACACTTTCGGCTCTTACCAGCGCTATTGACGCCAAAGACAGTTATACCCGCGGCCATTCGGAGCGGGTTACCGAGCTTTCTATTCGGCTGGCTGCCGAATATGGCCTGCCACCCGAAGAAGTTGAAAAGATCAAGCTCGGCGGTCTTCTCCACGATATCGGTAAAATTGGTATTCCCGAAGGAATTCTCAACAAGCCCGGTCGGTTGAACGACGAAGAGTTCGAGATCATCAAATCGCACCCCGATCTCGGTCTGCACATTCTCGGCAAGGTCGAATTTCTTGAAATGATTGTGCCGATCATCAGATACCATCACGAAAGATATGATGGCAAGGGTTACCCTGAAGGCCTTAAAGGCGAAGACATTCCTTTGCTGGCCAGAATTGTCAGTGTAGTCGACACTTTTGATGCGATGACTACCGATCGGCCTTACCGTAAGGCCATGACTGTCGAAGAAGCTTTGAAAGAAATCGAGCGCTGCAGTGGCTCACAGTTCGATCCAAAGATAGCCGCCCATTTTATACGCATGACTATGCGTGAGAACCGGCAGAAATAACCCTATGACGATTTTCCGTGATTCAAGACTGCTCGAAAGAGTGCTGATCTTTTTTGTCATCCTTTCCCTGGCAAGTTTTGCCTATTATTTCACGGTTTCTGACATTGAAGAAGTCGAAGCCCGCTTCGAAAATCGCCGTGTCATGCTGGTCAAGATGCTGGCCCGTGAAATCGCCGATTCGCTCGAGCGCCGCATCGACCTTTCACCGCGTCTTTCCAATCTTCTTGCCGAAGAGGCAATAGCCTACGCTGCCGTTCAGCAGTCTGACGGAGCTCTTCTTGCCCGTTCGGAAAACTATGCCATGCCGGTCGGCGTGCTCGAGAAAATTGAAGAAGAAGCCCTGAAGTCTTCTCATTTCAAGCTTATTCCATTCAAAGATACTTCACGAACCACATCGCTGGTCGAGGCTGTTATGCCGATCATCACCGGAAATGGCCGTAAGGTCGTTCTGCGGGTCGGTTTTTTCCGTGCTGCTGAAGAAGCCAGAGTGTCGCATGTCCGTTTCAGAAATACCCTTGTTTTTTCTCTGATCATGCTTGCCCTGGCTGCTGCCTGGTTCGTGCGCCGTCACCACGCCTCCAACCTGCAGCATTCGCTGCTCGGCGGTTCGGCGCTGGTCATTCTTATTCTCTTCATGGCCTCACGGGTTACCCTGCAGAACTGGTACGATGGGCAGTGGCGCGAAACATTCGTCAGACAGGCGCTTTATGCCGCCAAGATGTTCACTCCTTCAGCGGGTCGACTCATAGAAACCGGTGATGACCATGATCTGCGTGAGTCATTGCGTCTGCTTTCCGCCAATGAAGACTTCGGTTATCTGGCGGTGATAAAAGACGAACAGGTGATTTTTCACTCAGATTCGACGCGGGCCGGCAGCAGTGCTTCGAACGATCAAAATTACCTGCGCAGCCTGAACTCTGAACAACCGGCTGTTTTCAGACTCGACGAGCTTGATATGTATGAAACTCTTGTGCCGGTCATGAGCGGTCGGCATCGTCTCGGCACCATCAAGGTCGGTTGGCGCAATGCCAGTCGCTATGAGCCTCTGGCACTGGTCCGCGACCGTCTAGTGCTGCTTTTTGTTGCGGCTCTGCTTCTGCTGATGTTTTTTATGCATCTGCTTGCCCGCCGGATATCGAAAGAAATTTCCTGGTTCATCAGAGCAATGGAACAGGTTACCGCCGGTGACCTGCGTCAGAATATCTACATTGAACGCAATGATGAATTCGGGCAGCTGGCACATGCCTTCAACTTTATGCTCATGAGCATGAAAGAACGTGATATGATCGGGCGCGGTCTGCAGCAGTATGTCAGTCGCAGCATCGTTGAACGAACGCTGAAAGCGCTTTCAGGCCATGAAAAAAATGGTGAGAAGCTTTTTGCCGTATCTATGTTTTTGTATTTCAGCGGAATCGATGAATCGATCAGCAAGGTTGAAGGCAGCCGCATCTTTTCGGCGGTTCAGGAATGCTTCAATTGTCTGCGTAAGGTGGTTCAGCCCGGTCAGAACATCAGTACCCAGCTTTTCCCCTCCGGAATCCTGGTGCTCTTCACCTTTCCCAACCGTCACGATTCGCTTCTGAAGGCATTGAATGCTGCAAAGCTTCTGGCGCGAGATCTTGGCCGTCGCCAGGATCTTCCATTCGCACCGAAATTGACGCTGCATGCCATGGAAATGATTCGCGGTCAGTTTGGTGAAAATTCTGAAGCTACCGATCTCATCGGTGATGGTTTTGCCGATTTCCGCACTCTGGCGCGGGTTCAGGACAGCGATGAAGTTATCGTCAGCCGCGAAGTGAACGTTCTGCTCAAAGATGTTGTCAACTTTGACGAACTTGAAGTTCTTTCGGGTGAGCAGGGGCGCATGAATGCCTTCGTAGTCGGGAATTTCAAAGATACTTCCGAACTGGTCAATGGTTTCGTCGGGGCCACCTCCTGGACCAAAATCATGATTCTGCGCATTCTCAAGAGCAGTATCGAGTCGGCCGAACCTGAACGATTGCTTGAATGGTACAAAGACGGCGATCCCGAAGTCAGATACCAGGTCATGGATGTTGTCGAACGGATAAGCCCTGATCGGGCCCGCAGTTTTGCCGAAAAAGCCGTAGCTGAAGAAACCGACTCGAAGGTTCTTTCGCGGGCAATTGCCGTTCTGGGCAAAGTCGGCAGTGAAGAGCACATTGCTCTGCTCACCGAAAAGCTGCGCTCCGGCGACCGCCGTGTCAAGGCCAACGCGGTTGAAGCCATGGAAGCGATCGGCGGCAAACGAGTTTACGAATTTCTCAATCTGCTCGTCGATGAGCAGGATAACCGTGTCAAGGCCAACATTCTCATCGCTCTTGGAAAATACGGCGATCTGAAGGTTTTCGAGCTGCTTTCCCGGATGATCAAAGATTCAGAGAGTAACATGCGTGCATCGGCCGCTTATGCCCTGGGAAAACTTGGCATGGCACAGGGCGTCGAACCTCTGATCAATGCACTTTCCGACAAGGATCCGATGGTGCGCCGCCAGGTGGTGGCCTCACTTACCGCGTTGAAAGCCGATCTTGACATAGATATGTAACGACATACAAGGAGTCAGAAATGGATTTTCAGGAAGCCTATACCAGGGGGAGCGAGGCGCTGAAGCTGAATCTTCTCGATGATGCGCAGAAGTTTTTCGAAGCAGCGCTGAAACTGAAGCCCAATGACATCTACACCATGAACAAACTTGCCATGGTGCTCAAGGACAAAGGCGACTTCGCCGGCGCCCGGGCACTGCTGGACGGTTCATTGAAAGTGAAGAAGGAAGACCTTTACACCAATTACCTGCTTGGCAATACCTATCTTGAACAGGGCGATATCGACAAGGCTATTTCAACCCTTGAACAGACGGTTAAGATGAACCCGAGCGACCGCTACGCCAGAAATTCTCTGGCGCTGGCATATAGAATGAAAGGTGACTACGCCAGGTGCGTCGAGATTCTCAAAAAGGCCCTCGAAGTCAATCCTTCCGATCTGTACAACAAGTTGAGCCTGGCAACAGTAATGTTCGAACTTGGAGAATCAGCTGAAGCTGTCAAGCTGGCCGGCGAAATCCTGAAAAAAGAAGCTCAGAATACCCAGGCAATGGTGCTGCTTGGCCGTGCCGCCATAGAAAAATGTGATTACCCGGCCGCGCAGGGCCATTTTAATCGTGTTCTTTCCATCGATGCCAACAACAGTGATGCCCATTATTATATCGGCCGCATCTGTCTGGAAACCTCTACCCTCGATGAAGCCCGCGAGCATTTCAACTCGGCTTTAGCCACCGCCGCCGATAAATGCTCGATTCTGAAAAATCTGGGCATGATCTACATGGATAAAGGCATGCAGGCACAGGCTGAAGAGCATTTCGCCATGGCGATCAACATCGACTCCGAAGATGCCTTCACCCTCAGCAATATGGGCAAACTGCTGGTCATGCAGGCGCGTTACGACGACGGAATCAACTATCTGAAGAAAGCGATCGAGATTCAGCCCGACTATGCTTTCGCCTATTATAACCTGGCCAAAGCTTATCAGGATCGCCGCGATTTTCCGAATGCTATTTACAATCTCATGTTCGCTCTCAATTACGAACCTGACGATGTCTATGCTGTCAACGTTCTCGGACGCATGTTTCTTGAAGTTGGCCTCAACGACCGAGCTTTACGCACCTTTGAGCAGGTGCTCGAAGAATATGACCCGAAAGACAAGTTTGCCATGCTCGGCAAAGCCGAAGCTCTCGAAGCCATGGGACAACCCGAAAAGGCTCTGACTGTGCTTGCGCAGTTGCGAGAACTCGCCCGCGGAGACAAGGCCATGCTTGAAAAGGTCGAGGGCCGCATCAAAAAAATTCAGAAACGAGGCTGATCAAGGTGCTGAGACGGTTTAACGTAAGAATTCCATCTGAATATGAGGAACCTTTGCTGGGTCTTGCCGACCGTTTCGGAGTCGGCGTTTTTTCGAGCCCGCAGATTCGCGACGAAGGCCCCGGTGAGACAGACTTTGTCTATACCGGCGAGACTATCGTCAGTTTCGTGGCTTCAACTGTCGAGCAGGATGTTGCAGCAATTGAAGAGGCGATAAATAACTGGCTCAAAGATTTTTCGCTGCCGGCGACGGCTCTCGGTACTGAAGAATACAGCGACAACCAGGACTGGATGGCCGGATTCCGGGAACATTTTAAACCGATCTGCGTCGGCAGCGGCATTGTCATACGCCCCCCCTGGGAAGCACCGCTCCCTCAGGAGGAAAACCCGGCGACGACAACCATTCTGATCGACCCTGGCATGGCTTTTGGCACCGGCACTCATGAAACTACCCGGCTTTGTCTCGAATTTTTGACTGCTATCAATCCGGCGGGGCAGTTTTTTTTCGATCTCGGTGCCGGCAGCGGCATTCTCTCGTTTTATCTGATGAAGCATGATGCTGCAGGCGGTGTTGCCATAGAAATTGAAGGCGCTGCCGTTGAAAATATGCGCAAAAATGCAGCTTTGAATGGTATTTCTGATCGGCTGGCCATGATCTGTGCCGATCTGGGCAGGTACAAGCCCGAAATTGAAGCTGACGGCATTGTTGCCAACATCACCTCGCCGGTAATTCTTGAATATCTGCCGTTTTTTTCGCCCTGGGTTAAAAAGGGCGGCTGGGGCATCTTTTCAGGGGTTAACTCGACAAATGCACCGGTAGTTAAAGAAGCTTTTGCCCGTAATGGCTGGGTGAATCTTCAGGAAAAGGTGGACGGCGACTGGCATGGATTCTATCTAACCCGTAGTTAAGTTTCCGGAAAACAAAAAACCCCGAACCATAAGGTTCGGGGCTTTTTTTGCATCAGCTACTTCGAATTGCTCTGGCGAAGGAGGGTGATGTACTTGTTGTAAGCTTCACGGTAGTCATTCAGAGCGGTCTGAGTGTCAGTGCGAAGCAGGTTCGATCTGAGTTCCTCGTCGGGGTTTTCAGTGCCACCGATGTTGGTAACCATGTTGATGTATTTGTTGTAAGCCTTGATGTAAGCTGCATGAGCGGATTTCAGTTCGGTCGATGCATTTGCGGCGGGAGCTGCTTCAACTGTTTCCTGGGCAGCCGCAGTGTTGGTTGTGGTTGCTTCGGGAGCAGATACAGAGCCTGTTACCGGAATTTCGACCTGTGGAACGGTGTTGGTAGGAGCACCTACGCTACCGCTTACTGCGATTTCACTTCCGGCGACTGTGGGCAGATTGCCACCATTGCTGATTGTCTGATTCTGGCGTTTGTATTTCTTCCAGAGCAGATAACCGACAACTGCTACGCCAACAAGGCACAGAGCGGGGATAAAGAGCGGGCTGCCGATGATGCCGCCGATGAAGCCTGCGATTCCGGAGAATACGCTACCGATAGCTCCACCAATTGCACCCAGGGCACCAGTTACAAAACCGCCGGCGGCACTCAGGCCACCCCAGATTGTTGCACCAATACCGGCGAGACCGGCACCAGCACCTGCTACGGCTGCGGTACCACCACCGATGATGCCTGCGACACTACCTGATGCGAAACCAACTGCACTGGCTATGTAGGGAGCTGCAAGAACTGCGCCACCTACGGCTGCAACACCAGCGAGAGCTGTCTTCACAGGGTTGTTCTTAACCGTTTCTTTGAGCTTCGAAAACAGGCCTGCATTGGCACTGGTTCCAAAGGCTGTCAACAGCATGACAACGGCCAAGGTTGTCGCCATCATTTTCAATAGACTGCGTTTCAACCTCATAATGGTTCCTCCTGTTGAGAGTCGGGACAAGGACATTGGAGACTTTCGTCTCAGAACAGAGAACGAGAACACGAGAACTGAGGGTAGGTAGGTAAAGTCGATACCGGGTAAGTATCGGGTTGTATAAAAGAAGCTCCGCTTCGGGTAAAGCGGAGCTCCAGTTTCGTAATTTACGGTAGCGGATACAAAGATAATTTGTTCCGTTTTTACGCTTCGCTACTGGATTCCGTTAGGTTTTTCAAAGACCTGTTGTTAATCTGTTTATGATTATAAGAATCAAAAGCGAGTGCGTCAAGGTACCCCGAAATTATTTCGTCAGACCCATGGTGAGGCTGAGGTTCATGCGGGTTTCGATAGTTTCCTTCTTGCCGCCGCCCAGGTCGTTTTCCATGAGCATAACCATATTCGAGGTAACTTCGTTCTTGATCATGATGCCTTTTTTGTAGGCGAACCAGATGTTGCCGTTGGCTTTGACATCGAGGTTGATGCTGCCGGCGGAACCCTGGGCGCTGGTGACTTCAGACTGAAGTTTTACACATTCTTCACCGCCGACTTTTTCAAAACCCATAACGGTGTATTTAACATCCATCGGGATCGGAAGCTGCGGATTCGGTTTGATGTTGGAAGTCCAGGTTGAGCCTACGCCGACCTGTTCTTTCGGGAATTTGATCTGCATCTGGTTGAAGTTGCCACCCTGCTGATCCATTCCGGTGGAGGAGATGATTTCGCCGTCTTTTGCCATTTTGACGCTGATGATCTGGCCAAGGTTGGGCAGAACGGTCGGAGTGTTGTTAACGGTGATGGTGCCATCGAGAATAGTAGTGGCCATGTCGATGTTGCCGTCTTTGTCAACGCCGGTTACCTTCTGCTCGATGGTCATGGCAGTTTCGAGGTTGGTTCTCTGAGCACGTTTGTAGGCAGTGACGATAGTGTTGCCGCGAATGTTCATCTTGTATTTGGCCGTAGTGCCGGGAGCGGGATTATACTCAAGAAGCACCTTTTCCTGGGCAGTAGCGGTAAAAGCTACGGATACAAGCAGCAGAACACTCAGAAAAACAGAGATACGTTTCATCATTTTGAGCAAGTCTCCTTTCGCGAATCCATGAAGGGCGTCTTGAATTTACATTGCAGCAGGCGACTTCCTGTACCATGTACTAACATCACCCTGTAAGCCAAGACATTAGCACAGGGTTCAGGGAGTGTCAAGCATTACTGTCAATTAAAATTGGTTTGCAGCCGAAATATAGAGTATAATGTATCGCGATGCCAATTCAAGCAAAGGACCGTTCCACTGAGCCAGCGAAGCGAACTTGATCACAGTTATTTCGAGGGTGTCTACTTTGAAAAAAGGGTGTGGGTACCCTCTGCAAAAATTTCCAACTATCTGATGATGTTTACCCGCCTCTACATCGGAGAAAACGACGACCTTGGCAAAAGCTCTTTCCGCGATATTCTGATCACTCTTTCTGAAAGTGAACTGGTGCCCAGAACACTGGTTTTCTGGAATAACGCCGTTAAGGCCTGCGTCGAGGGCAGTCCCTTGCTGCCTACTCTGAACAAAATCGAGCGTCTCGGGGTTCGTATTCTCGTTGCCGGCCATGCCCTCGATAAACTCGATATGAAGAATTCGCTGCGATCAGGTAAGCTGGCAAATCATTTTGACCTGCTCGAAGCTATCAATCAGGTACAGAAGGTTGTCACCTTCTGAAGAGAAAAAAAATAGTTTTTTGTTGACAGCCCGGCAGGTTAATGATAACATCACTGTGTTCTCGTGACAAGGGCGCTTAGCTCAGTTGGAAGAGCTCCTGGTTTACACCCAGGTGG
>CAYYUI010000006.1:0-113175 GCA_964474705.1 uncultured bacterium
GCAGACCCTTGCGGTGCTGAAAGATTTTATCAAAAGTATTCAGGGGCAGAGCCACATCAGACTCACGAATCTGCTGATCTTCGTCATGGGCAACATCGACGAAGCCTATTCCTCTGCCGACAACTTCAACGGTGAAGTCGATGCTGACGTATTCTACCGCAGCAGCCTCGGCATAACGATCCATAAGATCAAACAGGCTCTTAAAAGCCGCTTCAGGCCTGAGCAGATTGCCAGACTCGGCAATAACCACGTGATTTACCCCTCGATGAGCCGGCAGTCTTTTCAGAAGCTGATAGAAATCGAACTCGACCGGGTTGCGCAGCGCTTTTTCCAGGAAAAGAAGGTGCACCTTGAATTTGAAGTCAGCCTGAAAGAGCTTATTTACCAGGAAGGCGTGGTTCCGACCCAGGGCGTCAGACCGCTGGTTTCAAGCCTGAATCAGCTGGTCAGAGCAAATCTTGGGCGCATTTATGCCTCGGTATTCTCGACCGGCGAGCCGGTTGAAAGAATCGTGATGAGCGTAAAAAACCGGCAGATCGTCTGCGATTATCACAGTGGCTCTGCCAGACTGTTTGCGAAAGAGATTCCTGTAACCCTTTTCAAAATAAGAAAAGAGCCGCCGGTGCCTGATGATAAGCAGGCGATGGTTGCGGTGCATGAAGCCGGTCACGCAATCGCTTATGCAATTCTCACTGGGCATCTGCCGAAAGAAATTTACTCGCGCTCATCGATGCCAGGCTCTGATGGCTATACTTTACATGAGCGTGAGCCGCGCGAAGCCAGATCTTTTGCCATGTTCAGAAGTGAAGCCGCCTGCTTTCTGGCCGGTCTGGCCGCCGAAAAAATAATTTTTGGCTGCAGCAATGCCACGGCAGGATCTTCGGATGATATTGACCGTGCCACCGATATTATCTCCGATATGATTCAGCGTTGCGGCATGACGCACGAAGTGGCCAGATACAATATAAACCCTGGAATGTCAGGTGTTATACACGATGTCAGTGAGAGTGAAAATAAAGTGAAAATATATCTGAAAAAGGCTTATCGGGCGGCCCGTCGCGTGATCAGGCAGGAACGGCGCCTGCTGCTCGAAGTTGCGCACTACCTTTCAGAGAACCCGTCGATGAACGGCGAAACGTTCAACGATTTTCTCACCCGCTTCGCGACGCCGGAAGGCCTGGCACGTTTCAGCAGCCGGCATCTGCCCTACCGCGCCCGCCTGCACGAAGTGGTCGCCGAAGCGCGCAACGAGGCTGCCATGCCCGAAAAAAAGCTGGTGCTCATCAAAGGCCGCAAAAACAGCGTCACCGCCGCCTGAAGCCCGAATTGTCTCAAGCCCGTCAGGTGTATTGTTCGAGGGCCTGCTGCAGGGATCGTTTGATGTTGCGGGCCAGCCAGGCGGGCTTGAGAACTTTTACCAGTTCGCCATGCATGAGAATTTTCTGTTCGAGCTCGAAATTCGGCACCAGATACAGCTCGACCTGAAGTTCCTTATCGTTGTCGCAGATCGGCTTCTGCGAATGATGCAGCGGCAGCGCTTTTACGTAATTGCCCTGCTGCGGCGTGAACGAGAGAACAACCTTTTCCATTTTGCCTGTTTCAGTCGTGATGCCGATGATGTCCCTGAATTTCCGGCGCGGGTCTATTTTGGGGTCGGGCACGAACTGCTCATCACTGATCTTCAGCTCTGCTATGCGGTCGAGCCCGAATACATAGAGCTTCTGCGCGTTTTCGTAACAGGCGACCAGATACCAGCGGTTCTGGTATTCCTTGAGCAGGTACGGATGGACGCTGTGGCGGCGCGGCGGCGCTTCAAAGAAGGTTTTGTAATTGAAACTCACGGGGCGCTTTTCCCTGAGCGCCTGCAGCAGCGGCTGCAGAAACTCGATGCCCTGCATTCTCTCGGCGGTGTCGAAAGCGATGCAGTCGAGCGTTTCGCGGCTGTTTGCCAGGCTGTCGCGCAGAACCTCGGCGGTGTGAAAGACATCCATGAACTTCATGAAAGGTTCGAGCTGAATCTTGTCTTCTTCAGCGATGAAGTAGCCGTTGTGCTGGCGCGAATAAGAAATCTTGAGGCCAAACTCGGCGTCGAGCTGCTCGATATCGCGCTGAATCGTGCGCCCCGAAACCTCGAAGCCCTTCTCGTGCAGGTATTCAGTCAGTTGTTTGAAATTCGGGTAAAAATCCTCTTCGACCTTTTTGATAATCAACGAATAGCGTTTGATGGTTCCCTGCTGCGACATATAACCTCTCATCTGAAAAAAGGGGCGCACCGCAGTCAGCGGTGCGCCCTTTCTATGGTAGTTATTTGATTTCGTGGTAGTCTTCGTGAATGGCGGCATCGGCTTTGAGGCCGAGGAAGCTCAGCAGTGACGATACGAGCTTGGTCTTCTGCTCGGCGTCGATGCGGCTCCAGGTTTTGCTCTTGATTTCGACGAATTTGCCGATTTCGGGCTGAACCATGGTGTCGACATTGATGAAAAACTTGATACCCTTGAACATGATATGGAATCTCTGGCGGTCTTTCTGCACTTCGAACACAGAATCAGGCCGGAAATATTCGCGGTAGAAGCGCAGGGAGTTGCCGGCCGAAGCCAGGTAGCGGCTGCGCGACAGCAGAATCTTGCTGTCTGAGCCGACCCCGTGTTTGGCATCGCCGATCAGGGTCAGGCGCGAGCGCACGTTTTTAACTGCACCCTTTTCATCGATCAGTTCGTCTTCGCGGTAACGAATCATCTGGTCGGTATTGTTGAAGCGGAAATAGGTGTCGAACTGCTTGTAGTGCTTTTTCTGTTCGATGACGATGTCGGGCATGTTGATTCTTTCGATGACCGCCGCTGCATCTTCGATTCTGACCTTGGTCTGAATTTCGAAACTTTCCTCCTGGGTGGCGCCGCCGATGGTGACGAGCTTCGAGAGCAGCGACTGTTCTCTTTCCATGAGGAATTTGTCGACTTTGGCGGCAAAGGCTTTGGCTTCGCTGAGCAGAGACGATTCGTCGATGGTCAGCAGCTGGTGTTCCTTCATCAGCCAGGCGCCGTTGACCATGACGTGCGAAACGTCGGTCGACTTGGCGGCGTAGACGATCTGGGCGTAGAGACCATCGGGGTCGCGCATGAAACGCGGCGCATTGTGAACCGGGTTGATGTCGACGAGAATCATGTCGGCGCGCTTGCCGGGCTCGATCGAACCGGTGATCTTGTCGAGATGCATGGCTTTGGCGCCGCCGCGGGTCGCCATGTAAATGATGGTCTTGGCGGGCAGGGAAGTCGGATCGCCGGTCTGCAGTTTACCGAGGAACGAGGCGAGGCGCATTTCTTCGAACATATCGAGGTCATTGTTGGAAGCAGGGCCGTCGGTGCCGATGCTGACGTTCATGTTGAGCTCGACCATCTTGGTTACCGGAGCGGTACCGGAAGCGAGTTTCATGTTCGATGACGGGTTATGGACGCCACCGCAGCCGTGTTTGGCCAGGTCGCGGATTTCGCCTTCGTCGATATGCACGAGATGGGCACCGATCAGTTTGGTATCGAGCAGGTGATGGCGCTTGATGTAAGGCACTACCGGAACGCCGTGCTCGGACCGCAATGAATCGACTTCCCAGGCGGTTTCGGCAAGGTGGATCATCAGGGGCACGTCGAACTCACGGGCGATCGAGGCGCATGCCTGAAGGATTTCGGGGGTGCAGGTATAGGGAGCGTGCGGCGCGATGGCCGGAACGATCAGCGGATGATTGTGATACTGCTCGATGAAGGTGCGGGTGCGGGTCAGTGATTCTTCGTAAAACTGGGCGTCAGGAGCGGGAAATTTCAGGACGCTTTCGGCGCAGATGGCACGCATGCCGGCTTCGGCAGTCGCTTTGGCGATATGCTCTTCAAAATAATACATGTCGGCGAAAGTGGTGGTGCCGCAGCGGATCATTTCGGCGCAGGCAATTTTGGTACCGAGAGTGACCATTTCGGGTGAAACAAATTCGCGTTCGACTGGCATGATATAACCCATCAGCCAGACATCGAGGCGCAAATCATCAGACAGGCCGCGCAGCAAGGTCATCGGCACGTGGGTGTGGCCGTTGATGAGGCCGGGCATGAGAATCTTGCCATGGCAGTCGAGCACTTCGGCGGCTTCGTATTCTTTGCAGATTTCTTCCTGGCTGCCGACAGCGACGATCGAATCGCCGGAAACAGCTACTGCACCGTTGGGATACTGGCTGAATTTTTCATCGACAGTCATTACGGTTGCGTTTTTGAAAAGCTTATCAACCTTTTTCATCTACTATTTACCTTTCCTGTCTTTCTGGATTACCCAACAGGATATCAGCATATTTTCCTAAAATCCAGTCCGCCGGAATGGCATCAAGGGAAGCAGGGTAAGCTCTGGATTACAGGCCGGGATATGGGATGACTCCGGCGATGCAGACTGCTTTTATTGCGTTTAGCTACAACAAGTGTACCCGGCAATTTTTTATGGAGGGGGGTGCTTGGCAAATTGTCGGGCAAGGGGTAAAATAGGTGCGCAGGATTTCCTGATTAAGATTAGAGAAGATCGCATGGAAAACACTACCGACATCATTCACCGGATTCTCACCGAGAAGCTCGATGACGCCCAGATCAAACAGATGGTCATCAACGTCAAGACTTCTGCTCAGGGTGATTATGCCGGGGTGCTGACCGATATTCTCGAGCAGGTTGCCGACCTGTTGAACGTCAGCGAGCGACTTCTCGACAATCTGCTGCAGCTGCTTGTCGAAGTTACTTCAGATATTGCCGTTGCCGAACGCGGTACGCTTTTTCTTGTTGACACCGATTCAGGAGAGCTTTTCTCAAGGGTATTCGTCGGCGAGAGTATCGAAGAAATAAGGTTTCCGTCAGATCGCGGCATTGCCGGGGCGGTTTTCGAGACCGGTGAGCCGATCATCTCTGCAAATGCTTATGCCAACCCGCTTTTTAACCCTGAAATCGATAAACAGACCGGTTTTCAGACCACCAATCTCATCTGTCTACCTGTAAAAATCGCCAGAACCGGTCAGATAATCGGGGTTCTTGAGTTGATGAACCTCAAAGAAGTTCCTCTGCCACCCGGAAATATGGCGATTCTCGAAATGGTTGCCGACAACTCGGCGCAGGTGCTGCAGAGTGCGCATCAGTTCGAACTGACCCAGCAGGCACGTGAGAACGAGTCACATCTGCTCGAAATTTCGTCGGTCATTTCATCTGAACTGCAGCTGAAGCCGCTGCTCGAAAAGCTCATGGAAGCGGTCACCATGATTCTCAACTGCGATCGTGCCACTATCTTTCTTTATGATGACAAAAATGATCAGCTCTGGTCGCAGGTAGCGCTCGGCATGCGCGACCAGGAAATCAGGATTCCGGCCAATCGCGGCATTGCCGGCGGTGTTTTCGGCAGCGGTCAGACCGTAAACATTCCTGATGCCTATAAAGATTCACGCTTCAACCCTGAGGTCGACAAGAAGACCGGTTATCACACCCGCAATATCCTTTGCATGCCTCTGATCAACAAGTCCGGCACCATCATCGGGGTAACGCAGGTTCTCAACAAGAAGGGCGGGGTTTTCAACCGTCTTGACGAGCGCAAGTTGCGCAGTTTCTCAGCTCAGGCCTCGATTGCCATCGAAAATGCCAAGCTTTTCAACGAGGTTCTCAATGCCAACAACTACAGCGAAAGCATTCTGAGAAGCTTGAGCAACGGTGTCATCTCGGTCAACAACATGCGCCGCATCGAAAAGGCCAACCGTATTGCCCTGCGCATTCTCGATGCCGAAGAGGGCCAGGTGCTCGGAAAATTCGCCGACATGTTTTTCACCGGCGACAACCACTGGGTGGTCGACAGTCTGCGGCGCGTCATCGCCCGCAACGACTCAGATTCTTTTATCGATGCCGAGTTAACAACCCTCAAGGGGCGCAAGGCTTCGATAAACCTGTCGGTGGTGCCGCTGCGCGACATTTCCGATCAGCCGGTCGGCGGCCTGATGATTCTCGAAGACCTTTCGACCGAAAAGCGCCTGAAAGGCACCCTTGCCAGATACATGACCAAGGAAATCGCCGATCAGCTCATGGATAGCGATGCGCAGCTCGGCGGGCAGATGCGGGAACTCAGTATTCTGTTCTCGGATATCCGAAATTTTACTACTATTTCAGAACGTCTCGGCCCACAGGAAACAGTCGTCATGCTCAATGAGTATTTTTCGTTGATGGTCGACACGCTGTTTCAGCATGGCGGCATTCTCGATAAATTCATCGGAGATGCAATGCTGGCCATTTTTGGTGCACCTTTCAGCACGGGTGAAGATGCCGACCGGGCGGTCACGACGGCCATAGCCATGATGCGGGTTCTCAAGCAGTTCAATGCTTCGCGCATGCTCAAGAACCAGGAAACCATAGCCATTGGTATCGGCATCGCGACTGACAACGTTCTGGTCGGCAACATCGGGTCGATGAAACGCATGGATTACACGGTAATCGGTGACGGCGTCAATCTCGCATCAAGACTTGAAGGCGCTACCAAATTCTATCATTCAGACATTCTCATCAGTGAAAAAACCTACGAACAGCTGAAACATCCATACAAAGTCAGAGAAGTCGATCTGATCAGGGTTAAGGGTAAGCTTCAGCCGGTAAAAGTCATGCAGATTCTTGACCACCACGACGAGCAGTCGTTTCCATCTCTCGAAGAAGTGGTCGGCTATACGCATCGTGGGATCGACTATTACCGCCAACAGCGCTGGGAAGAAGCACTCGCCGATTTTGAATCGGTCGTCAGACTGCATCGCCATGACGAGCTTGCCCGCATGTATGTCGGCCGATGCCACTATTTCATGGCCAATGACCCCGGCCCCCAATGGGATGGAGTCTGGACCATGACCTCAAAATCCTGATTTATTTGTAAACTCTGCCGGATTCTACTAATATATTTCTGTGACCAGCAGGAATGAACAACAGAATCTGATCGATGATCTGAGGGCGCCGATAAGGTCTTTCAGAATCTTTGCGCTTGAAGAGGTCATCAGAAGCGGCGCATCGCCCGAAATCCTGGCAGCCCTCGAAGAAATCAGCAAACAGGAAGACGACCCGGAATGTTCGGTTCTGCTCAGTCACGCCATCAATGCTGTACGCAGCCGCCTTTCCGGGCAGAAAGCATCACCAGCCGCCTCATTCAGCGAGCAGACAGACTTTCTTACTGCCTGGGGCAGGGCTGACGAAAACGAGAAAATGCGCATTCTTTCGGATCTGCCTGCCAGACTGCCGAAAGGGTTGCATCCCCTGGGCCCGGATCTCATCGTTGCCGTTAATCCGGTGATCGCGGCCCGGGTAATCAGAGCGTTCTGTCGCACCTGGCCGGAAGAAAAGTTCCAGCAGATTGCCGACTTTCTCGACTCCACAAGTCTGACCCTTAAACTGGCCGCTCTGCGCACCATCGTTCACATGAAGCCTGAGCTGCTGGTCAACGATCTTCCGACTCTGCTGAGTGCTAAAGACCCTCAGATCAAGGCTCTGGCTATCAGAGGGCTGGTTAAAATCGACAAGGAAGAAGCGCTCAACCACCTGCAGGCGCTGCTGTTGTCACCAGATCTTTCAGATCGTCTGGCCGGCATTCAGAACTGCCCTTTTCTGCCCTTCGAGATGGTTAAGCCGGTGCTGCTGAAGTATTTTGCAGCGGAAAATCACCCGGAACTGCTTATCAGAGCCGGCTGGATCCTTGAAATGAACCCGGATGTCCAGGTGCCGTTCAAGCTGTTTGAAATTGCTGAACGTTCGCCACAGCGCAAGGCAGAACTGATAAGAGGCATTCTTGGCGATGCGGTCAAGCTGCTCGAAAAATCCGGCATTCTTGGCGACCAGTTCAGCGCTTATACCCGTAAGCTTCAGGCCTGGGTATCGAAACGCAATGCCCTGAGGTTTGCCAGGCAGACCGCAGCCAGGCTGGATGCCGAAAAAATCGATGCTGAACTGGATCAAAACATTCGTAATGGCCTCAAGCAGGCTGTGGTGCTCGAAGCTTTTCGTGAGGCTCTTGCCTGGCCATTGTCTGAAACGGTAAAAGGCAGAATATCGGCTTATCTGAAAGGTGCTGAGCAGCATTCTCAAATCGCCAGAGCTCCGGAAAAAGCCTCGGTGCCGGAAGTTGCCAGTTCCCGCCCGGCACCAGACGCCGCAGCGCTCGTGGCCAAGGAATTCTGTAATGCCGATGACCGCAGGAAAATCGAGATTCTGACGGCTCTCGATGCCGGTTCAGCAGCGGCGGTTGTTCCTGAACTGGAGAAAATCATCGTCGCAAAAGAAACTGATGTCGAGGTTAAAACGGCGGCATTTCACAGCCTCAGCCGCCTGCGTGCAAAGGGCCTTGAAGAGATGGCATCGCGGTTGATCGGCAATCAGAATGTCGTTCTGGCGACGGCTGCAGTCGAATATCTCGGTGAAGTCGACCCCGACAGAATTTTCCCGTTTCTCGGGCAATGTCTAAAAGTGCCTGATGTCCACATGAAGTCGGCAGCGCTGGGCATTCTCAAAAATTTCGATTTCAACCAGGCAGTTTCATCGCTGTCTGCCATGTTGCGCTCATCCGACCCCGAGCAGCAGAAAATGGCCATTCAGTGCATGGAACAGTTCGATTTTGTGTTGATTCGTGAACAGCTGACCGACTATCTTTGCCGCTGCGATCGCGAAAACCTTGCCGAGGCCGGGTTGTGCCATTTTGCCGCCAACCCGTCTCCCGATAACGTTTACAGTCTTTATAAGATTGAAAAGGCCCATGAAGGTCGGATCGCCGAACAGGCGCGACAACTGCGCGAGAGCTGTCGGTCAGCAGACCGTGAAGAGCCGGCAGCCGAATCCCAGCCGGGGGGCGACAGCACGCCGGTTGCGGAAGAGTCGCTTCAGGAGCGCTGGCAGGCCGAACAGGAAAAAAAGAAAAGTCGGAAACCGGCATACGCTTATCATTCGCCAGCTGAAGAAGTGAAGCTGACTCCGGCACAGACGGTCGAAGCTCTGGTAAATACCGTGCGCGCTTTCATCTCAGCCAGAAGCTCCTGGATTGCCCTGGTAATTCTTCTGGCTGCTGCCGGGGCCTTCTATGTGCTGTTCATTCCGCACGGTGGCGAGGCAGCCCCATCGGCAGGCGGTGCGATCATCGTCGATCAGTTCGTGCGTGAAGGAACGGTGAAACGGGTAATAAACGCCGCCGTCGAATTCGAAAGCACTCAGGGCGAAAAATTCGTTCTGACACCGGCCAGAGAGGGTTACCGCATGCCGAATCCCGGCGCAAAGTTGCGAGTTTCACTGGTGCCATTCCGCAGGGGGCCCGACAACAGTTATCTGGCCCGCATTCGCTCAATGCGTGAAATCGAGGCTTTTTCAGCAGAACCGGGAGCGGAAGGACAATGAGCGATATCAGTTCAGGGGCCAGGCGGCAGGCAGAGGATATTTCTCTGATCCGCAAGATACGCGAAGGCGACAGTCAGGCTCTAAGCAGGCTGGTAGATCGTTATCTGCCCCAGTTGCTGGCATTTTTTCGTTATCTCAGAGCACCTGAATCGATGGTCGAAGATCTGGTTCAGGCCACCTTTGAGCGCATGATGCTGAAACTCGACACTTTCGAGGAAGACCGAAAATTTTCTTCGTGGCTGATGACAGTCGGGCGCAATCTTTATTTTGACGAATGTCGTCGCGATACCCGGCGCCGCGAAATCACCGGCGAAGTAATGCCCGGTCACGCGGTTACGCCTGAAGAAGAAATCGTCGTCAGGCACTCGGCTGGCGAACTGTTGCGCGATCTGACTCCTCCCGAGAAGTTTCTGGTTGAAATGCGGGTTTTTCAGGCGGTGCCTTTTGCTGAAATTGCTGAATTAACAGGCGAAGTCGAAGCAACACTCCGGTCAAGATTTTTCCGACTCATGGGCCGTCTGCGAATCGAGGCGGAAAAAAACAGCTCCCGCTAGGCGGAAGCTGTCTGACTAAGGCTTTTATGTTTTTACTCTTTGTCGAGGGCCGGAATTGTTTCGGTCTGGGTCGAGACATCGGTCTGCTGACTGATTTCGGTTTTTTCACCAGCCGCGAGAAGAACGGCTTCTTTGCCGTCGGCCTGAACCTTCACCCGCCCAGAAATAACCGCAACCCTGGTATGGCGATGATCTGTGTCGACGGTAAATACTGTGCCGAGCACCGTGATCTGGCCGTGCGGGGTTGTGCCGGTGAATTCTCCGAGACCTGGCACCACTTCGGCCTGAAGATGCCCATTCAACAGATGGAAGCCGCGCGGCATGACGTTGAGTCGTGCCGGGCCCGCGACCTTTAAAAGCGAACCATCAGGCCCGGTAACAATGGCAGTTTCGTTTTCTATAAGAGTTACCGGGTTGTCGAGCGAGACTGTGACCGGCGCAGTATTGTTCAATGCCAGCCGGTAGCCTGTGCCCGAAGGTGCGGAAATTTCAGCAGGACCGTGCAGGGCAGGAGTGTTCCCCCGGGGTGAAATACTGTTTAAGAGCAGAACAGCGACGATCAGCACTGAGGTCAGAACCGGAACAAATTTCCAGAGCCAGCTGAAATCAGCGGTCGAAGACGCGGCGGCCCTGGCCATGCGCCTCTGTTCGAGGGCTGGTTCGAGACGCCGCATGATGTTGAGCTTCAGTTCAGGGAATGAGTCACCAGAGAAAGCAGAACCTTCGTGTTGTAACTGTTCGAATACCTTGAGCTGCCTTGCACACGAACTACAGGTTTCCAGGTGGTGCAGCATTTCGGGGTCGAGATGCTGTGACTCTGGGCCGGTAATGGCTTCGAGGCATTTCTGGCACATGGAATTCTGGTTCTGGCTGTTCATGGTAAAACTTCCTGAATTTCAGATCACTTCTTGAATGAGGAAATGGCGTTACTGATACTCTTGAAGCTACTGTCGAAGCTCTTGACAACACTGCTTAGAGAATCGACGGTGCCTTTGGCGATGTCGGCATATTTTTTAGCGGTGCCTGCCAGGCTGTTGGCATCGGTCTGGGTGGCTTTGAGAAGCGCCTGAGCATCTTTAGAAGTCGGATCTTTGAGGATCTGCTTCATGTTGTCGCGCAGCTTTCTGATCTTTTCTTCGGCCGCTTTTCTTTCGGCGTCAGATACCTTGAGCTGCTTGATATTTTTGGCGAGGGTGTCGATAGCACTGCTTACCTGGTTGACGCTGGCAGTAACCTGCCTGGTAGCGGTTTCTCTTTCCTGGGGAGTCATCAGTTCGCGGGTGGCGGTTGCGTTGACAGTGGCGGATGCGGTGGCGGGTTTGATGGTGATGACACTCTCTTCATTGTCGGGGTCGGCGACTACCTCGTTGGTGGCGGCAGTGGTATCGATCTTGTTGCCAACTGCGTCATTGCCGCCTTCGGTCATCTTTTTGCCGAAATCGGTAATGGCGTTGCCGGCATCACTGACTTTGTTGACGACATTCTGAACTTTATCGATGCCATCTTTGACTTTTTCAGCAATCGGGGCGATTTTGCCGTAGACTTCCTTGCCCTTTTCAATGATGGGGGCTACAAAATCTTTGGCTTTGCCGATGAAGTCTTTGGCGAAGGTCACGCCCTTTTCGATGAAGCCACCAAGGCCCTGGCTGATGCTGCCGATGACGTTTTTCAGACCGCTGAAGATGGCGCCGAAATCGACGCTGCAACCTGAAAGAGTGATCGATACAATTAACATCAGAGAGATAAAAAGAGAACTTCGCATTAACGTGAACATGAGCTGACCTCCTGCAAATTCGATTCTAACCTACTTACGAGCGAAGACCAGATTCTGTTGCAAAACTTTTTATTATTTTTTCAACAGCCACTGACGCATTCATGACAATGTGTACCGATGTCGTCGCAGGCGCTTGTTCTGCTGCCCCGTCATCCTGTATTTTCAGGGGGCTTCGGGGCTGCGCAGCTGAGTGTGCCAGTTCGGGTTGACCCGCGTCTGATTCCAGGCGGCATGAAAGAATTCGGGGTAGACGACGTCGAAAAAGTCGGCGAGAATTACATCTTTCTGCAGTTCATCGAGTTTCGTGCCGGCGGTGCGGCCCTTCATTTCGCTGGGGTGTACGGCATCGATCAGCTGAAGAGTTACGAGAAAATAGAACTGGTTCTTGCCATACGGCTGCATCATTACCGGTTTGATTTCAAAAAAGTTGATGCGATCGCTGAGAACGTGGGTATTGACTTTGCCGCCGAAAGATTCGGTTCTGATCAGGCGCATGAACGGGTTATCGGGGTCTTTGCTGTCTTCGATGCGGTAGGTGACTTCGGCAACATTGCGGAAATTGATGCCGGCAAGCTGGCTGGCGAAGATGTCATTGAGACGCTGGTGAATCGGAAAACTGAAAAAACGGTAAGAGTTGTGAGGAGGAGTGCCGGTAACCTGCATAACATCGTCAAAATTATAGATCGAATTATAGGGCAGCGGGAAACAGGCCATCTTGAGGTCGGCATAAATTTGTTTGATCACCCGACGTGCCTCGAGAGTCGTATCGATACGCAGCATGCCTTTCAATGAAGTCCTGGTGCTCGAGCGCAGCACCAGAAAAATCGGCCCCATCAACAGAGCGGTACAGATGAGTACGATCATGATTTCGACCATGGTAAAGGCGTGGCGGCGACCTGTGATCATTTGGGACGCTCCATTACCAGCGATTCGAGAGTAACGCTTTTGCGGCTCATCCAGACTTCAACGCGGCTCTGGCCTTTGGCGGCTACTGTGACCCTGATGCGCATGCCGTTGAGTTTGCCCGAATTTACCGGGGTCAATTCAATCTGTCTCTGAAAAAGCCTTGCTTCGGCAGGGTACTGCATATCCGACATCAGGTCGAACTCTATGTCTTTAAAAGCTCCAACCGGGTACCAGGCCGGCGGCGAGACGTTGCCGTCGGCAATCATTTTCAGGTAGTCATAACCGAAGCCGCGAAAAATTTCGATCGGTTCACGGGCGAGCGAAAAGGCGAGAAATTCGTAATAGGCATCCATGGAACCCTGATTCGATGCTCTGTTCATCCAGAACATGGAAAGAATGGCCACCGACAGGAACGCCATGGCAATGATGATTTCGAGCAGCGAAAAAGCGCGTTTTTTCATTCGTCCTGTTCGACCATCCTCTCGAAGGTCACCCAGCGGGTCAGGTTTACCTGATAAAGGTCTTCGTTGCGTTTGAAAGCGGGGTCGTATTGAACCCGGTGCTCGACACCCTCGGCCCATTTCGCCATATTGAGACGATCGACAGCAAGGCAGCCGACGAGATCAAGTTTCTTGTTGGCGACCACACAACCGTTGCGGTTGGAACTGCCGATGCTGATCAATGCTGCTTCAATCTTTTCGGAGGTATTGACGGTTATCGGATAGCCTCTGGTGAGAAGCACACATATTGAATCGGTTCCGTCCTTTTTCTTTATGCCTCCGGCAATGGTAATGCCTGGGGCGACGATGACGCCGCAGCCTTCAACTTCGATGTTGCCTCCAGTGCCAAGCGTTATTGCTTCGGTCACCTGAACGATACCGCGCAGATTCAGCTTTTTCTGTCCGGGAACATAGATTCCGAATTCTTCCAGCTGCTGCGGCGTGACGTTGCGACGCGTCCAGAGGTTAACGTGCGCGTAGGGAACCGAAGCCATGGTAGGATCGTCGAGAGAACCGGCATTGCGGAAATGAAACATTCCGGGGTGGGGCAGGGTGGTGTTCGAACCTTTGAGATAGCGGTTTTCTTTGTCGATGCGGCAGAGGACTTCGGGGTGGGTGTTGGCGATGTTGTCTTTCAGGTAGCGCAGGTTGATCGAGTTGTCTGAAAGGCCTTCAAAATGATCAGCGTCGAAACACGGAATACGGCGGTTCTTGAATTGGTTTATAAGCGCAGGATCAGTTATTTCGACGGTTTCGGATTTTGACTTGCCGCTTTTCTTAGCTTTAACATAGATTTTGCAGCCGGTCATATCGACGTAGAAGTAGCCGAAATGGAAGAAGCGCTGTCTGATATCGCCTTCGAGAATTTCGGGAAGGCTGGTATCGGGTTTGAATGCCAGGCCGGGAAAAACTTCGGAAGATTCCTTCTGCCCGGCAGCTTTGGCTTCACCAAGCAGAGTGGCGGTTCTGAAGTCTTTCATGTCTTTAATCGTGGTCAGGGCTTCGTCAGTAACCGGGTAGCGCTGATATTCAAAAAAAGCCGAATGCCCCGACATCGAAAAGCCTTTGAGGCTGGCACCCTTGTCATTAACCACTTTTTCCGCCTGTGCCTTCACCTGACCGTAAAATTGCGGCAGCAACTCGAATACCGTCTGGTCATCGACCTCGACGATTTTTTCTACCTTGCGTGGTTCGGGGATGAAATCGGCATGTGCCGAGTCGACATTGAGATAAACCGAACTGCTGCGGCGGTTGCCAAGATAGATCTTTCCGATTTTGTCACTTGACAAGCCGGTCTGGTCAATAGTGAGCTTCTGTTTGGCCGGGTTCAGGCTCAAACCAACGAGAGATTCGAATTCTTCCTGGCCATCACGGATGAAGAGGGCGTAATCGAGGGCGAAGCTTCCTGCGTAAGAAGAGCGTTGCATGGCATTATCGCGTTTCGAGACGATGGCAACCACCTTGTAATCATGATGTCTGGTAATAGTGCAGGCTCCCTGCATCTGCTTCTTGAACTCGGGTTTGGGTTCGGCGGTGACCCGCAGTTCGAGGGTACCTACGCCTTCTTTGCCATAGTATCTGGCGCCAGTGGTGTCAGTATCGCGAAAGTCGATGATGCGGGCGGTGGCGGTGATATTCAGACGCGAGCCCATCGGCATGGTTGCTGCCTGTGACAGGGTCAGTACTACCGGAACATCGATGCCCTTGCTGTTTTTGTTGTCGAGGCTGGTGCTCGAACCATCTATATCGCTGCTGCGATTGACCAGTTTGTTGAAAAAGGTGCTGCCCGGGCTGGCAGTTTCGCTGTGAACATACATGAAGGCTTCTTCCATGGCTGCAGCAGCAAGCTGGCGCGCCATTTCCGAGGTCTGGAAGCGATGGGCGGAAGACTGCGCCTGGCGTGTCATATAATGAAACTGCATTGCCAGCAGTCCGACGATGATCATGACGAAGATGGCCGAAAACATGGCAACCCCCTCACGGCCCCGTTGTCTGGCAAAAAAATACATGTTCGGCACTCCTCGCTTTTTCTCAGACAAGTTTACACTCCGGTGGCCTTAAAGGCAAGCATGCAGGCAGAATGGCAGACTGACAACGACGGGGTAGAAATTGCAGCGGCGGCATGGTAAAGTGACTGCATAAACCAATAGCTGGAGCTTTTATGACTGAGGAAAAGAAATTCCGTCTGGTTACCCGCAGTGATTTTGATGGTCTGGTGTGTGCGGTTCTGCTTAAAGACTTGAACATGATCGACGACATCAAGTTTGTGCATCCGAAAGATATGCAGGATGGCAAGATCGAGATCACCGAGCGTGATATCACTACCAATCTGCCTTATGTGAATGGTGCCCACCTGGTTTTCGATCATCATTTGAGCGAAACGATCCGCAACGAAGGCCGCCGCGAGAACCATATCATCGAAGCTTCGGCCAAATCTGCCGCCCGGGTTGTCTATAATTACTACGGCGGGCAGGAGCGCTTTCCAAAGATTTCGCCCGAAATGATGGACGCGGTTGATAAAGCTGACGCTGCCCAGTTCAGTGTCGAAGAAATCCTGCATCCGACCGGCTGGGTGCTCCTTAATTATCTTATGGACCCAAGAACCGGCCTGGGGCGCTTTCGCAACTTCAGAATTTCGAATTATCAGCTGATGATGGATCTCATCGACTGCTGCAAAGATCTGACGATTGAAGAAATTATGGAACTGCCCGATGTCAAGGCACGCGTCGACCTGTATTTCGAACAGGAAGAGAAATTTCGCGAACAGCTGCGGCGCTGCTCGAAGATTTATCGCAACCTGATCGTTCTCGATCTGCGTGATGAAGAGGTTATCCACGCCGGCAACCGCTTCATGATCTATGCCCTGAACCCGGAATGCAATATTTCAATTCACATTCTCTGGGGTTTTCAGAAGCAGAACACCGTTTATGCGGTCGGAAAATCGATCGTCAATCGTTCATCACGAACCAATATCGGTGAATTGATGCTGAAATACGGTGGTGGTGGGCATCATGCCGCCGGCACCTGTCAGATCGATCATGACCGGGCGCCGACGGTTCTAAAAGAGCTCATCGAAAAAATCACCCACGACGGCTGATTATTGTTTTACGGGTTTCCAGTCTGAGACGCGCTTTTTCAGGCTGGTGACCTGTGCTTTGGTCAGTTTGAGTTCAAGTTCACGGCGCAGACGCTGCGCATCCTTGTCGCCCTGCTTTTCGGCCAGACTGTACCAGAAATATGCTTCATCGAGATTTCTGGCGATTCCTTCACCGTTTTCATTCATGGTGCCGAGACTGAACTGGGCATTGGCATGGTTCTGATCAGCGGCTTTGCGATACCACTCAGCGGCGAGTTTATGATTCTTTTCGACATGCATGCCGCAATAATACATGAAAGCGATATTGACCTGCGCCTCCGGGTCGCCTTTTTCAGCGGCCGGCGCAAAAATAGCGGCTGCCTTCGCAAAATCGCCGCTCTGATAGGCTTTGCCCGCTTCTTCCATGGTTGCCTTTTTACCGCAACAGCCGTTCATAAAAAGAACCGGAGTTGCCAGCAACATCAGAACGGCGCAGCGCCGCATGCCATATTCTTTCATGCCCTGTTTCCTTTCCTTGCCAATCTATATGTTTTTATTCGGTTTGTAAAGTTCGTAAAGATGTCCGGAGAAATGGGAACATTTTCCAATTATGAAACGTATTAAATCAGGTCGGCCGTTGCGCGCTTTTGCAGACGCATGATTTTCATGAAGCTCGCACAGGGAGATGATGAAGTAATAGTATTTCCGGGCAAAAGATGTCAGCTGAATATGGATAATCTTCTGAGGATGAGTTAATATGATGAAATTGTGAGAGAGGCTTGATGAAGCGTAGAATAAAAATGGCTCTGCCGCTGGTGTTCGCTTTTGTGCTGACGCTGCTGCCGTTCGGGTTGCTCGAATACAATCAGCATCAGCGTTCTTTAATCCGGCATGAACGCGAATTGCTCAAATGGGAACATAAAGCGGGCAATTATCTGCAGATGTTCAAATCTCTCTGGTCGATGGAGCTGCAGATCAGATATCGCCTGTACAAAATGAAGCAGGCAAGGCAGAGCCAGGGCCTCGATCGCAATTTCAGCGGTAGTCAGTTTCAGGCCGACCTGCGTGGAGTGTTTCCGCAGAAGCTTCTGCCGGTTGCGGTCTATGCCGGGATTTACGAAGAGGGTAAAGGGGTCAGAATGCTGACCGGAGAAGGGTTTTACGCTCAAAAACAGCGCTTCTTCAAACGGATTCTCGAGGCTCTCGCTTCACCCGCATCATTCAAAGATGAAGAGGTTAACAGTCTGAATGGCCTGGTGCGCGGTGCTTTCGGCGAGGTCATCGATTTCAATCTTCTGAAAAATTTTCGGCGTGGCAAAGTTTCGCGGGTAATGTTCGAGGGAACTCTTCGTCTTGCCTGCTGGGATGTTATTGAAGCCTCCGATGGCAGCAGACTGGTTTTCATTCAACTGTTTTCTCCTGGCGAACTCGATCGCCTCGCCATTATGAAGCTTGTTGCCAATCGGCTCAGCACCCAGAATCCCGACATCTGTTCTGTTCTGATGCCGCTGGAATTTTCTGATAAATCGCGCCGGCCGGTATTCGATGATCATGTGCCGCCCGAGCAGCGTCAGCGCATTCTTGGGCTATTTGAAAGGATCAATGCAAAGCCGCTCGAACGTGATTATGTCGTGCCGGCCGGAAAATTCGTCAACTATCAGGGGGTTCGAGTATTCAGGGATTTCATTGACTATGCAGTTCCATACGAAGTCTGGGTGCTCAGCAGAGACAACCCCGAGATTAATCTTCGTGAACCGGCGGTCAGTTTTCTTCTGCGTCTCTTTTTCTTCGCAGCCTGGATACTGGTTTTCTGCAAGGTTATCATCAGTGGGCATCCGGTAGGAGTAAGTCTGAAAGACTGGCTGACTTTGACTTTTATTGTTGTCGGCATCCTGCCGCTCGCGGTTTTCTTTGTTGCCGGTATTTTCCAGATCGATTCAACTTTGTTCCGAAATGAACAGGAGGCGATCAAAGATGCTCTGCAGCGTCTTGAAGAAGCAGATGCCTCAGGTGAAGTCATTCTCTCTGATTTCCGCGAAGCCTGTCGCCGCTGGACCCGTGAAAAAGAATGGGTTGAGAACATCTCGGCATGGAACACATCAGCCTGGGAAAAAGCGGTAAAGCATATTCAGAAGAGATTCATTACCGCCGGTCTCAATATCGGTGCCGCTTATATTTATCCGCCCGACCGTTCCGGAATAAAAGATCGGCTTTTTGTCATGCCTGGCCCCGGAAACAAGCCTGTTGAAGAAGAACAGACACGCCTCTTCTATCAATCATGGATACGCAAAAGCTATTTTCTTCTTGCGCCTGAATTGATGACTGGTCCAGAACCTGAAATGTCGATGTTTCATGGTAGAACCGGTCGTGAAATTCTCAGGGTTTTTCTCAGCAATCGTGGTGATGTCGAATTTGTCGATCTCGGTGATGAGAAACAGATGATTTACCAGAATTTCATCCTGCAGGACGGTAAGCCACGCAACTGGTATTTCTTCCGTTTTGACGTCGACCGCATTTTTGAGAATCATCTCCTGGAAACGGTCAAGAGTCTGCAGGAAATCTATTCCGAGAACTTCTACGGCATCATATTCCTTGACGGTATCGAGACCCGCATGGCCTTTCCAAGGCCCGGAAGCAAAGCCGCCATGCTTGTTAAGCATGTCGCCGGCAAAATGATCGATCTCGGGTCGGTAACCCGAAGTCAGTTGATCGAACATACCGATGACAAACTGGTTATCACCTATCCATGCGCCAAGTCCGGAGCATCGATACTCGTTAACATAGTTTATTTCACCACAATGCGTGCAGCCGCTTTCCGTCAGGAAGTCGTTCTTGCTCTCGTGGTGCTGTTGATGACCATTCCGGTAATCATAATTTCCAGGCTTACCGCCGGTTACCTGGTTGCGCCTCTGGCCGGGGTTGAAAACGGTCTGAAGAAAATTGCCGACGAAGATTATTCTGAAAAACTTCATCTGCAACGCGAAGATGAACTGGGTGTTCTCACCCGGGCCTTTGATCAGATGGTTGAAGGCCTTAAAGAAAGACGCAATCTCGGGCGCTTTGTTTCGGCCACACTCGATCAGCAGGTTTCCAGAACTGAATCTGAAGAAAACAGTGGTCTGGAAAGCCGTATCGGTGCTGTGCTGTGTTCTGATATCCGTTCATTTACCGGCATAAGCGAAGCCAACGATGTTCGTGAAGTTGTCGCCATGCTGAATGATCACCTCGCTGCCATGTCAGAATGCATTCACTCTTGCGGCGGTCTGATCGAGCAGTTCGTTGGTGATGCGGTTCTGGCTGTTTTTCATGGCCTCACTCTCGAGGAAGCCAGTCAAAAAGCGGTGACTGCTGCAACCGCCATGATGCAGCGTCACAGGGAAATCTGCCGGCAGCGCCAGGAGCAGGGGCGTTTCGCTTATGCGATCGGAATCGGCATTGAAGCGGGGCAACTGCTTTCAGGCAGCGTTTCTGCAGGTTTGCGTCGAGAATATACGGTTGTCGGTGTTGCCAGAAACGCAGCTGAAGATCTCGAATCACGTTCCCGCAATGGCCGCTTCACAAAAATTCTCGTTTCTCCGCAGGTTTTTCAGCTGGTCGACAATTATGAATTCGTTCTGCATGTTGATGAAGAGAATTTTGAGCTTGTCGAACTGGAGGGCAAAGCATGAGATTGCCTGCCAGCCTGTTTTATGCATTTCTCCTTATTTTCGTGTTTCTAATGCTTTTCAAGCTCGAGGTTCTTCTTGTCGGTGGGGCTGACCGGGCCCGGGAAATTTTTTCCGAAGCATATTACCTTTCAGAGCGTATGCGCAACGAGGCAAATTTTGAATTTCAGCTGCAAAGCCGCTTTGATGATCTGCGCGAGTCTCTTTTCACTAACCCAGGGGCTCTGCTGGCTAAGAACCATGAACCTGACTTTCTTAAGGGGTTGCCGCCACATTCTCTGGCACTGGCTTTCACAGATGGCCGCGGCAAAATCGAACATTTCGTCAACCTGCAGGGAAACACCAGCCGTAAGTTTGTCGAAGAATTTGTCGAAATCAATTATCTTGTTGCCGAGCGGCAGCAAGATGTCTTTCTTGGCAGCGAATATTCCGACAAGGTCGATAATGCTGACCGGTTGCTGGCAGAGTATCTGGGCTGCAGTGCCGATAAGGTTGGCCTTAAGCAGTTACGTGCTTCCCGGCCGGTGATGTTCGAATCATCCAGGGGTATCGTCAGCCTTTACTGGGACAGCCAGACTCTCAACAATGGCAAAAAGGCTTTCTTCTTCGCCCGTTTCGACCTTTCCGCAGTTGCGTCCACTTATTCGATGCGGTCCTTTTTGAGCCGAAACAGCAGGCCTGATCAGTTTTGTGCTTTTTATGACGTCGTGCAGAAAACCTTTATTGCCGACCGCAATTTTGCCAGACTCAGAAATGACCCGGTTTTTTCGGCGGTTTGTGCTTCGTGTTTTGAAATCGCCGACAAAGCTCAACACAGCAATATCAGCATTATTGACACAGGCAGATTCTCTGGAATCGTCGGTCGCCCGATGTTCAGCACCGGGATATTGCCGGTAGTGATCCTGAGACAGAGCCAGATCGCGAATTATTCAGGTTACGGTGGGGTAATATTTCTTGTGTTGGCCTGTTTTGGTCTGTATTTTTTTGTGCAGACCTTCTGTTTTGGAAGGGGCATGCGGCTGACCGTCGGTCGTGTTCTGCTTCTGGCATGCCTGGCTGCCATATTTATGCCCTTCATGATGGGGCAGTCGGTATTTCGTCTGATTCTTACCGCAGCTTCTGAAAGCGGCAGACTGAAGCTTGAACGCGATCTTCACAACCTTGTCAGTGGTATAGATTCAGGGGCAAGATTGTTTCATGCAAACCTGCTGCAATCTTTCAGAAACCTGGTCAGCAGTTCAGAAACTCTCGCAGCTCTGAAAACTGAAGAAATTGCCGAGTCGGCTGCAAACCTGAGCGAAATTTCAGAGCCGCTTGCACCTGAATCTTTGCCTGAAGGCCACTCTCTCAATGAAGATCTTATCTATAAACTGGCGCAGAGAATGTTCGACCCGCTGATTGAGGGTATTGACATCAATGAAGATCACCATCGCAAGGCCAATGCGATAGTCATAATGGGTGCCGGCGGTTTTACCAGATATTTCGATCGATTCAAAAGCTTCATTTTTACAACCGGTCGATTGCCTGAGACAGACCCGATTTTTCTGATTCTCAACCTGTACCGCAGAACTGTCGAGCGCTTTTTCAGCCCCGATGATTTTGTTCCCGGTCTGATGTCGAAGCCATTGGCCGGAAAGAAAGGTGAACTCGAGCAGTTCAAATTCGAAGAAATTCGCAGGCATGTAGCAGCTTCAGTCGGAGTCGAAAAAGTTTATGCTATGCTGATCAACTTTGAAGGCTTGAACAACTTTCGTACTTCCATGGGGTTAGTTAATTTCGCTGTGTTTCCGGTCTGGGTAGACAAACTTATCCGCTACTTCTGCGGTATCTCATGGGATGAATATGCGATCAGTCGACTTTACCTTACCAGGGTTTTTACCAGTCTCAATCGCCAGGAACTGTCTTCAGTTCCCCGCAACAGCTCTGCATTTTCCCTGCTCGACCCGGCTAATTACATTCGTAAGCCTTCTCCATTCATCCAGGCATACGGCAACCTGCGTGGCGATATGCTCTTTTCCGGGAGCAGTGAATCTGTTCGTCTTGGGATGCTTTTGAAATCATCTCAAAGAAGCCGCAGAACCATGAAATTGCAAGTCAGTGGGCGTGAAGAGGCTCTGTATTACGTGCTGCCGGGAAGATTTTTCTCTCTGTATGTCGTTGGCGGCCTCCAGGAAACCCGTTATCTGAAAGATATCGAAGCCTGGCGTGCCATCATTCTTGTCATTGGCACCCTGGTGTTTGTAATTTTTGCTGCTCTGGCCGCGATCAACGTCAGTCGGTCGGTAAGCAGCCCTCTTGAGCATCTTCTCTGGGGCATCAGCATGATCGAAAAATCTGATTATACCGTCAGGCTTAAAGACACTCGCGAAGATGAATTCGGCTCGATCTCAAGGGCTTTTAACCTGATGGCCAGACGCCTGCGTGAGCGTGATACGCTTGGAAAATTTGTTTCACCGGCCGTGCGCCGTCTGGCGGCCAATCCTGAGCTTTTTCAGGCTGCCCGTCAGGGAACTGAAACGACGGTAACTATTTTATTCGCGGCTCTTGAAGGCTTCGACCAGTTTGCGGCTGTAGCTCCGGTCAAAGAGGTTCAGGAACATCTTGAAATTGCGCTCAAACAGGTTTATCGTCTGGCCGAGACTGCTGGTGGTGAAATCGACAAGATTATCGGCGGCAAGCTGCTTATCGTGTTCCCGCATCTTGGTCATGACGGCAGCAGTGCGGCAAAAGCCGCTGCCGGTCTGGCAGAATCGCTGATCAGAAATTTCGCTGCCAATGCAAAAATCAAGCCGGTCTTCGGTATCAATTCAGGGCGGGTTATTTCCGGCATTATCGGGGCCCCGGCAGTGCGTATGGACAACACGATCATCGGTGACCCTGTCAATGTCGCGGCGCGACTATGTTCACTGGCTTCAAGTAACGAAATGCCGGTGGTGGTTTCAGAAGATATAGTCAGAGCTCTTGCCGGCAGATATCCGACTGCCCGGGTTGCGGTAAGATCGATCAGAGGCAAAAAACAGGAAGTTGAAGTATTCAGTCTTCAGATCAATGACGGCCGAACCTGATTTCAGCAAAGACCGGGCTGTGATCAGAGAAGAAGACCGGCCACTCGGCCCGGCTTCCCAGAACCTGAACGGCGTATTGTTCAGAGCCACGGGCCAGAACGTAATCCAGTTTTTTGCTGCGTCGGGTGCCGCCGGCAGTAGGAAGATTGCAGTCATCGCGAACTATGCCATCCGCCAGAAGTGGTACCAGTTCCTGAGGGATCATGTTCAGGTCGCCGCCGATTACAACCGGCTCAGCAAGAGCGCTGATTCGATTTGTCATCAGGTTGAACTGGCTGAAACTAGCTTTGAAAGAAGCTCCCAGACCTGCTGAATAAAGGTGGGTGTCTACCAGCCAGACATTTGCACCGGCAAAACTGATTCGGGCCATCAGCAGACCCTTTCGTGCTATCAGTTCTTCGGGGTTGTGTTTCATCGAGAGTGGAAAAATCTCCGCTGCGGTGCTTTCAGGCAAGAATCTGGTAAAAATGAGCAGTCCTGAATGGTTGAACAGCGGACTCGGCATCAACACGGCATGGTAGTCGGCAAAGCTGTTTACCAGATATTGCAGACTCGCGTTATCCCAGACTTCCTGAAGGAATATTATGTCCGGGTTCAGCGAACGCGCCAGCCGGGCGAATTCGTCAATTTTTTCCTGCTGGTCGAAAAAGAAAGGTGCGGGAAACAGCAGCAGGTTAGCGGTCAGAGCAGTTAACCTGAGTTCATTGTGCCCTGCGGGTTTAATCACGCCCTTAGCCGGTATCACTGTGGTAACTGGAGTTCCGGCTGTGAAGATCAGGTTGAACAATGGCGTAAATCCAGCTATCAGATCGATCACTTCAGGCAGCCCGGAATCACGAAAACATTCGATCGCGCTTCTGGAAGCAAAAAGCGCCTGGGGAAGATCGGGTTTCAATGAGTATTTCCTGCTTGCTGCCATTGTTGGAGCGACCATGGATACGAGCAGTAAAACAAGTGACATTACTGAGAAAAACTTTTTGATCATTTTTTTAAACTAGTGCTTTTAGATAGAAAAATCAAGAAAATCAGAGCAAAGCGGTATAAATCAATTATAAATGTCGGGAATCGTCGTTAAGAACCGATTAAATTGTAGTCGATGAATAAAATAGAGACTAAGACGGATGGGAAACGCCACCTTCCGGCCTGAAAAATAAGGAGCAAGATATGTTCAGATTCAATGCAGTTCCAGATCGAAAACGGAAAATCATGCAGATTGCGGTTCTTCTGTCATGTGAACCGGTGTTTAAATCGGTACACTGCCCTGACCTTGCCCCGAAGCTTGCGTTGGAACGTTGACCAGACAGGGAGAATAACATGTCAGTAAGCGAAATCAAAGCCAGAATTTACCCGGATGCTCGAGCTGACTCGCCTGCGGCAAGGTCTGAAGGTAATGACTTCGATTCTGTTGTTGATGCTGCAATACAGAAGAAGCAGGGCGCAGCCTGCCGCTCATGTTACAGGGTTGCTCAGCCCGAAACAGCTCAGATTGCAGTTCAGACCGTTTCTGAACCGGCAGTATCAGAGACACCCGCAGTCGAAGCAGTTGAAAAAGCTGATGCGGTGGTGGCAGACTCGACAGTCGTGCCGTCTGAACTGGCGGCAGATGCGGCAGAAAAGTCAGAATCTTCAGAGAAAACTTCTGAAGCTCTTTCGGTCGAAGAGCAGAACGAAGGCAACCGTTCCGCCATGTATCGGTTCACCATGTTCGTCAGAATCAGTGGCGATTTCGGCAGTCTGCAGCAGAGTCTCATCGATGAGTTCAAAGATGCTACTGTAAACTATGTAAATGCCCTGAGAGGACAGAGTGAACATGGCGTCGAAGCTCTTGACACCTATCTGAACAGAGCGGAAACTTCTGCCGGAGAAGGCGTTAAATCGGCCAGATCTTTTCTTGACGAGATAATCAGTGCTGCCGATGCCGGTCTGAAAGTGATCACTTCGGGTCTTAAAAGTTCGGCATGGATGTCGGGCTTGAATCTGAACGGTTCTTCATCGTTAGGTCCACTGTTCAGCTCCTCTGCATCTGCCTCCTCCTCTTCTTCGTTGTTTTCAAACTCATCAGCACTGGATATTGCGAAGCTGCAGCTGCAGTCAGCCATGGAAAACTCTGAAAAAGGAACTGGCAGCGCGACTGCAGAAATGGTGGATTACGGTTCCGGTTACCGACTTGCAATGCTCAAGGGGCAGGAACTGGCCAAAGTCGATGCGTCTGGCAATTCGGGAAATGAATTGACCGGACTGAACGCCAGCACTTCAAACAGAGCCATAGAACAGCGCAACTATCTGCTGGAAAGATTTCTTCAGCTCATTGACAACATGTCGGCATCGACAGGTGGTGCCACACAGGTTGTCAGAGCCGGATTCTCGTTCGCGATTGAAAACGGAATTATAGCTGATTACAGGGAAGTGGGAAAAGCAACTGGGGCCGTGAACGCAAACGAAGAAGGATCATCGGAAGATAAGACAGAGCCGGCCGATGCGGCAGAAGAAATCATTGCATAAATAGAAAGACACATTGTCAGGGAATAAGGGCGCAAACCTTTTGCAGGCTGCCTCATGAGGAGGCAGCCTCTTGTTGTACTCCAGGCGTGCGACTGTAAAGGAGAATTTATGGTTGTTTTGCGCTGCCGGGCAGGATAGAATCAAGCAGAAATGGAGGATACGATGCCGGAAAATTATGACCGCTTCAGAGAGCTCTACGGTCAGCGCTGGGGTTTGAATCAGGGAGATGGGCCCGAGAAAGAAACTCCGGCCTTCTGGGATGAAAGGGCTGGGGATTTTGCTGCGAAATCGCATTCTGAGAGCGCTAGAACCGAGGCTCTGGAGCTGTTGAACCGTTATCAGTGGAGCCGGAAAGAGACCGTTCTCGATGTTGCTGCCGGGCCCGGAACCTTTGCCATTCCGCTCGCAAAAATGGTCAGGCAGGTTACCGTCACCGATTTTTCGGCCGGCATGCTTGACCAGTTATTGAAGCAGGCGGTCAGCGAAAATGTCAACAATCTCGAAGTGATTCGCGGCCGCTGGCTGGAGATAGATCCACCCGGGCTTTTCGACACGGTGCTTTGTTTGAACAGCCTTGGGGTCATCGCTACCGACAGGGAACATCAGCCACAGTTAATAACTGCCCTCGATCGGTTGCGTGATGCCTGCAGGCGCAGATTGATCGTGCTCATACCCCATGCTGATTCGCATCTCGATGCGAAGATGCGGCAATTGCTTGGAGTCGATGAAGTGGCTGATGAAAGACGTCGCATCGCGGTGCTCTATTACGCCATGATCGATCGAGGCATGCTTCCGAGCCTGGAAATTGTCCGCCGGCCATTTCGCTGGACGTTCTCGAGCCCGGAAGAGGCCTGTCGGGTGATGCTGCACAAAGCCGGCATTGAATCAGGAAACCGGGAATTCGAGAAATATCTCGAACAGCAGCTCATTAAAGATTCTGAAGGGCGATTCAACCTGATCTATCAGGTTTCTCAGGCGCTGTTCACCTGGCTTAAAGAGCCCTGATCATTTGTGCTGCAATTTGAAAACGCCGTCCCAGTTCGGGCCGGGCGGATGATCGTGAAGTTCACGGCAGCGGGTGAGGTACATTTCTGCTGCTGAATCATCCGGCAGAATGTCGAGCAGGGCCTGAAACTGTTCGTAAGCATCCCGCCACTGGCGGTTCAGATAGCAGGTCAGGGCTTTTTCAGAAATTTCTGCCACTTTTTTGAACTTCTCAGCGTCCGGGTTATCGATTCGACCGAGCAGCTGGAAAATTTTGACACTCTTTTTGCGCCCTTTCACCGCTACCAGATCGAGTGGGCGAAAGATAAAGGAGCGTCCGGCGCCGGCAACTGTCGTTTCGCTTACGATAATTTCAGAGCTGTAGAGTTTGTTCAATCCTTCCAGGCGACTGGCAAGATTGACGTTGTCGCCGATGGCGGTATAGTTGAAACGGTCTGAAGAACCGAAGTTGCCGATCAATGATATGCCTGTGTTGATGCCGATTCTGGTTTTCAACGGATCACGATTCTCTTTTAACCAGCGGTCATTCAGTTTTCGTATCGCTTCTTCAATTTCAATCGAAGCGGAGCAGGCATGTTCTGCCTGACGCGAGTCACGGGCCGGAGCGCCCCAGAAGGCCATGACCGAATCGCCGATGTATTTGTCGATGGTTCCGCCATGTCGATGTATGATTGCGGCGATGCAGTCGAAGTATTCAGACAGCTGTTGCATCAGATCCTGAGGGGGAACTCGCTCGGTAATCGAAGAGAATTCGCTGATGTCGGTGAACATCAGGGTGATCTCTTCCGTATGTGCCTGCAGTCTGGCCTCATTGCGCTCATGAACCAGACCTTGAACGATTTCTGAAGGAACGTATTTCATGAATGAACCGAGAGCCATTTTCATTGAATCCATGGTTTCGCCCATCTGCTGTATTTCAGTGATTGGCGATTTCAGGTCGATGACGCCATCAAAATCAAGATTTTGAATGCGGCCGGCTTCGGCGGTGAGTTTTTTGATCGGGTCGGTAAGCTCACGGGCGATAGCTGAGGTCAGAAATCCTGCAATGATGAGAAGCCAGAATGAAAAAAGCAGTGTAGTTTCATGGACTCTGGCAATGGGTCCGATAAAATCGTCTTCCGGAACAATGATTCCGAGAATCCAGTCACGGCCGAATTTTTCGGGAAAGGGTCTAAAAGAAGCGATGTAGCGGGTTCCGTCGTGATCGTAGGTGAAACGGAACTGCCGGGAACCGGTGAAACTGTCTATGGCCTTTTTGATCGCCCCTGACCGGAAGCTTTCGCGGGTTGGCGAACGTGGAGTTCTAAGATTGTCGTTTTTCTGGCCTGATTTTTCAGGGTAGGCAAGAACATTGCCTTCGCTGTCGGCTATGAAAGCGATGCCTGATTCACCGATTTTCAGGCTTTTAAGAAATTCTGCAAGTTCATAAAGTCTGAAGTCGATGCCGACCGCGCCGACAAAATTGCCGTCAGGCCCGTAAACCGGGTGAGCGCAGGTTATGCCCGGCACCTGGTCGGTAAAAAGACGGTATTCACGGCTCCAGACTGTCGTTCCTTCCGATTTTGCCAGAATGTACCAGGGCCGTTCGCGTGGGTCATATTCAATAAGTGAGCTGCTGTGGGTAGCAACTATCCGCCAGTCAGCGTCACGGTCGATGTCGATAACCCCTGAAGGCTCACCGGTTCTTGAGATGATACGGGTTGAATAAGTTCCGTCATCAAGACGGCGCGACATGACGAAATTGCCGTTTTCGTCGCCGAGATAGACGCCGGAAAACTGCGGGTAGATTTCGAGAGTTTCAAGACTGAGTGTTTCTACCAGTTCTGGTGACCGGGTTAAAGATTCGCCGCGTTCAATCATTTTTCGCAGCAGAGTGCCGGTTTTACGGGCCGGGTCAAGGTGGTTGCTGGTTTGTCTGATTACCGTTTCAGAAATCTGATATAACAGCTCATCAGAGGTTTGCAGCATAATTTCAAGATTACTGCGGTAGCCATAGAAAACGATTCCGGCAACGATCAGCGAAAAAAGTGCCAGAAAAGAAAAAAATACTACACCCTGCAGTCGATAGGTTCTGCTGTTCATGAAAATTCCTGCCTGATTTTAGCATGAATTTTTAAAAATGCGCAGTAATATCGCTGCACCTGCAAAAGCAGGTTATATGTTGCTCAAAGAATGGGGAGAAGGTATATTATCTACCGGTTTTCGGATAAAAGAAGACAAGCCCGGAGGTCGCAAGGAATGTTAGATAACAAGACAATTGCCGCTGCAATGACGATTAAACTGGATGCTGTGCTGCCGCCATACCCTGAATTTGTGCCAGGCATCAGGCGCGCCCCCGACCGTGGGTTTACTCTTAACAGGAAAGAAACGGAAACGGCATTGAAGAATGCCTTGCGTTATGTTCCGGAAGAGCTTCACGAAGCTCTGATTCCGGAATTTCTCGATGAGCTCAAGACCCGTGGCCGCATATACGGCTATCGTTTCAGGCCGGCCGGCAACCTCAAAGGGCAGCCAATAGAAAATTACCGGGGCAACTGCGTCGAGGGCAGGGCCTTTCAGGTCATGATCGACAATAATCTTGATTTCGCCATCGCTTTATATCCCTACGAGCTGGTGACTTACGGTGAAACCGGCCAGGTCTGCCAGAACTGGATGCAATACCGCCTGATCAAAAAATATCTCGAAGTCATGACCCAGGAACAGACTCTGGTGGTCATGTCCGGGCATCCTTTTGGGCTTTTCCGATCGCACCCCTCGGCGCCACGGGTCATAATGAGCCATGGTCTGATGATCGGCATGTTCGATAACCAGGCAGAATGGCACCGCGGTATGCAGCTTGGCGTGACCAACTACGGCCAGATGACCGCCGGTGGCTGGATGTATATCGGGCCGCAGGGTATCGTTCACGGAACGTTCAACACCATTCTGAATGCCGGCCGTATGAAGCTTGGTGTTGCCCATGATGAAGACCTCGCCGGTCATCTGTTCGTTTCGTCCGGCCTTGGCGGCATGAGCGGTGCTCAGCCGAAAGCGGTCGAAATTGCCAACGGCGTCGGCATTATCGCCGAAGTTGATGAATCGAGAATTAAAACCCGTCACGAACAGGGCTGGGTAGCAAAAGTTACCGCCAGTCCGGCCGAGGCCTTTGAGCTGGCTCACGAGCACATGCGTGCTCGCCGCAGTACTTCAATCGCTTTTCATGGCAATATTGTCGATCTGTTGGAATATGCCGTCCAAAAGAACATTCCGATCGAGCTTCTCTCAGATCAGACCTCTTGTCATGCGGTCTATGACGGTGGCTACTGCCCGAAAGGGCTGACTTTTGCCGAGCGCACCGAAATGATTGCCAGAGATCCGAAGAAATTCAAAGAAATGGTCGATGCTTCCCTTAAAGCGCATTTCAAAGCGATCAAAGCACTCTGCCACCGTGGCACCTACTTTTTCGATTACGGCAATGCTTTTATGCGTTCGGTTTTTGATGCCGGAGTAAAGGAAATCTGCGCCAATGGCGAGAATCCGCGCGATGGCTTTATCTGGCCTTCATATGTCGAAGATATCATGGGGCCGATGCTTTTCGATTACGGCTATGGCCCGTTCAGATGGGTTTGTCTCAGCGGCCGAAAGGAAGACCTGGCAAAAACAGACAAGGCTGCCATGGCCTGCATCGACCCGACCCGTCGTTCTCAGGATCGTGACAATTATGTCTGGATAAGGGACGCGGAAAAGAATGCCCTGGTAGTCGGCACTCAGGCACGCATTCTATATCAGGATACCGAAGGTCGGGTAAAAATAGCCCTCAAGTTCAATGAAATGGTGCGTAACGGCGAAATTGGCCCGGTAATGCTTGGACGTGACCATCATGACACCGGTGGCACCGATTCGCCTTATCGTGAAACCGCCAATATCAAGGATGGCAGCAATATCATGGCCGAAATGGCCACCCATTGCTATGCCGGTAATGCCGCCAGAGGCATGAGCCTGATTTCGCTGCATAATGGCGGCGGTGTCGGCATCGGCAAATCGATCAACGGTGGCTTCGGGCTTGTTCTCGACGGCAGCGCCCGTGTCGATGAAATCATCCGCCAGGCCATGACCTGGGATGTCATGTGCGGCGTTTCCAGGCGTGCCTGGGGTCGCTGTGAAAATGCGGTTGAGGTGACTGCGGCCTTCAACCGTAATGGCGGCGGCAATCACGTCACTCTTCCTTTCGTTCCCGAAGAAGATGCGGTGCAAAAGGCTGTTGCCAGACTGTTTGCTGCTAAATAACCCGATCAGACCACCTCGACTCCAGCGTCGATATCTGCCAGATGCCGGCACTGATATTTGCCGGCAATGGCAGAAGCGGTGGCCTCATCGATCAGAACTTTCGAGCCAAGGCCGTGTCGGCTGAGGCTTTCAAGATGAGCGGCCCGATTGACCAGGCTGCCAATGACGGTTACATCAAGCATGCCGTGTTCTGAGCCGATGCGCCCGCAGATTACCTCACCAGTGCAGATTCCGACGCCATTGTCGATAATGAACCTGCCCTGCTGCTGGCGTTCCTGATTGAAAGCTCTCAGCGCGAGGCGCATTTCGAGCCCGGCTATAACTGCGCTTTCAGCGCAATTGGCGTTTTCGTGGGCATAAAAAACCGCCTGAATTGCGTCACCGATCAGTTTGTCGATCATGCCGCCGTTACGCTCGATGATATCTGCCATCAGGCTGAAATAGTCGTTGAGCATGGCGACAATTTCTTCGGGCGGATATTTTTCTGAGACAGAGGTGAATCCACGCAGGTCTGCAAATAGAATGCTGGCTCGAACCCGCCTGCCTTCGGGTTGCAAGTGCTCGTCTGCTGTTGAAGAAATTGCATCGAGAACATTTCTTGAGACCAGCTGGCTCAACTTGGCCTTTTCGTGCAGCTTTCGGGTAGCGTGGTTGAATGAGTCGCCAAGCGTGTCAAATTCATCTCCATTGTTTATCTGCAGAATGAAATTGAAATTCTGACTGCTCAATTCTTTGACTGCCTCTACGAATGCCGGCACCGGCCGCAACAATACTCTGCTCAAACCACGGGCCAGAACTAGACTGCATAGTGCCGCAAGCAGAGATAGCCAGATCATAGCGCTGTTCCATGAAATAATGCCTTCCTCGTCAGGCTCTGCGATGCCCAGAATCCAGACATCACCGTTTACGGCTGGCCCGGCGCAGATCAGATTCGGAGATCGCGCATCGAGGTTGTTTATTCTGGCGGTGTCTGCAAATGAAAACAGGGCTTCGGCCAATGACTGGGTCGCAGCCTGGGTGATCCGGTCAGAAATCCGGATATTCAGGCTCTGATCGCGAAGACTGCGGTGGTTGTAAGAATCGCGCAGGTAAATATGCAGCTTGATCTGGTAGCCGTTGAATCGATACTGATCCTGAACCATCCCGGCCATGAGCATGCTCAAGAAGTTGTAATACCAGCATGCAGAGGTCGTTTGAAAAATAGACAGCCCTTTTATCTTCATCCTGGCGTTTTTCCAGAACGACGCGGTGAGCTGTTCCCTTCTGGTGCTCATTACGTTGGTTACGCCTGATTGTTCCTCGGCAAAAACCTTTGAAACGATTCGGGTATCGAGGACATTGTCGAGAAAGCCCATCGTATACTGGGTGCGATCGAGAATCTGTTTGACACGGTCTGCTGGCAGATGATCCATGGCGCCCAGGTGATAGAGAGTTTCACGTGCATGACTGCCAAAAAACAGGTGTGGTGTTTCGGTGATTTTTTTGCGGCCGGTATTCGACCCGATTATGTCGTCGAGTTCAGGATGATAGATCGAAAATGTTTCGATCAGGGTTGCAAGGATATCTGACGATTCCCGGCCGGTGCTATTGCCCTCCGGTTCATAGAAACCGGTGCGGTTGTTTATGTTTTTCAGTTTTTCTTCAGGCATGTCTGCCATGATTCCGGCAAAAAGATTGCGAAACAGAGTATTACGTGCCACCTGGAGCTGAATAGCCTGATCTTTCTGGAAAATGGCATTTTGCATCCAGTTCAGGGTGTTTTCAGCTTCGAGATATTTTCTGGTATTGAGATAGCAGATTCCAATCCATGTGGTTCCGCTCAATGGCAGCAGAATGCCCGCAAAAAGACCGGCAGCGACCAGGCGATGAATGCTCTGCAGACTTCTGATACGGCCGGCCCTGATTCCAGCCATTATCATGGTAGTTGTCAGAACATATAGAAGCAGTATTGCATCGGCTGCTCGTGTTTTTGCAGCTTCGCCGGCGCGATTTCTCTTTTCGGCAATTTTGATCGCAAGCGGCCGGTTGCCGGCCTGAACATGCTTGAAGGCGAGCTTGCTGAAAGATTCCGGCGTTTCGCCGATAATTGCAGCTTTGCCATCCTCATCAGAGTATACCGGAAGCATTTTCCAGGAAGTGTTGCCGAAACTGTGCTGCATAATGTCGTTGCTGAAATCTCGACAGGTCTTTTTAAGCATGAATCTTGGGTTGAGGTTCGCTGCTGAAACGATGGTCAGAATGAATCGGCTGTTGAACCTGCCGTCAGCGTCAGGAAGCGGAAAAAGACTGGCAAATGTCTGACCGTTGGTATGTGCAGAAAAGTATTCTTTGGTGACGTTGAAACTGGTAGACAGGTAGTCGAAGAACCCAGTGATTCTGCGAATTTCAGTCTCATCTGCCAGGATTTTCAGTTCGCCTGGCAGTGTCGGAGCTTTTGATTTGATTCGCCCTGAGATTCTTTGCGCGGCAGAAACAAGGTTTGCCCGCATGAGCTCATCAGATGCGGGCTGTGGAAATGGTGCGCGAATCTGCCAGGCACATTCACTTTTCTCTGGAGCCATGAGCATCACAATTTCCGGATTAGCGCCGGTGCATTTGTAAAAATGCTTTGCGAACGCCTCAATGCCGGCAGCAGGATTGCGGAAATCGGGGATTCCTTTGAGGAATGGATGTTCGCGGTATTCTTTCTGCCCGGCTCTTCCCTTGAAGATTCTGACAAGGAGCTGGTCGTAATCGTTGGCGGCAAGCACATTCCGCAACCAGGCTTTGGGGGAAAGAGCGCTGGAATACTTTTGCAGCTCGATACTGAGCTTCTGACGCATGCGCGAACTTTCAAGCTGCTTTTCCATGTCGATTGCGGCCGAAAACATCAGCTTGGCGGCCAGCGCCGGAATAACGATCAGCATCAGCCAGAGACCTGTAGAAGTCAGGTAGTTGCTGGTAGTTCCGGTAATTTTTGTATTGTTCATTGATTTCACCCGGCCACCTCAAAGACTTGCACCGGCTCTGCCTTGCCCTTAATAATGGTATTGCCGTGAAAATTTATGGCCGGTAAGCTCTTTGCTGAAAACGCAACTTTTTCGTCAACCAGAATGTGCGAACTGGCACCAAAATGAGATTTTGCCTCGAGCCGGGCCGCCAGATTGACCGGATCACCGATCAGGGTGAAATCCTTGCGACTTTGCCGGGCGCCAATTTTGCCGCGGATGACGTTGCCGCAGGCAATCCCGATACCGATCAACACTTTCGGCAGGCCTGCGTCCAAAAGTTTTTGATTGAGCGAAATGATCGTCTGCAGACACTCTCTGGCAGACAGGCAGGCCGATATTTCAGGAGCATCTGCGCATTTTTCTCTGGAGAAACTCACCATGATTGCGTCGCCGATATATTTATCGATCTGTCCATCATGCCTTTTCAGGCAGGGTTCCATGTGACTGAAATACTGATTCAGCAGGGTGACCGCATTTTCGGCCGGCAACTGTTCAATTATTGTGGCAAAATCTCTGATGTGAATGAACATGATGACGCGATAAACCATTGAACCGGCCGATTCATGCATCAGTTTTGCCTCTTCTTCGATGCTTGTCGATACTTCGTCAGAAATGAATCGCTGTAGAAGCTGGCGCTGTCTCATTCCCTCCGACATGCTGTTAAAATGCCTCACCAGATTCCCAAGCTCGTTTTCGGCTTTATAGACGATCGTCGGGTAATGCCCGGCTTCAAGGGCTGCGACACTTTGGAGAAGCAGGCTGATGGGTTTGAGAAAAACGTCTGCCAGCATCGAACTCAGAATTGATATAAGAAGCATGGCGTAAGGTATCAGCAGCAGCGCAACAAGGGTGAAAAGGCTTTCGTTTACCGCAGCGTTACTGACCAGACATCGGGAAACCAGAATGAATGGCAGTTCAGACATGGCTCTGGCGGCATAAATCGTCGTCATTCCATGTGAATCGACCTGTTGCCAGCAGGCTTCCCGCTGGTTCTGACTGAGGTGTTCTGCAGCAGCGAGCAGTTCGGGGTCTTTTCTGGCCCCGGCCGGCCAGGCAAAACCCGGGTCAAGGCCGCTGCCATCATCATAACAGCGAAAAACCGCCGAATGAGTTGTTTGCTCACCCTGCTGTTTCCACACAAGGTTTCCGGTTTCGCTGTCGAGAAGAAATCTCTCAACCGAGTTTCTGGCATTTCTTACCAGCATTAATCCGGCTCGCAATTGATTCTTCTCGTATGGGAAAAGCAGGTGAAAAGAAATGCGGAAGTAGTTCTTTTCAGCATTTCGCGACAGATAATACTGCCCGTCCAGACTGCAGAATGAGTCCTGGTCGACTTCATTAAAATGTTGATCGAAGGCTTTCCATTTCACATATTCCGGAACCCTTGAAGCATTGGCCGAGAAGTTGTCTGTGAGTGCCCCGGTTACCGAAAAAACATTGTACAACTGGCTGAAGTGGACCTCTTTGACCATCTGCAGCTTGTTAAAATCGTCTACCGGTATGTCGCTACGCCCGGGAAGATGTTCAAGATATGTTCCATCACTGCGCAACAGGGCGTAACCTTCGAAAAGTTTTCCCAGGCGGCTTTCAAGTCTGGATTTCAGCTCCGGATATGAATTCAGACTTTGTTGCTGCAGTTCAGAAACGAAACTCGAAGTGATCTGCCGCTCCCGCAGATCATGATTGAGAATATTCATTTCGATCAATTGCAGGTCGTTGGCTATATTCTGAGTCTGACTTGAAATGATGACCTTGCTGATATGGCCGGTATACTGTGCCGCACTGAACACGAAAGCAGCGAATGGTATGATGGTCGCAGCCAGAATTGCAATTTTGAAACGCTGGTTCAATGGGGCAGTATAAAGTGAACCGGTAAGGTATTGCCTTATTATCGCCAGGCCTGAAAAAACAAACAGGAGCAGCCCCAGATTGACCATCTGAAGGTTTTTCTCAAGCAATGCGGCAGATGCGGGAGGTGCAATGGAAATGAGCATGTGTGGCAGTTGTGAAGGCTGTCTGCGTGCTGAGCCATTTCTGATTGCATGGTCATACCAGCTTTTGCCCGTATGCGACCCGACTCTCAGTGCCGCTGGCGGAACTGCCATCGCAAAGAATGTTCTTTTGTCTGCTGTCTGTGAGAAAGTTCGATCGGGAAAAACAGGCAACATTGCGTAATTGCGTCTAATCTGCGGCAATGTCGGCCTGCAACGCGCATATTTGAGCAGTTTTCCCGGTCCGATCGAATTTTCGGAAAAAACGACCAGAAAGGAATACTTTGTCTCGTTAGAAGCGCAGACGAAAGAATCGTAGGCGATGAAAAGCCGGTCACCTTTGCCCCGGTCAAAAAAACCGCTGCGAACAATACCTGGCCTGGATGCTGCTTCCAGAAAATTGCCGAAAACGGTTTTGCTGATCAGATTGAATTTTTTCGCATTCTCGATAGATCTTGAGCTTTCAGGCAGGTTAAGGTGGGTCAGAATGATCTCCAGAGAGCGCCGCCCCGGGTTGATTATGGATTCTGGCAGACTGTAACTGCCGCATTTATGGTTGCCCAGATGCATGAGCCCTGTGAATATTGGTGTAATCCCGTGATCCCTGGTGAAGCTTTCAGAGATGAATCGACTGATAGCTGCCTGGTCAGAGCCGGCCGGGCACGATTTTTCACTCTGCCTTTTCACTTCTGCCATGGCCCGGCCAATCATTTTTTCCATGTCCAGATCCTGAACAAAAGCTTCTGCGTCAATTTTCAATTTTGACGAATCCGCGAAAAAATTCTGTTTTGCGACGGCTTCGACATAGATTCCGGCGGCCAGTTTGCAGACCAGCGCAGGCAAAACGAAGACGAACAACCAGAAAATCAGCATTCTGTCTTTATACGGTTTGCCCTGTGCTATGATTTTTGGAGAAAAATTTGGCATCAGATTTCCTGCAGCTCGTGAATGAGAACTGGTGTTGGTGAATCGGGCAGATCGACTGACAATGATACCACAGTGGCTCGGTTCCCGATATGTCTTAGTGACTCTTCGTCAACGATGATGCAGGTGTTGTGGGCAAATTTGCTGTATGATTCGAGTCTGGCAGCAGCTTGCAACGGTTCGCCCATTACGGCGGCTTCGAGTTTGCCGGTTTTTGAACCTGCCACCCCGGTAGTGACCGTACCGCTGGCAATACCAATGCCGCTGTTGATTGTGAACTGCCCTTTGGCGGCACGATCGGCGTTGAAAGTCGCCAGTCGGCGTCGCATTTCCAGAGCCGCCATCGCAGCTCCTGAAATTCTGTCTGCATCGTTTTCAGCAAAGAATACCGCCTGAATGGCGTCGCCTATCAATTTGTCTATGTGACCTCCCCGCTCTTCGATGGCCGGGCACATCAGGGTAAAATAATCGTTGAGCATCGCTACCACTTCTTCAGCAGAATGGTTCTCGCTGATCGTTGTAAAACTTCTGATATCTGAAAATAGAATGGTCGCAATTCTCCGACGCGGTTTGTCCAGAAGGTTTTCACCTGATTTTACAGCTTCTGCAGCCGTTCTGGAAACAAGCTGCAGCATTTTTCGCCGCTCGTAAAGACTCTGCTTCATTTTGTTGATCGATGCAGCCAGCGAATCGAACTCGGCGCCTGTCTGAAGATCAAGGCTCCAGTCGTATCTGTTGTTTTCAATTTCCCGGATTGCTTCAAGAAACGGCGGCAGTGGCAGCAGGATCATCCGTGAAATCCCGAGGGCGAGAGCTACACAGCTGGCCAGTCCGATCAGGGTCAGTGCCATGGCGACAGGCATTTCCGAATGTTCCCCAGCCGGCGGAGTTATTCTGGCGACAGCGAATACCGATCTTTCCATCATGGTCTCTGTTACCAGCAGATGTGGCGGGTCAAGGTGCAGATTGTTTATGTCGCTTGCATCAGAATTGCCGTAAAGAGCATCGGCGATTTCCAGAGAAACTACCTGCGGATTTTCGTTCAGAAACGAGTTGTTTCGTCTGTTCAGCCTGCGCTCAAAAAACTCGCTGATAATGAAAAAATCCATCTCGACCCGGTATTTGTCGAGGGTGAATTGTCTTGCGAAACTTCCGGTGGCGTTCAATTCATCGATGATCTGAAGCGGCAATACATGGTTGGTGACGAGACAGAGCATGCCGACAAGATTCTGATGCGATCTGAGAAAAAACACCGACAATAGATCGCGTCTGGCCAGCAGAGTGGCATTGTTGAGCTCTCCAGGGGTGCTCAGCAGTTTGTTGAAAAACTGCTGGTCAACTATTTCTTCCATAATGCCGCTGGCAAAATCTGCCAGTTGCGAAATCTTCTGGCGGCCGGCTTCAGATAGGTGTGAAAAGCCGCCCATCTGCAGAAGTGCATATCTGAACGGCCCGGCAAGAACGTTCGGCAGTTCGTTTTTTCGAAAACGCTCTTCAGCCTTCTGCCCTCTGAAATATTCGCGGTCGAGTTTCGCAGAATACAGGTAAAAGTTGTAGAAGTGATACTTGAATGGCGAAAACCTGTCGTTGAAGAAAAACCTGTCGACATAAGCTCCCCAGCTTTGTGGCGACATTCCCGAAATCAGCTGGCTGAGATAGAACATCAGCATCTGCTGACGATTGCGTTGCAGCATGATTGCGGTTTCACTTTGTCTGAGGCGCTGTCGCACCATCTCGATGATCTGCTGCGCCTGGGTTTCCCGACTCGTTCTTGAACTTGCTGCACCCAGCCAGGCAAGCCCTGAGAGCGGAAGAAGCAGGCTGACAAAAAAAGCGGCCGTAATCAGGGCGGTGAGACTGCTGCGCAGTTTGAACTGACCCAGGCTGGTTCCGGCTGCCAGCAGCAGTGAGAATGATAGAAACACCAGGAGCGACAGATTCAGCAGGTTTGTATTTCTTGTCCGGTTTTTGTGACGCGCTCCTGATTCAGCTTTCAGCTTCAGAACCGTATTTCCTGATTTGTCAGGGGCTTCGGGCGATCTGAAGACGGCGCGGAAAAGTTCCGGAAGCTTCATGAGCATCGCCTGCTCGCCACTTTCTTCATAAAAGAACGGCAGAGAGTTAATTGCAGTTCGGCCCGGAATGATTGCAATCTCTGCATCGGAAATATCGGAACAGGCATTTTTCAGAATCGGAAACTGTGATTGCATACTGGCAAGAAACCCGACAATGACGTGATTGCCGCTGCCCTTTTTACATGGAGGCCGCATGGTGACAAGGTAGAGACGTTCGCGATAGCGACCGGAAAACGACTCATGCAGACTCCAGAAATGGGTGTTGAAATGATCGAATATTCCGAGAAATTCGTGAAAGAAAGAAAAGCTGGCGAAGGTTTTCAGCTCGGTCGGCTCATTTTCGCTATAATTCGAGCGTTCATTGAGAAATCCGCACATGGTGGCGAACTCTTGTCGGAAGTTATCAGGCGGCGGCGGTGAATCGTCGGCTTTTTCCTGTAGATATAGGTCGCACCGCGCCGGATCAGGGTGAAGGCCGGCAATGAAAACCGGCCTGATTCCGGTTTCCTGCTCGAGAAAGCGGCTGAAAGAAGCAAGTTCGTCTGCCGTATTGCCCAGAAATGCCGGAAAAGCTGCACCGATTGGCGTTGAAGCAAGCAGACTCGTGTCGTTGTCATTGAGAATTCTCCCGTAGGCATGCTCATAGAGCCCGATATTCATCTGCTGCCGAAAAATGGTGGAAGGCTGCAGACGCGCTTCAAGCGCTCTTGCCCGGGTCATGAGCAAGTGCCGGTCAATCGAAATCTGCTGCTCCTGCTCCTGTCTGAATGTTTTCAGATACATATTCCGCCCGACCAGAGCCGGAATGAAAATTGCTGCCAGCCAGAGCAGCACCGGGGCAATTTTCATGAACCGGCTGCGGCTGATTGAGAGAATTTTCTTTTCAGATGATGATTTCATATGTCTTTACCGGCTGGGCCTTGCCCTTGATGGCTATTTCACCATGAAATATACATGAAAATGCATTTTTGGCCGCCTGCCATGTCTTCTCGTCGATGAGAATATGGGCAGAATTATCAAAATGTGAGGCGGCTTCAAGGCGGGCGGCAAGGTTCACCGTGTCGCCGATCACCGTATAGTCGAGGCGACTCTGATACGAGCCAATTCTTCCCGATATGACCTCACCGCTGGCAACGCCACTGCCGATGACGATTTCAGGAAGTCCGGACAACCTGAGTGAGCTGTTAAGAGCTGGCAGCTCTGCCATAATAGCTCTCACAGCACGGCAGGCACGCAAAGAACCCCGTGTCGCATCTTCATCGGAAAAAACCGCCATGATGGCGTCGCCGATGTATTTGTCTATCTGGCCGCCTTCAGCATTGATTCTGTCTTCGACAACAGGAAAATAGGTGTTGAGAAGACTGAACAGGTTTTCTGGCACCAGGGTGGTCAAATGAGAGTTGAAATGCCGGATATGGATGAAGACGATAGTGCGCGGCACTTTTTTTGAAGCGATTTCAACCTGATTGCTGATCTCTGATGCTATTGTGGCAACAGCTTCTGCCGAAATAAATCTCTCCAGACGTTCGCGTTCTTTAACTTCCTGATTCATTTTGTTGAACTCAGTCGTCAGATGCGACAATTCGTTGGAAAAACTGTTGCGAATCTCTACCAGTTGTCCTTCGCCGGTGAGCTGCGCTGCCGTAAGCAGAGTTTCGATCGGCGGGGTGACCAGTTCTGAAAGAATACTTGCTAAAATACTGAGAAGCAGAAAGATATAAAGCAGGTTGCCGCCAATTATTAGAAAGGTCATCGACTTCTGACTGGCCAGAAGCTGCATTTTACATTCAGCAAAGGCAATCAGCGGGTAGCCGGCAATTTTTCGCGCTGCTCTGATGACAGGTGTTCCATCCGGTTCATAGCTCACCTTCTCAACTTCAGCTCTTCCAGTGCTTAAAAGATGAGCCATTGCCATATAATTGCCGTCGAGAACTGAAGGCGATGGCCAGACCCGGGAGGGGTCAGGAATAGTGCTGTTCAGGTCAAAACAGCTGAGAATGGAGGTGTCGATCGTGCCTTCCTCGGTGGTTTGCCTGAAAAATGACCATCTGCCGGCAAAATCGTCTATGATGAGATGCGCGAGTTCCCTGATATCCTGAATGAGCATCATTACCGCACCATGTGGCTCTCCGCCTTTTGGCGGCGGAAGGAATTTGTAGCTCATCATTCGGTAATTGCCGAAATCCTGTTTTGAGGCTTGTGATGTGCCCTCGTAACTGCAGAAATTGTCGATGTCGATTGGCGGGAAAAATTCAGCCATCGCCAGAAGCTTTTTTCCGCGTGATGATTGCTGCAGCCTTTTATTAAGCGAATCCGGCAGCATTTTCATGAACTGGAAAAACCTCAACATCGAGGCAAAGACGAACTCACGTGACAACTGCAGCTTTTTTTCGAGTTTGACGACATAGACTTTACTGTAGTCCAGATATTCAAGCATCATTCCATCGTTACGCAATATGCCGACTCCAGAAAACGTTTTATCCAGACTGTTTCTTAGTATGTTCTTTAACTCTGATTCGCTGGCCGTGCAGGCAATGGCCCGCAAGCGGTCGATAAAACCCTGAAATTTCAGATAATGCGCGTGATCGCTTGATTTAACAGCAAGCTCGAGCTGCTGAAGATGGCTTTTGAGTTTTACGCCAACCTGGTTTTGTCGCCAGAGATAATCGCGGTTGACATGGCGGTGCAGGTAAAAAATGAATGTGGAAGCCGGCAGAACGGTTGCAAGCAGAACTGAAACAAACAGTCGGGTTCTGATACTGGCTTTGATATTGCTGTTTTGATGAAAGCTCCGCAAAAGTAACAGTGAAAGGCAAAGAAAGATGAAAATCAGAAAGCCGGGCTTTATCGATGGTTCATCGTGAACTAAGGATTCTTTGGCGGCTCTGATTTCATAATGCGGGTAAAGTGCCGGGCGATGCCGCATTATTCCACGTTTGATCAGCGATGACATAAGATCTCTGCCTCTGAAAAAACCGCTGGTCAGAAGATCGATGGCAACCGGGCCGGTCAGACGCAGACTGCCATCGGGGCGTTCATAAACGAACGGATATGGCACTGCCGGCTGCAACCTTAGGCTGTAAACGAACCCGGTGCCGCCCAGCGCACTTCGGGCGAGTTGAAAACTGTGCTGCAAAACGTTCTGCGATTCGCTGAAAACAGCCAGATAACTGAAAACGGGGCGCCCGTGGCGATCTCTGATCAGTCTTCTTGCCGTATACAGCCTGTTCCCGCCAGCCTTTTCGCTGAAGCCGATCGAAAAATCCTCGTCAGCGTTGAGCGGATCGAGATAGGCTCCAAAAACTGATTTCATAATACTGGCGAAAATTTTCCTGTCGGTTTTCTGCCCTTTTTGTTGCGGCATTGAATTCAAACTGTAATATTCTTTGATGATTTCGCGTGCCGCTCTAAGCCCTGGTCGAGGATAGCCTGGCGAACGCATCTGGTCAGTGAAGACTCTTGCCGTGCCGGGATCTGCTTCTGAGGTGATCAGAAGCAGAAGTTCATGATTCTTTAATCTGCAGAATAATCTATGCAGATGTTCGGGAACCTCTTTTGTTCCGCTGCGGTTCTGAAAAAGGTTTGCATCTCTGGCAGGCAATCCTGCATACTGCTCGGCACGAGAAATCTGGCTGGCAAAATATTGTCGAGGCTCACAGGCTTTTTTCAGCCGGTCTAAATTGTCGAGCATCGTTCCAATTTTCCTGGTTTTTTCTGCTTCCCGATTTTGAAATGTTGAATAGTTGGTAAGACAGAAAACCGCGATGGCAGGCAAGAGGTTGGCAAGCGCCCAGAAAAGAAGGAGAATTTCCAGGCTGAATCGGTGCGGCCTTATTTCGCGCAGACTCAGGGGCAGGGGAGTTGCCGCAGGCATTGTTTATCTGCCACTCTGAGGCAGAATGTTTACCTCGGCTGGTTTCTGTCGTTCGGCCGGATTCTGGCCTTCAATTTCGAAACGGTTGCTGAGCAGGGCCCTCGCCTCGTCTGACTTTGCCAGTTTGAGAGCGGTTTTGCCACTGTTATTGACAACTGCGAAATCAGCGCCATTTTTCAGCAGAGCGGTGATAATCGGAATATTGTTTTTTTCGGTGGCGAGATGCAGCGGAGTGTTGCCGCGAATGTCTTCCTGGTTGACGTCACAGCCATTGCAGATCAGAACTTCAAACATTGCCGAGTTGGAATTTTCGCTGGCAATATGGATCATACCCTGGGCAAAATTGTTTTCGGCGAAGATATCAGCACCATGATTTACCAGCTGGGCGGCAATATCGTTCTGCGAAGTCGCCAGAGCGTAATGCAGGGCGGTGTTTCCTGACTGGTCGGCATGCGAAAGATTCGCTCTGGCTGTGATTATTTTTATTGCCAGCTCTTTCTGGCGGAATTCAATGGCATAAAGCAGGGCATTTTTGCCGTTTGCATCACATGCTGCAAGATCGGCAGCATTTTTCAGCAAAAAATCTGCGGCCTGCAATTTTGCATTGGCAATGGCGAGGCATAGCAGGGGTGTTCCGGCACGGTTGCTTATTTCGAAATCCACACCGAGGCTTTTCAATTCTTCGAGCTCTGGAACCGAGTCTTTGTCGACAGCCGCAAATACAGGGTTGTTACTGTCGGGGAACCCAATTATCTCGCGGTTGTCAAAAAAGGGCCAGCCGTCGACCAGCTTGAATTCATTGATCAGCTGCTGCTGACTGAATCTGGCACCCCGGCTCTGCAGATATCGGGTAATTTCCTTGCTTTTACTGAAGGCAAGATCGCCCGGGGACCAGCCCTGACTGATGGTGGCGTTGAGATCGGCCCCGTTTTCGCACAGAAGAATGGCAATTTTCAGCTGATTTTCACGGGCAGCATAGTGCAGAGGTGTGAAACCGCCAAAAGCATCGGCAGATACGTTGGCTCCGGCTTTAACAGCGGCTCGGGCCACATTGTAATTGTGATATCTGGCCGCATGATGCAGAATTGTATAGCCGTTGCGGGTGGTGGCTTTGAGGTCTGCTCCCGCCTTCAGCAAAACTTCGGCAGCTTCGGCATTCCCCTTTTCGAGTGCAATATGCAGGGGGGTGGCATTGCCTTTGTCGCGCGGACTGACCTTTTCGCCGTTTTCGGCCAGTTTTTTGATCAGTTCGTGGCGATTCAGCTGGGCTGCCAGATGCATTGCAGTTCTGCCTTTGGCCTGATCGATTACCTCGGCAAGATTCCCTTTGCGCGCCTGGTCAACAATCTGCTCGTCAGTGCTGTTTTTGATCATGGTTTCCGACGGGTCTGCCGCTGCCCGCCCGCGCGCAACTCCGGCTTCCGGCGATTTCTTTTCTACGCCATCATACCAGGCATTCAGAACCACGACGATAATAATGAAAAGATAGAATCCGCATCCTGGTTCTTTGTTGTTTTGCCGGTTCCGCCGCGCCATTCATCCGCTCCCCGTGAAAGGTTTTATTGAATTGTATCATAAAGGCTGCTAGAATGCCCTTAAAAATGCCAGCCAGGAAAGGAAACCGTCATGAATCTATTTAGAACCGATCTGCTTCAGGCCGGCCCGCCGGCCGATATTTCCGTGCCACGCAAGAAGAACATGATGTGCCTCAACGAAAGCGTTCTCGATCCCTATCAGACCATCGATGAGGCTTTTCATCAGACGATGCAGCAGATCAGTCTCAATCGCTATTTCAGTGGCGTAACCGGTGAATTGAAGCGCCTGCTGGTTGAATATGTCGGCCATGGCCTTTCAGGCGACCATCTTCTCTGGGGAAACGGCGCCGACGACATGCTCTACGCGGCTTTTCTGGCCGTGCGCGAGAACAACGATGCGTTTGCCCTTTCCCTGGCACCATCGTATTTTGACTATTCGACTTATTCGCGGGCCGTTGGCCTTGGCATGAAATTCATCGATTTTCTGCCCGATTTCGATTTTGATGAACGCGAATTTGTCAGAATTCTCAATTCAGATAACTGCCGCCTCGGCATTCTCTGTAACCCGAATAATCCAACCGGCCATCTGCTCAGCGAAGAAAAGATTCTCTATGTGCTGAATAATACCAGCAAACCGGTTCTGCTCGATGAAACCTATTTTGAATTCAGCGGTATCACCTGGGCGCATCGCATAAAGGATTTCAGTCACCTGCTGATTGTCAGATCCTTCTCAAAATCATTTTCGGCGGCTGGTCTGCGTTTTGGCTATATCATCAGCCAGCCGCAGAATATTACCGAGCTGCGCAAAGTGCAGACAATCTTCAATACCAGCATCATGGTGCAGGCTTTTGTGATGACGATGCTGATGAACCGGGAGCTGTTTCTGCGTCATACCCGCAATGCCGTGGCTCTGAAAAAGGATCTGTTCGAAGCGATGCGCGACATAGCCGGGCTGAAGGTGTACCCATCGCATACCAACTTTGTGACTTTCAGCGCCGGCGAGCGGTCAGCTGCGCTTTTTGAGCATCTCAAGAACAATGAGATAGCGATCAGAGATGTCGGCGCGCACCGCCTGCTTAAAAATTGTCTGCGCGTCAGTGTCGGCAGTCTCGACCAGAACAATTATTTCCTCGATCAGGTCAGGGGCTTTCTCGCCAGATAAATGAGACCGGGGCCTCTGGTTCACAGAAGCCCCGGTTTTTATGTAAGCCCTCGATCAGATTTTCGGTAGTTTTTGCAAGAACCGGCTGATCGAAGGTTATCAACATCGGTCTGTCAGTTTCGGTGCGGGCATTGCGCCACCGGGCGCGAAAGCAGATCGAGGGGGGTGCCCCCGGCTTTGAGCTGATGATTATGGCTGGATTTTTCCTGGCCAAGGCTGAAGCGCATCGCTTCAGAAGTTTCGTCTTCGCGCCGGCGTTTTGGGCAATGGCCGGGATGCCCGACAGTTTCGACTTTGATCATGTTGGTGCCGCCGCTTCTGCCTACCGGAATGCCTGCAATCATGATGATGGTGTCGCCTTCTTTGATTACACCGGTTTCAAGGCTGAGCCTGACCGATTCGCGGTAAAGTTCTTCGATGCTGCGGTAATGGCTGCCCATGATCGGCGTGATACCCCAGTTGATGCTGAGCTGGTGAAACAGACGCTGATTCGAGACGACCGCGATTATCGGAATGCTCGGTCTGAGCCGCGAAAGTGCCTGAGCGGTGCGGCCTGTTTCGGTTACGGTGATGATGGCTGTGGCATGCAGGTTGTAGGCGGTGGCGATGGCAGCGTTGGTAACTGCACTGGTGCGGTCGGAAAATTCTTCATTGGCGGCGAAATTATTATAGATGCGTTTGTAATCGATGGCATCCTCGGTATTGCGCGAAACACGATCCATCAGTTTTACGCATTCGACCGGATATTTGCCGATCGAGGTTTCACCCGAAAGCATTATGGCCGATGTGAAGTCGTAAACGGCGTTGGCGACGTCAGAAACTTCGGCGCGGGTCGGGCGTGGGGAATCGATCATGGTGTGCAGCATCTGAGTGGCGGTGATTACCGGCTTGCCGGCCATGTAGCAGCGTCTGATGATCTCTTTCTGAACTATCGGAACTTCTTCCGGCAGCAGTTCGACGCCGAGATCGCCGCGGGCAACCATGATGCCGTCAGCAACTTCAAGAATGTCGTCGAAATTCTTCAGGCCGGCATGGTTTTCGATTTTGGCGATTACCTTGATATCGGGTTTGCCTTCGACCTCGAGTATTGCCTTGACTCTTCTGATGGTATCGCCTGATTCGGTGAACGAAACAGCAATGAAATCGAAGTCGTTGCGGGCGGCGAAGATGATGTCGTCGCGATCTTTGGGGGTTGGATTGCTCATGTTGAGATGCAGTTTGGGAACGTTGACACCGCGTCTGGATTTGATGCTGCCATGGTTGAGAATGCGGCAGACGATGTTGCGGTCATCCGGAACACTTTCGACAGCCAGCTGAATCAGTCCGTCATCGAGCAGTATGGTTGAACCGCTTTCAAGCATCGAGGGCAGGCGGTCGAAAGAGATGCCGAGCAGTTCGGGGGTGCCGGTAACTGTTTCGGTGGTCAGAGTTATCTGTTTGCCGGCATCCAGGTGAATTTTATCACCCTCGACCATGCCGGTTCTGATTTCCGGGCCTTTGGTGTCGAGCATCAGGGCTACCGGTTTCTTCATCTCATCGCGCAGTTTTTTGACCGTGGCCACCCGACCGCCATGCTCTTCATAATCGCCGTGAGAAAAATTCAGGCGGGCGACGTTCATGCCGGCTTCGATCAGTTCGCGCAGCACGTTTTCCTGTTCTGCAGATGGGCCAAGGGTTACCAGTATTTTAGTTTTTCTCATGATGCTTTAGCTCGATGCTTCCTTTCGTTGTGCAAAAACTGTTCAGCTGATTCAGTGAATTTTGAATTAAGCAAAATGTATGCCACGAATTGTATAGATTTTGAACAGACTATTATTCTCGGCTTTTCGGCTGTCCCGGCTTAGTCTTTTTTGCTGGTAACGATTGCCGGGCTTATGCTCAGGAGAGGATGAAGTTCTGGATCGCCCATTGGCCGATGCCGACGATGACGCCAAGCACGCCGCCCAGCCAGATTATCATGGCCATTTCCCGGTCGGCAATTCGGTTGAACAGTGACTCGAGCTTGATAAGGTTCATGTTGCAGACCTTCTCGACTACTATCTCCTGAACGGAAATCTTCTCGGAGGCTTTTTCGGCGGCCCGGTCGAGCATTTTTGGCACCTGTCGCTTCAATACATTGCAGAGCTCTTTTTCGAGCTTGTCCATGACTGATTTCACGAAGCTGTCGGCGCGAAAATTGAAAAAGGGAATCTTGTTGGCAAACGAGGCGATATAGTCTTTGATCTGCTGTTCAAGATCGTTGCGGATATTGCGCATCATTTCTTCGACGATTGGCTCGACATCGGTGGGTTCGACCTTCTTGATCAACTCTTCGACGCTGATCAGTTCACCCTCGACGATTTTGCCGAGGTTGTTTGCGAGTTCCTTCTGGCGCTTCGGCAGTAACCCCTGAAATTCGAAAAACAGCATTTTGAATTCTTTCTGGGGGTGAAAAAGGGCTTTGATTGCCAGCCAGTTGGTTACCCAGCCTATAAGGCCGCCCATGAATGCGGCAAGAATAAAGCTGTGCAGAAGTGGATGTAAAAGAAAGTCGTGAATTGTCATATAAATCCGTTAATATGCTGTCAGCCAGCAATTGGGCAGATTCCGTCAATGCCTTGCAGCCGTCATTATATCACAGTCATCAGCCTGGTAAAATTTTATCCTGCCCTGGTGTTTTTCCGACGCCATCATCAATTTATCATTCATAAATTTGTCTTTGCTGTCGATAGTGCCGGTGACTGTGACAGGGAGGTGGGAACCATGAGGGTCATAGCTCTGATCCTGGCCCTTATCACAAGCGTCATCGGGTTTGCAGTCAGTTACGATTTCGCTTATCGTAAGGTTACAGGCGTTCTCTATGCTCCATCCGCCACGATGCAGTCGACTACCACGGTAACTACCGACCGGTAGAAGTTCGTAACGGGGGGAACAGGCCGCTCAGCCATGTAGATGGCAGGGCGGTCTGTTCTGTTTTCAGTCGATTTAAAAATCTTCTGAAATCTTCTGCGATTGCTTGACGGAGGCTGACCTCACTGTTATAATCACGCCACTTATTTAAAGGTTTCTGGAGGGTTCGATGAACAAAAATTTCTTTTTTACCTCTGAATCGGTTACTGAAGGGCATCCCGATAAGGTAGCCGACCAGATTTCCGATGCAGTACTCGATGCAATTCTTGCTGGTGATCCGAAGGGCCGCGTTGCCTGCGAAACCGCTGTTACTACCGGTCTCGCAATCGTAATGGGCGAAATCACCACCAAAACCTATGTCGACGTGCAGTCGATTGCCCGCAAGGTAATCAGCGAAATCGGTTACACAAATGCCGATTTTGGCATCGACGGCAAAAGCTGCGGCGTTCTCGTCGCTCTCGATGAACAGTCTTCAGACATCGCCCAGGGCGTTAATCATGCCCAGGATGGCACTGACAAAGACGAAGATCTCAACGTCGGCGCCGGCGACCAGGGCATGATGGTCGGTTTCGCCTGTAACGAAACCCCCGATTATATGCCCGCCCCGATCTATTATGCCCACAATATGTGCCGCAAGCTTGCAGAAGTTCGCAAAAGCAAGGCTGTTGACTATCTGAGACCCGATGGCAAAGGCCAGGTCACAGTTGAATATCGCAACGGCAAAGTTGCCAGAGTAGATGCGGTCGTTCTTTCCACTCAGCATGATCCGTCCGTTTCTCATGCCAAAATCACTGAAGATATGGTTGAAAAGGTCATCAAAAAGGTTATTCCAGCCAACCTGATCGACGACAAGACCAAATTTTACGTGAATCCGACCGGCCGTTTCGTCGTCGGCGGACCACAGGGCGACTCCGGTCTTACCGGCCGCAAGATCATCGTTGACACCTACGGTGGAATGGCTGCCCACGGCGGCGGCGCCTTCTCAGGCAAAGATCCGACCAAGGTTGACAGATCCGGCGCCTACATGGGCCGCTACATCGCCAAGAACGTCGTGGCTTCTGGTCTGGCTGACCGCATCGAACTGCAGATCGCCTATGCAATCGGCGTTGCCAAGCCCCTCTCGGTTCATGTCAATACCTTTGGTACCGGCAAACTGGCCCCGGAAAAAATCGAAGAAATCATCAGCAAAGTATTCGATCTCAGACCGGGTGCGATCATCAAGAACCTCAATCTTCGCCGCCCCATTTATCGTCAGACTGCTGCTTACGGTCACTTTGGCCGCAACGACATCGACGTCCCCTGGGAAAAACTCGACAAGGTAGCTGAAATCAAAAAGCTCGCCGGCATCTGATTGTTGTGATAACCGCCCGGCATCTGCCGGGCGGTTTGCCATATCTGGAGGTAATCTTGACGAACAGCAGACTTTGCAGGCTGATGTCCATTTTTGTGACTATGTTCGTGATGCTGTCTGTGACTGCAGATGCCCGCGCCACTCATATCCCGGTTCTGCCGGTGCTGGTTTATCATCACATCCAGGAAAAGGTGCAGTCTGATGTCTCGTGCACTCCGGCACAATTTGAGTCGCATATTTCCGCTCTGAAAAACGCAGGATTCACGCCTCTCACTCTCGCACAGACCAGATTGTTTCTTGCAGGAGCTCTTACCAGCGTAGTCCGACCGGTGCTCATCACTTTTGACGACGGCTATGAGAGTCTGTTTTTTTATGCTCTGCCGGTTGCAGAAAAGCTCAAGGTTCCGATGACGGTTTTCGTCGTGACCTCGCGAATTGGCCGAAAACCTCAGTTTGCAAGATATCTGACCGATGCTCAGATTCAAAAAATGGCCGCTTCTGGCTTTTTTGATTTCGGGTCGCACACTCATGACCTGCACACCGATTCAATCCGAATTCTCGATGCCTTTGGAGCATCCCGGGACAACCCGCTGCTGCCGGTGCTGAACCGCGATCTCCGGCTTTCTTCGGCACGGCTCGAGAATCTGATCGGCCGTCGCCCCGAGGCCATCGCCTGGCCATATGGGAAATATAACCATGATTATACCGCCATTGCCCGGCAGAATGGCTATAAAATGCATTTCACCAGCGCTGCCGGTTATAACGAACCCGGCGCTAATCCCTTTGCAATCAAGCGTATTCCGGTTACATCACGCGACAACGTTGTTACGCTTCTGCGCAAAGCCCGCGGCCGCAATTAAACAGCTGAAATTAAAAGCCCCCTGAAACTTCTGGAAGTTTTCATCAGGGGGCAGTTTTGCAGGTTCAGTTTTCAGGCTTCAGCGGTTTCGCTGCTTTCTTCACTTTCGGGTTTGCTTTCACGCCGCTCTTTCTCGAGAGTGAACGAGTGCAGTGATTCTTCCATCGATTCAACAGATTTCAAAATATCGTCGAGCTTGCTCAGGTTGCCGCTGCTTTTGGTGACGGCGATGCCTTCACGAATCTGGGCAACAGTTTCTTTAAAGCCGATGATTTTGTTGCGCAGCCCCATGGTCATTTCGTTCATGGCGTCAGCAAGGTCTTTGAGCTCGTCTTTGGGGCGCAGTTTGATGAAGTGGGTAAGATCGCCTTCACCAATGTTTCTGACAACCTTTTCCATACGATAAACAGGCCCGGCTATCGTATGAGTGACGAAAATACAGATAAACGCGACGACAAAAATACTTATCAGTTCAGCGATTATTACCCCGGGCAAAAGGGCCTGGCTAAGTTGTTTGCTGTCTACTGGCAGCTTCGCTTCTTCAACAAGGTTGCTTTCAAGTTTTTCGACGGAAAAACCATAAACAAGAGCGCCAACAATGTTGGCGACAATGATGACGATCAGAATGAATATCGCGGTTAACCTGCTCTGAAAGCCGGGTTTGATAAAATACTTTTTCCGGCGCCGGATCTGGGACATGCAGTCACCCTCCTGAAAAACTTTTATTTAAGATTATCACAGCTGTGGAATGGTTTCAACGGAATCAGAAGAAATTGCGTCAGTTTTTGCGATGCCCTCGGCATTTTCTTCTATTTCGATTTCATCCGCTTCACTGACAAGATCAAGATACTGTGCTTCGGTCGATTCTTCGCTGGCCGGTTGCTCTTCTGCATCAGTCCAGCCAAGGTCTTCGAAGCTGGTTTCGGCCTGAAAATCATCGTCGAGCAATTCGGAGTAATCATATCTGTTCTCGGGGGCTACCCGGGTACGTCTTGTGTCGAGCGGTTCGACAATGCCGGTGGGTGCCCCGACCAGCAGGTCGATTTCATTGCCGTCGAGCAGCATGTCTTTGCCGTTGGAGTTTGCCGCGGCGGCCAGAAGGGGGGTGAGAAGAGCAATGATAATGAGTATTCCCAGTCGCAATGCCATACGGGTTCACCAGTTTTTATAATGAATTTCCAGCACCGGCATTATCGACAAGGATAAGATTTTGTTTAACCTCATGTGGGAAACTGATCTTGGCTTGTGGCATATTCAGCTGAAATCGGTTAAAATTCGCGCATGAGCAAATATTTATTCAGATACAGGTTTGAAAATGGCCGGGAAATGTTCTTTCGCATTGCCGTTAAAGGCTCGCTTGAGATCAGAACGCCGAATGGAACGATCAGGCATCCGGTTGGAATAGATTTAAACATCAGTCAGAAAATCGTCAGTTCAGACGCAAACCAGGCGATTGTGAGAGTGCGCATCGAAAATGTCGCTGCTGATCCTGGCATGCCCAAGGAAAATTTGCCGCAAATCGGCGTCGATTCGATCATGCAGATCGACACTCTTGGTAACGTCAGATGGGTCGACGGAGCAGCTGCCTGGCAGGGTGCAGAACATTCGATGATGCGTTTTCCCGAAGACCCGGTTGAACCGGGTGACAGCTGGGTGCAGCCTGTCGAAGATGTTTCCGGTTCTGCCACACCGTTTCATACCAGATATCGTTTCAACGGTTTTGACCGCAAAAATCGTCGGTTGATGGTTTTTGCCACTGAAATGTTCACTCTTCATCCCGACGATCCTGATGCAGAAAGCATGGGCAAGGGTACCTTCAGCTTTGATACCCAGGAAAACTGGATTAACGACAGCAGCAGTAACATTGTCTATGAGTACCGCATTCCGGTGCCTGATAATCCGGCGATGAAAATTGAAACCAGAACGGTTTTATATATAGATATGGAGCGCCTGAACCGATGAAGATCCGGTCTGTGTTATTTTGCGCATTTCTGTTTTTTGTCTGGGTATGCACCGTCACTGCCCAGGAAACAACCGTCGACCCGACCGCAGATTACGATGGTTTTCTACCGCTGAAAAGGTTTGCCGGGCTGGTAGTTTCTGGAAACCGCAGCCTGCTGGTTGCGGGGCATGATCTTGAGGTTGCCAGGCTTGCCCGCCACAAAGCCCTCGAGGTTTTTTCTCCGCAGATGAATTTCAGCAGTGAAGCCAGCAAAGATGCAAACAGCAGTTATAACTCGATAACCGGCCTGGAAGAAGATTACAGCACCCGACGACGTGGCACGTCCGCGGGCATTTCTCAACGCACTCCTCTGGGGCAGCTGAGTTATGAGTATTCCAGTTCAAGAACGGAATATACCAGTTCTCAGTCGAGTTATTTTCGCTCCCTGTATCTAAGTATGCAAAGCGGTCTTTTGCGCAATGATGCACGGGTAAATTCTCTTGATCGCCGTCTGGCGCATGCAGAATATGAAATCGGTGAGGCGCAGGCTGATTCAATGCTGCTTGACGTTCTATTTGCATCTTTTCAAAGCTTGTTCAATCGGATGGTGGCCGAACGCAATCAGGAAATCAAGCGACAGAACCTGAAGTTTTATGGATCGCTTGTCGAGGAAGCTGAAATCAAACTCAAGAACGGCATTGGCAGTGAGCTCGATCTCAAGCAGGCCAGCATGAGATTGCAGCAGGCTGAAACAGGCAATGCCGAAACAGGTCTGTCACTTCAGGAGACTGATCGGCGACTGGCAGCGCAGCTTGGCTCCATAGACTGGAACCGTGAAATTGCCAGTTTCCCTCTTGAACCGGTTTTGAAAAGTATTCCTGCTTCATATACCCTTGAAGATCTTGAGAAGGAAGCTTTTACGAATCGTCCTGACTACCGCATTTTTCTCAGTCAGTATAAAGCTCAGAAATCAGCATATGAAAAGGCGCGTCAATTGAGCCGGCCCGATGTTTCGGCGCGCGCGCGCTGGGGGCGTCAGGGGCGGGGTGCTTCACAGAGTGCGGCTTCTGATATGAATGACAAAAGCTGGGATGTCGCGATCATGTATTCAACCAGCTTTGGACCTGAAGGTGAAAAATTGGACTTTTCGGCTCAGCGCGAACGACTCAAGGCGTTTGAAGCAAGGCTGGCGCAGAAACGTGACGACATCAGGCTTGCAGTCAGAGATGCGCTGCAGCGCCTTGACTTTCATCACCGGAACCTGGCTTTGCTGCAGGCTTCGATGCAGCTGGCAACCGAAGTGCTTGAGGGGCAGCAGCTGAATTTTCAGCTCGGCAAGATTTCGCTGCTCGATCTGACACGTTATCAACAGGAATACGACAATGCCAGCCTGGCCCTGGTTCAGGGCGAGTCTCAGCTGATTCTCGAATGGCTGCGGCTGCAGTATGAAACCGGAAAACTCGCCGGATTAGCCGATCGGACCACTGGTCTACGGTCCAATATTGTTCCGGTTCACCCCGGAGAAATGAAGTGATGTATCGACGCTTTGTTTGCCTCCTTTGTCTGCTGGTAATTCCAGGTTTGACGGGTTGCCAGAGCAGGTCTGCGTCCGGGTCTGGCATTGCTCCAGAATATCACTTCCGTGTCGAAACCAGAAAACATATCGTACCGCTGCGTGCAACGCTCAAGTCCAGTGATGTCAGTGATGTGGGGCTTAAACTTGGCCGCGGCACCATCGACTGGATGGCTGAAGAAGGCTCGACTGTCGCTTCCGGTGATGTCGTGGTGCGTCTGAACATGGAAACAACCCGGAAAAGAATTGCCGAACGTGAAGTCAATCTGGCGACTGAAGTTGACCGGATGAACAATTTCAGGCAGGCTGGGCCGGCAGATGTCGCTGCTCTCAGGAAAAATCTCAACGAAAAGAATCTTGATCTCAGTAAGGCTGATAATGATGAATGGTGGCTGAAAAATCCGAGAACAGCCGATGAAATCTGGAAAATTGACACCGATCTTCAGATTGCCTCGATCAGTTTTGCCCATGCCGCTGAAGTGTACAACCTGCGGAAAAATGTTACCGACAGAGGCTTCGATAGCCCATTCGCCTTGCGAACTTCAGAAATCGAGCTGCGTTCGCGCGAAATCGAGCTTGATTACGCCAGACGTCTCAAAAAAAGGCTGAATGAACCCCCACTTTACGAGGAGCTGGCCAAGGTCGATTATCAGAAGCAGGTAGCCTCGGGAGAAATATGGCTGGCAGGCAATGAACTGCTTGCCGCTTCGCTTTCTTCGCAGATCAAGATAAACAATCTTGAAGTTATCATTGAACGTATCAGATCCAGGCAGCGCGAAGAGCGCAAAATCATGGATGAAGAGATTCTAAGGTCGCCGCGGGCCGGCATTGTCATTCATCCGGTATTGTGGGGCCATTATCGTTTTGTTCCCGGCTCCGATGCCTGGGAAGGCGTCGGTATAGTTCAGGTGATCGGCAGGGGCGGCTATTATCTGGAATCGCTCGCTGACGAAGCCGATGCTAATATGCTCGTCGAAAAGGCCTCGGCAACAATTTCATTCGACGGGATTCCGGATAAGGTTTTCTCTGGCGAGGTCACGACCATCAGCAAAGCGCCACGGCGACGACGTGGGCGCCAGGAAAGCGCGGTGCGATTTTTCCCGGTCTCTATAAGCATTGTTGCGAGCGACAGCCTTATGGTTGGCAGCAAAGCGACGATAAATGTAGTTCTGTCCGAGAAACAGGGAGTGTTTATTCCGCGTGATGCCGTAAAAATTGAGGGAGAACGATATACGGTTCTGCTTAAAACAGCATTTGGCACCGCTGCGCATCAGATTGAGGTAGAAGAGTTCAACCACGACTGGCTCGTCTGGAAGAATGCGCCATCAGCAGAAGGAATTCTGGTATACCCATGAAGCGACTTATTCTGGTTCTGCTTGTGTTCATGAATTTTCTGCCGGGTTGCCGGCAGAAAGATCAGCCGGCAGCGATGCCCGGCAGCATTTCTCTTACCCCACCAATCAGCAGAGGCGAATTCATCTCTCTGCGCGAAACTCAGCTTTACGCACCTTTTGTAACCGAAGCGGTAGAAATTGTCCCGGAAGGAACCCAGGCCTCGACAGGAGCCTTGCTGGCCCGTCTTTCGGCCGGCGATCGCGAGCAGTTCCGCAAAGAAAAGCAATCTGATCTTGAATCATACGCCATTACGGTAGAGCGTGATCGGGCTCTTCTTGAAACCGCAGTTCAGGTCGAGGCCAAGAACCGTGAACTGGCAACCCTTGAAATGGAAAGATGCCAGGTTGAATATGATAGGGCCTTACGATCACGTGACTGGTTGCGTCTGGTTGAGCAGGAGGAAGCTGCTGAAGCTGCTGAAGTTAAGGGCCGGATGCTGACGAAACAGTATTCTGCAGCGAAGGGAATGGCGGAAAAAGGTTTTGCTGCACTTCAGGAACTGGCTGATCACGCGAAAAATCTGCGCGTGCACCAGCTGACTGCTTCGATGACCATGAGCATGATCGATTTTATCGAGCGGGTTGCCGACGAGAGAAAAGTGTTTGAGGCATCTCAGGCCCTTGAAAAGGCAAGACTCGCCAACGAACTTGCCAGTTTCACTTCGGGCAAGATTCTGGCAGAGTACCAGTTTTCACTCAATGACTCGCAACGGCGCCATGATCAGAACCAGCGGCAGGTCAGAGAAATAGATCTTGAGCTTGCTTCGCTTACAGTAAGAGCGCCTGTCTCAGGTTTACTGCTGTATGGTGATACTTATGACGGATCGCAGATTCTTAAGTTGCGACGTGGGGCCCAGGTTTACCCGGGGCTTACCTTTTTGAAAATTGTGGACTCTTCTCTTTGCGGTGTCAGCTTTGCCCTGGATCAGCGTGATGCCGGGCTGGTCGGTTCGGCAACTCCTTTATTTTTCAGGCCAGACGCCCTGCCGGAGTTGATTTTTTCATGTCATTTCGAGGCGAAGGTTCCGGTAGCGCTCGATATCCCACAGGGCAAGCCGGATGGTCGAACTCAGGTAATTGTCAAAGCGACGATTGCTTCATATCCGCCATGGCTGACGATCGGTTACTCAGGAACCGTATTCTGCGGTGATTATGCTGCCGAGTTGCGGTCAAAATTCAGAGGTAACCGGGTTGCCAGAATCGGAAGACGGCCGATGCGGCGTTTGATGACCTCGACCGGCGATGTAAAGCCGGCCAGTGCCTCTTTCATCATTGCTGATCTTGAAGGAAAGCTCAGCGAGATTGCTGAAGAAGGCCAGAGCGTTAAATCTGGTGACCGGATTGCAGCATTGTCATGCGATGAGCTGGTTCAATCAGCCGGCGACAGCGAGATTGAACTCAAAAAAAAGAATGAAGAATATCAGCTTCAGGTGCAGAAAAATGAGATCGAGCTCGAGAAGACGCGCCGCGGCATCGCAGTGAAACGCGGCGCCTGTGAAGTAGCCAGACTTAAGCATGCCGCCCTGCTCAAACGCCGGGAAGAAGACAAGATCATCGATCTCAGGCGCTCTCTGGAAGTTCTCACCGCACGAATTGCGCTGGCCCGCGAAAAAATAGTTCATGTCGCAGAACTGCGCCGCAAAGGTTTGAGTTCTGAACTCGAGTCTTTGCAGTGCGAAACAGAGTTGGCCGAGCTCGTTAGAGAGCAGAAAGTGACTGCATATAAATTGAAAACCGAAGAGTCCGGGCCCGCCGAAAGAACGATCAAATTGTCAGAAATTGAGGTTCGCAAAGCAGTGCTTGACCTTGAAAAAGCCGAGCTTGAAGCGACGCTCGGCAATCTGAGAAACATGATGGCAGCCCGTCTGCTCGATGCCCAGATAAAAAAGCTAGAAATGACTCTGCAAAAAATGAGAGAACAGATTGAATCTGCGACCATCAGGGCTCCTGCTGATGGTGTCGTGATTCTCAATGAGTTCAACAAAGCCGGCGGCGGAATGGGCAAAGCCAGAGTCGGCGATAGCGTTTATTCCAGGATTCCGTTCATGCAGGTTGCCGATATCGGCAATCTTCGCATTCATTGTACCGTATCAGAAACGGATGCCCGTTTTATCAAGACTGGCGATGAAGTCAGGCTGCTGCTCAAGGGCAATTCTAACCGCAAGCTGCGCGGTTGGGTCAACTCAGTCGGCATCGTTGCCACTACCGAATTTCTCAAGCGTCAGGACGCGACGGTTGCTGTCGAAATTAGCCTGGTTTCTCCACAGAACGGTGAAGTTGTTTCCGATTCTGCCCTGCGGCCTGGCAGCAGCTGCGAAGTAGAATTCAAACTTTACGACCTGCCCGATTCTCTGCATCTGCCTTTTGATGGCCTGCTGCCGACTGCGTCCGGCAGTTGTGTAGTCCTGCCGGGCGGGAAACTGCAGCCCGTTTCTCTGCATTTCGTCGATGGTCTGAATGGCGGTGCCATTGCCGCCGGGTTGGACGAAGGTGATGAGATTCTGCTTATGGAGGCCGGCAATGATTAAAACCGGGCAGCTGCAGCGCTATTTCAGGGCCGGAGAATCCTGTGTCAAGGCTGTCGACGGTCTTGATATCGAAATCGCAGCCGGCGAATTCGTCGCGATAATGGGGCCTTCAGGTTCAGGAAAATCGACATTGCTGTATGTTCTCGGCGCCATGGACAGGCCGACCGGAGGGCAGATCAGCATTAACGGCCGGCGTCTGGATCTGATGAACGATCAGGAATGCTCAGACTTCAGAAACCGTGAACTTGGTTTTGTTTTTCAGTCTTTTCATCTGCTGCCGCGCATGAATCTTCTTCGCAACATCGAGTTGCCGATGATCTATGCTCAGATTGCCGCTGAAAAACGCCGTGAAAGAGCCGGGAGGCTGTTGCATGCCGTCGGCTTAGGCGGCCGGGCAGAGCATTTACCGGCAGAACTCTCAGGAGGCCAGTGTCAGCGTGCGGCAATCGCCAGAGCGCTTGTCAATGCCCCGGCACTGCTGCTGGCTGATGAACCGACCGGAAACCTCGATTCAAAGACCGGTCTTGAGATCATCGGTATCTTTCAGGCCCTCAACCGTAATGGCATGACCATCGTTATGGTAACCCACGACGAAAACATGGCTCGGCACGCCGGCCGCATAATCCGGATGCGCGATGGCCAGATCGAGCACATAGATACTGTAGCCCGACCATTGCAATCGTCGCTGCCCGAAGAAATTGAAAATTCTTTGCGGGAGGTGCGGAATGCGGCTGGCTGAACAGATTAATACCGGTTTTACCGGCCTGCTGGATCATCCTTTTCGTACATTTCTTACGATGCTTGGTATCATTTTCGGGGTCGGCGCGGTCATTGCAATGGTTTCCATCGGGGCCGGCGCCGAGCGCGAAGCTCTTGAAGAGCTGAAAAAGTTCGGTGATTCAAGCATCAGGGTAAGTTCAATCGAAATTCAGGGTGAACGACTTGCAGAAGCCCTTAAAAAGCAGGCCCGCGGTTTGCGCATGGCTGATGTTGACTTTCTTGCCTCTGCCTGCCCGTTCATCGAACTTGCGGTTCCTGAAAAGATCGATGAATACGGTTTTTACAGCCTGAATCGAAAGCCCCTGACCAAAATTGTCGGGGTTGGGGCAGGGTTTATCGATGCGTCGAGGTTTGAGGTTGAGCGCGGCCGCTTTTTTACCGATACCGAACAGGAAAATGCCGCCCTGGTAACTGTTCTCGGGGCCGGTGTTGCAAGTGAAGTGTTTGCTGATGTCGAACCTGTAGGGCAAATAGTTCAGATCGAGCGCATCAGGTTCAAGGTGGTGGGCGTCATGCGCCAGCAGGGTTCAGGCAGCGGCAAGCTGGCGATCAAACGGCGCGACCACGACCGTGACGTCTATATTCCGGTGAAGACCAGCATGCATCGGCTCGAGCGCTGGCCGGTCGAAGACAAAGATCTTTATCATGAAATCAACAGCATCTGGATAGAAGTCAAAGAAGGTTTCGATCTGCTTGCCGCCCGTGACCGCATTTCTACAATGCTCAGGCGCCGCCATTCCGATGTCGATGATTTCGAAATTCAGGTGCCGCTCGAAATTCTGCAGCAGAGTCAGAAAACTCAGAACCTCTTTAATCTGGTAATGGCCCTGATTGCCGGCATTTCCCTTCTGGTCGGCGGCATCGGCATCATGAACATCATGCTGGCTTCAGTTAACGAGCGCACCCGCGAGATCGGCGTGCGGCGTGCGCTTGGCGCTTCCAAACGTGATATTGTCGTGCAGTTTCTCGTTGAGGCCTCGCTGATCAGTTTTCTGGGCGGTGTCATCGGCATATTTGCCGGTATCGGCATTTCCTGGCTGATATCTTTCTATACCGGCTGGACGACTGCCATCCCCTTGTCTTCGGTTCTGATCGCTTTCTTCGTTTCGATAACCGTCGGCATAGTTTTCGGCAGTTTCCCGGCCGCCAAGGCCTCGGCCCTCGACCCGGTCAAAGCACTGCGCTATGAATAGCCTGCTGCCCTACAAATCTGCAGTTTTTTCGATTCCGCACAGGTGCTTTAAAAAATCATTGCTCCACACCTTATAAAGACTTCAGGGAACTTGTCATGAAGATAAAATCTGCTTCAGATCAATAAAAGTTCTGCCCTGCCTGGTTTTGCAGAAAAGTGTTGCAAAATTTACGCAAACCTGCTAAGATAAGCAACATCCCGCTCGGGTGGTGAAATTGGCAGACACGTAAGATTCAGGTTCTTATGCCCGCAAGGGTGTGGGGGTTCAAGTCCCCCCTCGAGCATGTAAAGCCCGCTTGATGGCGGGCTTTTTTAATGTCCGGAATTGATTGATCACCTCAGGAAGGAATATATGAACGAAGAAAGCACCGAAGTAAAACAGAAAACGGCCAAGGTTCGCCCGCAACGCCCGCAACCGGATGTTGATGCCGATCTTCCGGAACTTCCGAAGATTTATGACAAGGACGCGATGCACAAGAAGGTCATTGGCATCATGATTGGTTTGTTTGTGCTGATTCTTCTGGCCATGGTTCTTTTTCAGAGTCATCTTGATTTTGCTGCATCCGGTGGAATGTAAAACCCGGTATTAAGAAAAATTTACAATCAGCTGCCTGCCGGTTTTGCAATTCTATTTGCCCGGCTGTTTCAGTCTCTTTGGATTGAAAATCCTTGAAGAGTCCTTTTGTGATGCGCAGTTGTAAACCGACTGGTTCCTATGCTATAATCTTCATCGGTTGGATAAAGGGATTCTAAATAGATAAGAGGAATTTTCCCGATGAGAGTGTACCAGTTGATTTTTAGAACCTGCAAATCAGATTGGTTCTATTGGTGCGGCTTTACAAGCCTCAAGGTGCTGTTCTAAAATGTTTTCTCAGAATGAAATCGACGAACTGCTTCAGTGCTTCCTGGCAGAGTCGGTTGAGCACCTCGAGGGAATAGAACCGCTTATACTGCAGCTTGAAACTGCTTCTGAAGAAGAACGCAAAAAGCTGACGAATCATATTTTCAGGGCAGCTCACTCGATCAAGGGTTCCAGCGGCATGTTTGGCTTCACCAACATTCATGAACTTTCTCACAAAACCGAATGGCTGCTTGATTTTCTCAGGTCAGACAGGCTGATTCCTACCTCAGACATAATCGATCTTCTGCTTCAGAGCTTTGATCGTTTGCGGCATCTGGTTGACAATGCGGCGCAAAGCAATTCTTTAGAAATTGCTGACGTGACTGCAAAACTGGAAGCGGTTTTACAGTCAGTGGACAACGGCGGTCAGCCTCAGACCATGCACCAGGCAAAGTCTGGAAAAGCAGATATAACAGCGATTAATTCTCAGGAAATTCTGTCGCCCGGGCCAAGATTATTTGCATTGCCCCAGGATGAAATCGCTGCCGCTCAGAAAGATGGCCTGCTCGTCTTTTTTGCCCGGTTTGATCTTATTGCCGCAATCGACAACCGCAAAAAGTCATTGTCGGAATTTCTCAAACTGCTGCATGGTCTTGGCCAGGTTATGGTCTTATGTTTTGACTTCGATGCTTTCGTTGACAGCCAGCATACATCGGAACCGGCGCTTCCCGTAGAAATCCTTTATAATTCGGTCATCGGCTGCTCAGAAATCAACAATCTCCTTGAACTTCCCGAAGATACCCTTTGTCTGCTGAATGAACCAGGCAAGCCTGCGAATTTCGCTGCGCCTTTTTCAGGGGCAGTTGAAGCTCTGCAGAAGACCGAATCATGTGCTTTGCAGGCCAGTGTTGAAGAACCGGCTGCCGGATCAGAAAAAAAACCGGGTGTTGACCAGCCTGTGCCTGAAACAATTCAGGTTGCTGATAAGGCCGAACCGACACTGCGTGTCAAGGTCAGTCTGCTCGAAGACCTGATGAATCTGGCCGGCGAACTGGTTTTGAGCCGAAACCAGCTTCGCGAGGGTCTCAGTCGCAACGACATGCGGGCTATACGCATCAGCGGGCAGCGGATGGGTCAGGTAACCAGCGAATTGCAGGAAACCATCATGATGACCCGCCTTCAACCCCTTGATCGGGTTTTTTCCAAGTTTCCGCGCATGATCCGCGATATTTCCCGGCAACTGCAGAAAGATATCCTCCTTACCATGGAAGGCAAAGAAGTCGAGCTCGACAAGACCCTGATCGAAGGCCTCGCCGACCCACTGACCCATATGATTCGCAATGCGGCCGACCATGGAGTGGAAACCCCCGATGAGCGTTCCCGACTTGGTAAGCCGAATCCGGCCAGAATCAAGCTGCAGGCCTTTTATGAAGCCAGCCGGGTAATCATCGAGGTTGCTGACGACGGTCGTGGCATAGATGGCGAAAAAGTCTGCGCCAAGGCCTTAGAGCGCGGGTTGATCACTCCTGATAAGGCCAGATCCTTGTCGATGCGTGAAAAACAGGGGCTGATTGTGCTTCCCGGTCTCTCTACTGCCGACAAAGTTTCGGAACTGTCCGGTCGCGGCGTCGGAATGGACGTGGTCAAAGCTAATGTCGACAGTCTCGGGGGCAAAATTGAGATCGTTTCTGAGCTCGGAAAAGGCACTTCCTTTAAGATCAAACTGCCGCTCACCCTGGCGATTATTCCCTCACTGATTTTGAGCACCAGCCGTGAAATGTTTGCTATTCCTCAGATCAACGTTCTTGAAATGCTTATGATTCCGGCAGAAATGATCAAGCGCCGTATAGAAATCATCGGACACCATGAAGTGCTGGTTCTCAGAGGGAAACTCCTTCCACTTGTTTCCATGAATCAGTTTCTCGGTGTTCCTGAAACTTTTATCGACCCAGAAACTGGCGCAGAAAAGCTGGAACGTCGCCATCGTCTGTCTGATCGTCGCTCTTTGCGCCGCGACAACCAGTTCGCTGTTGCTGAAACCAGGGTTCATTCAAAGCATCAGCGTGGTGCTGACCGCAGATATCATGCTGCCAGTGGTATCAACGTTGTCGTGGTTACCACAGGCAGTTTTGTATTCGGACTGGTCGTCGACAAGCCAATGTACACTGAAGAAATTGTGGTTAAGCAGCTGGGAAACGATCTGAAAGGCCTTATAGAATATTCCGGAGCTACAATTCTGGGCGATGGCCGGATTGCTCTGATTATCGATGTGCTTGGGCTGGCAACCCGTGCAAATATCCTTGGTCAGCAGCATGCATCGACTTCTGACCTTTCTGATACAATGCCTGATCTCAAACCAGATTCAGAAAGCGTTCCGATGCTTGCGTTCAGGTATGGCGGCCCTGAAACGCTTGTGATGCCCTTGTTCTTAGTTTCGAGGCTTGAAAAAATCAACCAGCGCGATGTCATCTGTTCTGGCGGCTGGAAAGCGATACATCATGGCGACAGGCTTCTGCCAGTTTTCTTTCTCAGCGATCTTGGCAATATTCAGGCTCTGCGCCCAGACCAGGAATGCGGCGTCATTGTCGCCAGGGTTCGTAATCGCGAAATCGGTCTTATTGCAGCACTTCCCATTCAAGTCGTTGAAACCAGGTCTGATTTTGATTCGACGGTTCTGAAACAGCCCGGTATCGGAGGTTCAAAAGTCTGGAACTGGAAATCCATGCTTTTTGTCGACATCTGGGAAATCCTTGCTCTTTCCAGACCGGAGCTTCTTGAGCATGATGCCGAATCATCAGCCCGTGCCGGCAAAGCACCTAGAATACTGGTTCTCGAACAATGTGAATATTATCTGCATCAGATGCTGCTGCAGATTGAAAACCAGGGTTTTACGCCCGTTCCTGCACGCAGCTGGGTAGAAGCGGGAAAACTCCTTGCTGAAATGAGGGTGGAGGCAATGCTTGTTGATCAGATACTCCTGGCAATCGACGGTTTCGCGCCATTGCGAAATCTATGCAGACAGAAGGGATGCAACAAACTCAAGATTGCGGTAACTGGTTTGCATGCCGGTGAAATCTGCCGCCAGCTTGCCGCCGAAGGAATAACGCATTTTTTTCAGAAACTGGATAATCAGCAACTGCCGTTATGGCTTGGCACTCTGAATTCAGACAATCAGAAATCAGTATCGGGGGAATATTAAATGTTGCGATCTCTACCTAAGGTTGTTGAAGTAATAAAGGATAAATGTGTTAACTGTCATGCCTGTATCGCTGCCTGCCCGGTAAAATACTGTAATGATGCTTCTGGCGATACGGTCGAGATCAAAACCGATATGTGCATTGGCTGCGGTCAGTGTCTGGAAGCTTGCAAACATGAGGCCAGGCGCCCGGTTGACGATACCGCTGATTTTTTCGACGCACTCAACAGACATGAGCCGGTCATTGCGGTCGTCGCTCCGGCCGTGGCTGTATCATTCCCCCAGGAATACCTGCGCTTGAACGGCTGGCTGAAATCGGTCGGCGTCGCCGCAGTTTTCGATGTCAGTTTTGGCGCCGAGCTAACGGTCAAGTCATATTTCGAGCACATCAAGACCAATTCCCCTGATCTGGTGATTGCTCAGCCATGTCCGGCGCTGGTCAGTTATGCTGAGATCTACCACCCTGAACTGCTGGGGTCTCTGGCACCGGCTGACAGTCCGATGCTGCATACCATAAAGATGATCAGAGAATTCTGGCCAAAATATGCCGGGCATCGGGTGGCGGTGCTGTCTCCTTGCATTGCCAAAAAGCGTGAATTTTTCCAGACCGGTTTCGGTGACTTCAACGTCACTATGAGTCGTCTGAAAAGCTGCCTTGACGAAAGAAATATCCGTCTGTCGACATTTCCTGAAGTCGATTACGACAATCCTCCGGCCGAAAGAGCCGTATTGTTCTCTTCGCCGGGGGGCCTGCTGCGGACCGCTGAACGCTGGCATCCGGAAATCAAGGACCGGGCCAGAAAAATTGAGGGACCGCATATAATCTATAACTACCTGAACAGCCTTGAAAGACTGCGCCGGGAAAAAAAGGCGCCTCAGCTCGTCGACTGTCTTAATTGTGATCTTGGCTGTAACGGTGGAACAGGCACCGATTATAAGAACAGTTCGCCCGATGAAGTTGAACGACTGGTTGAAGACAGAAACCGGGTGATGCAGCAGCGTCACCGCCGATGGGGGCCGATGTCCGAATACCGTTCCCGCAAAGGCGTCGAGAAACTGATCGACAAATACTGGAAACCGCGGCTCTATACGCGAATTTATGAAAACCGTTCACAGAGCAACTCGATCCGGATACCTTCGGAAGCCGAATTCAAGCAGATTTATCTGAAAATGGGCAAAGTCGAGGCAAAAGATCATTATAACTGCAATTCATGCGGTTATGGCTGCTGCGAGGGCATGGCAACTGCGATTTTCAACAACCTGAACCGCCCCGAAAACTGCCATCATTATCTTCTGAAGCGCGCCGAAGAATCAAGAAATGAAGTTGAAGTTCTGACCAGCAATTCGGCTCTGATTTATGAATTTCAGAAACGCGAGCTTGGCAAACTGGCTGAAAGTCTGAACTGTCTTGCCGAAGGTCGCTTAGACTGGGACTGGAAATTAACCGAACCCGAAGAAATTGCGCGACCGGCTTATGAGCAGTTCCAAAAAATTAACCGGAATCTTGAGAATGTCAGGGAGGCTTTGTCAGGGCTGCTGGAAGATGGCCATTCTCTGACAAGAGCGGCCATGGAGGGTAATCTGGCCTTGCGTTGCGATCATGGCCGCACTCGAGGTGAATTTGCCCGTCTGGTTCAGGAAATGAACAATATTCTCGAGTCGGTTGGCAGGCCATTGGCGATGGTTTCCAGTTATATCCGCCGTTTGAGCGGTGGGGAGTTGCCGCAACCGCTTGGCGATGAGCATCGGGGTGAGTTCAACGTGCTCAAGGAGAACATAAACAGCCTGATCGAATCTCTGAGCAATACCTCGATGGTTGCGCAGAAAATCGCGGCAGGTGATCTGCAGGTAATTGTAAATAAGCGTTCTGACAACGATCTGCAGATGCAGGCGATTGCCGAGATGGTAAAGCATCTGATTCAGATCTTCAGGCAGCTCAATGATGGTATTCACACTGTCGCCTCATCTTCAACTGAGTTGTCGGCAATCTCGGAGCAGCTTGCCATTGCCTCGAAAGATTCTTCTGACCGCTCGGCTATCGTTGCCTCGGCAGTTGAACAGATGAGTTCGAACACCGTTTCGGTTGCGGCGAGTATGGAACAGACGACGTTGAATCTTACCAGCGTCGCTGCTGCAACTGAAGAGATGAGTGTGACGATCAGTGAAATTGCAGCAAATTCGGAAAAGGCGAGAAAAATTGCCACTAACGCCAGCCAGCAGGCCAGCGGCGTTTCAGAGATCATCAAAGCCATGGAAAAATCAGCCCAGGAAATAGGTCAGGTTACCGAAACGATCACCAGTATCTCTTCGCAGACCAATCTTCTGGCGTTGAATGCTACCATCGAAGCGGCCCGCGCCGGTGTGGCGGGTAAAGGATTCGCTGTTGTCGCCAACGAAGTCAAAGAACTGGCGCAGCAGACTGCAACCGCAACCATCGACATCCGCAAAAAAATCGCCGGCATTCAGGACGTCACTGTCAATGCCATTGGCGATATCGAGAACATCGGCAAGATCATCAAGGAAGTCAGCGATATCATCGCGGCAATCGCCAGCAGCATCGAGCAGCAGGCAAGTGTCACCCGCAGTATTTCCTGCAGTATTGCCGACACTTCCCATGGCATCAGGGATGTTAATGCCCGTATGTCAGAAATTGCCATCGGCACCCAGGAAGTCGCCAAGGATGTGTCGAAGGTCAACACTACCTCCCACGACATTTCTACAGCCAGCCATCAGGTTCTCTCGAGCGCGCGTGAATTGTCACAACTTGCAGAACTGTTGCGGGCTGTTCTCGGAAGGTTTAAATTCTGATGTCTGCATTGATGAATCTCGCCGATGGTCTGCTGAAAGATGAAAGCCAGCTCGTGGTCGTCTGCATTGTCAGCGGCAACTATCTTGGTGTGCCAACTGGTCCGATTCAGGAAGTTCTTGCTATTCCTGAGGTGCGTCCGGTCCATCATGCGCCGGCTTATGTCAAGGGAGTGTTCAATCTGCGCGGTCGGGTAATCGTTCTTGTTGATCCGGCCGTTAAACTTGAATTGCCGTTACAGAATTTCAGTCCTGATTCGAGAATCCTGGTTATTCAGTCAGGTTCTGAGCTGATTGGCGTTCTTGTCGATCAGCTGGTGGGCATTTTTCCGCTCCAGCCGGAACAAGTTACCCCAAGCCCTGAAAACCTGCAGAAAGGCATGCGCAATTCGCTTGCCGGTTTTTTCTTTCAGGATGGCAGGATGGTTGGTCTGGTTAAAATTGAGGAACTTCTCGGGACCGCTGTTGCCGCAAACCTTGGCAGCGGAGGCATACAATGACGGAAACCGCCCCCCGTATTCTGGTGGTAGATGATTCTCTGGTGTTTCGCAAAGTCATGTGTGATCTGCTGGCTGAAATACCGGGCGTTGAAGTTGTCGCTCAGGCCCCGAACGGCCGGATCGCTCTGCAGAAACTGCAGGACCAGAAGGTCGATCTGGTGATAATGGATATGGAAATGTCTGATATCAGCGGTCTTGAAGTTCTTGAAGAAATCAAAAAGCGGAAGCTTGCCACTGAGGTGATTCTGGTCAGCGGCTTCTCCCAGGGTCTGACAACGGCTGCTGTCAGAGCTTTGAATGCGGGTGCCTTCGAATTCGTGCCCAAACCCGATGCCCAGACCATGGAGGAGAATCGCCGCCTGATGGAAAGCGATCTCAAACAGGCTGTGCTTGCCTTCAGGGAGCATTTCAGAGTAAGAAAGATCGTTTCTTCGATTTCCGGAAGATTTTCTGCAATTACCATTCCAGTTCAGTCTGAACAAAGCAAAGAAACTGCCAGGCGACCTGAAATTAGAAGAGTTTTTCACGCTGATCTCCTGGTTATCGGTATTTCAACCGGAGGCCCCCCTGCGCTTACAGAGATTTTTACAAAGCTTTCCGGGCCACTGGCTGTCCCGGTTATCATTGTGCAGCATATTCCACCCTGCTTTTCTGAAGCTTTGGCGGCCAGTATCAGCGATCGATCAGGACTCCCGGTCTCTGAAGCCAGAGATGGAGTCGTTATTGAACCCGGCCGGGTTTATCTTTCGCCCGGAGGACGTCAGATCAAACTTCTCAAGGTGCCTGAATCCGACCGATACATGCTGCGTATTTTCGACGACCCTCCAGAAAACGGCTGCCGCCCTTCTATTGATTATTTCCTGAGATCTGCAGTCGGCAGTTTCAAAGGCAAAATCGCCTTTCTGATCATGACCGGAATGGGTTCAGACGGTCTGAACGGCGCCAGAGCAGTGCATGAAGCAGGCGGCTACATAATGGCTCAGAGCGGAGAAACCTGCGTGGTCAACGGTATGCCCAAAGCAGTTATCGATGCCGGCCTTGCCGACGAGATAGTTCCATTGCCGGATATTCCCGCCGGCATAGCTTTGTTGACAGGCTTTCTTGACGCCAATTCCAGGCCAACGGATCCTGCGATCAGGAAGGAGCCGGGAAAATGAAAAGAAAACTGGATCATAATGAACTGGCGCTCTGGATTCAACTGGTCGCGGACCTGACCGGCATTGCGCTGACGGATGATAAAGAATACCTGATCAGAGAACGCTTTCACAACCTTCTTGATAAATATCACTGCTCTTCATACAGTCAGCTCTATTTTATTGCATGTGATGAGACAAGAAGTGATATCCGCGAAGACATTATCGATCAGATCACCACGAAAGAGACTTCCTTTTTTCGTGATTCGGCACCGTTCGAGGCGTTGCGTGCCGAAATACTCCCAAGGCTTCTCAGGCAGTGCCGACTTTCATCTGAAAAGAGGCCGCTGCGAATCTGGAGTGCTGCCTGCTCAACCGGCCAGGAAGCCTACAGTGTCGCGATGATTCTTCAGGAACTGGGCGCTTCTCCTCTTGAATACCGCATCACTGCCACTGATATTTCCCGCAGCGCGGTCGAAGCTGCTCAAAGAGGTTGTTACAGCCGCTTTGAGGTCGATCGGGGCGTGCCTCCGCATCTTTTACAGCGCTTTTTTCTCTCGACCCCAAATTCATGGCAGATTCTTGATACCCTCAAAGCTTCGCTCTGTTTTAAACGCCTGAATCTAAATCGACCTTTCCAGCTCCCGGAAAAATTCGATTTGATCATCTGCCGGAATGTAGCCATCTATTTTTCGCGCCGCGACCGCGAAACTCTATTCGTGCAGCTGCATCGCCATCTCAGGGCTGATGGCTGTCTTATGATCGGTTCAACAGAAACTGCCAGGGATTTCGACAGTCTGTTCAAAGAATGCGAATCTGGTGGTCGCTCACTTTTTCTCAAGCCCTGTTAAAAGGAAGAATTCCATGAAGCAGATAACTTGTGCGGTTGTTTTATTTGTATTACTGGTCGCTTCGACTCTTCAGGCTTCGATACAGCCTGAAGATGTCAGAGCAATGGCTCGCGACATAAATCTGCCTGGCGATGATTTTAAGTCGCTTGCAGTCGATATGAAGCTGCGCCTGCCCGACAGTCCGCTTGAATTGTTCTGCCAGCTGCGCTACCGTTCGCCTGGTCAATATTCGCTGAGTGTTTTTGACAGCAGCGATGCTGTTCCGGTCCTGGTTGTCGCCGATGGCTTGGCGCTGGTTAACGATCCATTTGCTGACCGGCCGGCGGTGATAGCTTCTGCAGGGGTTCTGTTCGAGCTGTTACCACAGGAAAAGCGCTACACTGCAAATTTTGCCTTCAACATGCCCGCCGATAGCGAAATACGCAACCGTATCAGCCTTGATTTCAAGACTATGTTCTCGCGTCTGCAGGATAATATCTCACTTTCGACTGCCAGTGATGGCAGGCTTATTTTCATTGGTACTACCATGGAAAAAAGCCGGTGCTGGGCTGTGTTGCATCCCGATGCTCCATTTCCCGTTCAGGCTCTGCAGTTGTTCGTTGGCGAAGGCGACCAGCCCATTCTCGAATTCAGTCAGATCAGGGTTGATGCCGATTTTTCTCTGCCGGTTTTCCCGCTGGCCGAACTGCAGAAACTGGGGTTGGCATCTAATTCAGAATCTCCGGAAGGAGTGCTCGATACGATGACGGTCATGACTTCGGTCATCAAGGCCATCTTTGCACGTGCTGCAATGCGTGATGCTTCCATGCGCCAGGAAGTATCAAGGATGCTGGGTCTGGAAAATTACGACTGGGACGGTCTTGCTCACCGTGATGCCGCGAGAAGCGAGCGACTGCGCCGCCTTTTTCCGCCTGCAGGCAGCCTCAGGTATTGAGGGCGCCCATGCGCTGATTCAGCCGTTCGATGCGCCGCGCCAGCAGTCGCGCCAGAAACAGAGCATAATGCGGCTTTTCCTTGATACCTTCGACGAATTCCTTTTTCGAAACCCTGATTACCGTGGCTTCAGAAACGGCTTTTACGGTGGCGCTGCGTCGATTGCTCAGAAGAAAAGACATTTCGCCGAGAAATATGTCTTCCGGATGCAGAGTGGAAACGCGGCGGCCGTTAACAAGAACTTCGAAAGCACCTGAGCAGATGAAATAGAGAAAGTTGCTCGGTTCACCTTCCTGAAAAATCACTTCGCCACTTTTGAAGGCAACTTTTTCAAGGTCTTGAAAGAGGGCAGGCGAGACATTGCTCAATCCCCTCTGATGAGCAAACTCGAATTCTACCTCATTACCCCGGTCGTTATAGGTTAATTTGCTCGTCATGCCCCGGGAAAGGGCGATGCCCCGGCCATGCAGGCTCAGCGCCTGCTCGTTGATATCAGGAGCTTTAAGAGCTTTCCAGTTGAAACCGGCGCCCTCATCGGTGATCTTAAAGGTTGAAATCTCAGACCTGATATCATATTGCAGAAAAACTTTGCGGGCGGCAATCACTGGATCAGAGCACCTCTGGTCGATCAGATCGTTGATGTTGCTGTTGCTGTTTTTCTCGAGCCAGCGGGTTTTTTCTTCGTAGGTGATGCCGCAGTTGCCGTGCTCGATTGCGTTGATCAGCAGTTCGATCAGCACAAAGTTCAGCTGTTCCCTCAGTGAAATATCGATGCAGTTCATATTGTACAGGTAATTGCAGATCAGATTGGTGAAGACGCCGGCTTCGAGAGTGTCGTTTCTGAGTTCGAAAGTTGCGGTCATGTCGGCACCGAAATCACTGCCTATGACCCGGTGAAAAAGCATCTGCCGGTTGTTGCTGATGATACTTATGACCTGCGGCAGTTGTCTGCTGACTCTGGCTGTTTCGAGAAGGGCGATGATGTTGGTGCCGCTGGTTACGCCTTCTTCACGAAGACGGGCTGGTGACTCGCACAGACAGATAAGCCCGGTGCTTATAAGCCATGAGTCGCTCTTTATGGTGGCAAGCAGATGCCCGCAATCGAGTTTTTCTTCAGAAAAGCAGATAACTGCAAGTTCCGGCATCTCGATGCGCAGGTATTCTTCGGCTGTTTCCAGGTCCGACAGGTGGATTGTGCCGAATGCAAGGTCAGCAGAAGACAACAGGCTGCGGATTTTTTCATATAGATCCCGGTCGGAGGTGATTACGGGAATGAACAGGTCCGAATTACTTACTTGCTTGTTTACAGGCATAGTTCAAGAATCTGTCTGGCAACTTCCGGAGAAACATCACCGTGCTCGCCAAGTTTGATCATCTGATGTGATTTCAGCTGGGCAACAACCTTGTCGATACCTTTTGCATCGATTTTGTAATCGCTCAGTTTTGTTTTGATGCCCATTTTCTCAAAAAAGTCACGCGTTTCCCTGATAGCTTCAGAAATCTGATGGTCTTCATTGCCCGATTTGATACCCCAGACGCGTTGAGCAAACTGCAGCAGCTTTTCACGCTTGCTGTTTTTCCGCAATGTCAGATTGCCGGGCAGAACTATGGCAAGAGTTACCGCATGGTCAAGCCCATAGAGAGCGGTCAATTCATGCCCGATCATGTGTGTCGACCAGTCCTGGGGAACACCAGTGGCAATCAGGCCATTGAGGGCCATGGTGGCAGCCCACATGACGTTGGCCCTGACATCGTAGTTCTCCGGGTCTTGCAATGCAGTCGGACCTTCTTCTATCAAGGTCTGCAGCAGACCTTCGGCAAAGCGGTCCTGTACTTTTCCGCCGGCAGGGAAAGTCAGATACTGTTCGATAACGTGAATAAAGGCATCCACCACGCCGTTGGCAACCTGTCTGACCGGCAGGGTATAGGTCTTCAACGGGTCGAGAACCGAGAACAGCGGAAAAACAAGCTTGCTGTTGAATGGCAGTTTTGCCTTGAGCGAGGCTCTGGTAATTACCGAGCCGCTGTTCATCTCAGAACCGGTTGCCGGCAGGGTGAGAACCGCGGCAAAAGGCAGAGCCGCTTTAACACAGGCACCATAGGTTTGCAGTATCTTCCATGGATCTTCGTCAAAACAGGCTGCAGCAGCAACAAATTTTGTGCCGTCGATTACCGATCCACCACCTGCCGCCAGCAGAAAATCGATGCCATGCTTCTTAACTTCTTCAACACATTTCATGAGTGTTTCAAAGGTCGGGTTCGGTTCGACTCCGGAAAATTCATGCACTTCTCTATCGCCCAGGGCGGCCATGATCTCATCATAGGTGCCATTGTGCTTGATACTGCCGCCGCCATAAATCAGCATGATTTTTTTGCCGGCTGGAATTTCGCGCTTGAGAGCTCCGATCGTTCCTTTGCCGAAAATGATTTTGGTTGGGTTATGAAAAGTGAAGTTCTGCATTTCTGAACGCCTCCCGGGTCATGGTTGTTTATTTTGGCGAGCCTGAGCAATTGTGGCTTTCGCTTCCTGATACAGATTTTTTCGTTCACGATTGACGAGCAGGTCGATGTCGCTGCTGCCCAGATTCATCTTCTGACCGACCTTGCGGAGCATGGCGGTTTCTTCGGTGCTGAGTCTGCCATCGGCAAGAGCTACCCGCGCCAGGTGTCTGAGCAGATCATTGTCGGCAGCCTGTTCGCTGTTTTTCATCACAAAATCCACCGGATCACTCTGGGATTTGAGCTCGGTGATGATTTCCTGGAGTTTCTGATTGCTGACGTCGCGCTGATTAGCCAGATTGCCTATCATTTCCATTTCTTTTGCATCTATTTCGCCGTCAGCAAGCATCATAGCCGCTGCCCAGCGCACCAGTTCGCTGCCGGGCAATGAATATTTACACAGCGGCGCAGCAGCAGTCTGACTCGAGCCTGCCGACGGTTTGCGCTCTTCGTTGATGCGTTTCTTCAACTGGTTCATTCTTGTCAGAATTGCGGCGACACCGGGCTCGCTGCGGTCGGCAACGGCTTCGAGCACCCATTCGCTGCTGCCATCGTTCATGACGTTGCCACAATAGGCGCAGGCATTTTCAGCACCCGTCTGCTCCGGGGCGCCGCATGAGGGGCAATGAGAGCTGGCCAGCGAACTTGTAACCCTGGTTTTGGTTCCGTGTCGACGGCCGAGAATGAATACATGCCGGAAATTTATAGGTTTAGGCGCTGTTTCGATGGTGCCGGTAGGAGTGAGTATCGATGGCCAGCCGCTCCATATGACTTCAATGTAGGCATGATCGTCAGGTTCCTGTAGTTCCAGGCCGAGCAGGTCGATTGAGCCGGTCGCGCATTCGGTATAAAATCGTCTCGCCCCGCCATTGTCTGGTTTATACCATTGTTTCTGAGCTTCACAGAAATCGTCGCGGGCTATCTTGCGCAGTGGGGTTGGGTTGCCCTTGCGTTCAGCTTCGAGCTTGCGCCAGAACATCACCGAAACCCGATCCTCAAGATGCTGCATGTTGAAACCAGGGTCAGCTGCGATGAATTCAGCCAGTCCTGGAATGACCCCGTCAGGTCTGGTAGACCATTCTGATGCCTGGGTAATACCGGCCAGCACCCAGTCATGCTCTCCTGAGCGCAACAGCGAATTGCACACTTCACACTTTGCCAGACGGCCGGTTTTGATCGGATTTCCGCAATTCGGACATTGACCTTCGATCAGACCAGGTTTCTTAAGGGTTTTTACTCCGGGTTTTCTAAGAAAAGACCATATTTCAGCAAAGTTTTCCGGGGCTTTGCTGCCGTTGATGACCCGGCCGGTCTTTTCATTCTTGCGGTAGTTGATGGCCCGCGCATCGATGCGCAGATGAACGACGTCGAAATTGCGGTCTGACTGATATTTAACCGGGCGGCTCGAAATTATCTGCAGCCCTTCCATATGATCGATTATGCCTTTTTCCTTCATTTCGTCAATCTGAATGGAAAATTGCTCGAAAACACCATCTGAAAGAAAATGTTGTGCCAGACCCAGATTGCGCTCTGTCCAGGCTTTCTGGATGAGGCTGAAGGCTTTTTCAGCACGACTGCGAAAAAGTTTCTCGTCGAAATCCGGGTCACGCTTTTTCAGTTCGGTCAAAGCTGCGACTGCCTGAGTATCTGGAGCGATTCTGGCCGCTTTGCCGATCGTATGGTCGACCCATGCGTCTTCACCTTTGTGGTAGCCTTTGACAACCACGATGATGACAATTATCGTGACCGGAATGCCTATCGAGGGATAATAAATGATCAGGCGGATTAGAAAGAATATCAGATCGGCTTCGCCGCCCCCGCCACTGCCGCCACCTGACCCGCCGCCGCCCGAGTAACTGTGGCCGCCCCCGGCTCGAGCATCTGCCGGATCGGCAATCAGAAGAAAGAGCCCTGTAAAGAGAAGAAGCAGCAGGGAAAAGGCGGCGACTTCTCTTATTCTGTTTCGATCGGGCATGTCGACTCCTCGCGATAACATTCTTCAGCCATTATATATTAAGCAGGGTTTACATAGATAAAAAAAAACTCCGGCAAGCTGGTTGCCGGAGTTTTTCTGCTCGAAATCAATAATAAACGCCACCGTTGCTGTAACCGTCACCGTAGTCGCCGGTGTTGTTGCTGCCGTTGTCCCAGCTGTCGCCGGAATCGGTCGAATCGGGGCTGGAATTGTCATCAGATGTGTCGGGATCAGTGTAGGGACCGCAACCATCGCTGGTATTGTCGTCAGGAATATAGGGAGTATCGGTAGCCAGAACAGAGATGTTGGCCGAAAAAACAAAAAGCATGCAAAGAATTACCAGTAATCCGCGTTTCATGAATTTCCTCCGAAGATCGATGATGATTCTTAACTTATAACAAAAAAATGCCGATTTGTAAATGTTACATAGTCGATCTTTCATTATTGATATTTTATTGCAGGGTTCGCCGAAGAGCTTCGTGGCATAATCGATCAGCCGGCAATAATTGCGCTTCGATATTTTGTCTGTTACAATAAAAGTTTGCCAGAAAAATAAACTAGAAGGAACTGGAATGTTTGCACGCCGCCCATATCTGCTTGTAATTCTGTCTGTACTGATTCTTGTAAGCTTCAGACTGGTAGTTGGAGCTGAATTGGCTTCGCCAACCCCAGCGCAGTCGGCGACCGGAGTGCCTGATCTTCACCCGGCCCGTGCCCGTATCGATGTTGAAACCGGCAACAACCAGTCGGTTCTTGCCGGCGCAACTGCGAAACCCATTGAACTGAAGGTTCTGGATGTCGATGGCAAGCCTATTGTGAGTGGTAATGTCATTTTTATCATTGCCTCGAAACCCTCCTCGGCAAAGGAATTTGAACTGACTGAAAAGAGAGCGGTTACCAATCCGATCGGAATCGCAACATTCCATCCTGGAAAAATCGACGTACCCGGAAATTATTCGATTCTGGCGATGCTTGAAGGCGATCAGACCGTTTACAACTACATGAGCTTCAGCGTCAATGACGAATCATGGATAATGTATCTTCTTTTCGGCCTGTTCGGTGGCCTGGGAATGTTTCTCTTCGGCATGAATCTCAGTTCTGACGGCCTGCAGAAAATTGCCGGTAAAAAGATGAAAGAGATTCTTGGAGCATTCACCAACAACCGTTACATGGGCGTTCTAACCGGCATTCTGGTGACAATCGTCACCCAGAGCAGTTCAGCGACGACAGTCATGCTGGTTGGTTTCGTTAATGCATCTCTGATGACAATAAGCCAGACACTGTCGGTAATTTTTGGCGCCAATATCGGCACTACGGTTACCGTTCAGCTTATTGCCTTCGATATATCACATTTCGCGCTGCTGATGATCGGCCTCGGGTTTCTTCTCAAGTTCTCAAAAAACAAGACTATCTTCTATGCCGGTGACATCGTTCTTGGTTTCGGTTTCATTTTCTATGGCATGAAGGTAATGAGTACCGCGATGTCTCCGTTGCGCAGTTTCCCGGCCTTCAGAGAAATGCTCGTCGCCATGAGCGATTATCAGATTACCGCAATTTTCGGTTCGATGCTGTTTACTGCCCTTATCCAGAGCAGCGGAGCGACAATCGGTCTGGTGGTAGTTTTTGCCAGTCAGAATCTCATTTCCCTGCAGGCTTCAATTCCGCTCATTCTTGGTGCCCATACCGGAACCTGTATAACCGGCTGGATAGCCGCAATCGGCGCTTCGCCCGCCGCAAAAAAAACCGCCTTGCTCAATGTTCTTTACAACCTCATCGGTACGGTTGTTTTTCTGCCTTTCCTTTACGACAAACTCAGCTTTGCCAGCTTCGTTCACTGGCTCACTGCGCCCTTTTCCGATTCAGTTGCCCGTGAAGTTGCCAATGCCCACATGGTTTCGGCAATCATCAAAATGCTGGTGATGTTTCCGTTCTACGATCGTATCGTCTGGCTGACCCATCTTTTTATAACCGAAGAGGTAACCGAAGAGGCCAACCGTGCCATTCACACGAAGTATCTGTCTGAAAGCCTGCTGAAATCGCCCGAACTGGCTCTCGGTAACGTTGCCCGCGAAATTTCGCGTATGGCCGGGCATGTAGAATTCATGATGGAAAAAGTTCCCGAAATGATTTCTTATGGCCGCGAAGAAACGATCAATGAAGTTACCTTCAGAGAAGAAAAGGTTGACAATGCCCAGGAAGAAATTACCAAATATCTTTCTAGTATGTCTGAAGGCACACTTACAGAAGATCAGACTGCAACGATGATGAAATACATGTCGATCATCAATGATCTTGAAGGTCAGGGCGACCTGATTCACAAAATCATCGTGCCGTTTGCGCGTGCCAAAGTTCGCGATGAAATCAGGTTTTCCGAAGAAGGCTTCCGCGAACTGCTCAGTATGTTCGATCGGGTAAACGAGAACTTTATGTTGATCATCAATGCTTTTGCCACCAACAATCTGGAACAGGCCATGCGGGTTCTCAAGTCAGAACGTACCTTTGACGTGCTGATCAAGCGCCTGAGAACTTCTCATATGCGCCGGGTTTTTCAACACAAGGTTCAGTCGATAGAGACCTCCACCCTGCACATGGATCTGCTGCAGTGCTTCAAACGCATCAACCTGCATTCAATCGAAATAGCCCGATCCATCGGTGGCGAACAGCTGGTTCAGAAAATGGCTGCTGAAAGCGATGCAGAACTTCATGCCAGGGCAGAGCAGGACGCTGAGATTGTTCTTGCCGCAGTTAAGGCCAAAGTGTCAGGAGAGCCGGACGGAGATTCTGAAACCGGCAAAAAGAGCGGCAATGATCAGTAAATACCTGCTTGATACCGACAATGAATGAACGAAGATTTGTCGGAGAAATTGCGAAATTGCGCAACCCGGAACGTCTGGAGCGCCTTCAGGTGAACCGGGTTCTCGACTATTCTCTTGCCGGCCTGGCAGGCAAGGGTGCTGTAGATGTCGGCACCGGCACCGGAGTTTTTGCTGAAGCTCTGCATGCCAGAGGTTTGCAGGTGCATGGAATCGACTGTAATTCTGACTTTGTCGGGATTGCCAGGCAGCTGGTGCCCGGAGTGGAATTTTCGGTCGCTCCGGCCGAGAAGCTGCCATTTTTCGACCAGAGTTGCGACCTGGTATTCATGGGCCATCTTCTTCACGAAACCGATGATGCTGAAGCTGCCATGTCTGAAGCCTTCAGGGTTACCAGACAGCGTCTCGCCGTTCTTGAATGGCCATATGCAGACCAGCCGGTCGGGCCACCGCTTGCACATCGCATACCGCCCGATAGAATCAGAGACATGGGCTTGAAGGCCGGTTTTGCCTTCTGCGATGTAATTCAGCTTAAGGTTATGCAGCTGGTAATTTTCGATCGCTAGATTTTTTTTCACCTGTTGATGCGTAAAGTCGAACCGCCCGCGGTGAAATTTTGCTCTGATTCACTGTTCTAGAGGTTTTGCGCGTCTGCCCCGGTTTGTGATATAACAGCCACAGAAAAAAAACAGGAGACAGGGGCAGATGAATTCATCGGATATCGTCAGGGCAATTGACATACATAGTTTTCTTGACAGGCTTGAACAGAACAGTTGCATTCAGAATTACTATCGCATTAACCATCTTTCGCCGCAGCAGATAAATGTGCTGGCCGAGCGGATGGCTTCTTCTCTGCTGTCAGAGCTTGAATCGATGGGTTTGACAATCGATTCCTGAGCCGATCTGCAAATCGATCTTTGAGAATCCGACTGGTAGCGGTGCAGGAATTTTTAAAAAATTTTTACAGATACTTTTGGGTCTGAAATCGGCTTCAGGAAAGCATTTTTTTCGGGGTGGTTAAGAGACAGTTCCGCAAAATATGAATTTTAGTAGTTTACCCACTTGTGCATCTTCGGAGTTATATGTATAATCACCTTTGACCAAATTAACCAGGAGGGTTTCCGTGAATAAATCAGAACTCATTAAGGCAATCGCTAAAAAAGCAGAAGTAACTAACGCTAACGCACAGGCCGTTCTCGAAGCATTCGTAGATGCAGTGAAAAATGGTCTCAAGAAGGGCGACAAAGTTCAGCTCATCGGCTTTGGTTCATTTGCTACCGTTAAGCGCGAAGCTCGCAAGGGCGTAAATCCCCAGACCAAGAAGCCCATCAAGATCGCCGCTAAAAAAGTTGCCAAATTCATCCCCGGCAAAGAGCTGAAAGATATGGTTAACGGCACCGTTGCCAAGAAGAAAAAATAACCTTTTTTCGTAAAAAGAAGACCCGGTTTTCCGGGTCTTTTTTTTTGAATAGTTTGATTCTTGACTTTACTTGCAGTTAGATTATATTTTCGCCTTATCTGAAGTCTGATTTTGAAGTTGAGAGCCCGTGCAGATATCAAGTTTCACTCATACCGGCATGGTCAGGAAGAATAACGAGGATTCCTGCCTGGTTATTCCTCCCTGGAGCAGCCTTGCAATTGAAAAAGGGGCGGCACTGGTCGCGGTTGCCGATGGCATGGGTGGCCAGAATGCCGGTGAAGTGGCCTCGGGGCTGGCAGTCAGGAATGTGGCTGAATGGTTCAGAGCAGCAAATTTCGACAATTTTTCCCCACAGCTTCTCGAAGATATGTTCTCGACGGTGAATGCAGCTGTGTGGGGTCATTCGCAGGCTAACCCTGAAACTGCCGGAATGGGCACCACCATGACTCTGGTGCTTTTTCGCGGGTCGCAGGCTTTGGTTGGCCATATCGGTGATTCACGGCTTTATCGTCTGCGCGAGCGCAGGCTGAGTCAATTGAGCAATGACCATTCTCTTGTCGGCGAACAGGTTCGCATGGGAAAACTCACCCCCGAAGCAGCGAGGGTCCACCCGACCAGACATATTTTGAGCCGGGTTCTTGGTACTCGTCAATTCATCGTTCCAGACATTTTTGCCATCGATCTGCAGGCGGGTGACATGTTGTTGTTGTGTTCCGATGGTTTGAGCGGCATGGTTGAAGATCACGACATCGAAAAGCTTCTTGCCGGTTTTCCAGTGCAGGGAGCAGCTAAAAAACTTGTATCTGCCGCCAATCGGGCTGGCGGCAAAGATAATGCGACCGTTGTAGTTGCCGGGATCGATGCCCTCCCGGTTAATTTTCCCGGTCGGTTTTCGTTCGAAAGATTTGCCAAGATGATTTTCAGTTTTGGTAATGCGGGTTTGGTGTAGAAAACAGTGGTAATTCTTCTGGTTTTACAGTATAAATAGTAAGGAAAATCTGGAGGTCAACTTTAATGGAACTACTTTTAATCGGTATTGCCATCGTAGTATTAATTGCGATAATTGTTTTTGTGCTCAGCGGCAGTGACAAACCCGCTGAACAGCCAAAAAAGGCTCAGCCCGAAGAAGAAAAGAAAGACCTCACCCACAAAAGATTCAAGCAGGTTCTCTCAGGTGACGACCTGCAGAGTAACATGAAGGCCGAAGAAGCCGAGCTGCTGACCAAATATACCGCCGGCACCGGCGAAGGCATCAACGAAGTCGAAAAGCTTCTCGAAGGTGATCCTAATAACGTCGATCTGCTCGACTGGCTGGCATTTATGTATTACAGCAACAATAACATCGACAAGGCTATCGAAACCTATAAAAGGGCCCTGGCAATCAAACCTGACAACGAAAACCAGCATTATTATCTTGCCAACAGCTATTTTAAAAAGCAGATGATGGCAGAAGCAAAAAAAGCCTGGAGCGAAGTTATCCGCATCAAGCCCAACTCTAAGATTGCCAAGAATGCCCAGGAACGAATCGATTTCCTGGCTTCGCAGGGAAAATAAATCCATCTGCTGAAAGGTTTCTATGCCCATCGTTAATCCTCCAGAATTAACGAATTACCACCTGCTTGACCTGATTGGTTGCGGTGGAATGGGCTCTGTGTACATCGGCTACCAGGTCGATACCGAGAAAATGGTTGCCGTAAAACTTCTTGACCCTGAAGTGGCCAAGATTCCTGCTATTTTATCCCAGTTCAAGCAGGAAGGCGAAATCCTCAAAGCTCTGAGCCACCCAAATATTGTTAAGTTCGTCGATCAAGGCTGCCAGAACGAATTTCATTTCCTGATCATGGATTACGTAAAGGGGCTGTCGCTCGACAGTTTTCCCCTCGGCAATTCCATGACTACCATCGGGGTGAAACAGGCTCTGCCTACCATGGAAGAATATCTCAACGTCTTCATCGGCTGCATGGATGCCCTGAACTACGTTCACAAGAAAAGCCTCGTTCATCGCGATATCAAACCACACAACATCATTTTGCGCGGCAGTGAATATCAGCCCTGTCTGATCGACTTCGGCATCGCCAAATATATTACCCGCGATGACGATCTCAACCTGAATGCCGAGGGAATGTTCACTGTTGCCTATGCAAGCCCGGAACAGCTTACCAACAAGCCTGTCGATCAACTGTCCGACCTCTTTTCATACGGTGTCGTCATGTATGAAAAGCTGACCGGACATATGCCATTCAAGGGCAAACGCGCCATGCAGGTTTTTATTGAGCAGACAAAATGGAACTTTCCGCCACCGCGCCAGCTCAACCCAGCAGTTCCGCAAAAACTCGAACAGATAATTTTGAAGCTGCTTTCACGCGACCCTGCTCAACGCTATCCAACCGCTGAAATGGTGCAGGGTGAACTCGAACGTCTCCTGGAAGTCACAAAACAGGGGAAATCCGGTCTGGGCATCAGCACTATTGCCGATGATATCCGCGGTGTTCAGGTTGCCCGCAGGAGCTTCAAAAAGCGCACGCTCAGCGAAGAGCAGGCTCTGCTCAAGAAGCAGCGGGCCGAACTAGTCGAGAACCGGCAAAAGCTCAAACTTGAAAGCACGAAGTTCAGACCAGACACCGAAAAAGTTGAAAGTCTGCAGATGCTCTGCCAGGCATTGCAGGATGACTACGAACGCCTCGAGATTCAGATCAAAATGGCTCTCGGCTTCAAAAGCCAGCCCCTCGTCATTGATAAGTTCAACACGATTTTCAAACTGGAAACAATTGCTTTCGAAAAACGCGGTATTCCTTTTACCATCAACACTATCGAGCAGAAACTCGCTACAACTGATGGCGCCGATATCATCGTCGGCAATATGAACTTCACCGAAAGGGCCAAACGCTCATTTTCCATCAACAAGAAAGATTCATTCCTCGCCTGGGACCACGCCAACTGGTTCTATGGAGCCTATGAGGAAAAGGATTTTCCTATCTTTCTCATGATTGGCAACAAAAGCATGCCAAGAAGCCCGAATGGTTTCAAAGGCTTTTTCTGGCCCCTTGAATTCATGATCGCAGTGCAGAAACTCAACTGGACCGGAGTTTCGATCATTGAAACCTTCAGGGGAGTCGACAGGGGCGGCAATGCTGTTTTTGCTGAACACAAGGAAACTATTCTTTTCTCTCAATCACTGTTTGATGAACTTGATAAGATTCAGGGAAAGCTACCGACCGCCAGCCAGGAAAAAAAATGAGGTTTTATGCAGATCAGAGAAAAATTGAGAACCGTTGCGCAGGCTTATAAGACCCTGGCCGAAGCCAATCGAAACTTCGCCCTTGGAACTTCAGGCGTCGAAGGCTTCAGAAACCTGATTGAACAGCGCAACCTGATAATGGAAGACCTCGACGTTATTGCAAATGGACTGATCAGTGAGATCGGGCAGGCTTATTCCGGGCATTCGTTTTCCTGCAGCACTTTAACGGAAGTTTTGCTGGTGCTGCCGGTTCTGGCACCTGAGATGGCCTCAGATTGCGATCTGGTTAAGGAAGCGTTGAAGGGGCTTGTCGAATCGGATAAGCTCGTGGAAGAAAGTGTCAGCAGATTTCGTGACGATATCAAAGCTGAAATCGGCCGAATCCGCCAGGGAGCACGTGGTCTGCGCGGTTATCGCCAGGCCGAAACATTTGGCAGCTGTTTCATAAACAAGGTGAAATAAAAAAGCCTTCAGGGCTTGCCTGAAGGCTCTTTTTAACTTAAAACATGCCGGGAATGTTCATGCCGCCGGTAATCTGTCCCATTTCTTCCTGAACCATTTCCTTGGATTTGGTGAGGCCGGCATTTACTGCTGACAAAACCAGGTCCTGAAGGGTTTCTACATCCTCCGGGTCAACGGCTTCCTTGTTGATTTCAATTTTTACTAATTCCTGGGCGCCGTTAAAAACCACTTTGATGATTCCGCCGCCGACACTTGCTTCGATGGTTTTGTCTTTCAGTTCATCCTGAGCTTTCTGGATCTTTTCCTGCATTTTCTGAGCCTGCTTCATCAGGCCCTGCATATTGAATCCACCCTTCATAACGGTCTCCTTGTTTGTTGGATTGTCGGCTTAGATAATAGCAGAATCAACGCAAAACCGCAAACTTGCCGCGGTACTTGCGTTTGCCGGAAGCATACGATGATTCTTTGCCTATTTCCATCAGGTAAAAATATGCACCATTGGCAAGATGGGCCGGGAACTTCCAGGTCAGAAGGTTCTCACCGGCCTGCCCTCTGATGATGAAGCCCTTTATCTCATCTCCGGCTGTGTCGAAAATTTCCAGATGCACGTCGGCTGCAAAATTCAGATAAAAACGGAAGGTGATACTGTTGCCGCGGGCCGGGCTCGGATAAGCAGATATAAGTCTCAGCCCATTTTCGGGCTGATACCTGGCTGATGCTCTGATAGATGGGTCGGTTAACGAAACGATTTCGAAACGCTGACCCGGCAATACCTTGAGAGTCTGGCCGCCGGCGTCTGATGAATTATGGCTTATCTTTATGAAGTTGCGAAATTGTGAAGAATGAGTGCCTGATTCTGCCAGGTTAAGCGTGAATCCTTTCGGGTCCGCATCAGAGCTGACCTGAACACTTGTGAAATCACGCGTCAGCCAGTTCAGATCTTCGGCTTCAAGTTCTATATACAGAGTCTGACCATTGAGAATGCCGGTGACCTCCTGAGCATAATCCTTTTCTGAATATAGACGCAGATCTTTGATCATTCTTGGCGAGGTTGATTGAGAATGCCTGAAATAGAAAAGGCGCGAGGCGTCGGTGAGCTGGGGTGAAGTAAGCTCAAGCCATTCTCCTGGATATAGCCCGATGGAATGTCTAGGCAGGCCTTTGCCTTCAAGAATAGAAAGACTGCAGCGGAAGAGGCCACTTTTGGTCGAAGACGGTTCGATCTGCAGATCGATCGTTTCTGTGGCTCTGGTGCCTCTTCTGGCTGCCAGAAAGAAGGTTTGCCCGTTCAGATTACGGGTGTCTGAAGCGGCAACCTCAACAAAGAGCTGAGAAACGGATATTTCACTGGTTGCGATCAGCTGGGCAAAACCGTTGTCGCTGTAGACATTGATGCCCTGAAGTCCGCCGGTGGAAAATGCTTGCCGGTATTGGGCGACCGGTTGCCCAAGATAATCGTAAAGACCGGAAATTGTCAGCGAACAGCTTGCTTGCACCGGTAGAGCCGTCTTGTTGCTCCATGACAATAGAGTGGCGTCGGTTGCAGTGCCTGTCTGATCTGCAGGCGATGTTGCATATGGCGTAATGACTGTTAAGGCGCCGGCTCCGCTTTCATAAGCGATTTTGCGCGAGAACCCGGCGGCGAACTCAGGGAATTCAGCAATGCCGCTGCTGCCGGAGGCTGGTGATACGCTCAATAGCTGAGGAACCGATGCCAGGTTGAAATTCAAGGCCGGCTGATCGGCAAAAATAAGCGACGCAACAGCATTTTCGCCTGTCAGGGTCGAAAGATCGGCAATGCCTTCAAAATGTCCTGAGCTGGTTTCCGACAGCCTGGTTTCGATTGTCCTGGACCCGTCAGAAAAGCGCAACAAGCGATTTTCTTCGGTCGAGAGCATCATGTCTGTTGTGCTGGCGATAATTGATATCTGACCTCTTACTGCTTCGCCTGTTATGTTAACCCGTTGTCGGTCGCGGGGAGAAATGCCGGTCAGGAGAACGAAGGATGCACTGGCTTCGCCTCGGACATCATATTCTGCGACCTGTGGCAGTAAAAATAATCCGTTGATGTCGCGCAATGAAGTGCTTATTTCGACCCTGTGACGCATTGCGGCTGCATACGAGGCGATTGGAGCAAGAATGACCGTTCGGTCAGAATCGGCAAATTGCAGACTTGTTCCAATTAATTCATTCTGTGAGGTTCTCATGATTATTCCGGCAGCGGTAGTGCCACGATCGATGCTGCTGCTGAAATTCATGGTTATCGGCTGGTCCAGAAACAGCCAGCTGGAACCGGATGCCGGTGAAATTCCGGTCAGCAGAGTCCGTTGCTGGGCTGTGATACTGATCGTGCGGTCTGGACTTGCCTGGGAAATTATTTTCATGCTGGTTCCAACCGGAACATTGATAGGCAGCGTCAGCCGGTAGATGCCGGATGGTGGAGAAACCTCGATAAGAACTAGTTCCCTGCCATCGAGAGATGGATCGGAAGATTCAATGCGGACTCTGGCCGTTTCATAGGTGGAAAACGATGTGTCCTGAGCGACCAGCTCAAGATACAGGCTGTCGTTGTTGGCAACTGCGAAGGTTTCGGTGGCATAGGCCGCTGTTTCGTAATTCTTCAGACTGACTATTTTTGTTGGGGGCGGTGGTGGCGGCTGGGTGGTAAACCTTGTTACCAGCGCTTTACCAAGAATGTTTCCGGAGGTGTCTCTCACTCCCGCTGCCAGACGCATTTCAAACTCTTCAAGCAGCGGCAGGGCACCGGCTATTTCGAGTCTGACCTGCTTTCCGGTCATGCTTTTTCGTATATTTACCGGGACAATGCTGGAGTCTTTGATTCGCAATAAGCTGAAATTGGCAGTGTTCAGGTCATCTGAATCAATTTCCCTGTTAAAATCCCAGCTTGGCCAGGTATCCGCAGGGATGTTGACAGCTCCGCTGGCAGGGGCAAAAGATAGCAGCGAAAAGGCGGCAATGATCTTGAGCCGGGCCGCAAGGTCAGGTCTGCCTTCCGGGGTAACGGTCAGAGTGTTGCCAGGTGAGTCGGGAACGACGAATGAGGCGGTGAATTCGCCTGCGTTGCCTTCTACCAAATTGAGTGTCATACTTGCCAGGCCGTCAGAATAAGTGCAGGTGGCTGTTTCTGGAGTGAGCAGTCTGGTATTGATGGCTTTCAGTCTTATATAAACAGTTCGCCCAAACTCAACTTCGCTGTCAGGGCCAAGGGGGGTGGTGAAAGCCTGGTCAGCGAAAAGCCCCAGTTCGTTTAGTGCCGGAGTCAGGGTCGAATATTTCAGGATTGTTCCGGGAAATTCAAGACCATCGATGTCTTTGATTCCATTAAGCTTCAGAAAGCAGGTATCTGAAGGTGATAATTCAGTTGTTAAAGTGATCCGGTCAGCTGCAGAATGCGAGACGGTATAACTGGCAAGTCCGGAATTTCCTGTCAGGATGATCGAAGTCGTGCTGACCGAAGAAAAATTGAGATTCTTGCCGGTTTCGATTGTGAAAATGGTGTCGAGATACAGGTTGGATGACCCGGAAGCTGGCTGAAACGTCAGATATCTGGGCAGTTTGAACGTTTTGATCGTGACTTTTTTAGTAGAATCGGTTTTTGAAAAGAATGTGAGAGTGGCGTTTTCATCGGCGAAAGCTGTAATCACACCACGAAAAACACCAGATGATGGAGTCGTTTCGATCAGTGACCGGGTAATGGTATTGCCTGAAGCGCTGGTACTGAGCACTGCGTCGGTTGTGTCAACGGTTGAGGCTGACAAATCCGTGGCCGCAATTTCAATATAGATGGCTGTTTCTGGAGCAACCATGGTTCCGTCATTGATCTGGTTGGTGTAATCTGCGTCTGAGAACGCTTTGATCGAGCTGATAGAAACCGTCTGGATTGCGTTCGCCTGAACGGAAAAGTTGAAAATGAGGGGTGTGATGGGCGGGTTTCCGGCCAGGTCGGTGATTCCGGCGACGATACATGTGTATGTTTTAGAAAAATCGAGCGGCTGGGCCGGGGCAAAGTTGATTGTTTTTCTGTCAGGCATCAGAGTCACGGTGCCGGATATTTCGCTGCCGCCATTCATCAGCTTGATTGAGGTGTTGTTTACCGTGGCAAGCTCGATAGCTTCATCGGCTCTGATTGAAACCTGAGTGGCGAATGAAACGTTTGTAGATCCTGATGCTGGTATTGTCGGGCTCAAAGCCGGAAAGCTCAGCTTGAGAGTTTCGCTTGCAGACGGGTTGAATGACGATGCCGCATTCATTGTGAAGCCGTCGGGCAGATTGGCATAGGCCACAGAGCCTCGATAAATGCCTGAATTTGCTGTTGTTTCGATCAGACTGACGGTAACTCCTGTAGATAAAACGGCTGCTGTTGTATCTATGGTATTGCCAGCCCCGTCAAGGCCGGCAGCTTCTATATACAGCACTCCGGTAGCATTGAAGTCCTGACCCGTTACATAAGCGTTCAACAGCGACATGCCCGCATCCGGGTACAATCGCAGGCTGTTGATCGCCAGCGGCGGCGACTGAGCCGGTTGGGTGCTGAAGGTGAAGTTGAACGGCCGATAAAGTGGGTTGCCCTGCAGCGATCTGAGGCCCGTTTCTGAATAAATTCCAGTCACAGTTATGTTGCTGGAAAATGGCAGCGGAGAGTCTGGAACGAGTGTCAGCTGTTTCCGGTCCGTGGAAAGAATTCTGGTAAATGGAACCGCAGTGGTGCCTGAGCTGATAAGAACGGATGAAGCATCACCCGGGTTCAAAAGGCTGTCTGAAAATGTCAGAATAATTGAAGAATCAATTCTGCATGCGTTTACGCCTGCCGCCGGAGCCTTGCCACTGAGTGTGGTGACGGTTGTCTGCTCTGGCAGCAGTTCTGGAAAAGTTACCGACAAAGTTGCAGCCATTTCTGGCTTCTGGGGCGTGAAGAAGGTCATCTGCCCGGCACTGACAGGTGGCTGGGGGGTTGGTATTCCGAACAGGGGAATTTCAGAAAGCTTGTAGAGACCGAGATAGTAGCCGGTAGAGTCAGACGCTGTTTCCTGCAGGCTGAATTCATAACTCTGACCCCATGAGAGCGCCAGAGTGACGGTGGCAAGGTCACGTGTCTGGGTGGCTCCATCTGAGCCTACCGCCTTGACGTAAATGGTTGCTGAAGCCGGCACTTTTTCGTTCTTGTTCCAGGAAGTCAGAAGCAGGGGGTCTTTGTATATCGAGAGGTTGAGGATGTCTCCCGGGGGAGTTGTGTGAGGCTGGGTGAAAAAGGTAGTCTGGAATGGTTCTGGCACATTTAACAGAGTATTGCCGGCAAGATCCCTGACCCCATTGTTGATTTCAATGCGATAGGTAGAACTGGTTGTCATGCCATGATCAGCACCATCGTCAGGATCTATTAACAGCCTGTTTCCGGTCAGTGTCAGGCTGTAGCTGGCTGTTGAACCGTTTCTGAGTAATTTTATCGAAGTCTTGTCTATTGAAGCAGCCGCAATGGCTTCGGAAAAGGTAATGAACGGTCGCTGGTCAATGGTGACCATGGTGGCTGCCACAGGGTAAAAGGCAGTGATTGTCGGTGGCGTTTTGTCTTCGATGGTGAAAGAATAAACGAGAGGTTTGTTCTGCGGATTACCGAGCAGGTCTTTCTGGTTGTTCGCCCTGACCACGTAGGTTTTTTCACTGGCGAGCAGGGCCGAAGGCGTTATAGTTACCTGTCTGAGAAGATTGTTATAGCTGAGGGCAGTTGCAACGTCCGCTCCGTCAAGAGTCAGAGCAATGTTGGTGTTGTTGACCTCAGAAGCGCTCAATGGCTCATCAGCAAGGATGGTAATTGTTGAATTAAGCGGTACATTGATTGCTCCTGAAGCTGGTATGCCAGGCAAAAGGCCTGGCCAGGTTATTATAAGCCCGGCACTGGCGGCTGGATTGATTGCAGATTGAACCTTCAGGGCAAAACGGTCTGATAAACCCGCAAAAGAGGTTGAACCACGAAAGATGCCGCTGGCTGATGCGGTTTCGGTAAGAATGGCGATCTGACCAGTCGAAATTGAAGCGACGGTACTGTCGCGTGTGAGGCTTTGTCCGTCTGTGCCGAAGAATTCGATGTAAAGGGTGCCGGTTGCATAATAATCATCGCCGCCCGCCAACAGACTGGTAAAACCCGCATCTGAAAACAGTCGCACTGTGTCTATGTTTGCCGGAACTGTTTGTGAAGCCATGGTTATAAAGGTTGATGTGAATGGAGCCGGGGTTGGGTTGAATGCATTTCCGGGCAGGTCGGTTACTCCATTGTTCACTTCGATTCTGTAGGTTGTTTCTGGCAGCATGTAGCCTTCAATGTCGTCAGGGTCGACAGTTATTCTGTTGCCGCTGACGCTAAGGCTGTAGCTGGCAGTGCTGCCATTTTTGAAGAGTTTTACCGAATTTTTGTCGACGGAGGCGGCAGCGATATTCTCAGAAAAGTCGATGTTCAGAAGCCTGTTGATCAGGACTCCATTACTGAGATCAGCTGGATTGACTGCATTGAGGACTGGTGCTGTTTTGTCTTCGATTTTGAAACTGTAGATCAAAGGCCAGGTTTGAGGGTTTCCGAAGATGTCGGTCTGATTTCTGACTGAGACAAGGCAGGTTTTCTCACTTGGCAGCAGGGCATCTGGAGTTATAGTGATCTGTTTGAGGGCATTGTCGTAACTGAGAGTCGTGCTTACCGGAGCTCCATCGACCGAAAGGATCACATTGCCCGAGTTGACCTTTGCCGGGTCGAGAGTTTCGTCTGCTGAAATCTTCAGGGCGGAAGTGACTGATACATTGATGGCCGCCGAAGCCGGAGCAGCTGGAAGGAGAGTTGGCCAGGTAATCAGCAATGCTGCGCTTGCTGCCGGGCTAACCATCGATTGAACTTTGAGATCGAAGCGGTCAGAAAGGCCTGAAAATGAGGTTGAACCGCGAAATATACCTGTAGAAGAGGCCGTTTCGGTCAGAATCACCGCCAGGCCGGTCGAAATAGAAGCGATAGTGCTGTCGCGTGTCAGGCTTTGACCGTCTGTGCCGCTGAATTCGATATAAAGGGTGCCGGTTGCGTAATAGTCGCCGCCGGCAGAAAGCTGGCTGGTGAAACCTGCATCGGAAAAGAGCCTTACCGTGTCAATCGCGGTTGGAATTGTCTGTGATGCCATAGTGGTGAAGGTCGACGTATAGGGAGCCGGTGTTGGATTGAAAGCATTCCCGGGCAGGTCTGTGACACCGCTGTTCACTTCGATTCTGTAGCTTGTTTCCGGCAGCAGGTAGCCTTCAATATCGTCAGGGTCGATGGTGATTCTGTTACCGCTGACACTGAGGCTGAAACTGGCATTGACTCCATTTTTGAAGAGTTTTACCGAATTTTTGTCAACTGAAGCAGCGGCGATATTTTCAGAAAAGTCGATGTTCAGCAGGCTGTTGATGAGAACACCGTTGCTGAGATTCGTAGGGTTGATTGTATTTATTACCGGTGCTGTTTTGTCTTCAACTTTGAAGCTGTAGATCAAAGATACGGTTTGCGGGTTTCCATAAATGTCTGTCTGGTTGTTTACTGAAACGATGCCTGTCTTCTCACTTGGCAGGAGACCGGCAGGAGTGATGGTGATCTGTCTGAGAGCATTGTCGTAGCTGACGGTTGCGCTGACCGGTGTTCCGTCGAACGAAAGAACAATGTTTGTCGAATTGACCTTTGCAGGGTCAAGAGCTTCGTCAGCAGTTATCTTCAGCGATGAGTTGACCGGAACATCTATGGCGGCCGAAGCCGGAGCCGCCGGAGTCAGTGCCGGCCAGGTGATCTGCAGATATTCGCTGGTTGCCGGGCTTACCGTTGACTGAATTTTGAGATTGAAGCGGTCGGCAAGACCGGAAAAGGAGACAGAGCCGCGAAAGATGCCTGTAGAAGAAGCAGTTTCCGTCAAAATTACGTTCACACCAGTCGAAATCGAGGCAACTGTACTGTCCCGGGTTAAATTTTGCCCATCATTTCCCGCAAATTCGATATAAAGAGTTCCGGTGGCGGGGTAATCAGCGCCGGCGGTCAGCTGATTGCTGAATGCAGCATCAGAAAAGAGTTTTATCGTGCTGATGGCTGATGGCGCTGTTTGCGAAGCCATGGTTGTGAAGGTTGATGCAAACGGTGACGGAATCGGATTGAAGGCGTTGCCTGGCTGGTCGGTGACATCGCCGGTCACTTCAATTCTGTATGTAGCTTCAGTCTGCATGAAACCTTCAGGCGAATCATCAGGATCGATAGTGATTTTCGCGCCGCTGATGCTGAGGCTGTAGCTTGCAGCGGTGCCATTTCTGAACAGTTTAACCGAATTCTTGTCAACCGACCCACCTGCGATGTTTTCTGAAAAATCAAGGGTGAGATAGCTGTTGATAAGAATTCCGCCGCTGAGATCTACCGGGCTGACCGTATTCAAAACCGGAGCTGTTTTATCCTCGATGGTAAAATTGTAAATCAGCGGTTTGATCTGTGGGTTTCCGGCCAGATCTTTCATATTGGCTAGCGAAACCGTGTGCAGTTTTTCGCTGGCAAGCAGAGCGGCAGGGGTTATGGTAATCTGCTTAAGGGTGTCGTTGTATACGGGCGTTGTGGTAATCGCTGTGCCGTCGACGCTTACGACAATGTTGCTGGTGTTTACCGGTGTTGGATCGAGTGATTCATCTACAGTCACTGTTATTGTTGAATTTACCGGAACATTTATTGCTGCGGAGGCCGGGGAATTTGGAGTCAGAGACGGAAAACTGACAAATACCGGATGATATACCGCCGATTTCGCTGTTTTGAATTTGAAGGAATGCAAACCTCCGGTTGGCGCTGAAAGGGTATATGCTCCTGTAAATGCGCCAGAATTCGCTGCTGTTTCGGTAAGTGTCAGCGAAGTTAGAGGCGTCGCCGAATCATCTAAAACGACGTCGACGGCGATTGTGTCTATGGTGTTGAACGCGGGATCAACACAATTCACCCGCAGATAAACAGTGGCACTGGCGTTGACCTCGCTGCCCGAAGCGATCTCACCACCGACTCCTGCTGCTGCAAATGCAGCGCTGGTAAAAGCCCCGATACTGTTGATTTCATCGGCGACTACCTGGCTGGAAGAAGTCTGGGTCGTAAAAGTGATGGTTGCATTGGTATAGATCTGTGAACCGTTGTTATCGATAACACTGCTGGCAATGGAGATGCGGTAGGTGGCATTGTACTGCAGATCTATGTCGGGTCTGAAGATCAGTTCATTTGAGGTGCTCGCGATATGGGTAATTGCAATCGTCTGATCGAGGGAATCCAGCAAACGCACCGGGGTGTTGATGCCAATCAGCAGCGGATAACTGGCGAGACGCATTGGCTTGTCGAAATTCAAGGCAAAGTAGTTGGTGCTTGAGCTTGCAATAACGCGGTAACCGCCAGCAAGGTCGCGAAAACCACCAACAGTGCCGGCATTGATCGTTCTGGTCAGTGACAGTTCGGGGTGGGGTTCGGCGTGGTCGACCTCTATGCGTATCTGGCTGCCGGTCTGCGGCGGGCCTTCCAGATGCAGAATCTTGTCAGGATTCTGCCATGAGCAGCGATCGGGAAACTCGAGGCGGCGAGTGAAAAAATCGAAACGCGAAAAACTTGAAAGAACGATCAGCCCGGCGTAAAAGTTTCCGTTGTCAGTGAAGTAAAACTGGGTGGGAAACCCGGCGGGTGTAAGCAATTCTCCCTGTTCAAGGCTGCCATTTTTAAGAAAGTAGTTGTACATACCGGCGGCGGCTGGGAGTACGAAACTTGTTTCGAAATTGCTGCCACCACCGCAAGAAAACCCAAAATTACCCGACATGCTTGTGAAAGTTTTGCTGTCATCGATGGAAGTGCTGGCGGCAAATGTGAACTTGCCGGCGCTTAAGGGGTCGAAAACTCCTGATTGGTGGTAGATTTTACTGCCATCGAGCCAGCAGAGATGTACACTTGAATCGCGCGGATTTTGACCAAGTGATAGGGCGCTTCCTTCAATGTCTGGTATTCCAGCTAGTGTGGTGGAATCAAAAGCCGGCAATGTACCATCTTTGAATGTAATGATTTTTATGCTGGTGGCACTGGTAGGAAATGCAACAGCTACGTATTCGTCTGATCCTGATTTGAGCAGGCATGAGCATGGCCCGAAGGTGGAAACTATGCCGCTGCCGGCAAAGGTACCTTCGTCGGTCCATGAAGAAGCATCGTTTGAAGAGGCGGTTTTTAGATTGCCCCCCGAATCTATCCAGAAAATATAGGCCCTGGTGCGTGTAATTGTCAGGGCATGAGGTCTTGCCGGGTTAAGAACAGTAGTGCCGGTAACTGGGATTTTGCTCAGGAAAGGATTTTTAAGAATATCGTTCAAGCCTGGATAGACGTAAGAAAAAATTTCGCGGTTCCCTATAAACGCCATATTTGAGACGATAAACTGACTCCGGCGCGCAATATTGGCAAAATCAGCGGGAAATTGTGCTGCCTGAACGCCGCCGATGTAGTTTACTCCAGCGGTTGATGAGCTTACGAGAATTGGGTTCCATGTCTGGTATGGATATGTAGATTGCCAGGCGGGGAAGGGGGCAGGGCTCGTTCCGGCTGAGAAAACCATTTCTGCGCCTGAAGCGTTGAAATAAACGCGATCGGGAAAAATGTTATTGCGGCTGTCGAGTGCCGATGGCGAAAAGGTGAAACTGGCTGACAGAAGGGTACTGGATGAAGTGGCATAGCTTAGAGTCTGTATACCATAGAGAGAATGTGGGTAAAAAATACTCACAAGAAAAACGAGCACAAGGGAAAAATTCCCAATAAATCTGGTTGCGAAGCCGCTTATGTTTTTAACCATTCTGGTGGGCAAAGTGCTTTCCTTTCAGGGAAAGAGCTGCTTCAAACAGATTGTCATTTATAACCAGGTACAAAATTTGCTTGCCTTAATAGTAGCGCCGATTTTTTTTTGGAGGTCAGGTCATATGAACAGGAAGTTACTGCTGGCTCTCGCCATCGTTCTCTTACTGCCGTTGCTTACCGGCTGTTTCTTCTTCAAATCCGGCGGGTCAAACCCGGTCGGTAACACCTCCATCGCTGGTTCACAGCAGTCGGCGCAGGCTGTGAGCAGTGCTAAACCACAGGTTATGGCCAGTTCCTATACTAAGCCGGTCGATCGCAAATACACTTTTGCCAAGTCGGCGCATACAATCGGCCATTGCTTCCGCGACGATGTCAAGAAAGCTGCCGCCAGATTCCGCGTATCTTTATTATCCGCCGACATGACAGACAATATCTTTATAACCTTTGAAAAGATGATGGTCAAGTCTGAACTTGGCGTTAAAACCAATATTTCGATGCCCGCCCGCAGCGTTGACCTTCTTTCGGCATCCACCCTGTCAGATATTCTTGCCGAGCAGAACCTGCCTGCCGGTCGTTACAACTACATGGAATTTTCAGTCAAGTCTGCAAAAATAGTTGTAGATAACGCTACTTATACGGTAATCGTGCCTTCGAAGAAAATTCGTTTTGTCGGTAAGTTTGAGCTGAAAGACGGCTATTCAACCAATCTCAAGATTAAGTTTCTGCACCGCCTGACGAAGTGGAAAGTCGGCAAACACAATTTCTTCATGCTGCTGCCAGTTGTTAAGATAGGTTCTGAACTGGTTCCGATTCCGGTAGATGAAGTTACCACCGGTAATCTTGCCGGCAGTGTCGAAAATTTCGTGAATTCCAGCAAACTGGCTGACGTGGCTATCAGTCTCGAAGGAACTAATTTCTCCACCGTCTCCGACAGCAACGGTCTGTTCAGCTTTGCCGATCTCCCCGCCGGAACCTATAATCTGCGGGCCTCGCATGCTGATTATCTCGACTATTCGTTCCCTGTCGAAGTTGTTGCCGGGCAGGTCGCTTCGGTAGTTGCCCAGCTTAACCCGGCAGTTATCAGGAGTTCTGTGGGTAACACCGGCTGGTTTTCCATGATGTATCCTCTGGCAGATGCAAATGGTGAATTCTCTGAAGTTTCGCTTGAAGCTCCTGTAAATATCGACTTCGTCAGCCTTGCCTTCGTTAAAGCCGAAGTGAAATTTACTGGTGAATATAATTCCCCGGGCTCGGCCAGATTCCAGAATTTCCTGGCTTCTACCCAGCAGGTTAGTGCCGAAACCGATCTTGGCTCCTGGTGGGTTGGTAATACCTGCAACAGTGGCAGTTTCCTGGGTGACTTCTATGCCACCCAGGAACCGGGAACTCCCTATACCGTCGATGTCACCGAACTGATCAGAAGCAACCCCAGCAGTATCTATTTCCTGGCCAGCCGTAACATGGACATCGTTGACATAAGAATGAGCGCTATTCAGCTGACAATTTACTATCGCTGATTTGTTTTGTTCATAACATCCCAATTGCTTTTCCCCGGCCCCTGCCGGGGAGCTTTTTTTTAGCTGATTTTCAGATGGCAACCAGCCTGGAAGCGAACAGTGTCATGCCGACCAGAGCCAGCATGGCGCCGGTGATCCAGAAACGGATGACCACCTTTTCCTCTGCCCAGCCGCAAAGCTCAAAATGATGATGAATCGGGCTCATTTTGAAGATGCGCTTGCCTTTGGTCATCTTGAAGTAGCTTACCTGCAGAATTACAGACAGGGCTTCGATTACAAAGATGCCACCGATTATGGCGAGATAAATCTCGGTTTTGCTGCACAGGGCTATGGCTCCGATTGCGCCGCCCAGAGCCAGTGAACCGGTGTCTCCCATGAAAACGGCTGCAGGGTGGGCATTGTGCCATAAAAACCCGAAACAGCCCCCGATCATTGCTGCGCTCATGACTGCCAGTTCGCCGACTCCGGCAATATAGGCAACGCCAAGGTGACGGGCAAAAATCAGGTGGCCGCAGACATAGGCAAAAATGAGAAATGGAGTAGCTGCGACGATTATGCTGCCAGAGGCAAGGCCATCCAGGCCATCGGTGAGATTAACTGCATTGGTGGCTCCCACAATAACGGCAACGGCGAAGGGAATATACAACCAGCCAAGATCCATGGCACCGAAAATCGGTATTTGTGTTGAAGATGCAGTTATATCAATCGTTGCAGCGCTCGAGCCTGCCAGCTCGAATCTCAGGCCGGGGTAAAATTTGATAGCCAGTGCCGCGGCCAGGCCGGTCATAATCTGGCCGGCCAGCTTCTGTCTTGGGGTCAGGCCGAGTGATCTGGCCCTGATTACTTTGGTAATGTCGTCGAAAAAGCCGATTAACCCCATCGCTGCAGTTACAAGCAGTGAAATCACGACAAAGGGGTTTATTTTGGTCCAGAGCAGGGTGGTGATCATCAGCGGAATCAGGATAATAATGCCGCCCATGGTTGGAACGCCGCTCTTTTTCAGGTGTTCTTTAACGCCTTCTTCGCGGACTGTCTGCCCGATCTGGCGGTTTTTCAGGTTGAATATCACTCTTGGGGCAATGATCATTGCCAGAAGAAAGGAAGTTACAATCGAAAAAATGATACGGATCGAAAGTGGCTCGAAAATTGAGCTGAACAATTATGGCCTCCTGATAGCCGGTTCAGTGAAGGTCTTTGCCAAGATCAGGCCATATTTTCTGCACTATTTTTTCGAAATGCATGCCACGGCTTGCCTTGAAAAGAACGGTTGAACCCTTCTGCAGTTTTTCTTTCAATAATTCGGCAGCCTGATCACCTGAGTTTAATGATATTACTCGTTCTTCAGACAGGCCCCCGGCGAGCGCCGCATCGGCAATATGTGCTGCATCCTGCCCGACGCAGACCAGCAGATCTGGAGAAGAAGCTGCTGCCTGAGCGCCAAGTTGACGATGCAGAGTGACGGACATTTCTCCGAGTTCGCGCATGTCGCCAAGCACTGCGATGCGTGGAGAGCTGCAGATGGCCAGATATCTCAGTGCTTCCTGCATCGAGCCGGGGTTGGCGTTGTAGCAATCGAGAAGAACGGTCAGGCCGTCGACATTGACTCTCTCCATGCGTGCGCCAACGGGTTTGAAAGTTGCGATGTTCCTGATAGCCTGGTCGAGATCGCAGCCAATCTGATGGCACAGGCTGATTGCCGCAGCGGCATTGAAAGCGTTGTGGCGGCCGGCCAGGTTCAAGACGCAGTGTCTGGTTCCTTCGGGCGTTGCAAGGTTGAATGCGACTGAATCAGGCAGCATTTCAAGATCGCTCAGGCGGTAATCGTTGCCGGATTTCTCTCCAAAGGTTACCAGACGGGCTTTGCCGGCCAACGTGCGGAAAATTTCCGTGAAGTCGGTATCGCCAGGCACAACAGCGGTTTGCCCGGCGGCAAGATGTTCGAGGATTTCGGCTTTTGCACGGGCAATATTCTCAAGACTACCCAGAATGCCAATGTGGGCGGGGCCGATATTGCTGATCAATACCGCATCAGGCCGGGCGATTTTGCATAGATTCCGGATCTCACCGCTATGGTTCATACCCATTTCTAGTATACTGTACTGGCTGTTTTCTGCTATGCCGAGCAGGGTCATTGGCAAACCGATATGGTTGTTGAGATTGCCGGTAGTAGCGCTGCATCTGCCGATGTCGGCAAGAATGTGGTGAACCATCGAACGGGTCGTGGTTTTGCCGTTGCTGCCGGTAACCCCGATAAAAAACGATTTAAGCTCATTGCGGCGGCTGGTGGCGATTGCCTGCAGGGCAACCAGGGTGTCTTCGACAAGAATGATGCCTGTATCATTGCCGGTATCTGTTTCCGGGAGAGTCGAGACGATGATTGCCGCTGCTCCTGCTTTAACTGCTGCTCCGATGAATTTGTGACCGTCATGATTTTCGCCGATCAGGGCAATATACATTTCTCCGGGCCTGATGGTGCGACTGTCAATGCTGAATCCGGTAATAGTGGTGTTGCTGCCTCGGATAATCTTTCCATTGCAGGCGGCGGCTATCTGGTTAATTTTCATCTTCTTCCTTCCTGAAAAAGCTGCGGGCCACTTCGCGGTCGTCGAATGGCACGGTTCGGTCGGCAAAATATTGACCTGTTTCATGCCCCTTACCTGCAATAATGACAGTGTCACCGGCAGAAGCCATTTTCAAAGCCTTGAAAATGGCTGTTTTTCTATCAACTTCCTGCAGGACGGTTTTGCTGGTGCTGGTAATCTCGGCAGAAATGCCGTTCATCACCTCTTCAATAATTGCTTCGGGTTCTTCCTTGCGTGGATTGTCGCTGGTCACAATGACTATATCAGAATACTGCAGGGCAACACGACCCATAACCGGGCGTTTTTCGTGAGAACGGTTTCCGCCGCAGCCGAACACGGTGATCAGGCGTTTGCGGGTCAAAGGTTTTACCGCTTTGAGAACGTTTTCCAGGGCATCCGGGCTGTGGGCGTAATCGACGATGACATTGACGCCAAGATCGTTGGCGATCGATTCAAGGCGGCCAGGGACATTCTTGACCGAGTGCAGGCCTGAGCAGACCGATGCCCAGTCGGCGTCGACTGCCCGGGTCAGTGCTGCGGCCATCAGAGCGTTGAAAACATTATATTCTCCAGAAAGATGCAGGTTACAGGGATGCTTCTCGCCGCCGCAACAGATAAGAAAATCACTGTTGGTGCCGTTCATGCTCAGGCTTTCGCAATAATAATCAGCGCTTGAGTCTTTCAATGAGACGGTGGCAACTTTGAGGCCGAGACTGCGGCATTCCTGTGCCAGTTTCCGGCCATATTCGTTGTCGACACCGATTATGCAGTTCTTGTCGCGAGAAGCGATTTCTGTAAAGAACCTTTTTTTGGCCTGATAATAGTCGTCCATGTCAGGATGGAATTCAGTGTGTTCGAGTGACAGATTGGTAAAGCCGGCCACCTTAAAAGTCAGGTTTTCAACGCGCCAGGTTTTAAGAGAGTGAGAACTGACCTCAAGAATGCCGTGATTGATGCCGTTAGTCAGGGCCCGTTCGAGCAGAGACTGCAAAACCTGTGATTCCGGAGTGGTATTGCTTGCGGGGATTTTCTCGAATTCCATATCGTATTCGACCGTTCCGATGCGAAAAGAGTGGCCGAAGGCCTTTTTTAGTATGCTCTGCACCAGATAGGTGATGGTGGTTTTGCCTTTGGTGCCGGTAATGCCAATAAGGTTGATCTTTTCAGAGGGGTGGTCATAGAACTTGGCTGACACTTCAGAGAGAGCCTGACGAGCATTGTTAACTTTGACTACCGGAACTTCGATGTTCTTTCGGGTTCCTTCAGTCATAACCGCAGCAGCTCCGCGTTCCAGGGCATCGAAAATAAAGGCGCAGCCATCGATATGTTGCCCGGGTAATGCGACAAAGAGATTGCCTTTGTTTACTTTTCTCGAGTCAAAAGCGATTCCGGTTATGTCGATATCGAGAACCCCGGTTGTGGAAACGATATTTTCGGGAAGGATGCTGCGCAACGTTTTCATGGTTCTTGCTCCGGAAGAAGCGGTAGATTTTATGGGATTCTATCAGGTTTTAGCGATCAGTGAAACATGTTATTCAACAATATCAGGAGACAATTTGACCCGCAGGATTTTGGATGCCGGCAAGGGCCGGCCGGCCGGTGGCTGCTGGGCTATGACCACGCCATTGCCCTCGTAAATGGCTTTCAGATTCTGTCTGTCGATCATCTGAATGGCTGCCTTCAGCGATTTTCCGCGGAGATCCGGCACGAGTTCTTCTGAGGAAGAGGCGGTTATGGTTGTCGAGGCAACACCATCAGAAGCTGTTGAAAGCATGTTAGGCAGTTTGATAATTTCCTGCTTCACGGTGATCTTGTTTTTTTTCAGGAGCTCCTCTACGCGTGCTTCCTGGGAAATGGATCTGTCTGGCGGCACCTTCAGGTGCTTGAGGACGCGATCAGCGATTCTGGCAAACGATGGCGCGGTAACCTGGCCGCCGTAGAGAGTTCGCTCATCGCCTTTCGGCTCGTTGACTGCTACAAAGAGCACAATTTTTGGGTCCATTGCCGGAATCATGCCGATGAAATTTACGACTACCTTATCGTTAAAATAGCCGCCGCGTGGGTTGGCTTTCTGCGCTGTGCTTGTTTTACCACCAGAGGTATAGTCTTCAAGCATCGCCATATGCCCGGTGCCGTCTTCTACGACTCCCATCAACATCCGGCGAAGATTTCTGGCCTGTTCAGGGGTAATGACCCGGCGAACGATTTCCGGACCAAAATCCTGACGTATCTCGTTGTCTGGTGAAACAATACGTTTTACCAGCCGTGGTTTGACGAGATTGCCGCCATTGGCGATGGCAGAATAGGCCTGAACCATCTGCAAACCGGTGACTGTCATTTCCTGGCCGATGGCGATAGAGGATGGCGAAAACCCTGACCATTTGGAGGGTGGCTTGAAAATGCCGTTGCTTTCAGCAACGACTTCGGCTCCGGTTGGATCGCCGAAGCCAAATTTTTTATAGGTTCTATAGATCATCGAGGGTTCGAGCATCTGTGAAAGCTGCATCATGGAAGCGTTGCACGATTCGGCAATGGCCTTGTCGACATTGACCAGGCCGTGAGCCCCGTGGCAGCGGATTCTTCGGCCCGGCATTTCGCCGAATCCGCGGCAGTAAAATCTGGTGCTTCTGTCAACCTTGTTGTTCTCAAGAGCGCTGGCAACTGCAATGATTTTTATGCAGGAACCGGGCTCGAAAAAGTCGGTGGCCGGGCGGTTGCGTCTGAATTCGGGCTTGGCTTCACCGAAATTGTTCAGGTCGTAGTTTGGCAGACAGGCCATGCCGAGAATTTCTCCGGAATATGGGTCCATGACGATCGCGGTAGCATCAATGGGTTCATATTTTTCGACAAGTTTAGTCAGCTCTGATTCGAGAACATGCTGAATGAAAGAGTCGATAGTGAGGTTGATGTTGCTGCCGCCCATTGGTGGCGTAATGATACGCATGCGTGCCGGACCGCTTTCGCTGAGACTGATGTCTTCCTGGACCGCCAGACCGGGATAGCCGCGCAATGTTTTGTCGAAAAGACGTTCAAGGCCCTCCAGCCCCTGCTGTTCAGCGCCTGTGAAGCCAATAAGGTTGGAAGCGAGGGCTTTCTGCGGGTAATAGCGTCGGTAGTGGCTTTCAAGATTCACACCGGGAATGTTGAGCTTTTGCAGTTTCATGGCCAGGTTCGGTTCAAGTTCTTTATAAATCTGAATATAGCCCGAACGATCTCCGACCTTGGCTATAATTTCTTCGCGGGTCATCGGAAGAACGGTTGCCATAAGATTGGCGGCTTCGGCCAGCGATTTTACTTCGCGGGAATAGAGAAAAACCGTGTAGGTATCTACTGAAATGGCGAGTTCATCGCCGCGGCGGTCGTAAATATTGCCGCGCTTCATATCGAGAACGCGTTTACTCACATGGTTACGGGTCGAGCGCAGAGCCCACTGGTTATACTGGAAAACCTGCAGCTGAACGAGGCGCAGAATGAATATTCCGATCATCAGACCGGAAATGCCAAGCAGAAGAATGGCCCGCATGGTGCGCGGATGTATGGATCGGCTTTTCATTGTTCAGGAACTCCTGGCTCCAGCTTGCGAGCTGATCGCAGGCGTGCCGACCTGGCTCTGGGGTTACTCTCGATTTCGGCATTCTCAGCAAAAATAGCTTTGCTGGTCAAAATTTCGAGAGCAGGCTTTTTACCGCAGACACAAACCGGGAATTTTGGTGGGCATTCACAGCCCTTCTGGTTCTTCTGCATGAAGGTTTTAACCAGTCTGTCTTCAAGAGAATGAAAGGAGATTATCGTCAGGTGCCCGCCTGGGTTGAGGCAGCCGAGAGCGATATCGAGAAATTTTTCTATCTCTTCAAGCTCATGATTGACAGCGATTCTCAAAGCCTGAAAAACCCGGGTAGCAGGGTGAATATCACTCTTGTGTCTGCTGGCACCTGGAATTGCTTCGGTTACCGTTGCTGCGAGCTGGCTGGTGGTGGTGAAAGCTGTAATGGAGCGCTGCCTGACGATGGCGTCGGCAACTCGTCTGCCAAATTTTTCTTCGCCGAATTCATAGAATATTCTGGCCAGATCATCGCGCGACAGGTTGTTGACAAGGTCGGCAGCAGTTTCTTTATCTTCATTGTTCATGCGCATATCAAGAGGGCCTGGCCGGATGAATGAAAACCCCCTGGCCGGATTGTCGAGTTGCCAGGAAGAAACTCCTAGGTCGAGAAGAATTCCGTCGACTGCTTTAAAGCCGCTGCGGGCAAGAATCTCGGGCAAATCAGAAGCATGAGCCTGATAACGGCAGACTCGGGGATCCTTCAATACAGAATTAGAGTGGTCGAGTATCTCGGCATCCCGGTCGATGCCGATCACCTTGCTTAGTTTTGGATAAGCATCGAGAACTGCTCTGGTGTGGCCGCCCAGGCCGAATGTGCCATCGACAAATATTCTGCCTTCGACTGGCAGGGCAAATTTCACTACCGCATCGACGAGAACGGACTGGTGGAACGGGGTCTGACTAGTCATTTTTCTGGTTCCAGTTTTCAGGCATGGTTATGTAGATCAGGCGGCGCGGAATTACCATGCCAAGCTCCGTCTTTGCTACGTTTTCGATTCTGGCCAGAGATTGCAGTTTGGAAATCTCGGCGCGCAGGTCGGCGTTGGCGTTTTCGGTATTGCTGATGACCTTTTCTTCATTTTTGATGCGCAATTTGACTTCTACCATCTTGGTAGATTGCCAGATATATACGGTCAGCATGGCGCTCAGCAGCAAAATTGCAGTCAGATAAAGGCGAATAATCTGTCTGCGTCGGGCCGTTCCTTCCGATATGCTTATGTCGCGTTCCTGAGCACGAACGGTTGGTTCGGCAGGGCCTGGAGCCAGAAGAATCTTTGCGTTGTTCAATGTTTTGACCTGCGATAAAAGTACATAACAAAGGGAGAAACCTGGTGAGATTTCTCCCTTCGGTCGGGCGTGTTTTTATCTCTGGTTCAGAGTACCATGCTGGCTGTCAAATTCCAAGAGTGATTGAACATTTTTTTCAAGATTCTGCACTGCCTTGCGTTGGTCGGCCGGCAGGCGCTGAATTTCATCGAGAACAATCGAGCGGGTTTCGGGGTTGCGGTTGAAATCGTTCTTGATCTGTTTGAGGAGTCGCTCTTCGACATTGGAGAGAAGGTCGGCCCGTTCGATAATGACGCGTTCGGAGGATGTCTGCGGATTTACCCGCCGGCTGGCTGCTCTGGCAAGATTTCTAACTTCGGCGTCGGCGCCGGGCTGCATGAAATCAGCGATCTGTTTCATGATTTCATTGCGCTGACTGGAATTGTTTATCGCTTCTATGCCAAACGAGAACAGAATAAGGCGGTAACCGTCGACAACCCTGATGCCGGCTGCTCCGGAAGAGGTAATTCCTCTTGTAAGCGAACCCGGCTTGTGGTTCGGGCCGTTCATTTCTCGGTCATCGGCCTTATCACGGGCGCCTTCTTCATATTTGAGTATGGCTTCTGCACCCTGGAGCGGGTCGATTTCATCTGGCCACTTCTGGTTGTTGGCACCGTCGCCGCCAAAGATTGGGAAGCTGCGATTGCCGGCAAAACCATTGGTGCCCGAAACTACATGAACATTGACATCATCCTGGACAAATCTGGCTTTGCAGCGGGTTTTGAGGAAGTCGTCATCTCTGAGGGTGAACGCCAGATCCTGGCCGTTGAGAACCAGTCTTCCACCTGATTTGAGAAACTGATCGAGTGCTTCGATTTCTTCGGCAGTCAGGCTTTGTTCCGGGGTTGAATCCTGGGCGGCAATGAATACCCAGCCTTCGAGATAGCGCTTCAGAACTTCGGGGCGCAGAGCGCCGTCGAGCATGCGATCCCAGGTGTCGAATTTAACCCCGGCGTTTTGCATCATCTGCTGAAGAACCGGGCTTGCTGGTGAAAAGTTATCTGTCAGAACCAGAAGGGCGTGACCGGTTGAAGAGAATGGCTCTTTTATATAGAAAGTTGATTTGATCGATGAAACCGGGAGCAGTTCGCTGAAAAGGCTTATGTTGAGCTCTATTTCAGAGTGGACAGGTGCATCTTCGTTTACCTTGAGGGTGAATGCGTGTATCAGTTCGGTTTTGCCGGGTGCTGGGAGCTTCGTCAGTTCAGCGACATATTTGGTGTTGTCGAGCAGTTTGCTGTCGGTGACACAACTGATGTCTACTTTTTCGAGGGATTTGCGACCAAGGTTGCGCAGGGATGCAAAAACCTTGACTTCTTCGCCGGCGGCGATGCGCCCGTCTTTGTTGTTGTCTTCGAGAATGACATCTTCAATTTTGAGATAAGGAATGTTCGGGTTGGCTACTTCGCTGAGAAAGTTATACCACTCGGTGTCCTGGGCGATGGCGTGTTCGTGATATCTGGCTTTGTAGGTTTTGAATCCCTGGCGGGTTGGGAAAAAGATGGAAATTCCATGCGAAGATTTAAATTTGTCACCATTCTTTGCGTTTCTGGCGACATAACCGCCGTTTTTCTTTTCGCCGGCTATGGTTTTGAGCAGTTGAGCCGCTGCGCTGCGGGTCTCGCCTTTGATCGAAGATTTTATCAGAAGATCCAGGAAGTCGCCAAGATCGATATAGTCGCCGTAAGAGTATTTAAGGGCGGCATCTCTGGCGGCTTCGTATTTGTCGATGTCGCTGATGTTCTGTCTGGCTACATTGCAAAAACGGTCGAGATCTTCACGGAATGCTTCTGATTTTTCCAGGTCGATGACTGAGAGAACCACGGCAGTGTTTCCCTGGGAGCCGCTCATGTATGATTTATTATACACGTCGGCAATAAATTTCCCAAGGGCAAGGTGGTTCATTTCAGGCTTTTTGACCAACTCGCCGGCGATAAGGTCGTATGGCCAGCCTCTTTCTGGTTCCTGGTCGGGGGAGGCTATCTGGCACAGAGCATAGGGCCCGGCCGTCCAGGAGACTTCGACCATCTGCATCAGACAGGCATCGAATCCGAGAAGGTCGAGAGGTTTGCCCAGGATTCCTTTGATTCTGGCAAGTGTTTCGCCAAGAATGGGAATGCTCATGGAGGTCTTTGAAGTATCATCATAAGAAATGTTGTAGGAAATGTTTTCGACTGCATTGGCAAGACCTGCGGAAATGCCGATTTCGCCAACATCAGCATCCATGACGCTGGGCTGAATTTCTTTCCAGCCGGTGCCGTGGTTCCAGAGGATGAGGGCATATCTGCGGGCCGGATAATTTTCTTTGGCCCAGGTCACGAAATCGGTCAAGGCGGCAGGATCGGCCATGTCAACATCGCCGAGATCTTCGAGCGATTTCGATGACATTTTGTTTGTGTTTTTATCTTTCGTGACATAAAAACGTCTGGCACCCGACCATTTCAGTTCTGAATTGTTGGAATAACCACCGTTGCGGTCGATCTGGGCAACGAAATTGACTTTGTCGGTCGAACCGTGTTGCTCGATTTCGTTTATATCTACTGAAGTAGCTGCTTCAAGGTTGTTGTCGGCGGCCATGAAGATCATGAAGGTCCATTCTTTTTCGACCGGCTCACCGGTAGCCGCACGTGTGGGAAGAGCTGCCGAAAGAGTCAGCAGAATGATAAAAGCGATTGAGGTGGTTATACTCTTATAATGCACACTTTTCCTCCAGTAGGCGGATCGACGCATTCTTAATTATACGGTTCGGTACAAAATGTGTCAAATCATGTCGCCGGGTTTTGTTGCAAGATTTCATCTATTTGACAAAGACGGATGCGATGTGCTATTATATAATTCCAACTTCCTGGAAGGGAGGACAACGAATGGCACGTGCAAAAACAATTAAAAAAGCTGGTGCAGTAAGCGAAGAAGTCGCTGCCAGCAGCAAGAAGAAGGTGAAGCCTGCGTCCGGTGAGGCCAAAGAGTATTCAGTAACTGAAATCTTTGCCAAGGGAGACATGGTCTACCACAAAGTCTGGGACGACACAGGTGAAGTAATCGAAATTGGGACCACAGAAGATGGTATCAATAAGATGAAAGTTGCTTTCGAAAAGGTTGGAGTAAAAAACCTGCGAATGGGTTGAAACAATTTCCAGCTTAGAAGAAGACCCGGGTAAACCGGGTCTTTTTTTAAGAACATAATTCTGGAGGACGAGGCTCTTGTCAGGAGATCGAATCTTAAGGGAGAGCGGTTTCTGGTTGCTCAAGCCATGCACCAGACGCCTGATCGGTTTTTTATCTCACCAGGATGCAAGATTACGTGGTGAGGGTGCCAGAGCTCTTGGCAAAATAGGTGATCCCGAGGCGGTAGAATCACTCATTGCCGCTCTGCTCAAAGAAAAACAGGATGAGCAGATGCCTCTGGCGCTTGCCGAAATTGGTGATCCATCGGCCTTGCCGCCGTTACTCGCCGCCTTCAAGGAAGCAGACCGCGATGTCAGGCCAAATATCGCCCTGGCACTTGGGGCTTTTAGCGATCGGATGGCAGTGACTGCCTTGATCGAGGCTCTTGGCGATCTAGATCCAAACGTCAGGTTTAACAGTATTACTTCACTTGGCCGTCTCAAAGACAGCTCGGCGGTTTCTAATCTGCTTGGCTGTCTTGGCGAAAGCAATGAATGGATATTTTTGAATGTCGTCGATGCTCTGGCAAAAATGGGAGCACATCGCGCCACCAACCCACTCGTTGCTTTTTATCTCAAAGAACGCAATGAACGTAAACGCTCGGCATTGATCACCGCTCTTGGCAGTATCGGTGATCTTACTGCAGTTCCAACTCTTACAAAGGCTTTGCGTGATACTGACGACCGGGTCAAAGCCAATGCCATCGAAAGTCTTTCCAGGCTCGGTCTGCCTGCAGAAAAGGCTTTTTCCATGATTCAGCCTTTCCTCAAGCATCCGAACAATCGTGTGCGTGGTAATGCCATGGTTGCCGCAGCGGGTTTTGGCAGCGTCGATCTGACGCCGACCATGCGGGCCATGCTCGATGATTCTGACAAATGGATCAGATCGACTCTGGGTTATGTTCTTTCGGTTGTAGATCATAATCAGGCTCTTGAGATGATTGTCGAGCTTCTCAAGGATGAAGACGCCGATGTCAGAAAGAATGCCGCTCTTGCATTGTCGAAGCGGGCTCGTGAAGCCCAGACAGAACTTCTCGTCAGAATGCTGGCAGACCCGGTTCCTTTTGTGCGTTTGCAGGCAGTAATCACTCTTGGCCGCCTGAAAATAGTTTCCGCAGTTCCCTGGTTGATCAAAATGCTCAAAACAGATCGCAACTTCAAGATCCGTTCTGCGGTGATCACCAGTCTTGGCCATATCGGTGACCGTTCAGGGGTATCGACACTTCAGAACGCTCTTCGTGACCGCGACTCGCGTGTCAGGGCAAACGCGGTTGAAAGTATAGAAGAAGTTCTTGGCGAAGCCGGAATTAACATAATCAGGCCTCTGCTCAAGGATTCAGATAACCGAACCAGATCAAACGCCGCCAAGGCGCTTTTTCGCCTGGGTGACGTCGAAGTGCTGCAGGAGCTCGAAAAAATGCTGGGCGGCAAAGATGCAGCGACGAGAATATCTGCTGCATACGCACTGTCTCAGATTGGGCTGGCACTGCGTGAAATCGAAGTTTCGCCTTTGCCCGGGCCATTGAAAAACAGTCTTGAAAAGATTCAGGTTCCGGCAGCGGCATTGGTTGCAAAACCTGCAGTTGAAGCGGTCGTGGCAAAACCTCTCCCGGAAGCCGCCGCAACTGTTTCCTCGGGAGTCGGCACTGCCGACGGCAGGGAGGGCATGCGCAATCAGTTTCTCGAGCTTTTCAAAGCCGGAAAACTCAAAGAATCTCTAGATCTTGCCGGGAGATATCTGGCTAAGTATCCGCATGATCTGATGGCGGTTTTTTTTGCCGCCAATCTGAATCTGCAGTTGAGCAGGTTCGATGAAGCAATAGAAGGTTTTAAAAAGGCGATTGAGCTCGATCCTTTTCATGTTCAGGCTCACAGCAATCTTGGGGCGGCATATTATCGCAGCGGTAAGCTGGTTGAGGCTATCGAGCACTTCAAGACCGCTTTGAAGCTCAAGCCTGAAATGACTACCATCCGTTTCAACCTTGCGGGTCTGTTTCTCAAGACCAGTCGCTGGGAAGAAGCCATCCGCCATTTCGAAGAAGGCATGCGTTATCAGGCTCCTACGGCCAAGGTTTTATCAAATCTCGCTTTTGCCTGTCAGAAGACCGGTGATTTCGAGAAATCAGCGGATCTCTACCGCAAGTCTCTGGCGCTCGACAACAAAGATGCCGGAGCTTATTACAATCTGGCTCTGATTCTGGTTAAGGCCGGGCAGCGGGCCGAGGCTCTGCAGATTCTGCAGCGTGCCGTTAAAGACGTGCCGGCCGGAGCGCCCGGATTGCAGAATTTACGTGAACTGCTCGAAAGGCTTAAGAGCTGAAGCCATGATTGAGAATCGCCTGCTGACCATCGTTTTTATCGACATGCAGGGATATACCCGTCGCAGTGCAGGCCAGACCATTGAAGAGATGAAGCTTTTTCACGACCAGATGTTTGCTTTCGTTTCCGAAATCATGCAGAAATGGGACGGCATAATGGTCAAGACCATGGGCGACGGATTCATGGTCAGGTTCGATTCCCCGACCAATGCGGTTCAGGCCGGCATAGAGATTCAACGCCGTCTTGAGTCGCGAAACGCACAAATGATGAACCCTGACAGCATCGTTCGTTTCAGAATCGGTATAAACACCGGAGAAGTCGGCATCGATGAACAGGGCGACCTTTTCGGCGACCCGGTGAATATTGCTTCCAGAATTCAGACTTTTGCCGATCCAAGTGACGTATTTATTTCCGAGTCAACATATCTGGCCATGAATCGTAACGAGTTCGGCGCCGTCGACCTTGGTTCTCAGGAGTTAAAAAACGCGACCCGCGAGATCAAGATTTACAAGATTCTCAAGGATGGTCGGCCTGGAATTGTTTTGCCTTCAGGCAAAAGCGCTGGGCACCAGGAGCCATCTGTATCTCTGGTTTCCCGTCATTTAAGGCTTATTGTCGTTGTCGTCGTCATTATTTCCCTGATTCTGACGGTGTTTGTTCTGCTGAAAAGGCGCGGTCGCCATCCCGAAAACCCCGGGTCGGAACCTGCCGGCCTGCAGCCTGTTACTCAGGTTCCTGTAGAACAGCCGAACAGTTCCGGGGCATCACAGCTGCAGACTCTTCTTGAAGTAGACCCGCGTCAGCCCAGGCTGCCGCTGAACGAGCCCGGGCGAAAAGCCCTTGCGGACATCCAGAAGGCTAAAGCCGATGGAAACCTGGAAAAGGCAAGGCGAATTGCCAGAGTCATGCTTGAAGACAAGGGCCAGCAGATCAAGCTTGTCTGGGCTCTGGTGATGGCAGAGCTGTTCTGGCTCGATAACGACCGTGCTTCGGCCGAGAAGATTTTCAGTGATATTCTGAAGCGTGAGGGCAAAATGCCCGAGAATGTTAAAAAGAACCTTCTGGCTCAGATTGAATTGATCCGCCGTCGCTGAACCCGTTGAAAATGACAACTCCCCGCAGTGAACTGCGAGGAGTTATATCAATGGCTTGTTATGATATGTCAGGCCAGATTCCAGCCGGTGTTGAAAGCTTTCAAATTAAGCTCCTGCAGTTTGGCCGGCAGCATACGTCTGATCATGTCGGGCCAGATTTCAGACTTGATCTGACTGATCTGTCGCGCCAGCACCCCAAGCAACACGACATTCAGGCATTTCTGATTGCCCAGTTCGCGAGCCTTGCCGATTGCATCGACTGAAATCGTCTGCACCGACATCTTTGCCAGAATCTGGGTGATATTTTTGGGGTAAACTGCTTTGCCGGCCGAAACAGACATCGGCAGTATATTTTGAGCGTTGGTGATCACCAGTCCGCCCGGTTTGAGAAATTCTGTCCAGCGTAGAGCTTCGAGTTCCTCGAATGCCAGAAGAATGTCACATTCCCCTTTGCGGATAATCGGTGAACAGATGCGTTCGCCAAATCTGACGTGGCTGACGACACTGCCGCCGCGTTGTGCCATGCCGTGAATTTCGGATTTTTTAACATCGAAGCCGGCTTCCATGGCGCATTCAGCCAGCAGGTTGCTGGCAAGAAGAGTACCCTGGCCGCCCACACCACATAAAAGAATGTTTACACTCATGGTCATGCCTCCTCTTTTGCCTGGGTGATCGCACCCGGGCGGCAGACTGCGGCGCACAGCCCGCAGTGAACACAAAGAGCGCTGTTGATTACCGTTTTGCCGTCGTCCGGGTTAACTTCAATTGCCGGGCAGCCGAGTTTCCAGCACATGCCGCATTTGACGCACTTGTCGCGGTTAATTGAAACCAGTCGGACGCGCGGTTTGTAATCCTTGAGCAGGAAGCATGGGCGCCTGGTAACGATTACCGACGGTTCAGAGTCGTTAAGCGCTTCTTTAAGGGTGCTTTCGAGCAGTTTCAGGTCAAACGGATCGACGGTATGAACGTTGCTTATGCCACAGGCGCGGCACATAGCTTCGATATTCAGGGCCTTGGTCGGTTCGCCCTTGAGGGTTTTTCCGCTGGCCGGATTCGGCTGGTGCCCGGTCATTGCGGTGATCGAGTTGTCAAGAATCATGGTTACATGGCGACCCTTGTTGTAAACGGTGTCAATGAGGCCGGTTATGCCGGAATGCATAAAAGTCGATTCGCCGAGAACCGCAACCAGTTTACCGTGAATTTTGTCTTTCATCGCTTTTTCAATGCCAAGGGCGCTGGTAACTGAAGCACCCATGCAGACAATAGTATGCATAGCATTGTGTGGGGCGAAAGCGCCGAGGCTGTAACAGCCAATGTCGCCGGTAACCGTGCAGTTCAGTTTGCGCAGAGTGTAGAATACGCCGCGATGGGGGCATCCGGGGCAGAGCACCGGCGGGCGCACCGGCACTTCGACATCTGGAGTGCGGGTTTTGACCGGCAATGGCTTTTTGACCAGCTCTTTGAGTGATTCGTGGATGATATCAGGGTTGAGTTCGCCGCAGATCGGCAGGCGGTCTTTGCCGATGCAGGCGATGCCCATCGCTCTGATCGCGGTTTCGAGGAATGGGTCATTTTCTTCGATAATAATTAGTTTTTCGACACTGGCGGCAAATTTCCTGATCAGTTCGGCCGGGAACGGATAAGTCATGCCGAGCTTCAGGTAGGTGGCTTCAGGAAAGACTTCCCGGGCATGGCAGTAACTGATGCCCGATGTGATTATACCGATACTGCGGTCGCCTTCTTCGATACGGTTGAAAGGGCTTTTGCAGCCAAGCTCGGCGAGTTTCTGCTGGCGCTTTTCAACTTTGGCATGCAGCACGCGTGCATTGTTCGGCAGAACGCAATACTTGGCCATATCTCTGACGAATTCGCGTTCAGGGGCTTTTTCGCGTTCACCGAGGGTCACGATGCTTTCTGAATGAGAGGTTCTTGTGGTGGTGCGGATCATGACCGGCGTGTCGTATTCTTCAGACAATTTAACAGCGGCGATGGTCATGTCTTTTGCTTCCTGGCTGTTGGAAGGTTCAAACATCGGTATCTTGGCCATCATCGCGTAGTGCCGGTTATCCTGCTCGTTCTGTGAACTGTGCATGCCGGGGTCGTCGGCTGAAACGATGACCAGACCTGCGTTGACTCCTGTGTAGGCAACGGTAAAAAATGGATCGGCGGCAACGTTGAGGCCGACGTGTTTCTGGGCACAAATCGATCTGGCGCCGCCATAGCAGGCTCCGATCACTGTTTCCATTGCGGTCTTCTCGTTGACTGCCCACTGGGCATCGATTTCCTGATAGGTGCCGCAGAATTCAAGAATCTCGGTTGAAGGGGTTCCCGGGTATGCAGAGGCGAATCTGACGCCGGCTTCCCAGGCTCCACGGGCGATTGCAGCGTTTCCCGAAAGAAACGCTCTGGTTCCTGTATGCTTCATTCCTTTCTCCTTTTTGTTTTCTGATGTGACCGGCAGGAATTATATCATACAAATCTCAATTTGTTGCCGCAGGGATTGAGACAAAACACCCGAAGAGGCGAAGGCGAGAATCCATCCTGGCAAATCAAGGACGATTCATTTTGAAATGCTATAGAATTGTACTTTGATGAGTTTGTAACCTGTTAAAGCGGGAAAAACCTTCAAGGGAAGTCACTACTGTCCGGTTAACATTTTGACGAATCACGGAAAACATTATGAATAGGGCTTTCTCTGACGAAAGAATGATTTTTCGATTTCAAACAAGAAATTTTCGCCAGCAAGTGACCCTACCCCCGATAATGGGCGGGGGGTGGGAATATGAACACTGGACGAATAGTTCTTTCTCAACTGCTGGATTTTCTTCCGCGATACGAGCTGAACAAGTGTATCAATCGGTATCAGGGGAATCGACGAATACGGACCCTCAGCTGTTATACTCAGTTCGTTACCATGATCTTTGCGCAGCTGACTTTCAGAGAAAGCTTGAGAGACATCACCACCTGCTTGGGCGCCCTGAAAGACAAATTGTATCATGCCGGAATCCGTGGGGAAATCGCCAAAAGCACGCTTGCCGACGCCAACGAGAGCAGGAATTGGAGAATCTTCGGGGACTTCGCTCAAGTCCTTATCAAACAGGCACAGAAGCTGTATTCGGGAGAGAGCACCGGGATCGATTTTGCTCAAACCGCGTATGCCTTGGACTCGACGACCATCGACCTCTGCCTCTCCCTTTTTCCCTGGGCAAAATTCCGTCAGACCAAAGGCGGAATCAAGCTCCATACATTGTTGGATTTGAGGGGAAACATTCCAAGCGTCGTCATTGTAACACCCGCAAAGCTTCACGATGTGAATATCCTGGATCAACTGGTCTTCGACCCTGGCGCGTTCTACGTCATGGATCGAGGGTATCTGGACTACCGAAGACTCTACGCGATACATCAATCCTCCGCTTTCTTCGTAACCAGAGCCAAGCGCAACTCCCAACTGAAAAGGCGAAGTTCGAGCTTAGTGGATCGAACCACAGGTCTGCGATGCGACCAAGTCGTGGTGCTTGCCGGATTCAACTCAGCGAAAGAATATCCCGATGTACTGAGGAGAATAAAATTTGTGGATCCGGATACAAAAAAGCGATTTTTGTTCCTGACCAACAATTTCAGCCTTCCCGCCATCTCAATTGCGCTTCTATACAAATCGAGATGGCAAGTGGAGTTGTTCTTCAAGTGGATCAAGCAGCATCTCCGAATAAAGGCATTTTATGGAACCTCTGATAATGCAGTTAAGACACAGATATGGGTAGCAATTTCTACGTATCTTCTTGTAGCAATCATAAAAAAGGAGTTGAAAATGAAACACAGCATCTACACAATTCTACAGATTTTGAGCATCTCCCTTTTTGAAAAGACCTCGATTCAATCGCTGTTTGCCGACATTACATTACCAGAATCAGAGGCTGGTATCCCGAAGCAACTGATTTTATCGTGGTCTTAAACCGGACAGTAGTGAAGGGAAGTATAAAAAGAAAGAGGCTGGAAGCCGCATGGAACCTGGAATATTTTGAAAAGGTGATTGCGCCATAAAAGAAGGTTGCGTTTGCCGTGGGCGGTGACTGCTGAAAAATATCGGTGTTGTTTTTCTTACTACAAAGAAAATTTGCCACAAACGTAATCGTGATGATAGCATTTTATAGGGCTTTATCAAGAGGATACGGTAACGAAATTGTCAAACCTTAGAATTTATGCAGTTTGTCATATCATTCTGCTGTTGTTTTGCCTGTTCGCTGGTCAAACCGCATTTGCTGATAAGCCTTT
>CAYYUI010000007.1:0-110918 GCA_964474705.1 uncultured bacterium
TTCTCAGGAGGAATTATTAAATGAGTAACTATTTTGAAGAAATCAAAAGAATCGTTGTTGACAAGCTCCAGGTTGATGAAAAACAGGTCACTCTCGAAGCCAGTTTCATCGATGATCTCGGCGCCGACAGTCTCGACACTGTTGAGCTGGTAATGGATCTCGAAGAACATTTCGAAATCGAAATTCCTGATGAAGATGCGGAAAAACTGAAAACCGTAAAAGACGCCGTCGACTATATTACGAACAAAAAAGGTTAAGAACCAGATGTTGTGCCGGCCGGTTTTATTTTAAAAACCGGCCGGCATGCCTCATCGGAGACTTCAGGTGAAAATACTGCCCAGACTGGCTATTGGTAAACTTAAGCCAAAATTCCCTCTGATGCAGGGAGGGATGGCCATCCGTGTTTCGATGGGCAGACTGGCCGGTTCTGTTGCCCGGGAGGGTGGTATCGGTCTTATTGCTGGTTCCGGCATGGAACACGAAGAAGTTCGCAATGAGATCAGGATTGCCAGAAGTATAGCCAATGGAGGTATTGTTGGCATCAATACCATGGTGGCGGCCTCGGGCTTTCTCGGAATCATGAAAACGGCTGCTGCAGCCGGCATCGATGCATTGATTGCCGGAGCGGGTTTTTCCCGGGATATTTTCGATATCGGCCGCGATCATGATATTCCTGTTATTCCAATCGTTTCGAGCGACCGGGTTGCTGCTCTTGCCGAGAAACTTGGCGCCTCAGCCGTTGTAGTAGAGGGCAGTGAAGCCGGCGGACACCTCGGAACCGAAAGACCGGCCCGGGAAATTTTTCCTGAAGTTAAAGCGGCGGTCAGCATTCCGGTTCTTCTGGCCGGCGGCATTATCGATCAGCAGGATATCATCGATGCTTTCAGGTTCGGTGCTGATGGCGTTCAGGTTGGCACGCGTTTTGCCGCCAGCTTTGAAGCGAACGTTGAAAAGCCATTTCATGATACCTATTTAAAGGCAAAAAAGGGCGACGTTTTTCGTATCATGAGCCCGGTCGGCCTCTGGGGCAATGCTCTGCCGACTCCATTTACCGACAAAGTTGCAGCTGGAACCGCCGCACACCCGGTCTGCCGTGGCTGTCTGAAAAAGTGTTCCCGCCGTTTCTGCATCATTCAGGCCCTGATCGAAGCCAGGGGTGGTAATCTCGAAGAAGGGCTGGTTTTCTCTGGGGAGCATGTCTACCGCATTGACAAAATAATGTCGGTGGCGGAAATTTTTGCAATGTTTTTTAACGGTCTCGAAAATCGAGACTGATTCATATTTTGCTCCGACATCAGGGTTCCCGGTTCCGCTATTTTCAAGTGTTGACTCGAAACCGGAACTCTGGTACAACCCTTTGGTAAGTTTTTTCAGCTAGACTCAGGAGGACCACAAATCATGAAACGCGTTTTTGTCACCGGTATTGGGGCTGTTACCCCGATTGGCATAGGAATTGACAACTTCGCAGAAAGTCTCAGGCAGGGAAAGAGCGGAATCAGCACTATTTCCTGCTTTGATGCTTCACAGCACAGCGTCCAGATTGCCGGGCAGATAAAGAATTTTGATCCTGAGCAGTTCATGCAGAAAAAAGAGATCCGCCGCCACGACCGGTACTCTCAGTTCGCCATGTCAGCCGCAGCAATGGCTGTAAATATGGCCGGTCTCAAAGAGAAAAATTACGATTCTTTCAGAGTCGGGGTTACCGTTTCCACAGGTATCGGCGGTATTCATACTTTCGAAGAAGAATTTGAAACCTGCAAAGCCAGCGGTCCTGGCCGTGTCAGTCCCTTTCTCGTGCCAATGATGATCTGCAATATTTCTGCAGGTTGTATTGCCATGGAATATGGCTTCAACGGGCCGAATTACTGCGTGGTTTCGGCCTGTGCTTCTGGTTTGCACGGTATCGGCGAAGCCTTTCTCAAAATCATTCACGACGAATGCGATATTATGGTCTGTGGCGGCGCCGAATCGGCCATTACTCCTCTCACTGTCGCCGGTTTTGCAAAAATGAAAGCTCTGTCGACCCGTAATAGTGAACCAGAAAGAGCATCTCGACCGTTCGACAAAGATCGTGACGGTTTTGTAATGGGTGAAGGTGCCGGTGTTCTCGTTATCGAGAGCGAAGAAAGTGCCCGTCGCCGCGGAGCAAGAATTCTGGCCGAAATAAAAGGTTATGGCGCAACTGCTGATGCCCACCATCTTACTGCTCCGCATCCGGAAGGTGAAGGCGGTTACCGGGCGATGATGAAAGCGATAGATTTCATGAATTTCCCGATTGAGCGGGTCAACTATGTCAATGCCCATGGCACCAGCACGCCTATCGGTGATCTTGCCGAAATGAAAGCGGTGCGGCGTGTCTTCGGCGAACGTATTGGTAAAGTTACTATCAATTCAACAAAATCGATGATCGGGCACCTGCTCGGCGCAGCCGGAGCCGTTGGTTCAGTAGCCACGATTCTGCAGATGCAACAGGGCTTCATACATCCGACCATCAACCTGGAAAACGTCGATCCCGAACTTGCTGACCTCGATCTGGCACCTCTGACCGCTAAAGAAAAGCAGATCGACGGTGGCATCGTCAATTCATTTGGGTTTGGCGGCCAGAACGCCAGTGTACTGTTCTGTAAACCTGAATAACGTCAGGCTGAATTTACATAAAAGCTGCCGCAAGGCAGCTTTTATGCTGCAAAAGGGTACACTGCACCGTTATTTTTCTCTGCTGAACCAATAAAGGGTTTGCATGTTGCCCGGGTTTTTGTTTATAATTTTGGTGTAAGAGGTTGTTGGGTTAGTCAAAAATACAAAGGAGAGGCTCAAGATGGAAATACTTAGAGTCGCATCATCATCGAATCCGAAATCTGTTGCCGGAGCCATTGCCGCAGTACTTGAACAGGATAAGCAGGTAGAATTGCTGGCTGTTGGCGCCGGCGCAGTCAACCAGGCAGTCAAATCAATAGCCGTAACCAGGGGTTATGTTGCACCCAAAGGTATTGAGCTGTTTACCATGATCGCCTTTGCAAAAATCGAAATTGATGGAAACGAAAAAACGGCAATCAAATTTCTTGTCGAAGCACGCTGAATCAGACTTTGCCCTGATTTTATACCGTCTGGTGAATACCGGCAGCTTTATCCTGCTGGCGGTCTGCTTCTGTATTTTGCTGCATGCCGCAAAGCTTGAAGCATCGATAAACGCCGGGCGAATATATCAGCTGCAGCAGCGCCTTATCGACAACCCGCGTGATGTCGAGGCGCATCTGAATCTGGCCATGGAATACAGCCTGGCAGACAATTTTGTCAAGGCGGTTGAAGCTTACTTTGTGTTGCTTCGTATCGACCCTGACAATTTTCATGCTTATAACAATCTGGGCATTCTTTATAAAAAGAGCGGTCAATACCGCGACAGCCTGCACTGCTATAAGCAGGCTGAACGTATCAACCCCGATTCTTACTGGGTTCCCTACAATATGGGGCTGTGCTTTGAAGCCATGGGCCGCATGCAGGAAGCCCGTGAAAGTTACGGACGTGCCTTGTCGTTGAATCCCTCGTTTTCTCAGGCTTTGCAGAGGCTGAAAGCGATGAACGACGGCGGCGAAAACATTCCGCAGCTCCCCGGGCTTGAAGAATCCCAGATTTATCTGGTAGATTCCCCTTCTGGCCAGCCAAAGCCATATGGGCAGGACGAACCTGAAAAGACCGCCGCTGTAGCGAAGCCCGAAAAAACCGGTGCCGAAAAGCCGGCTCTCGAAAAGCCTCCGCAGCAGCCAGACAAGATTTCTGAACGCATCGCCAAAGAAAAAGAGAAGGGTAAAGAAGTTCGATCTGTACGTACTGCACGCAAAGGTGCCGGCGCTGCAATCTTCAACCAGGCCATGGAAGCACTCGACGCCGGAAAAATCGACCGGGCCGTCGAATTGTATGTCAGCTGTATCATAGCCGAACGAGATTTTCTTGCCGAGCCGGAGGGCGGGCTGATCCGCAAAGGGCTTGAATTTCTTAAAGACCGGCCAAACCGCATGAATGACGGTTTGTTTTATCGCGGCCTGCTGATTTACATTTCCGGTAATCTTGAACTTGCCGTGCCTGACCTGAAAAGCTACCTGGAAACTGCAGGCAATGCAAAAAAGGCTGGTAATTCGCAGTTTATCGCTGAAGCCACCCGCATCGTCGAGCGCCATGAAGCCGAAAAGGCTGCGCGTGAGGCCAGAGCGAAAGAACAGGCCGATGCAGTCGCTGCGGCAAAGGCAGCCGCTGAAGCTGCTGCAACTGCACCTGCCTCAGAAATTGCATCGGGTGCCGAAGATATTGAAAAGCCCCGGCCGAGCGATTTCGTTCTCAAACGCATGAGTGCAGATCAGATCATCGAGGAAGCCGACAGGCTCAGCCGCGAGAGCAGGCTTACCGATGCCGTTGCTGTGCTTGAAACCGGCCTTGCTGCTGACCCCGATAATCTGCAGCTGCTCATGAAAAGCGCTAATGCTTATACTGATATGTTACTGCTCAAGGGTGACCAGGAAGCCGGAAAAATGGCGCTGGCAAGATTTGAAAAGATTTTTGCCCGCGCTCCTGAAAACTCCCGTGAGTGGGCTGTTTCTCAGGAAATGATCAACGAGCTCAAAAAGCGCGTGCGTTGATTACCAGCGCAGAGTGTACCCAGCCTGCAGCTGGTCGTCCCAGCCATAGGTTCGGTAGGTTCGCAGATTGCGATACCAGGCGAATTCAAGCGTAAAAGTCGAATTGGGAGCTACTCTGACCCCCAGAACCATGTCGAGGGTGTCTTTGTCATCGCCGCCCTGCACTTCACCTGCTATTTCACCCAGTACCGAAACATGCTCGGTCGCTTCATAACTCATTCCCATGCGATAAATGAAGCGATCATCCTCTTCTTCTGAATCGATAATTGTGCCCAGCTCGAGGTTGCCGGTAGCACGGTCGGTTTCGCTGGTGGTCACACAGCCGAAAATTTTCAGCTCATCACTGTTCTGCGATCCGGCCGGCAGCATTTTGTCAGGGTTTCCAGTCGTAATCGAAGTGACAGCTCCATAAGCAAACCGGTAATAACTGTGGTCACGCAGATAAGTGGCTTTCCAGGCAAGTTTCATATTGCCAAGACCGGTGTTGCTGTCAGCGTAGCCGCCGAAGGTTCTCGGTGCGCTAAGATTCCAGTCGTGAATCGGTACGGTTGCCGACCATTCTGCCCATTTGCCGATCCAGTTTACCGAAGATTCAAAGGTCGAAACTGAGCCATGTTCGGTAGAATGAAAGCTGGTTCCAAGATTGGAGGTAAGCTTGTGATACTTGTAACGCGAACTCAGAATGATCTGACCGGGGTCGAACCTGTCTGCCGTCGTTCCGACGAAGAAACCTCCGAGACCCTCGCCGTTGAGACCATTACGCGGAGATGGCTTCAGTACCGCGCTTTTGGGGGCAACCGGCTGCGAATAGTTTCCTGTTGAATAAATTTCGTAATCCGTAAATGCCTGATTATAGCTGGCAGCTTTGAGTTCGATTGCAGTCAGCAGAAGAAAGAGAACCGGCATCAGCCGCAGAATTTTGCGGCAATGGCCTGAAGCCAGGTTTCCGGATGAGTAGTTACAGGTTGGCAACAAAGTCTTTCAGCCTTTCTGAATGGGGGAAAGCTTCGGGGCCTTTTGCCAGCCCCTGGAGGAGTTTTTCTGCTTCTTTTCGGTTCGTATTGTTGCTCTTCTGGATATACATCAGCACATTGATCTGAGCCTGATAAAAAGTGTGTTCCCGTCTTGAAGGCTCGATACGGGTAACTGCCTGAAATTCGGCGAGTGCTTTGTGATATTCACCCGAGAACATGAATACCAGGCCAAGATTTGAATGGGCATCGGCATCCATCGGATCAATCTCGAGCATTCGCTGCCATATCTTTTCGGTGCGCTTGAGAATATTGTGCTCAGAGTCTGGTTTCATGGCTCCTTTGATCTGGCGCCATTGCTCAACTGCTTTGTCTGCCTGGCCTCCGAGCCAGTATAGATTGCCAAGAGCAAGCCTGGCAAGGGGTTCTTTCGGATGACTGACCGTGGCGTTGGCATATGCTTCAAAGGCATCTTTGAAATTGCCCTGAACCGTATGCATGAAACCGAGATTGAGCAATACATCGAGATTTGCAGGAGAAGCTTCGCGGGCCTTCTGCAATTCAGCAAGAGCGTCTGCAGAAAAACCCTTCTCGGCAGCCTCCAGTGCTTTAAGCACCAGGGCGTCGGCTGAATCGGCTTTTCTGCTGACCGGCTTTTCGGTCACTTTCAGAGAGAATTTTTCGGTTTTCAGATCAGAAGGCAGCGCATATTTTCCGCTGCGGTCGCCCAGACCCTGAAGCTTTTTAACCACCCATTGCTTTTCTTTGCTGGTCATTGTCTGAGTGGTTACACCACTGCGAATTGGAGCAATCGGAGTTGGGGTCGAAACTGAGCCGAATCTTTCGAGCTGTTTGAGTACCCACATTTTGTCTTCGAGAGTCATGGTGTTTTTGCCATATTCGGCAATAGCGCCTTCTTCAATGTCCGAAGGCTTGACGTCTACCTTTTTGTCGGCATCGCTGACTTTTCTGACCATCTGACCCTTGACTTCCAAGGCATCTTCAACTGATGGATACTGCGCCGGTGCCATCATTTTCGTGATTTCCCAGATTTTTTTGCGGGCGTGCCGTTTTATCGATGAATCAGCCGGAGCCTTTGAGTAAAGAGTTTCGTAGATATCCCTCGCCGGTCTGAGACGATTGAGTCTGATGCGGGTCATTCCCAGCAGTGCCATGCTTTTGAAATAGTCCGGTTTAAGGCGCAGAGCTGCAAGGGCATAGCTTTCAGCAGCCTCGAAGCGCTTTTCTTCGTAAGCGAGCAGCCCAAGGTAATATCTGGGCTCTGAGTCACTTTCATTGAGTGCCTGAGCCCGGTTAAAATATTCGCGGGCCTTTTCGGGTCTGCCGAGCTTATGATGCATTTTTCCAAGACTCATCTGCAGCGGAAAATAGTCGGATTTCAACTTTTCAGCTCTTTCCCAGGCTGTCAGAGCCGGCACATTCAAACCGGCGACTGCATACATTTCGCCGAGGGCAAAATGTGGTTCGAAGCGTTCGGGAGCCAGGCGCTGGCATTCAAGATACTTCTCCTTGGCTCTGGTAACCAGACCTTTTGCCCTGAAAGCAGCGGCTTCAGCCATCAGTTTTTCGATCGGGGCAGGGGATTTAATTTCTGGAACGGGAAGCTCTGCGTGCCTTTCATAGGCAAGTTTCAGTTTGGCATGCAGGTCAGTAACCACTTTGCCGAGCACTGACTTCTCGGTCAGTTTGCTGCGCAGATTCTCAAGAGTCGTAATGGCTTCTTCAGCGTTCTGGGTCTTGGCAAGGCTGATCGACTTGAAAAGCAGAGCCTTGTGATGCGTCGGATTGAGAGATAAAACTGCATTGAAAGCGGCAATCGCAGCTGGAAAATTCTGGCTGATGTAATTGGCAAGGCCGAGATTGTAGCGCGCCAGCAGGTAATTGGGCTTGATCTCGAGAGCCCGGTTGAAGGCATCTATGGATTTCTGCACCTCGCCGGTTTTGAAGTGAACCCAGCCGAGAGTATGATGAAATTCAGCGCGCAGGCCATCGACGGCCAGGGCCCGGGTGATATATTTGAGAGCGATGTCCAGGTTTTCAACCCGGGTGGCCATGATGTATGCCAGACCGTTGAGGGCCTCGGCATGATCTGGTTGGACTGTGATAGCGTCTTCGAAACATTTGGCTGCATCATCGATACGGCCCATTTCCATATAACACTGGCCAAGAATGGCGTGAATCTCAGCAATATCAGGGTGCTGTGACCTCAGATACAGAAGTCGGCGCACCGCTTCAGCATGATTGCGCATGTTGACGAGCTGTTTGACTTCGCGCAGATGCGGAAAAACGTCTTCAAGTTTTGTTTCAGCTTCTTTGCCACCAATACCGGGCATATCCTTGACGAACTTTTCAACTTCTATCATTGGTTCGTCTCTTGTAACGGCGGCAATTTCTGTTGGATTATCGCGTCTGGCGATCTGATCCATCAGAAAAGTAATGGTTTTGATGGCTTTTTTAGCCTGCTCACTTTTCGGCGGACTGTCTTTCAAAACCTGTCGCATCTGTTCAAGTGCTTCTTCGAGATTGTTCTTTTCAGCCAGCAGAATTGCTCTGGTATAGCGGCCCTGCAGAAAATCCGGTTTGAGTTCGAGCGCCCGCTCGATATTGGTGATAGCTGCATCGGTTTCTTTCTTGCGTCCGTTTGCCAGCGCAAGAACATAAAGGGAACGGGCGATCTCGTCTTTCAGCTTTCTGGTTTTCAATTCGGCTTCGACTGCTGCATCGCTTTTTCCCGCATCGAGGAGCTTGCCTGCATTTGTCGACAAGTCTTTTAAAAGGGTTTCTCTGATGAAAATGGACTGTTCAAGGGCCAGAGTAGCCTGGTGATAGATCTTGAGCTGCATAAAGCATACACCAAGTCTGAACCAGTTATCAGCAGATGAGGGTGCCAGTTTGGTGGCCTTTTCGAACGAAGCCGCCGCTGTTTTGTAATCTTTGCGTTTCTGGGTCAGAACGCCATGCATGAAAGATGCCTGGGCAAGGTTGTTGCGCAGGGCTGCCATCTTTCTGGCTGTTTCAACCGCTTTATCGTTCATTTCTTTGGAACGCTGATCCTGAAAAATGTCGCGGTACTCGACCAGCTTTCGTTCAATTGCTTCGATGAGTTTCGAAGCATATTCTTCAGCTTCAGTACTGTGGTTGAATTCGTAGCTCAGACCGGCAATATGAAAAAGAGCTCTTTCGTGCGAGGGATTGAGTTTAAGACATTGTCTGAAAGCAAGATAGGCGTCTTTTCGCCGATCGGCCTTCAGACTGGCGTAACCAAGAAGAAAATAACTCTGGGCATCGCCGCCCTGAAGTCTGACAGCCTGCGAAAGCTTCTCGGCTGCCTGAGAATAGTTTTTTTCCGCAAGCAGTTTGCTGCCTTCGGTCACAAGTTGTTGAGCACCTTCAGCCTGTTTCTTGATTCTCTCGCGTCCCTGGTTGGCGAGAATCTCACGGTTGCGGCCATCCATGGAAAGAACGATCAGATCCTGAGCTCTGCGCGATGCAGGGTGATCTTTCGGCGCATCTTTGATGATGCCGCGGCCGACGGTCATGGCTTCATCCCATTTGCCGCCTGAATATAGCGATTCCATGCGGGTCAGCGACTGCGAAATGCTTTCTTCGAAAATGAAATCCATCGCGGCCGGCAGGCGAAGCGGCAGCAGCAGAATGAGCAGGATTGTTGCCTTTATTATTCTTTTCATGATTCAGGAATAATATCGGCAGACCCACGGTCTGACCTGAACGAAAAATCAGCGGGTCAGCTGAACGATCAGCTTTTCGATCTCGCGAAAACCCGTATAGACGTCATGAAAACCCGGCGAATAGGTCAGCCCGGTACGCAGTTCAGCGAGCGCTTCTTTTCTTCTTCCCACTTTGATCAGAAACTGAGCGAACTCAAGTCTGAATTGTTCTGAGGCCGGGTCGAGCTGTAACGCCTGTCTGAAATATTTTTCGGTGGCTTCGTTATCTATGCCGATTGCCAGCCTTGCCTGCCTGATAAAAAAGATCGCTTCGCCAGGATTCAGCTGAGCTGCTTTTTGCCACATAGCTCGTGCAACTTTGACATCATCGAGCATCTCAAGGGCTGTTGCAGCCAAAGCAAACACCCCAGGATTCCGAGGATCCTCAGCGGCCAGTTCTTTGATAAAGGTGAGGGCTTCCTTGGGGGCTCCTGCTGCAAGCAGCATTTCAACGCTCTGTATTCTGGTCTGCCTGGCAAATGAGCTTAGCCCGCCTCCGACGATCAGACCAGCCAGAATGAACATCACAAGCGCCAGTTTTCGGTGCTGTGGCCCGTTGCCTGAACGGTCGTAAACTGCTGAAAAAGAGAGGATACCAGCGGCACTGATGGCAATAAGTGCTGCGGTTGGCAGTATGCGCGTCGAAAACCCGCTCAGATTATGAACAAACATTGTAAGGAACGCGGCGGCAAAAAAAACGATATCAGAAGATCTACCGCGAATAGCTGCTTTGATAAGCATGATGCAGAGTAGAGCCAGAACGATGGCTGACAGAAAGCCAGTTTCAAGCATGCTGTGCAGGAATTCATTGTGGGCATTCAGCGGGTAGTCGCCGCCGACAATGCGGTAGCGCGGGTAAATCTGATTGAAAGTGTGCAGTCCGTGTCCGGCTATCGGCAATCTGTTCAAAGCCGAGAAAATTCCCCGGTTGATGAGAGTTCGCTGGGCAAAGGTCATATCTGCCGGATTGCCGATGCTGAACATGCGCATTTTGAAAGGGCCGGCGAAAAACACCAGGAGAAGAAGGAGTATTGTGACGAGAAGGGCACGCTGCACCGGTTTTTCGCTATGGAAACCTCTGAAAACCCAGAGAGCTGTGCCGGCAGCGATGCCGGCTCCCAGGCCTATCCAGCCGCCCCGGCTCAGAGTTGAAAAAATGGCAAAACCTTCCCAGAAAAGTGCCAGACATGCCGTCAGTCTCAGGGATTTGTCACGGGACGTCACTGCCAAAGCCAGTGTCAACAGAATAATTACCGCCAGATAGGCTGCAAAAATGTTAGGATCAGTAAAAATTCCGGAACAACGGGTGCGAAACAGTTCTCTCGACGCCGGATCGAGCCAGGTGGCGGGAATGGGCGCCGCCTCGACGTATTCATTCAGAGCAAGCAGGCCGGCTAAAAGGCCAGCCCACAGGGAAGCAGAATAATAATCTTCATATCGCCTCGATACTGCCATTGCTGCAGCACTGCCCAGGCAGAGCGTCGCCAGCCCGGCAGCCTTAACGAAAACCGGCCAGGAGATTGATGGATCTACGGAAATGAAGACGCTGCGTCCGGTAAGAAACAACCAGGACAATAGAAGGGCCAGAATTGCTCTAAAATGGGCATCGAGCTGCAGGCGGCCGGTATAAAGCAGCAGCCCGAAATAGATCGCCCCTGCCGCGCCCGCCATTTCCAGCAGCAGTGTTGCATGCAGTTCGCTGAAAAAGTAGATATACGGCAGAAAAAAAAGTACCAGCCAGGCAATAGCCCTGGCTGGAAAAATCTCAGAAATTTGCGGCGGCGCCTTCAATTATCGCCTTCTTTCACCTCACTGGTTGAAGAGGCGGTTTCTGGCTTCTTTTCAGCTTTTTCAAGTATTATCCACTGGTTGGCAAGCTCACTCATAGTGAGAATGCACTGCCGGTAATTCTGATAGGCGGCATCAGTCAGGAACTCATCGGCATGGGCGATGAAGCGGTCGGCATAAATCAGCTGGCTGCCATTCTGATTGATGTTCGACATGAAGACCAGATCAGGAGAAATGTGCTGATATTGCCGGTTCCAGTTGACCCAGTTGAAATTTTCGGGCATTTCAAAAATGATGGTCTGGGTGTTTTCTTCGGTGGCCCAGTATTGCATCGGGTAAGTTCTGGTGGCAAGGCTGGCCGAGCCTGAGTCGTAATTGACCCAGTAATTGGTGAAGGTCATGATCTTATCCGAGGTCAGCTGGGCAGCTTCCGGAATCGAATATTTAAGGGTCAGAACTGCCGGACCGCTCATGTCGCTCATGTCTGACAGGCCGAAACTCTGCAGAACCGCGCGCGGATGCACCCCTTTAACCCGGCGTTCGGCGTAATTCTGCTTTTCTTTTTCCTTAATCGATTTTAGCTCTCTGATGCCTGATTCATAAGGGCCTCGATAGAGAAGTGATTCCTGAACATCCATTGTGCCGTTTTCTTTGATTTTAACCATGACGGTGCGGTCGAATCTGTTCCATTCTGAGGTCTGCACCGGCAGGGTTTCGTTGAAAAATTTGCCGGCCTCGGTATCGTGAAAAGTGGCATTTGTGCCCTGAAGATAGGTTGGAATGAAAGAAAACGGCTGGTAGATAGAACCACCATCAGTGTAAAAAGCCTTGCCATCGATGACTATCTTGAGCAGAGTGCTGTCGATCAGAGCAAGACTGCTGTGGTCTTTTGCGGTGACCAGTTCGCGTTTGTCAGAACAGAACCCGGGGTAAGAGACGATACCGAGCTTTTTCAGCGCGAAATGAAACAGCGCCAGATTGGACTGGGTGTTGCCATATTTCTTCTGCAGGGTGATGTTCGCAGAGACCGGTTTGAAACTGCCCATCTGTGGAATTCCCATGCCGACATCACGGATGTCGCGATTGATGGCTTCGTAGATCTTGCAGACTTTCTGGTAATTCGACATTCCATCGGTGAGTTTCAGCCTGGCGATAAAATCTTCGAGCAGAGCATCGGTTGGTTTGGCTTCAGTATAGGCTTCAGCAAGCTTTTTCGAAATTTTTCCCCAGTCGTATGGCTGATAAAAAATAACTCTTGGGAAAATGCGGCTGCGTGGCAGCATGTTCTGTTCCGGGATGTAACCTTTGGGGTCGGAAAAAATCCAGGTCCAGCATTTCTTGCCACTTTGTACTTTTTCGTTGAACTTTGGCGGATTTTCCTGCGGCCACTGCATCTGCACCTTGTTGATTTCCATGCTGGCCGGGAAGGTTACCGACAATTCTTCATGCAGAACCGGTTCGCGCTCACCGAAGGTGTTGGCAAGCGAGAAGGGATGAATCTCATCGACGCCGGAAAGCTCTCTGGTGAAGCTGTAATCGATGATACTGCCGATATCGACTTTCTTGAGAGCCATTTTGAACTTTTTCAGACGCGCGTATTCAGGTGTTCCTGATAACAGTGATTCATCTGAGACTGCATCATCAGTTACATGAAAAACGTGCCCTTCTGGTGAATAGGTATGGGCAAATTCAAGCTCACACTTCTCGCGTTCAGTGTAATAGTAAAAAGACTGGTTGGCCATTTCCAGACCGGGTTCCTTGAGTATCTGGATAATTTCGCGGGCTCTGACTACAAGCTTGTTGTCAGAGAGGTATTCCAGGTCGTTGAGACGATAAAGGGTAACGTAGTCAGCATCTTTGAAAAGCGAAGGGTCGGGAAGGTTTTTGAGAATTCCCTGGGCTATCGGGTCGGTGAGACTGGCGACATTGTCGATATCGTCGCCCTTGCGGATTTTTGAGATGAGGATGTGTGCTACTTCACTCTCTGATAAAACCCGCTCGCCATGGTTCAGTTCTTCGAAGCTGATTTTGCCGCTTTCGATCGCCTTGAGATGACCGACGATTTCTTCACCTTCGTTCAGATACAGCACATCGGCATTGACCGCGAGAATGGTGGCGAGAGCCAGAATGAGGGTCAGTGCAAATTTTTTCATTCTCTTTCTCCTTCAGTTTCGACTGGTTGACTGGCAGATGCTGTGGCCGCTGGAGCAGTTGCAGAAGCTGTTGCGCTGTCGCCTTCCCCGGTTTCCTCTTCGAGGAAAATTTTCTGCTTCGAAGAGTGAGCGATTTTTTCGAGATCGTTTTTGAAGTTCTGGTAATCGGCTGCCGGAACTACCCGGCGCGGAAACGCAAGCTTTCTGGTGATGTTGATGGTGTCGCCCTGCTGATCGTAGATGATCTCGAATTCGACATACTGGCTCTGAACCCGGAGGGCCGGGGGCAGATACTTGACGCTGAAATTCGATGGCAGCTTGATCTCAACACTGTCGGTGCGCAGTCTTGAAGTGCTGTATTGAATGTCGTAGCGCCGTTTTTCAAGACTGACTTCAGAGAAGGAAAGCTCAAAATACGGCACCGAGAAAATCATGTAGCGACCTGATTTGGTTGCAAATCTGTTCAGCGTATAGGCTGATCTGGCCTTGAACTGGTTGTCGAAGTCGAGCGGATCGCTGTGGGTAGCGATTTCAAGCACATAGTCAGCAGTCAGCGCTGCCACTGATTCCCTGATTTCCTTTTCATATTCTTCAGGTTTCAGATTGCGGGCAGATTCTCTGAAACTGGCTTCAGATGTGCCGTTCTGGGTGCTTTCGAAGTCGATTCTCGTAGTTCCGTCGGCCGCAAGTTGAATCTTGCGGATAATATGGATGGCATTGTCTTCAGGTGGCGGCAAAGGCACCTGATTGCGGGTTCCGAGCATGGTGTTGTCAGCGATCGTGTCGTGATCGTCAGAGCGGAAATAGGGGTAACGATAATCGGTGGCGGTAGAATCGAGGTAGAAGATGCGGCCGTCGAGATGCACTTCGGTAATGCAGTGATTGTCATCGAAAATAGAGATGTCACGAACTGCCCGCCCGGAATCGTTGGTTCGCACGCCAACGGGGTAGGCCTCAACCCCGATGTGTTTGAGCATTGTCGCCAGCAGCATTCCCTTGTCGGTGCAGTCGCCATATCGGTTCTTAAGGGTGTCTTCGGCAGGGTGACCGACCTGATTGCTGGCCAGATTGCCTTTGATTGAAATGTAGCGGATTTCTTTCTGGCAGAAGAGGTAGAGCCTGGCAATCTTTTCGTTAAGGTCTTTCGCGCCTTCAATCAGCTCTTCAACTTTCTTCTTAACGGAATCGGTCAGCTGAAAACGCTTCTCAAACATGGGCTTCAGCTTGTTGTGAACGTAGGTGAAATCTTTGTGAAGGCTGTAATATACCGAAGGCACGACGTCACGATAGGGCGGCATCGAGGGTTCGGGGATTACAGGAGCCAGATCGGTCATTTTCCATGTGTAGATGATTGAGTCGACGGCATTGACTTTTTCGGGTTTGCCGAGCTCCGGAGGGCAATTGTAGGCAGCGTAATGCAGTTCTTTGCCGCTGGGAATGCTTACCCGCAGAATCGATTCGCCTACCGGGTCGCTCCACTGGAAATAGTTGCGGCCCTGGAACAGGTTGGGATCGAAGGGGTTGTATTCTTCGGTTTCATAGCAATAATCGATTATGGTGCCAACGGCAACCTCTGGAATGGTAAAGCTCAATTCCTGGTATTGATTGAAATAGACGCTGCCGGAAGTGCCTTTGGAAATTTTGATCTGTTCGGGCTGTAGATTGTGGACAGCGCCGTCAGGATGCAGGCAGCGTGCGTGCAGCACTTTTACGCGTTCGCGGTTCGGGTCGAAACTGACCGATACCTCTGCTGCCCAGAGAGCTTCTTCTTTGGCAATATAAGAAACACTGCGATATCGCGACAGGTTGGAACCATCGGCTCGATGCTGATTGTTGCTCTCTTCGCTTACCAGAATCGCCTGAGCATCAGGGTACTTTTTCTGCAGTTCGAGGGCCTTGGGCATAAACGCCTGCAGGTCGGCACTTTCGGTAGCCATTGCTTCCTTTTCCTGCTGTCGGGCTGTGAAGCTGATGTTCTTGATGTTGTTTCGTTCGATTTCAGCACTTTCTGAACCGACCAGCAGTAGTGCTTTGTCGTTCTTGTATGTCAGAGAGTCTGCTTCCTGGGTTGAACCGTCAGAAAGGGTTATTACGGCAGAGTTTCCTGGGTTTGCCAATGCAAAAAAGCAAAGGAAACACAGCAGGGATGTTTTGAGGATGTTTTTCAAAATGTGCCTCCGGCATAGTTGTATGCTGCAATTATAGTGAGAAAAGCGCCAGAATAAAAGCAAAATCTCCTGAAAATGAGCATTTTGAGAAACCATCCGGCAGACACTTTTGTAATGCAGTAATAAAAAAGGCGTTGCCGGTTGGCAACGCCTCGGAAAGGTCGTCGGTTATTTACTTGGCTTCGTTAACCGGGTTACCGGCCTCGATCCATCCCTGAATTCCTTCGGGATATTCAATCAGGTTGGTGTAGCCAAGCGATTTGAGGTGGGTATACAGCTTGTGGCTGGCAGGGCACTTTAGATTGGCACAATAAGTGATAACCAGAGTATCTTTTTTGGGCAGCACTTTGGCTATTTCTTCGGGTTTCGATTCAGAGTTCAGCGACAGAGCACCGGGCAGTCTTTTGCCATCATCCCATTTGCCGCTGCGGGCATCGAGTATGGTCAGGGGCACTCCACTGCCGATCAATGTTTTCAGACCGGCTGTGTTGATGGTCGCCGGTGATTCTTCCTTGACTGGTTCTGTCTCGGAGGCAGGCTTTTCTGATTTTGCTTCAGCTGCACAGACTCCGTCTGGGCAGGATTCATCAGCCTTGGGTGCAACAGCTTCTTTGTGCTCATGTGAACAGCTGCTGCAGCCTTCTTCAGCAAAAAGAACCGGGTTGAATGAACCGATCAGCAACACAGCAAACAACAAAACTTTAAGTTTCATTTGATTTTCTCCTAATTGATATTTAATTTGTATCATCTAATTAGATATTACAACAAATTGATTTAATGTCAAACTATTTTTTACTTTCCCATAAGATATTTTAATGGAATCTCGAGCCGCCGTGCCCAGGCGGCTTCGCTGTGGGTTGCCTGCTCATCGAACCAGCCCAGCAGGTTTTCGCCTTCGATAAAGCCGCGTTGTTTGAGCAGTTCGACCATTGCGAAGTAGCTTTCGGCAATCGGCGGTTCGAATTCTCCGGTATCCAGATAAATTTTGCTGTTGAAGGGAAGGCTTTTTGCATTGCGTACCTGGGCGAAAATCTTGTCACTGGTCTTTTGAAAGGCGCTTGACAGGCAGCCGGCCAGTGCAAATTCCTCACTGTATGCAAGCAGCATCTGCAGCGACATCAGACCGCCCATCGATGAACCCATTATTGCATTGTATTTACGGTCGCGCGAGACATTGAATCGCCCTTCGATAAAGGGTTTAACCTCTTCGACGACGAAGCGCCCATAAGCCTTTCCTTCACGTGTAAACATGTTGAGCTCTTTCATGCGGTCAGGTGAATTTGGAATGCCGACCACAATGCATGGTCTGATTTCGCCGGCTTCGATAAGCCTGTTGACCGTTTCGTCCACTTTCCAGTCGACTCCGGCAAACGAGGTAGCCGGTTCAAACAGGTTCTGGCTGTCGTGCATATAGATGACCCCAAATGGTTCACCCTTCTCGGAATAGGATTCTGGAAGCCATATCTGGATCGGGCGTTGATATTTGAGGTTCTGGCAGGGCAATCCGTTATAACTTAGCAGTTTGCCTTTAACCGGGTCTGATTCGAGCATCTGCTGGTCAAGCCAGTCGTAAACGGTGATATTGACAGTTTTATTTCTGGTGGCTTTGATGACAATGTTCTCTGGGGGAATCTGTTTGCGGTCGGTTATCGCCTGCGTTTTCCAGTTGCCGCGCGTCAGTTTGCATTCAATTATGCTGCCGGCCGGGGCGTTGATCTGAAGTGTATAAGAATCGTCTTCGGAAATTTCCAGAGGTTTTTTATCTGGTTGCCAGTTTCCCAGCTGGGGCAGATTGCCGGTTAAAAAAATCCGATCACCCTGAGGGACTATGGTTTTGAGTTTTACTTTGAGAAGGATTTGCACTGACGATTTTCCGGTTTTTGCGATGGTTTGCATTGATTTTTCCTTAAAAAATTAAGCCGCCCGTTGACCGGGCGGCATTCTTTTACAGAGCTCCTGCCATCAGTTCGGCAACCTTGCGGTTAAACCCGGCAGGGTCGGGGAGTTGCCCGCCTTCAGCCAGCAGAGCCTGACCGTATAACAGGTCGGCATATTCTTCGAGGCGCGGGTTCTTGCTGTCACGCGCAAAAAGTTCGTGCATCTTGCTCAGAAGCGGGTGCCCGGGGTTGAGTTCAAGCGTGCGCTTAACCTGTGGAACATCTTTGCCGGAAGCCCGGAGAAGGGCTTCGAGATGTGGTGTCATTTCGCCTTCTTCGCTCACCAGACAGGCTGCAGAAGTGCTCATCCTTCCGGAGAGTTTCACTGCTTTGATATGCTTGTCGAGTTTGTTCTGAATCAGCTCGAGAAGAGATTTCCACTCTTCTTCCTTTTTCTTGAGGGTTTCAGTGGTCTTCTTGCGTTCTTCTTCAGAACCCAGTTCGAGGCTGCCACGGGCGGCAGATTTGATTTTTTTCGATTTGTGTTCGGTGCAGTACTGCACCCATACTTCATCTACCGGGTCGGTCAGCAGAAGCACTTCATAGCCCTTTTCCCGGAATGCTTCAAGATGCGGGCTGTTTTCGATGACTTCGCGCGATTCACCGGTCAGATAAAAGATTTTATCCTGTTCCGGCTTCATCCGTTCCATGTATTCGGCCATCGTATACCAGTCATTGCTGGAAGCCGTACTCTGAAACAGGCAGCATTCAAAAAGCTTTTCTGAATTGCCGGGTTCTTTGAACAGCCCTTCTTTGATGACTGAACCAAACTGCTTCCAGAAGCCGATATATTTTTCGCGGTCTTCACCGAGCATTTTCTTGAGGGCGTCGAGAACCTTTCTGGTAACGGTCTTGCGAATCGTCTGAATCTGGCGATCGTGTTGCAGGATCTCGCGGGAAATGTTCAGCGACAGATCTTCTGAATCGACTACACCCTTGACGAACCGCAGATAGTCAGGAATGAGTTCTTCGCAGTCGTTCATGATGAAGACGCGCTTGACATAAAGATTGATACCACGCTTTGAATTCGGCATGAACAGATCGAAACCCGGTTTCTCAGGAATAAAAAGCAATGAATTGAATTCGTTCGCAGTGCCCTCAGCTTTGAAAGACAGCCATTTCAGCGGATTGTTCCAGTCATGGCTGATATGCTTGTAGAATTCACGATACTCTTCTTCGCTGACATCTTTCTCGGGGCGCAGCCAGATTGCCTTCATCGAATTCAGGGTTTCGTCTTCAATAATCGTCTGTTCTTTGGCGCCCTCTTTGGGTTTGCCGTTTTCATCGCGTTCGATGCTGGTGCGTTCAACCTGCATTCTGATCGGGTAACCGACAAAGTCAGAATACTTTTTTACGACCTGGCGCAATACCCAGTCCTGGGTGAAGTCCTGAAAGTCTTCATCGTCCTTGTCTTCGGGCTTGAGATGAAGGATGACGGTGGTTCCGCAGGTTTCCCTGCTGCTTTCGGAAATGGTATAATTGCCTTCTCCGCTTGAAGTCCACGCCCAGGCTTCGGTTTCACCTGCCTTGCGGCTGATGAGCTCGACTTTGTCTGCGACCATGAAGCTTGAATAGAAGCCAACGCCGAACTGGCCAATGAGTTCAGGGGCTCCTTCTTTCTTTTCACTTGCTTTCTTCAGCATGTCGGCAAATTCAGCAGTGCCTGATTTTGCGATGGTGCCGATATAATTGATGATCTCGTCGCGGGTCATGCCAATGCCGTTGTCGGCGATGGTCAATGTCCGATTCTTTTCGTCGGTCGACAATCTGATGTGAAGATCTTCAGTCTGTTTGCGAAGGTTTTCGTTGGTCAACGAAGCGAATCTAAGCTTGTCGAGTGCGTCAGAAGCATTAGAAATCAGCTCGCGAAGAAAAATTTCCTTGTGCGAATAGACTGAATGAATCATCAGATCAAGTAATTGTCGGGCCTCGGTCTTGAATTCATGAGTTGTTGAGCTGGTCATTTAGAAACTCCTTTCGCGTGTTTGATTTTTCAGGCAGATATTTAAGCAAGAATTCCGTAAAAGTGCAATACCCCCGCATTATTGTCTGATATGACGGTTGCAGCGAGAGAAAAGGGGACTGATTGCTGGATTCTGCAGTTTAAGCTATCGGCGGCGCGGTCCGCGTGGCCCGCGTGAACCGCGATTCCCGGCCTGATGCTCGTGGTTTTCCGGCCGGCGGGTCGAAGCCTGAGACGACGGTTTAGGCAACGCTTCTGGTTCGATGCCGCGACCTTGCCTGATGAGCTGCTGATGAAATGAATCGATAAGCAGCAGCAGCATGTCTTCTCCGTGCTCATGACCGGTAAGTTCCTTTAGAAGACCATGATAGCGTTTCATGCGTTCTTTAACCGCAGTGGAGGCATCGCGAAGTCCGCCTTCAAGATGGGCTCCAAGCTTTTCAGATAGCCGGTTGCGAACGTGTTCTTCGGTTGGTAAAGGTCTTTCTTCCAGAGATATGCCGGCCCGGCGGGCAAACTTCTTGAGATCGACTGCCTCCAGCTGGTTGACCAGACTGATTGCTACACCGCGATTGCCGGCTCTGGCTGTTCGGCCGGCACGATGAATATACTGGTCGGTGTCTTTGTGCATGTCATAGATAAAAACGTATTCAAGATTGCTGATGTCGATACCGCGCGCTGCAATATCAGTAGCTACGAGAAATCTGAGGGTTTTCTGTTTCAGCTTGGCCATAACCACTTCGCGGGCGTTCTGGCTGAGATCGCCGCTTATCTGATCGGCATCATAACCAAAACGCTTCAGTATTGCGGCAACATATTCGACTTCATTGCGCGTATTGCAGAATATAATGGCATTGTCAGGGTCTTCTAGCTCTATAACCCTCATCAATGCCCGGTCTTTCTGCATCGGGTCGACGACGTAAAAAATGTGATCCATTTCAGAAACGTGAACTCCGTCGCCGCTGAAAGTTAAGAACTCTGGATTGCGCAGGAATCTGACGGCCAGCCTCTTGACACTGTCAGGCATGGTTGCAGAAAACATTGCCGAACAACGCCGCGAGGGAAGAAACTCGCCAATGCGTACCATATCCTGGTAAAAACCCATCGAAAGCATTTCGTCAGCTTCGTCGAATACAAGATATTTAATCGTTTTGAGATTCAGAGACCCCCGAATGAGGTGGTCAAGCAGGCGCCCCGGAGTGCCGATGATAACCTGGGTGCCATTTTTGAAAGCTTCAAGCTGTGGACGATATGAGGTTCCGCCATATACAGGAACTGCTGATATGTCCATTTCTGCTGTCATCAGCTGGAATTCCCCGTAGACCTGCTGCGCCAGTTCGCGGGTCGGCACAAGAATCAAAGCCTGACAGCCCTTCTGGGTGCCCTTCAGGCGCTCACACAGCGGCAGAAGAAATGCGGCGGTTTTCCCGCTTCCCGTTCTTGACTGGACGATGACATCACGATCGGCGAGAAGATACGGCGCTACTCCTGCCTGAACCGGCATAAGATCTTTCCAGCCTCTTTTGCTGATCGCCGCCTGAATCTCGCTGCTGAAATCCTGAATTTCTGATGGAGGAAGCACTTCGACAAAACTTCCCGGGGTCTCGTGCTGCAGCTTTTCGCTTTCTTGTTCGTGGGACATGCTGTTACCTTTCATTCTTCTTGCTTTTAGTTTTCGCTATTCTAAGAGTGTTTTACCTGACTGTCAAAGTTTAGTGTGTGTGGTAAATATGCCTCGTGTAAAAAATTATCAGCCCGAGGTAATTTAACCGCGTATTTGAACAACTACTGGATTACAGGAACCTGAAATCTTGATTGTACCGGTATTGTTGCCTTTACAGCAGTTGGCATCCAACTTGCTATATTAATGATTGAAGGTCACTGAAATATAGAAATCTGCTGAGTATAAGTTTTCGGGCCTGCATGCCGGGCGTCTCTCTAAACAGGCATGGAAGGCTCGTGTTGGGTTGCAGCAGAATTAAAAAAAGGAATTTAGCTGCCCTGGAAGGTTGGATAGTCATCACCCCCCGGTAATCCGGGGCTTTTTTTTACCCGTTCTTTTTATCTGATTCTGAGTTGTCGCGATCTTCGGCTTCATCGTCGTCTTCTGATACCAGCATGGCTTCGAGAGGATTGGGGCCTGCCGTTTCATCATTGTCGACGTGAGACTCATGCTCGGGATCAGGTTTTACAAAAAACAGAATCACCAGAAACGCGAGCAGAAAAAAGATATCGCCGGCGTAGCGGATCAGAAAAGGGGGTTCAATGGGGTTCAAGGTCGCAGACCTCCCTTGATGCGCTTAAATGAAGCCAGCCATTTTTCCAGGCGGGTCTGCAGATCTTTTGTGACCTGACTGGTGAACTGCTTTGCCTTTTCTCTGTCAAAATCGGGGCGACCCTGGCCCGGGTGGTCTATCAGCACCTCACCGGGCGGCGGAAAAAGCCAGATCCCATCATCGACAACGTAATCGTCGTTTTCTGGCAGATAATTGTCAGCATTCACCAGTTCAGGGAAATAGTCGAGAATCATGGCGGTTTCTTCAACTGCTGCGTGCCCGCCAGGTTTGCAGCCATATATTCTTTCGACGAAATGTTCGCTGATCAGCCACCAGTTAACTACAGCCAGACCTGATGGTCTGATACGCGACAGACGCCTGATGACCTTTTTGAGTGCTTCACGATTGCCGCCATGCCCGTTGATAACGATGATGGTTTTAAAGCCCTGGCTGCGAAAATTGTCGATGACTTTTTCGATGAAAGCCTCGAAAAGCTCCTCCGGAAAAAAGCTGGCAGGCGATGTCTGGGCCAGGACATTGGTTAATCCGTATTCAAAGGAAGGGGCAATCACACCGTTCAGGGCAATACTGAGCTGCTCGGCGATTTTTTCGGCACACAGAGTGTCGGTGCCGACCGGGAGATGTCTGCCATGCGCTTCCAGAGTTCCGATTGGCAGAAACAGCGGCGATTCGGTTTGCAGAATTTCTTCGACTTCGAGGGTATTCATGCTCTTCAGAAATCGCGGTTGGCAAATTTTCATCTGTTTCTCCCTTGTATTTTTTCCATGTTATCACAGTGCAGCTGTAGTAAAATAGCCATATCTTCTTGTTGAGGGGAAATGGCATCATTGCTTTCTGAACGACAACAAACCAAGGTCTTGCGCCTCGCTCCGTTACCCCTTTGGAAATGGATTGCCGTCATCCTCGTGCTTCTGAGCGTGCCGGTGGCAATTCTTGTCAGGCAGGCGATAGGGTCATTCAAGGCAACTGCCGCCGTTGCCAGGAGCGAGGCAGCTCACCAGGTTGAGAAACTGGCCAGCCGTTTTGTTTTTGAGGCAAGAACTGTCGTTCAGATCAGGCAATTGTTAAAAGATTATTCAGTTCATTACGTCGAACCGCTGAAGACGGCGGCTCTGTTCAGAGCTCTCAGGCTCAACAGTCTTCCAGGTAATGTCCCCCAGTTAAATTTCTGTCTCCTGATGAACGAGCTGGCAATGCTCAAAATCCGTGACCGCTCCGAGAGCCGTTTGCGTCGACTTATTCCAGGCCTGAAACTTGTCAGATGGGGGCTCGATCTTGTTGAATTGCCGGGCAGCGACCAGCTGTTGCCGAAATGGCCTTATCAGAAGCTCACTGAATCGGTAATCAGAAGTATTAATCCGTCTGGTGATCGCCGCGGCCGTTATTTCGACTATCTCGAGCATGTGCCGATGCTGAACCGCTATTTCACTGACGCTCAGGGGTTGGGCACATTTCTGAAACATGGTGATGAAATGCTGGTTTGCGGGAACCCCGCCGGAAACAAGCTGATGATGTTCTGGAATGCTGAAAAAGCTCATTATCTCAGCCATGAACGTCATTGTGCCGGTGGTTTTCTTGCGGTGATTGAGGCAGACCGCATTCCCGCTTCATTCGGTCTGCAGACCCTGGTGTTGAGAAAAGCCCACGAATGGGAAAACTCCGGAGTTTCGGCGGGCTGGATCGTTGAAAATGAACCGACGAAAAGGTTTCTTCCCTACCCATTTCCGGCTGCTGATCAGGAAAAATGGGTAAGATGGCTGGTAAATCAACCTGATGGCATTAATGAACGCGATGGGGTTCTTTTTGCTCTGCGCCGTTCATCTGAGGGGCTTATTATGCTGGCTGCCGCCAGTACTCTTGAGATAAATCTGAATTTTGAGCGTCACGTCTTTTTTGCCGGCCTGCTGATAACCGTTTCGGGCTTGCTGCCACTGCTTTTAATTGTCAGCCAGCGCCGCAACGATGGTATGGCTGTCAGCCTGAGACTTCAGATTGCCGGATTGTTCATCATTGCCATGCTTCTGCCGGCTGCTGCTATCTATCAGCTCGGCAGTGAACTTCTTCTCGACCGTCAGAAGGCATTTGAAAATGATGCGTACAAAGAAATAGAGCGAATCAAAAAAGATCTCGATGAAAACATGGGTTTTGCCTTCAGACACCTCGAAGGCCTGAGCAATGAAGCCGGCAGGCAGCTTATGCGGCTGCAGTTCAAACCCGACGGCCAATTTGTCACACCTGATCGGGCAAGCGAAATAATCAAAAAAACATCGAGTCAGGCCAGTATTCTCCATTCCTATCTGCTGAACTCATATTCTGAAGTGGTTTTCTCCTATTCACCCGATGAGGACGATTCTGAAGGTAAGAACCTTTTACCCCTCATTCAATCGCTGGCGAAAATCAAGTTGCGGTCTTCGGGCAAACTGAAAACCAGGGGAAAAGTTCTCGATGTCAGCTTTATCGATCTTGTCGTCGAAGCCACCGGCGGAGCGAATCTCGAAGATATCAAAGCCATTATGAGTAACCGCGAAAACCGCGCGTTTGAGATGAAATTCAGCGGCCGTCGCAGTATCTTTTTTATCGGGCAATTCTCGACAGGCCAGTTACCTGAAGAGACCTTCAGTCTGATACTTTTGATGCGCGACAGTCATTTCGAGCGGATGTACCTGCGGCTGATGATTGACCGTATCTGTAATCAGCCTGCATATGACGGCAGAATTCAGTTGTATTTTGGCTCGAACAATTGCGGTTCCGATGGCTATTTCCTGCATGCGCCGCTGAATAACCCCTGGTTTGACTATATCAACAATACGCCTGATTCAATCAGAATCGGCCGGATCTCTGACCCCACGCGCTTTACAGGAGTTGGAATCAGGGAAAGCGTCACTCTCGAAACAGGCGGACGTAAATGTCTGTTTTACAGTTTCAGACCTGCCGGTCTTGAGCAAAGTTCAGTTGTTGCCCTTTTCAACTATGAGGAAATCCTTGCCGGGCTGCGTCGTCTCCAGGGTTTCATAGTAGTTTCACTTCTGGTGTCCATCATCATTGTTTTTATTCTGGCCAGAATTATGGCCAGATCGCTGATCGAACCGGTGCTTCTTCTGAAGCACGGGGTCGAAGAGATTGAAGGCGGCAACTTCCGCACCTCGGTGCTTTTGCCGGGGAGCGATGAGATAGTCGAGCTGGCAACCGCCTTCAATAAAATGAGTCAGGGGCTTGACGAACGTGAAAGAATGACCAGATATCTGTCCAGGTCGGCTGTTGACGCGGTTGTGAGCGGCGACGACAGCCGGATGGGCGGCCGCAAGGTTCCTGCAACTATTCTCTTTTCCGATATCAGAAGCTTTACAACCATCTCGGAATCTAATACTCCTGAAGATGTCGTTAATCTGCTCAATGAATACTTTGCAGCCATGAACGTCGTGGTCGAGAAGTTCGGTGGTGATATCGACAAGTTCATTGGTGATGCAATCATGGCTCAGTTCATTACCGGGCCGGGTATGAATCCAGCATCACTTGCCCTGAATGCGGTTAAATGCGCTCTTGGCATGATGGATGCCCTGGCTGAATTCAACCGCCACAGGAGTAATGCCGGCCTTTTTCCAATCAAAATCGGGGTTGGCATCAATTCCGGCGATGTCATCGCCGGCAATATCGGCTCTCCCGGGCGCATGGACCGAACGGTCATCGGTGACACGGTCAATGTTGCATCGCGTCTTGAAGGTATGAGTAAACTTGGCAAACATACCTGTGTCATCATCAGCCGTTCAACTTTAGATCTGGTGCAGGAGCATGTCGATGTGGAACGACTGGCTGAAACAGCTGTTAAAGGCAAGACTGCTGCCGTCGAAATGTTTGAAGTTACGGGCCTCAAATAGTATAATTAGCAGCCTGATTTTACACACTACTGGAGAAACATTATGGCAGTCGATGCCGGGAAGACACACTCCGCTCATTTTCAGGGCCTGACATCCCTGCAGGTTATAGAAAATCGCGAAAAATTTGGTGCGAATCTGCTGACGCCACCAGAACGAGAGCCATGGTGGCGCCTGCTTATAGAAAAGTTCGACGATCCGATCATAAGAATTCTCATGATTGCTGCCGTAATTGCGATTCTTGTCGGGTTCATCAACGGCGAATATTTCGAGGGAATCGGGATTATCATTGCAATTCTTCTGGCAACTACCCTGGCGTTTCTGAACGAATACAAAGCCGGCAAAGAATTCGATATTCTCAATCAGGTATCTGATGAAGCCCCGGTGAATGTCGTAAGAGACGGCGCTTTTACTACCGTTCCGATCCGGGATATCGTCGTTGGCGATCTGGTACTGCTTGAACCTGGTGAAGAAATTCCAGCCGATGGCAAAGTTGTCGAATCTATCTCACTACAGGTAGATGAAGCGAAACTAACCGGTGAGTCCATGCCGGTCGCCAAACATACCTCAGACTCGGAACTCGCACAGGAAGGCCATGATACAGCGTATCCGGCAGATGTTCTCCTGCGCAGCACCATGGTCAACGATGGCCATGGCAAGATGGTCGTCACTGCCGTCGGCGATGCAACTGAAATCGGCAAAGCTGCCCGGGCAGCCGGCGAAGAAAACGAGGAAGAAACCCCTCTCAACAGGCAGCTCGACAAATTGAGCAAGCTTATCGGGGTGGTAGGATTTTCTATCGCTTTTTTAACTTTCAGCTCTCTGATCATGCGGGATTACTTTTCAGGCGAACTGGTTCTCGAAGCCTCGCAATGGGGTTTTGCCCTGATCGTGCTCTTCAGCGCCATGATTTCGCTTTCGAAGATCTGGCTGCCGATTCTGGCCGACGGTTTTGAATTTGCCGGTCGAGAACTGCCTCTGCCGCGCATTATCGAACGCTCAGACTTCAAATCCTGGGTCAAGGTGGTATCTTCAGGAATAATTTTTGGAGCTTTGTGCACTTTGACCGGTATTTTAACCGGTTTTTTGCCGGAGCATCCGGCGATGTGGCTTACAGGTGAAGCAGTCAGTGAGTTTCTCAAGTTTTTTATGATTGCCGTTACCATTATAGTCGTTGCGGTGCCTGAAGGCCTGCCGATGAGCGTTACTCTCAGCCTGGCCTACAGCATGCGCAAGATGACAGCCGCCAACAACCTGGTTCGCAGAATGCACGCCTGTGAGACAATAGGCGCCGCGACGGTAATATGCTCAGATAAGACCGGCACGTTGACTCAGAATCGCATGGTCATGAACTCGGTGCATTTTCCTGCTATCAAAAATGGCCGGCTTTCCCGTGAACTGACAACCGATACCGAAAAAATAATCGCTGAAGCCATGGCTGCAAACAGCACCGCTAACCTTTCCAGAAAACCTGGCGAGCCGGTGACCACTCTGGGTAATCCTACCGAAGGCGCTACTCTGCTCTGGCTTGAAGAGTCCGGCATCGATTATCTTGCTTTACGTGAAGCTTTTTCTCTTGAAAAACAATGGACTTTTTCGACCGAACGCAAAATGATGGCTTCCTGCGGTATTTCAGGAGCCGGCAAAGAAAAGATCATGTATTTCAAGGGAGCCCCTGAACTGATTTTGTCAAAGTGCGGTGAAATTCTTACTGATAAAGGCCTGCAGACAGTCGGACCATTTGCCGGGAAAATTGCTGAAGAGTTGAGAGTGCAGCAGGGCCGCGGTATGCGAACTCTCGGGTTTGCGTTTCTTCGTGGTTTCGCCTGTTCACCGGACGGAGACCTGGATACTATCGCCAGAAATCTTGTCTGGCTGGGATTTGTCGCGATTGCCGATCCGATAAGACCGGATGTGCCGATGGCACTGAATGTCTGCCGCAGCGCCGGAGTTCTGGTTAAAATGATCACTGGTGACAATTCCAACACTGCCTGGGAAATCGCCAGTCAGATCGGTCTTCTTGACCAGGGTGATGCGCCAAATCGGGTTCACATAACCGGTTCTGAATTCCAGGCAATGAACGACAAAGATGCTCTGGCAATTGTCGATCGCATCAAGATCATGTCACGTGCCCGCCCGGCTGATAAAATGAAAATGGTAAAACTTCTGCAGCAGCGTGGCCACGTGGTGGCGGTCACCGGCGATGGTACCAACGATGCGCCGGCGCTAAATCATGCTAATGTCGGCTTGGCAATGGGCAAAACCGGAACCTCCGTTGCCAAGGAAGCCAGTGATATAATTCTGCTCGATGATTCATTTCCAAGTGTTGTCAAAGGCATTATGTGGGGCCGCTCGCTGTATGACAATATTCAGCGCTTTGTCATGTTTCAGCTGACGATAAATTTTGTCGCCCTGGCGGTCGCTCTGACCGGCCCGTTTATCGGGGTTAAAATGCCGCTGACCGTCATTCAGATGCTGTGGGTAAACCTGATAATGGATACATTTGCCGCCCTGGCACTGGCCACGGAGCCGCCGCATTGGAAAGTCATGGCTCGTGCACCCAGACGTTCCGAAGACTTCATCGTTTCAAAACCCATGTATATGCACATATTTGGCGTCGGTGCCGCTTTTTACTGCCTGCTGATCGGTCTGCTCAAATATTTCCAGCAGGACGGCCTGGTCAGCGTCAGAGAGTTGTCGATTTTCTTCACGGTTTTCGTTCTGCTTCAGGTCTGGAATATGTTCAATGCCAGAGCACTGGGATGGAAAAAATCCGCATTCAGCCGTTTAAGCGAAAACTCGGGTTTCATTCTCATTTTGCCAACCATCCTGATTGGTCAGTTTCTGATCGTTCAGTTCGGCAAAACCATGTTCAGAACCGAGCCGCTCGATCTGGTCACCTGGCTGGTAATTATTATCGGCACTTCGGCAGTGCTCTGGGCTGGCGAAATTTTCCGGTTCTTCTCCATTGAAAAAGGTATTTCAGCCGGCAACCAGGATCAGAACCCCTTTGAACAGGTTCCTGACAATCGGGAAAATTGAAAAATCCCGGAGCGATGCTCCGGGAATAATCTGTAACAGGGGGAAAAATGCGCCGTCAGGCTGCGAGCTGTTCGCGTCTTTCTTCGTCTCTGAAGAGATTGATTTCGCCGTTGCTCATATCGTAGAGCCGCTGCTGAATCTTTGCCTGGACGATTTCCAGACCGTTGGGCAGATCGAGAAGATTTGCATCTTTGCCAAGAATGTCCTTGTAGGCAGATTTGATGTGCTGGATCATTCTGATGCGGAATTCAGCATCGGTCTTGGCCTGATAGAGCGGGGTATTCGGAAGAATCATGTTGTGTGCCTCCTTTGAACTTCTTATGTGTTCCTGAGGAACTATCGACATGATTCCATAGCTCAATTAACATTTTTTTCGTTCAAATCTCAAGGCCGATTCTGAGGCCGGTAAAGGTGTGAATCTGACTCAGAGCCAGCCCGATACCCGGCATGAATGAATCACGATTCAGCGAATCGTGCCTGATAGAGAGAGTTTGCCCTATGTCGCCGAAAATGACTTCCTGGTGTGCCACCAGACCGGGAAGACGCACTGAATGAATCGGCACCTGTTCCGGCATCGATTCGTCATTGATGCCAAGTTCTTCAAGAATGCCCTGGCGGGTTCTTATAGCCGTTCCTGAGGGTTTGTCGAGTTTCTGCGGATGGTGCAGTTCGATGATTTCAACATTCTTCATATAGCGGGCGGCCTTGCGGGCGAAGTCCATCATGAGAATTGCGCCGATCGCGAAATTCGGGACGATCATTACCCCTGAATTCATCTTCTGGGCGAGATTATCAAGTTTGACCTGGTCTTCCTGACTGATTCCAGTTGTGCCGATCAGAACCGGTACCTTTGCCTGCAGGCAGACTGCAGCATTGGCAACCACAGATTCAGGAGTGGTGAAATCGATCGCGGCGTCGATATGAGATTCAGAAATTGTTGTCTGAAGGTTCTGCGAGATAATTATGCCGGTGTTGCCAAGACCGAGCATGTTGCCCAGGTCATCACCGGCACGGCTGACATCGATTCCGGCAGCCAGTTCGTAACTGCTGTGCGAAAGCAGGTATCTGCAGACCACCTGTCCCATTTTTCCGGCGCAACCTATTATCGCTATTTTTTTCCGCTTCATTTTTACCTCATGATAAGATTATCTGACGCCCGTCGAGCCGAAACCGCCCTCACCCCGGCAGGAACCGTCGAGTTGCTTCCGTAATATGAATTCAACCTCAGTCACTCGCGAAAACACCATCTGAGCAACGCGCATGCCAGGTTCGATTACGAACTCATTCTCACCGTGGTTGATCAGAATTACACAGATTTCACCCCGATAGTCGCTGTCTATGGTGCCGGGTGAGTTTAAAACCGTAACTGCGTGCCTTGCGGCAAGGCCTGAACGCGGACGTATCTGCGCTTCCAGCCCGTGGGGCATGGAAATTTTCAACCCGGTCGGCACCATTGCGTGCTTTCCGGGAGCGATAACCACATGCCTGCTTGCGCAGAGATCGTAACCGGCAGACCCCGAAGTGGCCATGGTCGGCATGGCAACTCCGAAACTGTTTTCGAGCAGTATCTCTATTTCTGGTCTGCTGGTATTGTCAGGCGTTGGCAGAGGCGGCTTTCTCCTTTTTGTTTCCTGCGTTTTCGAAGCGATGATACTGTTTAACAGCTTCGGCAAGCACATCCATGGCCTTTTCTAGCTTGCTGACTTCAAGAACATAGCTGATGCGGATTTCATTGAGCCCGAGGCCGGGGTTTACGTAGAACCCGGCAGCAGGAGCTACCAGAACCGAATTGCCCTGATGTTCGAAATCAGTCAGCAGCCAGGATGCAAATTTATCCGCATTCTTTATCGGCAGTTTTGCAATAACATAAAAGGCCCCTGTGGGAGTTTTACATACAACGTCGGGAATCTTTGCCAGACCGGCCATTACCGCATCACGACGGCGCTGGTATTCTTCGAGAATCGGCTGAAAATATGATGGGTCCATGAGGATGCCGGCACGGGCGCCCCACTGTTCAATCGTAGGTGAGCTGAGTCGGGCCTGAGCGAATTTCATGGAAACGGCCATTATCTCGCGGTTCTTGCTGGCGATCAGTCCTATTCTGGCGCCACAGGCAGAATAACGCTTGGAAATGCTGTCGATGAGGATTGCGTGCTGACTCATACCTGATATCTGCAGAATGGAAGTGTGCTGCAGCCCATCATAGGTGAATTCACGATAGACTTCGTCTGAAATCACATAGACATTATGCTTTTTGGCAACTGCTGCAAGCTCCTCGAGAGTCTTTCGGGAATAAACCGTTCCGGTCGGGTTGTTGGGATTGCAGATCAGAATGGCACGGGTGCGGTCGGTAATCGCTTTTTCAATAGTGGCGGCAGCAGGCAGCTGAAAACCATCTTCGGCATAGGTAGTGAGTGCTTTGAGCTTCACACCGGTTTCGTAGGCTATGCCGTTGTAATTGGTGTAGAAGGGTTCGAAAACTATGACTTCATCGCCCGCATCACAGATGGAAAGAAAAGCGAAGAAAATTGCTTCGCTTCCGCCGGTAGTGACGATAATGTCTTCGGCTGCCAGATCGATATTGTTCTGTTTGTAATAACCGGCAAAGGCTTCGACGAGAAAATCTTCGCCCTGTGACGGGCTGTAGGCAAGAACTTCCTGGTCAAAATTGCGTATGGCATCGCGGATTGGCTTCGGTGTGGCTATATCTGGTTGCCCGATATTGAGCGGAAAGACGTTGACGCCTCTTTTGCGTGCTGCTACAGCGAGCGGGATCAGTTTGCGAATGGGTGATGCCTGCATTTCTTGAGCTCTGACAGAGATTTTCTTCATAACCAGTTTCCTTTCCGGAATTCCATTGTTGTTAAGAACAAGCTTGTTTATCTGTTGAATGTAACTCCAACTGCCTGCTTCTTTCAATCTTTTGTTTCTAAGGTTTAGTGCAAAATATACCGAAAAGTATGTCTGAATGAAAAAAATTAGATTTATCGCTACAATATTGTTAATTTTCACTCTGACCTTTCATGCCGGCTGCATGGATTCTGAAAAACCATCTCCCGGCGGCCTGAGTGGTTCTGTCACTGATTCGGCAGGTAAACCGCTCAGTGCTGTGAGGGTGGCAACGGCTGACGCCAGCACCTTCTCCGATATATATGGAAAATGGTCGCTTGAATCGCTGGTGCCGCAAGTTACCCAGGTTACCGCTTCACGTGATAATTATCAGACCCAGGCGCTCAATATCGAAGTTATCAGCGGCGAAACGACGACAGGTGTAAATTTTTCTCTGCCGGCTGACACTGAAATTTACAATATCCAGGTGAGCGGCATCACCTCGGGTCGTGCTCAAATCAACTTCTACACGAAGTTTCAGGCCCGTGCCCACGTCAGTTATGGTGCCAATGCTCTTATGGATAAAACTTCCGTAACCGATTCAGAACTGATCTTTGCGCACCAGTACAGCCTCGAAGGGTTGTCCGCCGCTACTACATATCGTTTTAAGTGTGTTGCCATCGATAAAGCCGGTCGAACGATCGAATCAGATATTCAGACTTTCAATACCCCGGTGACCGTGCGCGGTGAAGCGCCCACCGGGTTGAAGCTTGCTAAAACAGCAAACAGCAATGCAATCGAACTGTCATGGAACTCCGATGCCGGAAGTGATTTTGCCGGTTTCCTCGTTTACCGGGCAACTTCGGCGCAGGGCCCGTTCACAAAACTTGGCAGCGGCGTGGTTAATCAGAACGCCTGGACAGATATCGATGTTAAATCCGGGGTAAAATATTACTACCGCGTTACCAGAACTTCAGGCTCGGGAGATGAATCATCTCCTTCAAACGTCGTCTCGTTTCTGATGCCCGGAATGATAAGCGAAAACGTTGTCTGGACGCTCCAGGAATCCCCATATCAGCTGACCGGGGATCTTACGATTGCTGCCAACGCCAGTCTGATTATCAACAAGGGTGTCAGCGTTGCAGTTTCACGTGGTGACCAGTGGGATGCCGATTCGGCTGCGGATCTGATCGATCTGGTGGTCCAGGGCACCCTGATGATTCAGGGAACCTCAGCATCACCGGTGACGATGACCTCGGCCGCCGCTTCGCCTCAGCCCGGCGACTGGAACGGCATTACTTTCGAGAACTCCTCTGACCTCGGTGCCAGCTACATCAAGGGTTTGCAGCTGGCGTTCGCAGAAAACGGCCTGATTGGAGTTGCCGGTCTGCCGGAAACTCGCGACTCGAAATTTTCCAGCTGCCGCCAGGCGGCAATTAAAGCGACCGCAGCCCGTCGCGATCAACTTTTCAGCACTCTGACCATCGAGACCTGTGCAACCGGGTTCGACATGCAGAAGAACCTGGTGACGGTTCAGATTCTGGATAGCTCGATTAGACGCTGCATTACCGGAGTGGTGTGCCGCGACAATACTCTGGTCGAGGTAGAGCGCAACCACATCAGTCTCGCCGGCGCGTGCGGAATAGATCTTGGTAACACTGCAGTCGCTTCCAGAACGAGATTTAATATCGTTGGTTTCGGCAGTAACGGCACCGGCATTATCTGCCGCGGTAACGACGAAGTGCGCCGCAATACAGTGCAGGCTGGAATTGGTATCGAGATTAAAGAGACAGCCAGAGCAGTGATAAGAAGCAATCTGGTTCTGGCCGATGCTGCCAGAAATGGCATCGGCATTCTCTATACGGGAACCGTTGCCTATAACCCCTCGACGGCGACTAATACACAATTCATTCAGAATAACGGCATCTGGAACGTTGCTGCCGGTCGCAAATACCTGAACTCCAATGGAACGGCTCTGACTGGATATGCTTCAGACCTGAGCTTCACCGATCTGGCCGGGCCGGGCCTGCAGGGTGGCGATCCATTTGCATCGACTCTGAATGAAAATTTTAATTATGTTCCTTCTTCGGGAAGCCCGCTGAAAGGCGCAGGATATGACTACGAAACGGTAGGAGCCGAAGATGTTCCTGACTGATCGAAGATTCTTACTGCCGACTTTACTTGTATCGCTCATCTTTATGGCTCTGATGACCGGATGCGGATTACGCCAGTCGCAAACCGGCAGCCTTAGCGGTCGGGTAGTCGATGCCGATGGTAATGCCGTGGTCAACGCCCAGATATATTCTCTTTTCGCCGAAAAGGAAAAAGTAATGAGCGGCCTCGATGGCGGCTTCTATCTTTCTGAGCTTCCTGCAGGGCTTAATAACATCGTTATTCTTCATGACGATTTTCAGACCGAAACACATCAGATTGAAATCAAATCCGATGATACGACGGTTGTCGATTTGATCAAACTGGATCAGGCCGGCAAGACCAGCCGCATCAGCAATGTCAGAGTTGTCGGCGTTGCATCGACGAGTGCGGTTGTTGCATGGCAGACTCTCCGCAGTGTTGCCTGCAACGTTGATTATGGCACCAGCGTTTATTATGGATCTCTGTTGCGCGAACAGAGGCCGGCTACCGAGCATACCGCTGTGTTAAGCGGTCTGCTGCCCGAAACGCTTTATCATTTTCGTGTCCAGTATCTCGATGAAAGTGCCGCAAGCTATTTTTCCTATGATTACTCATTCAGGACTGCCGACGCAGATCGGCCACAGAAACCGGCTGCCATCCGTATTCTTCCATTCACATCTGCTTCAATCGTTGAACTTGAATGGGATGCAGCAACTTCAGGTCTTCCTGCCAGCGGCTTCATTATTTATCGTCAACTCAAGAACGGTGTCTGGACAAGGTTGAATGAAACGCCTGTCGATGCAGCCGCACGTGCGTATGCCGATCAGGCCGCTGTAAGCGGTGGATTCTGCCGCTATGCTGTCGCGGCGGTTAACAGTCTCGGCGCCGAGTCAGAATTGACAGTTTCTGAAATGGTGCTTGTTCCCGGTGTCATTGCCAGTCATATGGTGATCGAAACAACCGATTCCCCTGTCAGATTGAACTCTGATCTAATAGTTGCCGCCGGAACCAGTTTGACGATTCAGTCTGGAACTGAAATACAGATTGGCGACAGCGACAGTCTGCAAACCGGTTCGGATGAAGAAAAGATAGAAATCATCGTCCAGGGTCGGCTCGAAGTTCAAGGAACTGCAGAAGCTCCGGTTGTGTTTTCGCCCATGAACGGTTCAGGTAAACGTGACCACTGGGCCGGAATCCGCATTCTCTCTTCTCTTGGTGGCGTGTCTGACCTGAATCATGTCAAATTGTTCGGCTGTAAAGGTTACGCGCTGGAAGTCAATGCCGAAAGTGTCAGAATCAGCAATATTTCGGTAGCCTATTCCAATTTTGGTCTGCTCCTCGATGGAGTTCGCGAAGTAATGAGTCTTGACAACTGCAGTTTTTCTGAAATCGCCTCGGTAGCACTCGATATTCGCAACTGTCGTCGCATGATCGTCGACAACAGCCTCTTTTCAACTGTTCATACCGGAATTTCCGTAAAGACTCTCAAAACCGATGACCAGACAATAATCCGCAACACCGACATTTATGCCTCCAATACTGGCATCAAAGGCCTGTTCGGTCGCAGCCGTATTCTCAATACGCTGGTCGTGTGCCCTGAAGGTGCCGGGATCGTTTGCGAAAACACCTTGAGTACTTTCGACAATTATATCGATCATGTAACAGTCGACGCTTTGAATGGTATTGCCATCTACAATGGCGTTTTCAATATTCAGAACAGCATTGTTGCCAACCACAACCAGAAAGGGCTTGTTGGCATCAGTTGCGGCACAGGACTTATCCCTGAATACACCTATAACGATGTTTTCGGCTTTTCGACAGCCTATCAGGGTTGCAGCGGTGGGACCGGATCGATTGCAATCGATCCAAAGTTTGCCGCCGGTAATCCTTATGATTACAGTCTTATGGCCGATTCTACTCTGAAACTTCAGGATAGTTATGGTTCAGAGATAGGTAGATACGGAGTTTCAAGACTATGAAGCAGACATTTTTGCTTCGAGCAACCAGAATGCGTTTGCTGGCTGTATTGGCCTTGTTTGTCGTCATGCTGCTCGCCCAGGGCTGCGAAAATCAGGTGCAGACAAAACGCGGTTCTGTTAACGGCAGCGTTCGCGACACTCTCAACAATGCAATCGCAGGGGCGACCTTAACTTCACATCGTTCGTTGTTCAAGGCTGAAACTGACGAAAACGGCCGGTTTGAATTCACCTCTCTCGATGTTGGAACACACCGGTTATCTGTTGAGCGTAACGGCTACTATCTTGCTTCAAAAACTGTTGAAATAGCTTATGGTGAAGTTCTTGAAGGCATAGAGATCAGAGTTGAACCCCTCGATAATATGATCACCCACTCTGTAGCACGTCGAGAAGGCAGTCAGGTGTTGATAGATGTGAACTGCAAAGAGGCAATGTCGGTAGTCATCGGCTGGAGAGAGGTAACCGGAGCGAGAATTCAGCTGCCGCCAACTGAATGCAGAAAGAGCCACCAGCTGCTGTTGACAAATCTTTTCCAGGGTTCTCAATACATCTATGACCTGACCGGAACAACAGCGGATGGCCGCCGTTATGTGGCTGAAACCGGTTCATTCAAGGCTGTTCCTTATGGTGACCTTGCCGGATCACCAGATACTGTTGCCAGTTTTAAGGTTGACCAGGGAACAGAAGGCCCGGTTTTGAGCTGGAACTATGAAGGTGCTGATCCTCTGCAGGGCTTCAGAATTCATCGCGGTGAAAACGACGGTGCTCTTGTCCTGATTCAAAATGAAAACAATGTTTTTGCCGTTCAGACGACCGTAGTCGATGATACGGCGATTCCCGGCAGAATCTATCGCTATGGTATGCAGAGTGTAGATCTTGACGGGAATGTATCATCGATGAGTGCGCTTGTAAGCATAATGCCCGGAGGCAGTATCAGCGAAAACCTCGTCTGGAAAAAAGCATGGAGTCCAATTGATGTCAATGGTGACCTGATAATACCGGCTGGTAGAACTTTAACGATCGAAGCCGGCTGTGTTGTCAGATTTGCAGCTGCCGATAATGGAAAATCTGGATTCAGGCCCGCTGTCTGCGAAATGATAGTTGACGGAACCCTTCTTGCCGAGGGGACCTCGATCAATCCGGTCCGGCTGATATCGGCTTCTGCAGTTCCAACGCGCAGTGGCTGGGATGGCATTCGATTGACTGCTGCCGCTAACCAGGAAGAAAGCGTCTTGAAGAATATCGAGATTTCCGGAGCGGAACGCGGTCTGAGTCTTTATAGCTCTAATGCTGTTATCAGCAGTTTCACAGCCAGATATTGTCAGACTGGATTCTCGCTTCAGGGGGCCAGCGGCACGATTCTGACCGGTTTTTTGTTTGAAGACTGCGAAACTGCATTTATTTCTGAGAATTCATGGAACTGCAGCGTCGACGATCTGAAAATCCGAAACAGCAGTGTTGGCGTCAGACTGGCCGGAAACGGAAACTTTTCCATGCGTCATTTTGATCTGCGGGGTATAAGGGAAACAGCTCTGGTCGCGGCTGATAAAGACAGGACGATTCTTCGCAACGGCCTGATAAAATCTTTGCGAACTGGTATAGCCGTTGGCGCTGCCGGGGGAGATTTTCAATATCTGACCATCGATGCGGGTAACGGTGTTATTGTCGAAGGGGTATCTCTGCCGATTATCAGGAACTGCATCATGGTAAATCTCGGTACCTCTGGAACTGGCTATGGAATTGAGGACAGAAATCCCGGGAGCGCGCGCTCATACCCTTATAACAACATTTTTGGCTTCAAACAGGCTACTGTGGGCTGTGACCAGCTTGGAGCTCCGGTTATCAACCTCGACCCCATTTTTGTCGGCGGTAGGGCAGATGAGTATGATTATCGTCTGCGTGCCTCATCACCAATAATAACAGCTTCAGACAAAAATGCCGAGCCCGGTGCTTACGGCAGCAGCTATTGAAAGTACTCAGATTCCGTGCGTGAACTGTCGATAACCTAATCAGAAAAACAGCTTTTCTGGAGGTTTGCAATGCGAAGGTTCGTTGGCGGAATACTGGCGGCAGGAGTATTCTTCTTTTGCGGTTCATCACAGGTAATGGCACAGCGGGTGCCTGCGGGCAAGGAGCTGAATCAGAGAATTCAGGCTCTGCGAGAACGACTTCAGAATTATCAGAACCAGCGTAATCCCTTGAAACAGCAGAATCAGGTGAATCCTGGCGAAAGTCTGATTATCGAGCCTGATGAGACGAAAGGTGAAGTCATTGTTGAAGAGCTTGAGAACCGCAAGGATGTTGCGGTAACGGTTCTTTTCCATGATTCCGGAAATTCAACTGCCGACCTGGATTTTGAAAATGCTCAGGCGCTGGATGCCGACCAGAACGAAACTGACTCCGGAAAAGATGCTTCGATGAAAATCGTTTCGGTTAAAGCTGCAAAAAATGACCCTGGCAGCGAAATGCGTGCGTCTGTAAAAAAATCAGATGACAAACCGACGAAAGATTCCCGGCTTGCGCGATATGAAGAGCTGCGACAAAGGGTTTATCTCGCAACAAGAAGTGCCAGAGCTCAGGCAGTTGATATTAACCGTCAGATTGCCAGAATCAACTGAAAAAAAATGAGCTGTTTTTCAACAGCTCTAAAAGGGATATTGTTGGGTTATAAGACCTTTTACAAGGTCGAACTGAAAAGTTGCTTTTCAGTAAGGGCCTGAATTGATGATTTTAAGTGACTCCCCGAATTTATTAAGTGTCGAATGACCAGCTTTGCACGTTCAATCAAAAGAAAACTTCTTATCTATGTTTCTATTATAACAGATAAAAATCAATTCACAAGAGATTTGCCGGAATATTTTTATTGAGCTCCTGAAGCCAGATTTCGGCTGACGCGTCACTCGGAGCCCGCCAGTCGCCTCTTGGAGAAAGAGAACCGCCAGAACCTATCTTCGGAGAGTCTGGAACACAGCTTCTTTTGAACTGTGATGAGCCGAAAAATCTCCTGATGAAAACTTCCAGCCATTTTTTGATGTCAATGAACCGGTATTTACCGGTGCTTTGCCAGGCCATGAAGGCCAGATATGCGATTTTTGACGGTTTAAAACCATAGCGGCTCAGATAGTAAAGGTTGAAATCCTGAAGTTCATACGGACCAACGGTCGCTTCTGTCTGTTGCGGCTCTCTGTCAGCGCTGGGAATAAGTTCTGGCGATATGGTCGTGTCGAGAACATCTTTTAGTGTTTCTGCAATCGCTTTGTCGGTTTGCTGAGCAGCTGCGTGGCCGATCAGAAAACGCACCAGAGTTTTCGGGACCGACGCATTGACATTGTAATGCGACATATGGTCGCCGACACCGTATGTGCACCACCCCAGAGCAAGTTCGCTGAGGTCGCCGGTGCCAACTACCAGAGCTCCTGACTGATTTGCAAGCCTGAACAGATGCGAAGTCCGTTCCCCGGCCTGAACATTCTCGAATGTTATATCGTACAGCTTCTGACCGTCGGCGTATGGGTGTTTCAGGTCTCGTAGCATCTGCAGGCATGATGGTCGGATATCGATTTCGCGGGCGGTAACGCCGGCTGCCTTCATCAGGGCCAATGCACTGGTGAGCGTTTTTTCTGAGGTGGCGAAGCCTGGCATGGTGACGGCGATTATGTTCTCGCGGCTGTAATTCAGTTTGTCAAATGCTCTGCATGCAACAAGCAATGCCAGAGTCGAATCGAGCCCGCCGGAGATCCCGATCACTAACTTTTTGATGCCGGTAGATTGCAATCTGGTGCACAGAGCCTGGGTCTGAATGTTGAAAACTTCCTCGCAGCGCTCGTTAAGTTCGCTGTTGTTTTCCGGGACGTAGGGAAAACGTGAAATATTGCGGATGATCGGCAGATCAGCAGTACATATTTCCGGCAGTTCGAAAACAATGTTTCTGAATGCGGTAACCCTGGTGGCGAAGTTGCTGGAACAGTCTCTGAATGAATTGTTACGGATTCTTTCGAGCTGCATTCGTTCAAGGTCAAGATCACAGATGCATGATGAGCCTTCCTGAGAAAACCTTGTTGATTCAGTAATAACTGAGCCGTTTTCCGCGATTATCAGGTGGCCGTCCCAGGCCAGGTCGGTGGTCGATTCGCCATGCCCTGCTGAACTGTAGATGTAGCCGCAGATATTGCGGCCCGATGATGCCTTGACGAGCAGGCGCCGGTAATCAGCTTTTCCGATAACGATATTGCTCGCTGAAAGATTGCAGATCAGGGTAGCACCGGCCATGGCAGCCCATGTTGATGGCTGAACCGGAGCCCAGAGGTCTTCACATATTTCGACCCCGACAGTGACATGCGGGAGCTGTTTGCAGCTGAAGATCAGGTCGGTTCCGATCGGTACAGCCCTGTTGTCGATGAATATTTCTTTACAATCAAGTTCTGAACTGCTGCAAAATTGCCGTTTTTCGTAGAATTCACGGTGGTCGGGCAGCCAGGTTTTGGGCACGATACCAAGAAGTCTGCCCCTCTGAATGACTGCAGCACAGTTGAACAGCCTGCTGCCGATCATCAGGGGCAAGCCGGTTATTATAAGCGGGTCGAGTTGTTTGCTCGCTTCAATCAGCTCGATCAATGCGTCGATGCAGGCATCTAAAATGGTGTGCTGCTGAAAAAGGTCACCCATGGTGTAGCCGCAAAGACTGAGTTCAGGAAACACAACGACGCCGGCCTTGCGGGCTTGGAAGTCACGAGTCATTTCTATCTGGCGTTTGACATTGATATCAGGTCTTGATAACGCAATGACCGGGCTGGCAGCCGCGCAGCGGAAAAAACCTTGCGAATACGGATTATTATATGCTCTGGTCATCAAAGATATATTAATCGCATCATCAATTGCAGGCAAGTTTAATCAGCTGAAGACTGCAAAATTATCTGCTTCAGCGCAGGTTGGCCTGAGTATCGTCTATCAGATTCTGAAGACTGGGCGGAATATAGGTGCGCGATGGACCGGGTGCCGGCAGAGTCGTTGGTATCTGCCCAAGTTTAAGAATTCGTCCGGCCTTTTCCGGGTCCATGCCTCCAAGAACCTTGGCGGCATGTGAAGGCTGCAGGCCTGCCATGATGTCGTAGATCAGCTGGTCATCAGGAACGTCGTCGAAAACTCTTGCCAGAGCCTTTGCTTCCATCTGGGCAGCAATACCGCGAACCTGATCGAGGCGGTTTTCCTTTTCCATGAAGCGAATAAGACTTGATTCTATGTTCAGGGTTTCAGAGGCCAGCCTCTGAGAGAGTTCGTCAATGGCAACTTTGCGATTCTCGAGATCCTGGCGTTCGTCGACAAGTTTCTTCTTTTCAACTTCAATAGCTTCCCGCTGTTTTCTCAATTCTTCGAGTTCCCGATGAGTCTGCTCTTTTTGCGTGCGAATCAGGGAACGGTATGAGTCTTCGAGCGACTGGGCACGGCGTTCAAGGTCACGACTGCCTTCGGTGATGATGCGATTGAAGCGTTCCTGTTCCTGAAGCATAAGCTGCTGGTAGCGCTCTTCTTCTGGTAACTGGTGCAGCTGCACGAAATTGTAATATGGAGCAAGCGGCCAGTATTTGCGGTATTCTTCCGGTATTCGGTAACGAAATGGGTAAATCTCGAGGAAATCGAGCGTCAATACACTCAGAAAAATTGCAACACCAAGCGATGCCAGGAGAAAGAGAAATACAATGCGGCTGAGAGCAAGGAAAAATTTCGAGGGTGGTCTGACCTCGGGTTGACCGCTGTCAGCGGGCGGTTTCGCCGGCTGCGGGGCGGGCTGTGCCTGTTGCTCGTTTTTTGTGGCCTGGTTTTGGGTATTTTCAGGCATTCTTGCTTTCCTTTAGGTTATTTTTCGGTCTTGCCCAGCCCTGTGAGAATCTGTCCGACAAAGCTTTGCGTATCTGCGAACGGTGGAACGCCGCCAAACCGCTTGACGGTGGCATGGTCGGTATTGTATGCCGCCAGTGCCAGCGGCAGACTGCCGCCGTTACGTTGCAGCATGTTGGAAAGGTGCTGGGTGCCGGCCATGATGTTCTGTTCAGGGTCGAACGGGTCGTCATATCCCGACTCGCGAAAAACCTGAGGCTGCAGCTGCATCAGGCCAAGATTGCCGTTGGCACCAACTGCCTGAGGATTGTTTTTCGAGGCGACAATGATCAATTGTCTGACCACATCAGGTTGCAGTCCGTGCTGCATCGAATATTTTTCAATGAGCGAGTTGACGTCGGTTTTAATATTGCCGGCCAGATCGGCAGCAGGCACACTTGCTGCTCCAACCGACACATCCTGCTTGGTTGCCGCGTTCATGGCGTTGGCAAAAGTCTGTTGCTGTCGGTGCCCTTTTCTGGGCGCCATGGCGCTGAAGCTTTTGTTGAGACTGTCGATTTTTTCAAGAAGCCGATGCATGTTATCAAGCATTTTCAGTCTCTCCGGGGGCTTTTCTCTGCCGGTTGCCAAACTCATCGAGTCGTTTCTGTTCTTTTATCAGCAATTCCTTTTTGTAATGGGCTTCATCATTTTCCCGCATCTTTTCAAAGGTTTTGCGGCTGCGCTGTTTTTCGAGAAGCTCTTCGACAATTTTCTGTCGCTGTTTTTCAAGACGCTCCAGCTCTTCTTCCTGGTATTCCCATGAGCGCTGCAGTGATTTCAGATAAGGGGGATACATCTGAACCTTGGCGATCTCCCCGGCTTGAAGATCCCGCGACTGCTGTTCAAGTGCTTCGTCATATTCAAGTCGGTATTTTTTTATCAGCATGTGCGCCTCTGCAATCTGACCGTCTTTTTTTGCCAGTCGGTTTTTGACTTCGTTTTCTTCATGAATGCTGATTTGCAGGAGCTGCTGCAGTCTGAATACAAATGCCATGATCAGCTGCTCACTATTTTGCCAAGCTCGGCGATGCTGGCTTCATAACTGATGGCTTCTTTGATGCCCTGCTTGATAAAATTCTCGATCATCGAGTGCTTTTTGATTGCTTCGTCAATTTTGGGGTCTGAACCTGCTTTGTAAGCGCCGAGGCTGATGGCATCGGCATTTTTGGTGAAAGTGGCATAAATGTTTCTGAGCTTGCCGGCCAGTTCAAAATGGCTTTTTTCAGTGATTTCCGGCATCAGACGTGAAATGCTTGCAAGTATGTCTACGGCCGGATAGACATTCTGGTGGGCAAGGTCACGGCTTAGAACCAGATGTCCGTCAAGAATACCTCTGACCGCATCGGCAACCGGCTCATCCATGTCGCCGCCTTCTACCAGCACAGTGTAAATGCCGGTAATTGAACCTTTACGGCCGGTGCCAGCTCTTTCAAGAAGCTTCGGCAGCAGCGAAAATACCGAAGGCGTATAACCACGGGTCGTCGGTGGCTCGCCTACAGCCAGGCCAATTTCACGTTGTGCGAGTGCAAACCTGGTAACTGAATCCATCATCAGCATGACGTTTTTGTCTTTATCACGAAAATACTCGGCAATGGCGGTGGCGGTAAATGCGGCCTTGACTCTCACGAGAGCAGGCTGCTCAGAGGTTGCTACAACAATAATGGAACGTCGGATACCTTCGGGCCCCAGGTCTTTTTCGAGAAACTCGCGAACTTCGCGGTTTCGTTCGCCGACCAGAGCGATAACGTTGATATCGGCCTGGGAAGATCGACATATCATACCCATCAGCGTACTTTTTCCAACGCCTGAACCGGCAAAAATACCCATGCGTTGCCCGCCGCCTATGGTCAGAAGACCGTCCAGAACCTTGACTCCAGTTGGCAATGGCTTTTGAATGCGCTTGCGGGTAAGCGGGTTTGGCGGTTCACGGTTGATCGGAACCCTGGTGACGCTTGCCGGTATTTCGCCGCGGTCGTCGATAGGTTTGCCGAGGCCGTCGAGAATTCGGCTCAGCAGTTCTTCACCGGCTGGAGCCGTCAGCGGCATGCCGGTCGGGATGACTTCGGCACCCTGGCGAATGCCTTCGGTATGCACCAGCGGCATCAGCAGCACGCAGCCTCGTCTAAAACCTACAATTTCACAGGGCAGGGGGCCCTGGGGGGTTATGATATGGCAGACATCACCCACCGGGTTCTGCGGGCCTGTTGCTTCGATAAGCAGACCGACGACCTGGGTGACCCGGCCGTTAACCCTTATCGGATCAGTGTTTGAAAGCACCGATGTGTATTCCGAAAATGGAAAGTTCATTTACAGACCAGCCTGTGATTTTCTGAATTTTTCAAGCAGCGCTTTTTCGAGTTCACGCGCCTGGCTTTCAATGGTTGCGTCGATGGTTCCGACGCCGGTTTCGATCTTGATACCACCCGGTGACAGGGTGCTGTCTTCAACGATTCGCAGTTCGGTAACAGAACCAAGGCGGGCAAGAAACTGGTCTTTATGTGCCTGACACATGCTTTTGTCGCGCAGGTTGATGCGCATGACGATCTTATCGACTTCTGCAACGCGGTTAAGTGCCTGATCGATGTTGTTGAGAATGATTTCCGGCTGGGCAACCGGTTCAACCTTGATGACTGATTTGGCGAATTCAATCACCAGTTTCAGCATTTCTTCTTCTGAAGCTTTGAGAATGCCCATGCGGCTGGTCTGCAGTTCATTGACCAGAGCTTCCGATTCGAGCATGAGATTTTTCCAGTCAAGCTCGATTTCATGCAGTCCTTCAGCTTCTCCGGCAGATCTGCCTTTGTCTTCTCCGGCTGTATAACCTTCTTTGTAAGCCTTTTCACGCAAAGAATCTACCTCGAGTCTGGCTGCTTTCTTGATTGCTTCTGCTTCAGCTTTTGCGGCATCTGAGATCGAAGCAGCTGCTTCCTTGGCCATTTTCAGAGTCTTGGCAGCCTCAGCTTCAACCTCCTGACGCCGTTTGATCATTGCCTGGCTCAATTCCTGTTCTTTCGCAGTTTGTTCGCGCTCTTTCTGCTGCAACGAAGCCTCCCAGCCTTTCAGCTCGTCTTCAAGCGCTTCGAGCTCGAGCTCCTTGACCTTGATTGCTTCGAGAACTGCTGCATGTCTTGATTTTCTGGCCGCCTGCGACAGGAATGATTCCGGCCTGGCCGGCTGAGCAAGTTTGGGAACTTCTTCCCCGGTTTCGTCTTCTTCCTGTTCTGGTTCGGGCTTGGCCTTGGTGGTTATCTTTTCTCCGCTTCCGGCAAGATGCTCGGGCGACAGGGCACGAAATGCCTCTTCGGCAAAGGCATCTTCTGCTGGATCTATAGGCGGTTCAGGTTTTACTATCTTCTGATGATGTTGAACGAAGACAGGCTTATCAGAATTGATCTTGATCTGACTCGCCTTGAAAATTTTTGCCATTCAGGTTTCCTCAGCTTATCATGCCGTCATTTGGCCGGTTGATGAAGAGTTCTTTACTGTTTATCAGTTCTGAAACGACGTTCATGATGCGTTCGCGGGCTGCTTCTACATCTGATTCGCGTGCCGGGCCGATCAGAGTGATTTCACTCTTGAGATCACTCAATCCTCGCTGCGACATATTGTTGGCAAGGTTCTTGAGAACCGCCGGCGGAGCACCCTTGAGAGAAACAGCCAGGTCTCTGGGTCTGATAATCTTGAGAAGGCGCTGAACCCCACGCGGATCGGCGAAGGCAAGATCTTCGAACATCAGTATCTTTTTGCGCAGCTCGAGAACGACCTGAGGTATGTCTTTGGCTAACCCGGCCATAATGTTGCGATTGGTTTTAGCATCGCAGTGCCGCATGATATTTGCAAGTATTTCCAGGCCAGTGCTGGCCCCAAGTTGAGTCTTAGCCAATCAGTTCCTCCTCGCCCGGGCGTGAAATTACGATTTCGCCCCTTGCTTCCAGTTTCTTGACTACGGCGACGATACGCTGTTGTGCCTGATCTACGTCGCGCATACGAACCGGACCCATGTATGCCATTTCTTCTTTGAGCATTTCGGCGGCGCGTTTCGACATGTTCTTGTAGAACTTTTCCTTGACTTCGTCGGTTACGCCCTTGAGTGCGACCGAGAGATCCTTCATGTCGATTTCTTTGAACAGGCGCTGCAGACTGCGGTCGTCGATAAGAACCACATCTTCGAAAACGAACAGGCGTTTCTTGACTTCTTCGGCAAGGCTCGGTTCCTGAACTTCCATGGTTTCGATGATGTTCTTTTCAGTGGCACGTTCAACTGCATTCAAGACACCGATAAGGGAATCGATACCGCCGACACTTGTGAAATCCTGGCCGATGATCGAAGACAGGCGCTCTTCGAGATAATTTTCGACTTCGCGGGTGATTTCCGGGCTGGTTCTGTCCATCAAGGCCAGACGCTTGGCAATTTCAACCTGAGTGTCAGGAGTCATCGACTGAAGAATGACTGCCGACTTTTCAGGTTGCAGATAGGCAAGAATCAACGCTACTGTCTGCGGGTGCTCATTCTGAATCAGAGTTGCCAGCTGGGTCGGGTCGGCAGTACGGGCAGCTTCGAAGGGCTGAACCTGCAGAGAAGTGCCCATCTTTGCGAGAATCTCGAGAGCCCGGCCCGGGCCGATGGTTTTTTCGAGGAGATGCTTGGCATATTCAAGGCCACCTTCAGAAAAGAACTTCCTTGCCATCATCAGCTGCTCGAATTCAAACAGCACCGAAAGCTTTTCTTCGGTAGTCACTTTTCGGGCTTTTGCAATTTCGATGGTCAGAACTTCTATTTCCGAGTCGGTCAAGGACTGAAGAATGTAACCGCTGGTTTCCGGCCCGAGAAAGATCAGCAGAATGGCTGCTTTGGCCCGACCGGGTATGTCGAGAATCGGTAAATCTTCAGGCTTGATAGTTATGGGAATCTTGTCGGCTGCCAAGGTAGCTGTTCTCCTTCGTTACTTCGTTAACCACAGGCGAACAACCTGTACGGCATCATCAGGCTTGGTTTCAATGAGGGTTCTAACACGTTCTTCGAGGAATTCGCGGGCGTTGGCCTGCTGATTGAGCCTGGCCAGTTCTTCTTCGCGCTCGCGGTCACGCTCGGCAATAATGGACGAGAGTCGATCGAGACCTTCAGTGAGAGTGCCGTCAGCCTTTTTCTGAAAGGCTTCACGGTAAATAAACTGCTCTTCAGGGGTCATTTCTTCAAAATCAGGTGGCAGAGCATCATTTTCAGAGGCAAATTGATAAGCGGCCAGGCGCAGATCCTGAACTTTGCGTTTCTTTTCTTCGACATCGGTGAGTTCCGGGAAGAAATTTTTGACATCCTTGAAACGGCGTTCCCAGTCTTTCCATTGCTGTTCGTTCTGCTGGAAAAGCTGCTGCTCGCGTCTCTGGCGCAGCGCTTCGGCTTCGGAGGCCGCTTCCTGCAGACGTTGCTGCTCTCTGGCCAGAGCTCTGGCTCTCGATACTCTGACAAAAATATAGATCACACCCAGGAAAACCGGGAATGACATGAGGAGGCCAACAACGATCATGAACATCTGTTTCTCCTGCTCTTTCTTCAGGGCAATTGCGGCTTTGGCTGCCTCTGCGTCGTCGTTCTTGAATGGCATTACCATCAGCGAAATCTTGTCGCCCCGACCCTTGTCAAACCCAACTGTCTGTTTGGCAATTTCGGTGATCTGATCGGTCAGGGTGTTCAGGCGTTCGGGGTCGTCGTTCAATACTACAGAAACGGTCAGACGCCTGATCGTGCCCTGTTCCTTGACGAACTTTTCTTTCGATCTGGTGACTTCATAATTGCGGATCGTGCCGTCGCGTTCATATTTGTTGATCGTGGTATTCTCGGTGCCCGGGTAGCTGGGAGCACCAGGAGGCAAATTTGAATTGACGCCGGGCTCACCATCTTCTACAAGATCGCGGCCTTCGTATTTTTCGTTCTCAAGCTTCTCGGAAAGAATGATGCCGGTGTTCGAACCTTCAACTGGCGGAATGACCACGTCACTGACCGCTTCCTTCTGGTCGAAATCCATGTCGAGGCGAACGCTTACCAGAGCGCGGCCGTAACCGAACATGCCCTCGAAAATCTGGGTCAATTCGGTGCGCAGATGCTTTTCGCGGTCGCGGGTGATTTTAAGCTGTGTGGTCTGTGACTTGTCAAGGGTCATCAGTTCCTCGTCTTCAATGACCCTGGTCAGATCCCGGGCTTCGGTGTCGGCAATACGCACTTTGTCCGGCTGAAGACCTTCGACTGCCGAGCATACCCAGTCTCTGATCGCACGAATCTGTTCCTGGTTAATTTCAGCTCCTGGCTTCAGTTGAAGCAGAATGGCGGCTGAAGGCTCTTTTTGATCTTCCTTGAATACTTCTTTTTTGGGCTTGGTTATACTGACGTTCGCTTCTTCAATTGGCTCCATGCGCTTGAGTGTGGTTTCAAGTTCGTTCTGCAGACCTCGAACATAATTCAGGTCGAATTCCTGCTGCGTCGTCCCGACAAAAATGGAACGTTCGTCGATGAGCTTCTGCCAGCCCGGTTTTGCCTGTGGCAGAGACTTTTCCTGGGCCAGCTGCAGCAGAATGTATGATTTGTCGGTAAGGGGCACAAGAATGTCGGTAGAATCTTTGCCCAGTTTGTAATCTACGCTGAGCTCAGTAAGTTTGGCAGTGATTTTTCCAGCATCTTCAATTTTCAGCTGTTCTTCGAACAGGGCAATGTATTCTTTTTGTGTGCCCCACATCGATACGCTTATGACCCCAACCGTAATCAGAATTACAAAAGCCGCCAGACCTATCTGCTGGGCACGGGGTAATTTGGCGATTGGTTCCCATAACTGCCGAAGAAATTCTGTCATTGCCTGCTACTCCCTACTCTGTCGTGCACTTCATTCTTTTTGGCGCGGTTGGATATTTATTTATAGTACGGCCGCGCTAATCTGTAAAGACTAAAAATTAAAAATTCATTCTCATTATTTCCTTGTAGGCTTCAATCGCTTTACCCCTGACTTCAAGGGTAAGATTCATTGCTGTTTTTGCCTTTTCTGCTGCGATCATCACGTCATGCAGATTTTCGACCCGGCCAAGAACCGCGTCCTGAGTCAGTTTTTCCGATTCTTTGCCAAGCTGGTCTACTTCGCTGATCGCTGTCTGCAACTGGTTAAGAAAAGAATTCCATTGTTCCTTGGCATTGGTCTGTGGACGTTCAGGTTTTGATCTGACGCCGTGCAACGGGTGGTTAGTATCTATTTTCATTCATTAACCTCGCGAACTGATGTTCAGGGCTGAATTGGTCATGTCTTTGGCCGAATTGATGCAGGTAACGTTCGCTTCGTAGGCACGGGTTGCCGTTATCATGTCCACCATTTCGTGCACAATGTTGATGTTGGGCCGTCTGACATAACCTTCCGAGTCGGCATCCGGGTGATTGGGTTCGTATTCCATTTTGAATGGAGTCATGTCTTCCATGATCGCTGTAACCCTGACCCCTTTGCCGGGTTCCTGAGGATTGATGCGATCGAGATATGGGCGCTGGCCATAGGCATGGCGGGCCTGAAAAATTGCCATCTTTCTTCTGAATGGCTCACCATCTTCAGTTCGGGTAGTGTTGACGTTGGCAATGTTGTTGGATATGACGTCCATGCGCAGGCGTTCTGCTGTCAGACCTGAAGCTGAAATATCAATGCCTCTGAAGATACCCATCAGGATTTACCTCCTCGTGAAATCACGTCATTGAGCTGGGCAAACATCGAAGCCAGGCGTGTTGAGTGAATCTGGTAGGTCATGGTGTTTTTCGCCAGATCGCTCATTTCAACGTCGATGTCGACATTGTTCTTGTCGTTGCGCATTACATGAATTCTATCTTTGATGGTAACCGGGTCGACATCCATATAGTTGCACTCCCCGATCGGAATATGCCGGTCATCTTCGCGGCGTCCGACGATGTCGACCTTGCCGTCGAAAACCTTTGCCATCTGATCTTCAAAAGTAACGATCTGGCGTTTGAAAAGAGGAGTGTTGACGTTGGCGATATTGTTGGAAATAACCGCATGTCGTTTTGACGAAACATCCAACCCCTTGCCGAGAAGATTAAAGGTTGCGGTGCCGGTCAGTCGTTCAAACATCAGGATTTCCCCCTTCAGGCTTCAATTTCAGAGAATAAATCTTGCCAGGTCACGGTCTTTCATCAACGGAGCGATTACGCGGTCCACTGTTTCACGTGAAATTTCATACCGACCACTCAGGCTCTGAGGAGCAGAAAATGAGGCTTCGTCCATCAGTTGTTCCATTATGGTGTGCAACCTTCTCGCGCCAATATTTTCGTGCATTTCATTAGCTTCGCAGGCGTAGTGGGCAATACGCTCGATGGCTTCGTCGGTGAATATTACGTCGAGGTTGTCAATCGCGAGCATTGCCTGATACTGCCTGACCAGCGAATTTTTGGGTTCGGTCAGGATACGTTTGAAATCATCACTGCTGAGCTTGTCAAATTCAACGCGCACCGGAAATCTGCCCTGAAGCTCCGGAATCAGGTCGGAAGGTTTGCTGACGTTAAAAGCGCCGGCCGCAAAGAACAGAATGTGGTCGGTTTTGATCATGCCATACTTTGTCATGACGCTGGTGCCTTCCACGAGAGGAAGAAGATCGCGCTGCACTCCTTCGCGGGATACGTCCGGGCCGGTTTTGCTGACGAAAGAAGAGGCGACTTTGTCGATTTCGTCGATAAAGATGACGCCGCTTTCCTGGGCCAGTGTCAAAGCTTCCTTCTGCAGATCTTCATGTTCCATGAGCTGGTTCATCGCTTCCGTGAAAAATATTTCGCGGGCCTGGGCTACAGTCACGCGTTTGCGGCGGCTGCGACCTGGCAGGATATTGCCAATCATGCTTTGAATACTCTGCATGTTGATTCCCATTTCCTCAAAACCGCCCTGGGAGGAGAAAACTTCAACTACCGGAGTCTGCTGTTCGTTCACTTCGATTTCTACCTCCTTTTCATTGAGTCGGCCTGATTTGAGTTCTTCAGAAATTCTTTCCCTGGCTGATACGTTTGCATCAGTCTCTTCAATACCTATCGACAGTTTGCCAGGTTTTTCTGAGTGATTTTCGAAGCCACTGAGAGGATGGCTTCTTCGGCTCTCCGGCAGCAGGATGTCGAGAAGCTTTTCCTGTGATTTCTCGCGGGCCTTCGGTTCCAGCTCGGCCAGTTTCTGTGATCTGAGAAGATTCATGCTGACTTCGACAAGGTCGCGCACCATCGAATCTACGTCACGGCCGACATAACCGACTTCGGTGAACTTGGTCGCCTCAACCTTGACGAACGGAATGCCGGCAATTCCTGCTATTCTTCTGGCGATTTCTGTTTTGCCTACTCCGGTAGGTCCAATCAGGAGAAGATTTTTCGGTCTGATATCTTCGCGCATCGAATCATGCAGTTGTCTTCGTCTGAAGCGGTTGCGCAAGGCAATTGCAACCGCCCGCTTCGCTTTGTGTTGACCGACTACGTATCTGTCAAGCTCGGCAACTGTTTCCTGGGGGGTAAGTTCAGCGCCTGGAAGTATGATAACTTTTTTCATGCCGGTAAAACCTCGACGACTATCTGATCATTTGTGTAAATGCATTGCTCAGACGCAATGAGAAGGGCATTTTTTACGATGTCGGCAGCCGGCAGACTGGTATGGCGCATTAGTGCCCGGGCGGCGGCAAGTGCTGCCGGTGCACCTGATCCGATGGCTGCTATTGGTTCATCTGGTTCAAGAACGTCGCCCTGGCCGGAAAGAATGAGGATCTTGTCGATATTGCCGACCAGCAGCATTGCCTGCAGTTGCCTGAGAGCTTTATCCATTCGCCATTCGCGAGCCAGTTCGACTGCTGCCTTGGTCATGTTGCCCGACATAGAATCAAGTCTGGTTTCAAAACGCTCGAACAGAGTGAAGGCATCGGCAGTGGCCCCTGCAAAACCACCAATGATCGGGTATGCTGAAATCCGTCTGATTTTCTGGGCGCGGGCCTTTACGATCTGCTCGCCGAGTGTGACCTGACCATCGCCGCCAAAGGCGAGTTTGCCGTCTCTTATAACTGCGAGAATGGTCGTGCCTCGATAAGTCATGGTTTTTCTCCTGATCGCGGATGGCTCAGACGATAAGTTTGCATGAGCTTTTCCTTGCTGATCCGTGTGTAAATCTGAGTTGTGGACAGGCTGGCGTGCCCGAGCATTTCCTGGACGGCTCTGATATCGGCACCATTGTTCAGCAGGTGGGTCGCAAAGCTGTGCCTGAACTGGTGCGGCGTGATGTTTTTCACCATCGCAAGCTGCCGTGCATACTTTTCGATTACCCTGGCGATGCTGCGTGTTGATAGAGGCGTGCCCAGATGGTTGAGAAAGACATGCTGCTCGCCTTTCTGCTCGGGCATCTGAGCGTTGCGGGCACAGAACCAGGCCCTGATTGCAGTACAGGAAGCCGGAGTCAGGGGTGTGATTCGGTCTTTGCTGCCTTTGCCGGTAACCTTCACCATCCGGTTGTCAAAGTCAATGTTTTGAACGAGCATGTCTGCAAGTTCTGAGACGCGCAGGCCGCTGCCATATAGAGTTTCAAGGATAGCCCGATCGCGTAGACCAAGAAGAGTATTGAGATCTGGAGCATTCAGCATCAGGCTGACGTCTTCCTGACTCAGGGCTTTGGGAAGAGGGCGAAGCGTCTTCGGTGAATCCATATTTTCAGCTGGATTTTTATCCAGGACATGGTGCCGCATGGCAAATTTCAGTAATCCTCTTAACGCTGACTGGCCGCGCCGCATGCTTTGCGCTGCGAGGCCGCCCATGCGTCTTTCGGCCCAGAAGGCTCTGATTCTGGCATGCGAAAGGCCGGCCAGGTCGGCAGCATTGCTGATTCCCTGTTGCTGCAGCCAGTCGAGAAAAAACTGCAGGTCGTTCCGGTAGCCCCGCACTGTGTTTGCTGACAGCCGGCGTTCCTTGGCAATGCTTTCAAGGTAGCGTGAAATCAGCTCTGAAATTGACAAATGAGGGCTCCATATCGATCTGGATAGTTTGGCTCGCCAAGAATATCACATCATAAAGTATGGTACAAGTGGCAAAAGGGGAAATTTTAAGTGCTCGATCCGGCAAAATTCAGCTTGCAAATCGCCAGATTTTGAGCAGACTTTTTCATCATCAGATGATGCGCAAATTGACGAAAATATTGCTGGCTGCGTTGTTTGCCGGTGGCCCGGTTATGGCTGCCGAGATTCTTTTGCCTGCCGATCTCCGTCAGGAACGTATCTATTCGGTAATCACCAGCAGATTTTTTGACAGCGACTCTGATAATAATTTTTATAACCGCGAGCGTATTGAAAAAGGTGACCCGCATTATCGCGGCGATTTCAAGGGTCTGGCCGCGAAGTTGCCTTACATTAAGGAACTTGGCTTTACGGCCGTATGTGTTACCCCGCCCGTAGAAAATCGTGGCGGGCTGGATTTTATGGGTTTCAACGCCTATGATTTTGCGGCTTTCGATCCGCGTCTGAGCTCGAGCGATTTTAAATGGCAGGATTTGATCAGAGCGGCAAAAGGGCAGGGGATCAAGATTTTTCAGACCATCGTTGTCAATCACATCTGCAATTACGGAATTCGCAATCATTATTTCATTCCCCGTCTGCCATTGAAATATTATCGCGGCAGTATTCAGGCAAAATGGCCATATATCTTTAATCTTGGCAATTACCGTGATGAATTCAGAATGGACAACGATAATCCCTGTGCTCCTGAATGGTTCAAAGACCTGCGCTATCGAGACCCGTGGGGTGCCGGTCCTCTCAAAGATCCTGTAACCGGCGCTGTTTTTCCAGGTCAGGGTCTGCACCCGGAAAGATTCTTCGGCACCGATGAATCTACCCTGGATGCAGAATGGTTTCATCGCGAAGGCTGGTTGACTGCAGATGAGAATCTTTCTATCAATCGGGTTCAGCGGGCACATCTCGACGAAAACAGCATCGATCTGGCTACTGACAACTGGAAAGTCAGAAATTTCTTCATAGAAGCAGGTAACCGGTATATCGACAGTGGCATTGACGGTATAAGAATTCAATTCGCCCGCAATGTCCCTCGCTCAGATCTGCTCATTATGGTTGAGCAATGGCGACACAGAAAGCCTGATCTGATGATTTTTGCTGATGTCGAACCGGCACTCGATGGTTTTGGCACTCTCGTTTCGGGAGGTAAAGAACCGGCCGAACTTTGCCCCTGGTGGTATACCCGGAGGGAAAACAACCCTCATGACCCGGGAATACAGGATTCCGGCATGGCTGTGCTCGACTATCCGCTGTTTAAAACCTTTGCAACCTCTCTTTGCAACGGGCATTTTATGGGTATTGGCAATCTGCTCAAATACGATGGGGCCTATGCCGACCCTCTGAGACTTGTCACTTTCTTTCACAATTTCGACAGCGGCCCTGAAGCGGGAAATCTGACCAGGTTTTCGGGTGATACCTGGAAGGCAGCCTGCGCCTATAACCTGATGTGGACCATTCGCGGTGTGCCGATGTTGCTGATGGGCGAAGAGATCGAGTTCATGAAAGGGATGCCTCAGAGGTTCGTTTTGCCGGAAGATCTGCTTTCATCGACAGGAAAGGCTTATTTTGGCGATAATCTCAATGATGCAGAAATGGCTGCGACTATGCAGCAGCCATTGTTTCTACATATCAGACGATTGAACCAGATCAGAAACGCTGTTCCGGCGCTGAGTCTTGGCAGTCTCGACAATGGCTCAGAATTTGTTTCGGGTATCAGCTTCATTCGCAACTATAACAATGCCGAAAGCTATGCTGTAGTTGGTCTAAGCGCTTTTATCGACCAGGAAATAACCGTGAATCGTGTTCTGCCAGGTGATTATACTGATGCCGTGACTGGGCAGACACAGAATATCGCAACTTCCACCCGATCTATAACGTTCAGCGTCAAGGGAAACTCAGCCGGGATCTGGGTGCGTAATGGCCCGGGAAAAATCGGCGAAGATGGAACCTATCTGCGCTGAAAAAGCATTATCAGCTCACTTTGCCCGGTGTGCGGGTCTTTCTGTGATTGCATTACCGCAAAGCCGCGCCGGGTGAAAAAATTGACTCCGGTGCCATTTTTTTCATAAACAGCCAGAGAAAGACTTTCATGGTTGGATTTGGCATGGTCAAGCAGTTTGGTGCCGATTCCGCGTCCATGTACTTCCGGTTCTACGAACAGGGCAGTTAGATTGTTCTTCTGCAGTGACATGAACCCAAGTATTTGCGAATCTTCGCAATATACCCAGTTTTCTGATGCCGGAAAAAACGTCTTCTGCATGCGGTCGGTGTTCTGATGCCAGAAATCACTGCTGACAAAGTCGTGGGCCTCCAGAGATGCCTGCAGCCAGATTTTTGTCATTCGGGAAAAGTCATCAGACGTAGCTTTTCTGATAATGCCTGTCAGGGCTGCCGGAGAACATCTGGCGCAAATCCGGCCGGTTTGACTCAGGACTTTTTCCAGCTGGCGACGCTGGTTTTCATCGAGCCATTCAAGTGCCAGTCTGGTTGGTTTGCCGGGTTTGCACCGATAAAAGCGGTAATAGAATGGGTTGACTGCCAGGATTTGTCTGACCAGCTCTTCGTTATCGAAAATTCCGACGACTCTACCGTCGCCAAGGGCATCCCAGACTACATAAAGGTCTTGCCCGTCAACTGACGAAGGCTGGGGTGTGGTGATGAAAATCGACTGCGCTTCAGCCTTTTCCGGTTGGGGTGGTTTGCATGCTTTAACCGGCAAGACCGTTCGGCGGATAAATTCAAATAGCCGTCTCAATACCGGTTTTGCTGTCGTTCTGTCTGGCATTTTCTCCCCGCCTCGATTCGCTGAATGCAACAGACTCAGGCCATTCCGGCGTTAATGGTCAGATCGCCAGATTCTGTTGGCAGCATGATTTTATCATAAACATCCGGTTGCTGAATACACATTATCGTTTGCCCTGATCGATTGCATGCGCCATTTTCAATCAAATCTCTGAAAAAAATTGAGCAGAATCTGACTTCTTGCCGGGCTGTCGAACAGTTGCAATTCTGCTTTTGCTGGATTCAAAAATTTTGCAGCCCCGGTTGCCGACGGCGACCCATTTTAAACCTGCAGACCGATTCAGTAATGAAGACTGCCATTGACATGGAACTTATTCACTTGCATTTTTCATATCCGCTTACCATAATGAACCCGCTGTTAAAATTGAACTTCAGACAGGGAACAATCTTAATGGAAACAGTTCGCCGAAATGCCATGACATTAATTCTTGACTCTTTTCCGGGTCGATTGATATGAAAAGCCTGACAAGGTTTTCGTGGCCGATTCTTGTCGAGCTCCTGCTTTCCTTTGCTGTGAACATGCTGCTGTTTTCTCTGCTCGGGCGTATCGCCGATGCGGCGTCTGGTGCAGTAGGAGCCATGAACAGTCTTTTCGGACTCATTGGCATGATGTTCCTGGGTTTGTCTCAGGCGGGCGGCATAATGATCGCCCATCTGGCAGGCAGTGGCAGCGAAGAAAGGGCCGCACGCCTCAGGGGTACACTGCTGGGAATATTTCTGCTGAGCATTGGCGCTGTTTCTTTGTCGATCTTTATGGGGCGCAATCTGTTGATTGCCGGTGTTCTCGGACTTAATGAACAGACTGGTGTTTATGCCGCTGAATATTGCCGGGTGGCACAGTGGACACTGGCGATCAATGCTCTTGGTCAGTATTTTACTGCGGTTTTTCGCAGTGCCGGAAACAGCCTTGCGCCACTTCTTGTTGCACTCGTCAATCACGCATTCTGTTTCATCTGTCTCTGGCTCCTGCCGGGAAAACTTGCCGGAATTCAGTTCTCGGGCGTGCAGCGGATTGCGTTTTCTCAGCTCTGCGGTGGCACGTTAGCACTTTTTTCCGCGGCGTTCATATTTATCCGCTGGTTGAAACTGTCTGTCAAATTGCCTGACCGCAAAATCGCCTTTTCTTCCGAAATCAGGCCGGTTCTGGGTTTGGCGGCAATGGTCGTTCTCGAACCTTTCTCTTACAATCTTGCTCAGGTATTCATCAGCAGGATGTTTGCTGAACTCGGGCCGGTCGCCCTGGCCGCCCGTGCTTACGCCGGAACTCTGTCTTCAGTTCCGTCGTTGCCCGGTATCGCACTTGGCTGGGGGGCACAGGTTCAGGTCAGCTATCTGAATGGTGCCGGCAAAGCAGCCGAAGCAAGAAGAATGGTTCTCAGAAGCAGTTTTATAACCCTGCTCATCGGTCCGGCAGGGGCCGCTCTGGTTTACTTTTTTGCCGCAAGGCTTGCCGGGTTTTTTACGGCCGAGCCGGCCGTAATTGAAACCGTTAAAACCATTCTGGGTGTCTATGTTCTGCTTGAAGCCGGAAGAAGTCTGAACACCAATCTCGCTCCTTCGCTCAAAGCACGGGGTGAGGCAAAATATGTCGCTCAAACCTCATTTGTTGTCATGCTTTTGGTCTGCGTTCCGCTTGCCTGGTTTCTAGGTTTCCCGATGCAATACGGGGTAGCAGGCCTGGTTACAGCTCTTGCTCTCGATGAGGTGTTGCGCGGTCTGATTAATCTCAGGCGCTGGTGCCTGCCTGTTAAAAATCAATCTTGAATGGAGCGAGGGTCATTACCAGCCCCAAAACTATCGTGGCCGTCAGATCGCTGATGAAAAAGGGAAAAACCATCAGCCCGACACCGCAGATCAGAAAAGTGAAACGTGACTGCTTTTTTCCGTAGATAAAATAGCCGGTTCCCAGGGCGCCCCAGATCATGGTCAGGAAAAGTGAAGTGCCGCTAGAGTCGTCTTTGCTTTCTGAGGCCGGTGTTGCCTGGCCTGCCAATTTTTCTGCCATTTTGAGCTGTCCCTCATATGTCAGTTCAGAAGCCTTATCCATGAAGTCGCGATCTTTTTGCGTGCCAGCCATTGCAGACGGCCCGAACAGGATGACCAGCATCAGGATGCCAATAATTATTCTCATGTTGCTCGGACCGCCTTGTTGAAAATTCTGCAGGAATAACCCGTTGAAACTTTCGTTTCAGGATAACCCCTCTTCAGATACTTAACAATGACGAAAATCAGGAACAGGAATTATAAAAGCAGAAGAAATGCAGAAATAATGCTGCATTTCGACTTCTGGCGCTGTGAATCTTCGCTGGTCTGATATTTGCGATCAAAGCCTGCCTGAAAAAATGGCACACTCCCCGAAGAGGGAATGTGCCATCTTGAATATCTATTTCTCAGGCTGCGTTGTTCTGGGTTACAAAGCCCTTTGAAGCCGCGCCTGTGTCTGCCGGAGTGCCGGCAATGCGGGCCAGATATGATTCGCCCAGATTGGTAAGATGCTCATTGACATTATCGAAATAGTTGAAATGTGCCTGTTCTTCATCGATGATGGTTTCAAACAGCTTCACCGAGATGCTGTCGCCGTTTTCCCGGCAGATAAGCAGAAACTGGTTGTAGTTGTCGAGGGTATCGTCTTCGAGTTTGGCGTCGAACGGAAAAACCTGTTTAACCTTCTGCCCTTTGGTAACTTTGTCGGCGAGCTCGGCTGTCGGTTCGCCGCCAAGTTCTTTAATACGTTCGGCAAAAGCTTCGGCATGACGCATTTCGTCGATGGCGATCAGTTTGACGTTAGCTGCGAGTTCGCCGTAATCAGAATTGTCGAGACCGTAGTGCTGGTTCATATACTGGTGAATTGCGTGCAATTCCATCGAGCGGGCCTTATTCAAAACTTCGATGACTTTCGCTTTGCGTTCCTTCTGCATTGTTTCCTCCAATATTTGATTTTGCCGGAAACCATATTACTTCATTTGCGCCTGATTTGGAAACAGATTTATGATCTCGCAGCACTGGAACCGGCAAGCATGCCGCTGGCGAAACACCAGTGCAGATTGAAGCCTCCGCATGGTCCATCGAGATTGAGCATTTCGCCGCAAAAGAACAGCCCTTGAATCAGTCTGCTTGCAAGGGTTTCGGGCCTGACTTCTTTCAGTGACACGCCGCCTCTGGTCACCATGGCTGAATTCCAGCCATCGTGGCCGGTAACGGTCAGAGGTGTCCAGGTGAGAACTTTCAGCAGCGCATCTCTTTTTGCAGCAGGCTGCTTTTTCAGCGGTTCCTGAGGTTCAATGCCGACAAGAAGGCATAATTCAACAGCAAGCGGCGAGGGAATAAAGGTTGCCAGGGTTGAAGCGGCATTTTGCAGCTGCACTTTTCTCTGTTCCATTTCCAGGCGTTGTCGCAGTTCTTCCTCGTTCATTCCTCTGGTAAGGTTGACCAGCAGAGGTACTTCGCCATATTTTTCAAGCAGCGGGGTTATTTCACGGGCAAAATCAAGAATCACCGGGCCGCGAATGCCGTCGGCGGTGAAAATAAGGTCACCACGCGCCTGAAGCTTCGCCGCTTCCGGCAGGTTAATGCGAATGGTTGCCTTACCAATCGTGTCGGCTCTGCAGTTCTTCACCCAGCTTTCTTTAATTTTCAACGGCAGCATGGCTGGAAACAGTGGTGTGACTGAATGACCGGCTCTGCTGACCATATCGAAAACCTCGCCATCAGAACCCAGCGCCGGATAACCTTTGCCGCCGGTTGCCAGGATTAGTCTGTTGCTGGAAAGCCGGCTGCCGTTGACTTCCAGGCCGACAATTCCCGAATCTTTTATGATGATACCGGTAACTTTTTGCGAACATCGCAATTCTACTTTGAGATGCTGCAATTCTCGTTGCAGGGCATCGGTTACGGTTGTGGCATTGTGATCTGCGGGAAAAATCCGCATGCCGTCTGCAGCGTGACATTTGACGCCTATCTCTTCGAAAAACTTCTTCAGCGCTTCAACGTCAAAATTTTTCAGGGCCGGAATCATGAATCGACCTTCGCGGCCGAATCGTTTGATTATTTCATCATTGTTGAGGTTGCTGGCAAGATTGCAGCGCCCGCCGCCGGTGGCAAGCAATTTGGTGCCCGGTCGTGACATTTTTTCGAGCAGCAGCACCTGCCTGCCAGATCTTGCCGCGGCGATTGCCGCCAGCATTCCTGCCGGCCCGGCCCCACATATCACAATATCGAACTGTTTCACCATGCTGTCGATTTTAACACACTCCCCGCGTATGCCATACTGCCGATTCTACCAAACCACAGATGATGAATATGGTGGCAGAAGCGTAGGCAATGGCTGACCTGCTTAATACGTTTCACAAAATGGCTAAGTAATCGATTGCTCTGATGAATGAAAAAGGTAATTGACTATTTAAACTGCATGGTTTAGATTTCTGGACTTACGAGTCTAATTTTGTCGGATGAAAGAATGAGTACAAAATTACAGAAAGAACGCCTTGAACGGATGCTCAATGCTGCATTGGCCGAATTTTCCGAACATGGTTTCGAACAGGCCAATGTTAACGCAATAGCTGCACGGGCTGAAGTTAGCAAAGCAACTATTTACAGTCACTTTAATACCAAAGAAAATCTTTTCCTGGAAGTGTTCGATCACTTTCTCGATGTGAAAATGATTTCAGGGCCGTGTGAATGGAAAGCCGCCACATTTGAAAATGAGCTGAAAAAAGAGACCAGGCGCTTTTTCAGCCAGGCTTCGGAAAGCCCAGAAGCCAGGTTCTTTTTTCGCTGTATGACTGCTGACGATGGCATTCTCTGTGATGAGTTGCGCAATGAACTGTCAGGACGTTTCATTGCTGCCGCTTTTGGGAAAATGAATGATCTCTTTGAAGCGGGCCGGCAGGGACTATTTAACCAAAATCTGGATATCGAGTTCGTGAAACATGCGATGATCGGGGTCATACTTCAGTCGCTTCGCTACCACTGGGATTGTGAAAGAAAGGTTTCTCTGACAAAGATTGCTGATCAGGTGTCTGAATTCATTCTTTTTGGTATGTCAGCAAAAAGAAAGTGTGCTGATGTAAAACATGCCCGTAAAGAAAAGATTTCCAGGGGGAACAATCTGTGAATTTTCTCAATAAAAGAGGTTCGGAAAGCAGATTTTATCTGACAGTCATTGTGTTCTGTCTGTTGCCATTTACTCTAGTGGCTGATAGTAGCAGGGATGATGCCGCAGTTTCGAATTTTACCCTGCAGCAGTGCGTTGATGCAGCCCTTAAGACAAATCCTGCGGTTCTGGGGGCCGAAGACGCGGTAGAAATTTCGAGGCAGAAACTAAAATTTGCATCAAGCCAGAACCTGCCCAGGTTGAAAGCAGAAGAAACCTATACCGGCATGCGCCATATTCCGCAGATTGAGATGCCGGGTGCCGGGGCGATCAGTATGGGGCAGGATGAATTTCAGGTCGATACCCTAAGATTTTCGCAACCGCTTTATACGGGTGGTGCGATCAGAAATAGCATCAAAGCTGCCAGATCGGCCGTGAATCTGCAGTCTCATCTTGCAAAAAGTCGGCGTGAAGACATTGCTCAAGCAGTAGCGGAAGCATGGTTTGGTTTTCTCGGTGCCCGGGCCATGGAAGAAGTTGCGTCGCAGGCTTTGCATAACCATCTTGGCCATGAAAAGAATGTCGAGAACATGATGGAAGCGGGGGTTGCAGTCAGAGACGATCTGCTGAAAGTTCAGGTGGCAATTCTCGAGCGGCGCGAAAATATCGTTATGGCTGCGAATGGCGTTGATCTCGCTCTTTCGCGTCTGGAAATGCTTTCCGGGTTGCAGCTGGAACCTGCGATGCTTTCAGAGTCCGATACAATAATTCCGCAGATTAATGAAGAAGAAGCTCAGACAATCGCTTCCCGTAGTCACCCGCTACTTTCTTCATTTAAAGAAGCGGTAAAGATTCATGCCTCTTCAGAAAAAGCCGCCAAAGGGGAACTTCTTCCCTCTGTTGCCGTGCAATGGAACTGGAATTCAGGCACACAGAGCAATGACGCTCAGGATAACTGGGATGCAACGCTTTATGTCGGCCTCAATCTGTTTGACGGGGGGCAGACGCGCAGCAAAATACGCGAGGCAGGTGCAGCCCGCAGTAAAGCCTCCCATGATCTTGAAGACATGCAGCGCAATATAAGTCTGGCCATTCATCAGGCGGCTCTGCGAATTGAAGAAGCCGAAGCCAGGCTTGCTCTTTCAGGTCAGGCCGAAAAGCAGGCGGCTGAGTCGCTGCGCCTGACCGAGGAACGCTTCAAGGCTGGAGCAGTAACTTCTCAGCATCTTCTCGATGCCGAGTCAGCTCTGGTTTCTGCGCGTCAGAGGAGAGTTTCGGCAAATTTGGATCGTGAACTTGCCCGCGTGGCATTACTGCATGCCTGCGGCAACCTTGAACAGGCAATAGTAACAGCAAAGGAAGACAAATGATCGCCTTTACCGCCAGAGAAAAAAGTATTTCATCATCCGTTCAATTTCAGCCTCACTTTGCATCCGGAAAATCTGAAAAAATGAGGCTTAAGCCTGTTCTGGCAGTTATTCAGAGCTTTCTGCTGCTCTGCGTTTTTTCAATCACGGGATCGATTCTTTCTGCAGCCGGCAACGACCCGGTTCCGGTAACTCTCATCGCCCCGATTCAAGGCACTACCGAATGGATCGAAAAAACTACCGGACAGCTGGTGGCACCGAGGCGCGCGATTCTGAAAATCAGAAACAGCGGTTATGTCGGCAAGGTTATGGTTAGAGAGGGTGACCGGGTTAAAAAGGGCCAGCCCCTTGCCGTTCTTGATCTTGAAGATGCTGAGATCAATCTTCAGAGTGCCTGCATGAGTGCAAAGTCTGCAGAAACTCAGATAGAAGCAGCCAAAGCCGCGCTTGAAACCGCTAATGTCGCCCGGCAGCAGGCATCGATACGCCTCGAAACCACGACTCTTGATTTCGAGAGAGCGAAAGCACTGCGGGCAAAAGACACTATTCCGCAACAGCAGCTCGATCACATGGAAGGCGAATATAAACTTGCCATGAATGCGATCCAGGTCGCCGACAGCCAGATCAAGCAGGCAAGAGCGGCTCAGACGGCCGCAGAATCTATGCATGCACTGGCCAGGGTCGGGGTTCGCAACGCTGAAAAGCGTCTCAAAGATTCTTCTCTGTTTGCACCTTTTGACGGGCTGATTGTGGCGAAAACCCTTATGGAGGAAGAACACAGCGAGGGTCAGTCGATATCGATCGTCGATGATTCGGTTCTTGAATTGAAGGCGCGTCTGCCTGAACGTATTCTGCCATTCATCCGCCTCGGTGCCAGAGTGATGCTTCATTCGCCGTTACTGTCGAAACCCGTTGAATCAGGTGTAAACACTGTCATTCCCGCGATAGATCCACAGACCCTCACATTTGAAATTATTACTTTGGTTTCTAACGATGAGCATAAGCTCAGTCACGGCGGTTATGCCGATGTTGATGTCGTTATCCGCGAAGAAAAGGGCTATCCGGTAGTCCCAAACAGTATAGTCCAGATTGCCAGCACAACCGATGCGCTGCCGGGCGAGCCTCGTTCCGCCTGGGTTTATACCGTCAATGATGGAAAAGCCTGTCGGACTCCTGTTACAGTCGGTCTGACAAGGAATAGTATGGTTTCGATTCTTGCAGGTCTTGCCTCGGGTACTATGATTGTCGACAAGGGCTTCAATCTTCTGTCTGACGGTGTTCAGGTCAGAGTCGACAGTGAGGCAAATCAATGATTCTTGCCGATTCATCGATCAGGAGACCAGTAACCACGATCATGGCTTATCTGGCCATCGCTCTTTTCGGCATACTCTGTTACCTGGGGCTGGGGGTCGATGAATTTCCCGAAGTCGATATGCCAACCGTCACCGTAACCTGTGTTTATCGCGGGGCCAGCCCCGAAACCATGGAATCGAAAGTTGCCGATAAACTTGAAGAACAGCTGAATTCCATCAATGGCATAGAAAGCGTCAGGTCGGTCTGTTCAGAAAATATTGCCCGGGTTATTGCCGAGTTCAAGCTTGAGCGTAACATCGATGTCGCAGTTCAGGATGTTCGCGACAAGGTCGCCGGAATCAGAAGCATTCTGCCTGACGCAATGGATGATCCGGTAGTTGAAAAGTTCGATACCGGTGCCATCCCCATCATGACTCTGGCAATTTCTGGAAATCTGTCGGTGGCAGAGCTTTCCAGACACGTCAAGGATGTAGTCAAATCTCGTCTGCAAAGTATTCCGGGTGTTGGTTCGATCAGGGAACTCGGGGTTCGTGATCGCGAAATCAAGATATGGATCGATAATAATCGATTGAACGCTCATCAACTGTCGGTGGCCGAAGTTGTCATGGCTGTTAAATCCAAGAACATCGAGATTCCTGCCGGCAAGATCGAGAACGACCGTAACGAGTTCGTGGTTAAAACCATGGGCGAACTGACCGACGTCGAAGCGTTCAGGCGTCTGACAATTGCAACCGTGAATCAGACTCCGATTCATCTTGGCGAAATCGCCGACGTTGAAGACACTGTCGAAGATGAAACTTCGGTTGCCATGACCGACGGTAGGCCAATAGTCAGTCTTCAGGTTCAGAAACAGTCAGGTGCAAATGCGGTCAAAGCGGCCCGGATGCTGAAAGAGGCTATTGCTGAGCTCAATCTCAATGCCCCACAGGGAGTAAAAATCCGGATTATCATAGATACGACTCCATTTGCAGAAGAGTCGGTGCATTCAACGATGGTGGATATCGTAGTCGGCGGGGTACTGGCAGTTCTGGTAATTCTGTTTTTTCTGCGCAATGTCAGGTCTACCCTTATCTCGGCCCTGGCAATTCCATCATCGCTTCTGGCTGCCTTCATATTTATGCGGGTACTCGGTCTGACACTGAATACCATGACTACCATGGCTCTGTCGTTGTCGGTAGGTCTGCTTATCGATGATGCGATTGTCGTTATCGAAAATATCTTCAGGCATCTGCGCCTGGGAAAACCACCGGCTCAGGCCGCCGGGGACGCTACCGAGGAAATCGGTCAGGCAGTTACTGCAACGACTTTTTCTCTGGTTGCCGTGTTTCTGCCGGTTGCTCTTATGAGCGGGATCGTGGGCCGTTTCCTCTATCATTTCGGCATTACGGTAACCGGAACGGTTCTGGTGTCACTGGTCGTCAGTTTTACACTTACCCCGATGCTGGCGGCGCGCTACCTTGAAAAGGAAGAGCACGAGAACGCGGTGGCAAGGTTTTTCGGCAGCATTCTCGATATGGTCGACGAGACTTATCGACGCATTCTTGCTTATGTTCTTGAACACCGCAATCTCATTCTGGTTTCCGGCGCTGCAATTCTGCTGCTGATCTGGGCATTGAGCGGCTTTATAGCATATGAATTCAAACCGCAGGTTGATAAAAGCCTGTTTCTGGTAAATTTCCGCACACCGGCAGGCACCTCTCTTGAGGGCTCCCGCAACATTGCCAGGGAGGCAGAAGGAAAAATTATCGCGCCGATAAAGGAATGGGTAACTTCTTCTTTGCTGACAGTCGCTGCTGACCCGCTTGAAGACCCGACCAAATGCACTATCACCCTTAATCTCAAACCGCGCAGCGAACGCCCTGGCCTGTCTCAACTGCAGCTTATGGATATGGTCAGAAAGACCTTGAGCGCAATTCCGGGTATTGAACGTGGCTCTGTTGAAGAGCATGATCCGATGGCTGCCGGTATCGGGGCTGCCAACCAGCAGATGACTTATTCCCTGCTCGGGCCTGATTTTAAAGTTCTGGATGATTTGGCCGACCGCATAACGGCCTGGATGAAGCAGACTGGCGGTTTTGTCGATATAGTCGACACCCGCGAACCTGGCAAGCCTGAATTGCGGGTACGCCTGCTGCGCGAGCGTATGGATACTCTTGGTGTCAATGTCGGGGCTCTGGCAACGACTCTGAATCTTCTGGTTGGCGGCCAGCAGGCAATTACACAGTTCAAAGCCGACGGGCGTCAATACGACGTCAAAATGCGCCTGCAGAAAACTTTTCGTGAAAACACTGAGTATCTGCCAAATCTGATGGTGCGAACCAATGATGGCGGACGCACTGTGCCTCTCGCCAATCTTACCGAGTTTTCGGTCGAACCGGGTGCTGCCGCAATCAACCGTTTTAACCGGGCGCGCGAAATCCGGATTGGCTGTAATCTCGAGGGCAAAGTGCAGAGTTCCGCAAGTAGAGAATTTGAGGCTGAAATGAAGAAACTGCTGCCCCCGGGTTATCGAATCCAGCCGCAGGGATTGTCGAAAGTGCAGAAAGAAGCTGCGGAAGGTATGATTTTTGCCGCGCTCATAGCGGCTCTGCTGGTATACATGCTTCTGGCCTCACAGTTCGAAAACTACCTGCACCCTCTGACGATCATGACTTCGGTGCCTCTGGGCGTAATCGGTGCTATCTTCGCTCTGATTATAACCCAGGCAAGAGTTGACGTCATGACCATGATTGGCTTTCTGATGCTGATGGGCCTGGTTGTTAAAAATGGTATTCTGCTCGTCGAGTTCATCAATCAGCAGCGCGAGCATGGCCTCAGTCGTCGCGAAGCGATTCTGGCCGCCGGTCCGATCAGATTGCGGCCGATTATAATGACCAGCGCCTGCATGATCGGCGGAATGATTCCGCCGGCCATTTCGACCGGTCCGGGCTCCGAAATGCGTGTCGGCATGGCTATTGCCGTTATAGGAGGCCTGATCACCTCGACTCTGTTGACGCTGCTTTTTGTGCCGGTTATTTACGAGCTTCTCGAAGATATCTGCACTTATTTTGGTTTTCAGACATTTCGTGAAAAGCGGTCATGAGTATTGTATCTGGCTCCACATCTCCGCCAGTTCCCTGCAGATGCCTTTCGGAACCCTTTGTTTTGGCAGGGTATATTGACGTAAAGTAGAATTGCCGGTTATACTGACCTTGCAGACACTGTTAGTGAGATCGTGTTTGAAAGGGGAGTCTTGATGCCGCTCGTTCTGAACGACAAACGTGTTGTCGTGTTTCAGCCTGCGTCGAAAGATGATATCAGCGCGATCATCGACCTTTACATCAAGGTTTATAAAGGCAAATACACCCTCCCGGAAGTCGCAGACCCTGCTATTATTGCCAAAAAGGTAGAAGATCCTGCCTATTTCTGGACAGTTGCCAAAATAGAAGGCCGCCTCATCGGGTCAGTGATTTTTGCCATCGACCCGGTCAACAAGATTGGCAAATCATACGCTGCTTCAGTGCTTAATGAATTTCGCGGTCAGGACGTCATGCGCACCATGGTCAGGCACGGTCTGCAGCTGCTCACAGAAAAGACCCGCACCTGCGACATCATTTATGCAACCACCAGAACAGTCAGTTTTGCTCCTCAGGTGGTTCTTGAACATCTTGGTTTCATGTCTACCGGCATTTTTCCGAATGTGCGCAAAGTTGAATCCTTCGAGACACATGGGCTCGAGGTTTTTATGGGGCCTAAATGCCTTGAATACCGCCGCAAATGCCCGAAGCTGATTCCGGAAATGCTTGATTTCTATAATATCATCAGAGGCGATCTGAATCTTGAAGAGCCTGAGACTGTGGTTCTAGAGAGTGAAGACCCTCGCAGGATGGGCCCGGCCATCACCTTTGACGTTTTGACTGATGAAGATGCCGTCATCGAAAGGTTTTATCGCTATCAGGACAAAGACCTCATGAAGAAGGTTTTCTTTCCTTTTACCGACCCTAATATGCTGTTTTCAGCCAAAGATGGCACTTCTGACATTTTCGTCAATTTCAATCCACTCGATGGCAACGGAGTTATGGTCGGCTATCGGCATGCCGGTAAAGACCTGCGCAATACTCTGATGTGGTTCTGCGAAGAGGCTGCCAAATCAGGGATGCGTTATATTGAAATGCTGGTGAGTGCTTTTTTGCCAAAGAAACAGCGGCTGGCTCTCGATGCAAAATTTCTTCCCTGCGCCTATTTCCCGGCCATGAAGATGTGCGATGACGGGCTGCGTGAAGACTTTCTCGTATTTTCCAGGTCGTTTGAAAGCCTCGATTTTATGGATATGCACCTGGTCGACAATAACAGGCGTTTTCTCGATGCGTTCATGAAATGCTGGTATGACCTTCTGGTCAGATGCCAGCCTGATTTTGACGAGGAGTGGAGAATTGGCTGAAGCAAAACCATTTGCCGCGTGTGGCGAACTTTTTGACGTTTCTGACGCTTTCGATCACAACCCTTATACCGGCCAGCTTTTTGACCGGGCCATGAACGAGGCACTGCGCTGGCATGCAGCCCGGTGCCCTGAATTCCGGGCATTTCTTTCCTGTGCCGGTCTGGGTGATTTCGACCAGGACTGCGCCCCTGAACAGATACCACCTCTACTGGTCACCATCTTCAAAGAATTCAGGCTGATATCAGTGCCTGAAAAACAGGTCAAGATCGAATTGACCTCGTCCGGTACCGGTGGCCGCAAAAGCGCTATTGTGCTTGACCACCGCTCTTATCGCCGTATTCTGAAGATCGTAAACAGTATTTTTGCTTCTCTGGGCATGGTCGATCACTCGCAAAAGGTTAATTATCTCTGTTTTACTTACGATCCGAAAGTTGCCGGAAATGTCGGCACCGCATTTTCAGATAAAATGCTCACTGGCCTGACTGCCAGACGCTCAGTCTTTTATGCCATCCGCTGGAACCATAACGCCAATGATTTTGAATTCGATCTAGAAGCTACGGTTAAAAAGCTGATCGAGTTCAGTCGCCGTCCCGAACCAGTTAGAATTCTGGGGTTTCCAGCCTACCTCTGGCAGGTATGCAATCGCCTTGATGAGAAGGGCATGCGTCTGAATCTCGGTAAAAATTCATATATCATTACCGGTGGCGGCTGGAAGATGCACAAAGACCTCGAGGTGACCAAAGATATATTCAAGGATCGCATTGAGAAAGTTCTTGGCATGCCACGTCAGAATCTGCGTGACCTGTTTGGCATGGTTGAACACGGGATTCCCTACGTAGACTGCGAAGCCGGGCGGCTGCATGTCCCGGTGTTTGCCCGCGCGCTGGCGGTCGACCCCGAGACTCTGCAACCGGTCAAAGATGGCGAAGAAGGCCTGCTCTATCTCATGACCCCATATCTTTCCAGCTACCCTTCGATAGCCTTGCTGACTACCGACAAAGCGATCATCGAGGGCGACTGCCCCTGTGGCCGCCCCGGAAAAACCTTTCGCATAAGCGGCAGAGCCGGACTGGCCAAGCACAAGGGCTGCGCCATCACCGCGCTCGATCTGCTTAAATAACGGATGAACAATATGAAAAAGCAAAAATGTATGGTTTTTGGCCGGCAGGTCGATGCGGAATGGCTGAACCAGGAAACCATCGGCGAAGTTCTTGCCGATGCGGCAGAAAAAGCTACCCTGGCAGCCGAACCAGATATTGAATGTATAATCGCTATTCTTGACCAGGTCGGGAAATCCTGGGCTGATCCTGAATATCATCTGAGGAGGCAGGCAGCAAAGATTTTGCCGGGCCTGACCCTTTTCAGCCCGGCAATGATCGAAGAAGGGTTTGCGGTTGTCAGCGCCATCTGCAGCCGACAGAATCTGGAAAAAAGACTCCGGGGAGAGCTCGGCGATCCTGCGGTTCTCGATCGCGGTATCGCGATGCCGCACCATGGTTACAGACTTCGTGCCGTTCCGCGCGGAATTCTTCTGCATCTTACCGCCGGTAATGTCTTTGTGGGTGCTGTTGACAGTCTTGTTTCCGGCATCATCACCAAGAATGCCAACATTCTCAAAATGTCGCGTGTCGATCCGGTATTTCCGCTGCTTTTCATCGAAAGTATCAAGGAACATGATCCGGCCGGCATTATCTGGCCCAACCAGGCGGCATTACTCTGGAAAGGCGGCGATGCAGCCGTCGAGAATACCCTCTTGCAGGCTCCGATTACCGTCGTTTTCTGGGGTGGTCATGATGCTCTTCTGTCTTTGAAAGGTCGTATCGGCGCATCTACCAGACTGATCGAGAACGGGCCGCGCTACTCTTTTGCGGTAGTCGATGGCCGGCGCATCAGAAAAGGGCCCGCAGCTTCGATGATCAGAGGTCTGGCACTCGATCTCTGTCGCTGGGATCAGCAGGCCTGCTCATCGCCGCATGTGGTCTACGTAATTGACCATGATATCAAGACAACGCATCTGCTTGCCGAAGCGCTTTATGATGAGCTTGTTCAGCTGCGTGAAGAGCTTCCGACTGGAGAACTGAGCTTCGACGAAAAAGTCGAGATTCGCAAGGTTCGCGAACTGGCACGCATGTCGCAGGCCCGTGGCGAAGGCCGACTGATCTGCCCGGAAGATTTCAGCTTCACGCTGGTGATCGAGCATGACAGCGCCTTTAAGGTATCCTGTCTCAACCGGACGCTTTTTTTCAAACAGACCCGGGACCTCGATACGATGCTGGAACAGGTCAGGCCGCTGGCAGCGTATCTGCAGACCGCCGGAATATATTGTGACAACGAAATGGCAACCATGCTCGAGAATGAACTTTTCGCCACCGGCGTGAAACGCATCACCGAAATCGGTGGAATGAGCGAAGGGCATGATGGGGCACCGCATGAGGGCAGTTTTCTGCTGCGCGGACTGGTTGAATGGGTCGATGTCGAATATCTCGGCAACTCAGCCAGTCGTGTTGAACTGCTTCTCAAGCAGATTCAAGCCTCCCCCTACTATCGGAATGCTGTTGAAAAAGCCGGCGGATGCGGTTTTGAGTATTTCCATAAGTTGCCGCTACTTGACCGCGAAACTTTTTACCGAAATTCGCCCCCTGAATCTGAAGCGATTCTTACCGGGCCGATGACCGACAGTTACGTTTATGCCTCCGGGGGCACCACGGGCAGTCCGAAGTTCACTTTTTATTCCAACGACGAATATCGCTACGTGACTGATGTACTGACAGATATTTACCGGAATGCCGGCATCTGCAGCAGGGATCGGGTAGCCAACCTTTTTATCGCCGGCAATCTCTGGACAAGTTTCAATGTTGCCGGCCGTGCCCTCGAGAACCTCGGTTGCCTGAATCTGCCGGTTGGCGGGGCTTCCGATCTCGAAAATATTCTCAAGTATCTGCAGATTTTTTCGGTCAATGCGGTGGTCGGCCTGCCGTCGATCATCATCAACCTTGCTGAAGAAATCAGCAGACGTGGTCTTCCGATCAAAATCGAAAAGATTCTTTATGGCGGCGAACATCTGCGTCCGCAAACCTGTGACTTTCTTCGTGAGGCTGTCGGTGCACAGCTGATCCGTTCGGCCGGCTATGCCTGTGTCGATACCGGCCCGATCGGCTGGCAGTGTCTGCATCTCGATGGTTCGATACATCATGTTCTCGAAGAATACTGTTATGCCGAGATTCTCGATACGGTTAATCATCAGCCTGTCGGTGGCAACACCGCGGGCGAAATTGTTGCAACCAATCTGAACCGGATATTGATGCCGGTGGTTCGCTATCGAACCGGCGATCTGGGGCGCTGGGTCGAGACTGGGGTCTGCACCTGCGGTTTCAGAGGTCGGTCTTTTGAACTGCTTGGCCGATGCGATGATCTGCTGGTAATCGGCGGAATCAATCTTATGCCTGTTGACATCGCAGCCGGTCTTGCCGGTTTACCGGTCAGTCAGTCATTTCAGATTGCCGCTCAGACAGCTGAAGGTCGCGACAGGCTGTGCCTCAGGCTCGAGGCTGAAAAGCCGGTTCCAGACAGCAGAGTCGTCGAGGCTTTGCGCCGGGGTTCATACAAAATTGCCGAATCTCTCGCCGAAAACTGGATGACTATTGTAATTGAGTGGCATAAACCGGGCGCTATCAAACGTAACCCCCGCACCGGCAAACTCAAACCCGTGGTCGACGAAAGATTCAGTTCAGATTGAACTGCTGAAATTCGCTGCTTATATAATGACAGTTTGCAGGGTGTGAAGAATTTGCCTTAGCAACGACTGCCGCGTTGATTTGCTCGCGAAGGCCAGAGATGGCCAGGTGTCGGTGAGTCGCCGGAGTGCGAACGAGCCGACCAGTGACAGTTTGTGACTGGTGTCATTGGCTCAGAGCGCTTTGATTGCTCATTCGCTCTGACGCTCGCGCATCCGTGCGCTTCGCGAGGAGTGAAACGACGAAGCAATCGCATGCTAAGGGCTGGGATTGTTTCGCTGTGCCCGCAACGGGATGCTACATTCCGAATTTGGCACTCAACAGCAGTTTGGCGCCGCGGCTGAGTCTTTTTATCTGCATTTCGCGTTTTGAAGCAGTTGACCGGTCTGGCTGGCGCTCCTGATAACGCAAGATGACCGGCCCTCTGCCTCTGGTAAATCTGGCACCGGTGCCGTCATTGTGTGCGGCCAGCCGTTTCTCCAGATTGTTTGTTATTCCGGTGTACAGCCTGCCATCGCGGCATTCGACTATATAGACCGTCCAGGCTTCATCTTCGGCTGCATGGCTGATATCTGGGTTGTCAGGCCGGTTTGACATGGTAATAGACCAGCGGTTTTTCGACATTTTTGACCGGTGCCGATTCCGGGCCGGCAAACTGCCAGCGGCCTGATTCTAAAGCAACTTCTCTGATCTTTTCGGTGGCGAGAACCTGCCCTGCCTTGGCCAGCCCCTGCAGGCGGGCGGTGATATTCATGCCGGAGCTGAATGCCGTGAGATCGTCGTTTGGTCCTATCAGACCTACTACAGCAGGGCAGAAGTTAGTGCCGATCGCAACTCCGAACTTTTCGAAATCAGGGTGCTTCTGAATGTCGTCATTCTCAGGCAGGCGCAGATACTCGTTGGTGTAATCGATGATTATTTTAGCGCATTCAAGAACCTTCTGCACGATCGCTTTCGAATCTAGTTCGTAGAAAGGTGGGCCGAACAGCAGAATCAGGCAGTCGCCGACAATCTTGTCAAGACAGGCCCCGTGCGGAAAAACTCTGGTGACGATGCCATTCGACCATTTGTCGACGAAATTGGTGATTCGTTCAGGAGTTTTGAGAATCTGTTCGCTCATTTTGGTGAAACCTGAAATATCGGCGAAGATTATGCCAATCTGTTCGGCGCGGGGTGTCAGATAAACCTTTTCGTAGCCTGGCTCGGCGGTAAGTCTCGCAATAACCGGGTCAGGGAAAAATTTGCGCAGCATGTTACGTTCGCGGTTGAAGTCGACCAGTCGCTGGCGCAGGCTCTCGGCAAAAACCTGGACGATTTCGCGGGCGAAAATCGAGAAATTGCGGCCATCTTCAGGCACAAAGATGACCTTGCCGATCAGATTTTCTTCAATCAGGCCGTCAAGCAGATAAGTGATCGTCAGGTTTTCACAGCCGATTGCCTTTTTCAGCGCTTCACTGTCTGCAGACAGGCTATTGCCGTTTGCTTTGATAAAACTTTCAAGCCCAGGATGGACGTTTTCGCCGGAACCATAAACCCGCTGGTCATTCTCATATACCAGATAATTGATGTTCTCGACCCCGGTTAGTTCGTGATCTGAATAGAGAATTATCAGTTTGCTGAAGGGAACTTCCTTGCGCAGAACATACACGGCTCCGTCGATCGAGTCGACGATCGAATGGTTCTTGAGTGCAGACTGAATGCCCATGATCAGGCTGTGCTTCAGACTGCTGGTGTGAATTCCGAAAAAAAAGTTATCGAGCAGTTCACTGACTGTGTCGAGCATGGCAGTGCCAAGGTTTTTCTCGGGCGCTGTTTCGTGCGGAAAAGCAAGGGCGATTGCCCCGGTGATTTTACCGGCCATCTCGATCGGCTGAGCAAACCAGTGAATATTGTTGAAATTGAAGTTGATGGCCCGGGTTATCTGATGCAGCTGTGGGACGAGTCTCTTGATGTTGTTGTCGCAGCTGCCATAACAGAATACCTGATGGTTGAGGTTTTCGTCCTGGGTTTCGACAAACATTGCCGTGGTTTTGCAATGCTCCGCAAGAAACAGAAAGACCTTGCCCAGCGAACCATCAAGGTCATAATGTGCGGACTCGAGCTCTTCTACTAACTTGTCAAGTTTCAGGTTCAAGTCACGCAGCTGCTGAAGTTCCTGAAAATTAAAATCCATGCTACACCTCGGTGTTGAGATTAGGGCTCATTCCTTGAGACTGAAGGACAGAACATGCCAGGTCACATAACCGGCAATGGCCAGCCAGACCAGACCAACCAGCCAGCCTGGCATGAACAGCATTTCGCCAATTTTGGAAGCATCAGAGCAGGCTATCGATCGGTCGATCAGATCTTCTTTGATGTCGATAAGCACATAAAGACATGAGGTCAGGCCAAGAAATTTCAGGAACTGGTCGCAGACTTTCTCGCTTGTATAAGCTGCGAGAGCCAGCAAACCCATCCCGGTCAACGAACAGATGATGATGCCTTCAAGATTTCTGACCCAGATAGCAGTCACTGCCAGAAGCAGTATGCCTAACCCGGCGGTGATCTGTTGATCGAACCTGGTTTTGACTGCTCCAAGCAGAATCAGGCATCCCCAGAACAGACTGCCCAGATAGCCGGCACTGGTTACGATAAAACGTATACCCCCGGCTGTCCAGCAGACACCGCCGAGATTGGCGTTGATCTCTATTTTGACAATTTCACCGCCGGTAAAAACGGCCGCCAGACCGTGCGACAGCTCGTGAAAGAATACAGTAAGATACTTGATCGGCAGCACCAGCATCGAGTCCCAGAAAAAGATGGCCAGCAGCACAGCCGCCATTGGCAGCATCATTCCTGCGGCATTTCCAGAAGGTTTCAGTTCCGTCTGTTCATTCATCGAATCGATTTCCAAGCTGACTCCTTCTTCAGGCTGCAGTGGCCGGCTTAAAGGTGAAAAACCGGAACAGCAGATAAAGGGCAAGGGTTGCCGAGAACCCGAGCTGCACAAAATGATCGGCCTGATAAAGCTTGAGATAAACGGCAATCGCAAGAATCATTCCCTGCACGGCAGTTACCATGAACCATTTGTAATGGTTGGCTGAGGTGAACATCTTGATCACGCCGACAGCAGCCAGAATACCGACCACAATCATGATGAACTGAAACAGGAAACCGCGCCCCTTTCTCGGGTTGATCAGCATGCCTTCGATGTAGGGCGCTTTGCCGGTCGGTTCGATCTGCAGCATCGAGAAAGATATCGGCCAGCTGGTCGTTGGAATCTTGAATTTGACAGGCAACAGACCGGTCTGGTCAAAAACCTTGTCGCTCTGTTTCTGCTGAGAAGCCATCTGCGACTGAGCAGGTGCTTTCTGCCGTTTCTGAATATTCGAGTAGGAGCTCAGCGAAGAGAAATAGGAACTGTTGTCGAGAAATCTGGTTTCGGCAATTTTCAGCAGCCGGTCGACGTTCCCTTTTTCACGCATCAGCTCGTAGCCTTCCGGCAGGTAGACGACCCAGCTCAATTCGCTGATCGGCAGATGGGCAGATGGCAACTCCATGTAAGTCTGGTTGAAAGCGCTCAATTCTTTTCCAAGCTTGATCGCATAGACTATTTCCACCGGGAAAGACTTGGATTCGCCGCCTTCCAGCGCTGATCTGACGATCGGCAGATTGTATACTCCCAGCTCGGCATTGAGCCCGGATCTTACCGACAGGCCGGCAACCTGAGTGCTCCAGAGTTCGGTAGTCGCCGCGCCAAACTGTGGCAGCTTGACTTTCAGGAATTGTTCCGAGTTGTTTCGTACTTCATAGACAACCCTGGTCAGCAGGTAACCGTCTTCGTTGAGCAGGGTCATTGCTTCGGCGCGATCGATGACTGCTGTCTGCTGCTCGATGTCTTCAGGCCGAGCAACCGTTATAGTCAGATTATTCGGATGTTTGAGAAATTTGAAGGCGTAAGGAGTCTTTTCAGGCCGCTCACGGTTCCAGTCTTTGAGAAATTCAGCAGCGACAGTCGGTGTGTAGCCTTCCCGGTTGCCATTTTCCGATATCTCGAGGGCCTGAATACAGCCGATGCCAAGCAGGCCCCAGGATTGTTCTACATCGAGCGGAATTATTTCCGGCACGTTGTAATTTCCATCCTTGAGGTTTTGAATGTCTTCTTCGAATTCGATCGTCAGCTGTGTGTTCCCACGGATTTTCGATTTGAATACCACATCGATGTGGCGGCTGTTACCGGCTTCAACCTGGCGCCAGTCCTCGATCAGCTTGTTTTCGACTTTCAGCACTCTTATTTTGTCGGGAATCTGGAAGGCGATGCTGGCAATCCCGCTGCCGCCCATGATTTTGAGGTCGAAAATGTTGATGCCGGTGACGAAGCCCTCTTTGAAGTGGAGCAAATTCTGTTGTCGCACGGTTATTCTGGTCTTTTCTTCGATTATAACCGGTTCTTCCTCTGTTTCAGATGGTTGATCGGCAGATTTGACCTCCTCGGGCGGGGCACTTTCGACGTTGCGGTAAAGTTCGAAGTTGACAGTCTGAGTCGGGGGTAGAATGGCAAAAAATACGGTCTTTTCAGGAGTTTTTTCGCTGTTGCGCAGCACGCCCGGGTCGATCCAGGCTTCGCAATCTTTTTCGTTCACCGTAATCTGCAGAGTCGAAATGCAGACTGGAACCATGTTGAGGCTGAAACGGCTGGAATGCTTGTATTCGCTGGATGCCATCGGAATAAAAAATTCAACGGTGACCATTGCCGGACCAGAAGCATTGGTCATGAAGCCGTAGGAGGTTTCACCCTGGTCTTCGATCAAGGTCATGGCAAGAGGCTCGTCGTTAAGAGAAGCGGAAGAAGGAATGGCTTCGGTTGAAAGAAGACCGACTTTTTTCCAGCCCGAGTTGAAGAGGTTCAGCTTGAATTCAGCATTGAATCTGACGCCGCGCTCTTCAATCGTGCCACGGTATTTGACCCCGTCAAAACTGAAGGCGGCCGGGGCGATTACTTCCTTGACCGGTGGAATTTCGATGTCTTTGAGAAAGCGATAATCGGCTTCTGGAATGATTACGGCCCGATCACCCGAAGGCATTACCTTCGAGAGATCCTGGAACGGTGCCATGACCCGGATTTCGCGGTAATCGGCGGCAAAAACCGGCATGCCGGCAAGAATGATGATGGTCATGATGAGCATGAGCAGTATTGCCGTCATACTGCGGCCGGAAGTTGGTGGAACATCGGTTTTGATTTCGACAACCGGAGTCTGGTTTTCGATTTTTACCTGACTCAGAAGCAGGATAGCTTTCCAGATCACTGCGCCGATCATGGCCAGCCAGAACCCGGCATTGGCGGCATCGCCAACACTCTTCAGTTTCAGGTCGACAATTGACAGAAAAACGATGATCAGGGCGGCGAAGGTGATTTTGGACGGGATGCCCTGGAAAGCGCCGGCAACGAAATACAGGGCGCTAAAAAGGGCCAGGATGAAGGCAACGATTTCGGTGGTTCGGAGAATTGAAGCCCAGACATAGCTCAACCTGACGCTCGGGCAGGTCGAATTGGGCAGCAGGGCTCCATCGGTTGCGACTTCAGCCATTACCAGATCACGTTCAAGGGTATAAAAATTCTTGGTCATGACAAATTTGGATTTGATTGGCAGCATGCCACGGTTTTTGGCAGCTCCGAACCCCGCTTTGCCGCCTTTGCCAGGAGCTTCCTGCTGAAGGTCAGCCATCTGCTCGTTCATTGCCTGAGGTGCGGCCAGCATGCTTTTGCCGCTGACATCGGCACGCTTGTATTCAATGCTTTCATTTTCCATTCTGCGTGCAACGTTGACCTGATTGAGATCACCTTCAACCGGCCCATGCAGCTGGCAATAAATGACGCCTGTTTCTGCCAGATTGCCTGAAGACAGGTAGTGACATCTCGTTTCGGGTAGATTTGGCCTGCTTTTTAGATATTTGCTGTTGAGCAGAGCATCGATGTCGAGCGACGTCATGCCATTTTCCTTGTCCATGTTGTACATTTCGACAGCCCCGAGCAATACCCGCTGATTGGCGTAACAGGCTTTGTCTCTTGCCTGTTCTCTTGCTTTTCGGAAATTGGGTATTGCCATGGCCGCCAGGACGCCGATGATCATGATCACAATCATCAGTTCGATAAGGCGAAAACCCTTGCCGCCGAACACGAAACCGAAAATGGCGCAGACAGCATTCCACAGCCAGCCGAGAATCGACAGCAGCAGGCTGCGTGATACCACCGCCAGGACGATGACAGCCATGAAGAGCAGGAAAATCACTGTGTCAGGATGTCTGACCAGCGACCAGGCAGCGCTCAAAATATGCATGAAACCACGAAAGAAGAATGGATCTTTTCTGGCCTGTGGGTCTTTTACCGTTCCGGTGAAGCTGTAGAGATGGTAATCGTCAGGGGCATACAGATACCATGAAAAATGAGAAACGGGTATGTCGACGAGTGGTGGCGCAAAGGCCATGCTGCCATACCAGGCGACGTCATCAACCGGTTCCTTGATGAGAATCTGCAGATTGATTTCGACCGGTTCGCCAATTTTCTGGCTCATCTCGAGGGGAATCTGAACCATTCCGGGAAGTTTGCTGTTGACGGGCTTGATAGAAACGCCGCTGCGGAAAGTCGACAGCACTTCGGCCCCTGAGGCCAGCTGTAATTGCAGATACTGCTTGTTGTTGTTGCGGATGTTCATGCTCACCAGCGTATTGCTTGATTTGTTGGTGGTGAAGGTAGTTTTTACATCCATGCTGTCGGCGACGACGGTCTGCTGCGGCACGTCAAGATAGCGCTTGATTGCCACCTCGATATTTGTCGGGCTGACGTTATGTCTCCAGGCGAGCAACAGCGGTCTTGTCGCTCTGTCTTTGAGTGGTTGAGGAATTTCAAGATGATCTATCGGATAAATGCCTTTGGCAAGCGGATTTGTGTCGAGGTTGCCCGGTTGTACTTCAACTGAGGTCAGCGCTTCGACAGCTATCACCCCGAGTTCTCTTTCGACTCCGACTGGTGACAGTTCGGGAAGACTGATCATTTTGCTGGTGAGGTCGATCGGAGCTTCGTAATCTATCTCGATCTGGCAGACATCTTCGCGGCCCGGAGAAAATTCGATGCGCAGCCGTTTATGATTGCCTTCACGGAGCATTTTCTGGTTCTGAGGGCGGTCGGCATTGACCGCGACGATTTCGATTCCTTCAGGGATATTGAAGGAAAAGCTGGAAACGGGTGCCTTGCTTATCGTGTAGTCAAAAGTTTTATGCACGTAGATCGATGTTTCGCCAAGGCTGACCAGAGTGTGGGAACGTGCATACACCAGTGGCTGAATCTGCGGACGCGGGGCGGTAACCGGCAAGGAAACTTCAGCAGTTGTACTTGCCGTGCCGCTGGCAGTCGTGGGAACCGGTTCGACCGCCGGTGGTTTCTGGATGTCGGCTGCCGGTTGTCTGGCAAATTTGCGCCGCCATTTGAGGTTGACGTCACTGTTGGCGCCAAGCCAGCCGATGAATTCACAGCCTTTTCCTTCTGATGTTTCGGCAACATTGAAATCTTTGAAAGTTGTGCTGTCAATTGAGAGGATGAAATCGGCGGCATTCAGCTGCAGAAAAGTGAGCGGAATGCGGGTTATGCTGAACTGCAGAGTGAAAAGATCGTCGAAATTCTGTATCGGCACGACGAGAGCGACCCGACAGACATGCGCACCCCGGCCGGCAATCGGCAGGATGAACATGGCGTCTTTCCAGTTGTTCTGGCTGAGGGTGTCGTTGTTTGAAGTCATTGTGTTATAGACATTCTGCAGCATGTTCTGACGGTTCATTTTGCCGAACTGAACCTGGCGGGTCTGCCCGGCAAACCAGTTGGTGCGCAGCGTTGTCGGCCGGTCGTCGAGGGTAACTGATTCTACGGCCAGACTGCCCCAGAAAAGCGGTATTTCATGCCAGCCTTCGGTGAAGGTATCGATTTTGAAAGTTGCTTCGATGAAGGCGAAATTGTCTTCGAGTCGGCCTGACAAACGGGCGGAATTAACCTGATAAAGAAGCGGCGGCGGGTCGGCTACCGGGGTGGAAATCGAAGCTAGCCACCCTTCTTTGGCTTTCTTAAGAGCTTCGAACTCTTCGATGGGCAGAATGAAATATTTGCCTGCATCCTGCTGCAGAACTTTGTAGAGATCTTCGTAAGGCACCAGTGACTTCACGGTACCGATTGTCTTCGATATTTCGCTGCCGTGCGTCTGTGAAAATTCAGGATTTGCAGAGGAATTGCTGCTGGGCAGGTTGTTTGCCTGCTGGCCTTCTGTCTGCTGAACATTGATATTCTGCTGAAAATTGTTCTGCTGAACTTCGATCTGTCGTTCGGCATGAACACTGAAGCAGATCAGGACAAAGCAAAGCACGGGCAGCAAGAAACGCAATTTCATATTTCCCCCCAATGGCCTTCTGGCTGAATGATCTGCACCAGTGTACAGGAAAAGGGCGCAGGGGGCAATATTTAGTATTCTCTATCGAGGGCCATGTCGTTCTCAGATGGAATATAAACCGGGTCGATGATCAACCGATTCTTGCGTTTGTGAACCTCTGAATCATAGTGCTTTTTAACGGTTTTCCAGTTCGAAAAAGAAAGAATGTCGCGCAGCAGATTCAGAACGCGGCGATGGTCATAAAGATTGAAAACCGGGTATTCGACGGTCAGAAGATCGATGGGAGCGGAACATTCATCGAAACGCCGGCCCCAGCTTTCTCGGAAGTGACCCTGAGAATCACAGCAATTCAGAAGAATGATTTTGTAGGTGTTCGCCGGAAATTCGGTGGCGTCAAGATCTTCGGAAGTTGCCTGCACGATGCGGTATGGAGTGACGTGCCGGTCTTCGATCAGGTCGCCGTTGCCGCATTTGAAGATGTCGTCCATAGACGAAAAAGCCATGCCGCCGCCATATCTGGCGTGCCCTGAATAGATGACCATGTCTATCGTCGGGTCTTCGAGGGCTTTTTTGAAAATCCCTTTGGGATTGTTGTTGATCTGCGTAATCATGCCGATTTCGATGAGAACCGGCCTGCCCTTGTAATAGAGCTTTTTACCGTTCAAGGTTTCAAATGCCGGGAAAGAGCCCATGATCGTATCACGCGGATGGTCCCAGCCCCAGAAAACTGCAATGCGCAGTTTGCCGTCAGCGAACATCGCATCATAATTCGGCTGACCTTTGGGTACAATGTCTTTTGCGGCGCGCTCTACACCGCGGCGCACCGCGGCACCGTTGAGAACCAGTGCGATCATGGTCAGAAAGATAAAGCCTGTTAGAGCGTAGAAGTTTTTCTTGCGCATACAGACTAAGGATCGGCCGAACTATCGGTTTTATTTAGGGCTTGTTGAAAGCGGCAAATGCTTTTTTAAATTCTTCCATGCCACCCATGCGTTCGATCATCATGCCCATGCGCTGATGAGGTCTGGCAGTGGCCCGATAAAAAGCAACCAGTTTGTCGATCATGGTCAGGGCCTGTGCGTCATCGAGGTCACATGCAAGTTCCTGTGACAAACGCGGCATGGCACCACCATTGCCGCCAACCAGGAGCTTCCAGCCCTTGCTGAAACCGGCGAGGCCAATGTCTTTTATGCAGGTCTCTGCACATTGATTCGGACAGCCGCTGACGCCCATCTTCAGCTTGCCTGGAAGTTCGAGGCCATGATAGAGCTTGTCGAGCTGCAAACCCATGCCGAGACTGTCTCGAATGCCTCGCTTGCAGAAAGCTGTGCCGGGGCAGGCCTTGACGCTGCGAACACATAAACCGACAGCAGCCCCTTTGTCCATTCCAAGGTCCTGCCAGATGGCGTCCAGGTCTTCTTCCTTTAACCCGACAAGGGCTATCCGCTCGGCACTGGTAATCTTAACCGCAGCTGCCTGATACTTTTCTGCCGCGTCAGCAAGTTGCCTGAGTATGGTGGGGGTCACCACTCCGCACGGAATGTGGGGCGCGATTGCGTAAGTCTGCTTGTCGCGTTGAATGATTGCTCCTGATTCTCCGTCCTTAAGCATTTCATGCTCCTTATTATCTGTCGGTATATTCACCGTCGATGAATCTGATCAATTTTGCCGCCGGCTTCATGTCTTTAAGATCAACTGGCAGGCGGTCCTGGGCAACTCCGTCATAACAGATCATTGTGGTAAAACGTTGAATGGCGGCCGGCATGCCGGTGAAAGTGAACCCAGGCTGATTCGATGCCGGAAAACTGCCGCCTGATACCATACCACGTGCTGGCACGCTGCTGCCTGGCATGCGATCGTTAGCCAATCTGGCAACTTTTTGCCTGATAAAAGGTTCAAGTTCCTTGTAGAGCTCTGAGTCAGCACCGGATCTGTCGGAATAAATGCCGGCACAGCTGCAGCAATCAAGGGGTTTCATGGCTTCGACAAACTGGCGGTCATTTTCGAGGGTAACGAATATGGTTACCGGCCCAAATGCTTCTTCCTGAAACTGAGAAGCCATTTTCAGCCAGGTTTTGAGATCTACATGCAATATTGTGTAAGGGTAGACGAAGGGATTCGGCTGATAGAATTCCTTGCGGGTCAGCTTTCTGGCTCCAAGCCGTACAAATCCTGATACTATGGTGTCGAGACGGCGGGCTACCAGATCGGAAATGAGAGGTTTGCAGCTGCCGGCATTGAATTCATCGACCATGCTTCTGATCAGGCTTGAAGATTCCTTGTTTTCTACAAGAAAGACCAGACCTGGTTTGGTGCAGGTCTGACCTTCATTGCTCAGAACTGCATCGCACAGTTCGCGGGAAAGCTGAGTTTTGCGCTCGTTTATGGCCGCCGGCAAAAGTATCAGCGGATTCAGGCCGGTCATGTTCATGAAGGAAAGGTTGCCGGAATGGTCGGCACTTGCCTTGAGAGGTAATCCCGACTCCCGACTGCCGGTGAAAGCCAGTGCTCCTATCATGGGGTGTGCTGCCAGACGAAACCCGAGATCGGGAGTGGTATGGTAGAAGAACTGAAACAGTCCAGCCGGCATCTGAAGCCTGGTGGCAGTTTCGCTGATTATGAGCGCAAGCTTGCGGCTGGTGAGCGGGTGCATCGGGTTGCTCTTCGCGATAATGGAATTGCCGGCAACCAGTGCGCAGGCAAAATCATTGCCTCCGCAGGCATTCAGGCTGAATGGATTGCAGGTCGGCCCAAAAATCACGACCGGCCCAGTCAGTGGCCCCCGCAGCGAGCGAAGATTCAGGGTGGAATCTATGGTTGCCTGACGCCAGGTGCGGTTCAGGCAATATTCAGAGGCTTCGCGGAGACCTCTGATCATCTGGGCAAAGTCATGGTCGAGCAGAAAGGTTTTTAACGGCAGTCCGGTTTCTTCATTAGCCGTTCTGGTCAGCTCATCAGCATTGCTGCTTAAATTTTCGGCAAGCTGCCTGAGAAATTCAGCTCTCTTTTCGAACGAAATCGACATGATGGCCGGTCTTGCAGCTTCTTCTGCCTGCAGCATCTCATCGATATCAAGAAAGCTGGAGACGGGAAAACTGTCGGGTAGCTGCCTGCCGGATAGCGGACTTATCGCCTTGAATGATGAAACTGGAAAACTGGCTTCGCGCCATTCGCCGTTGACAAAAATCTGGTGGTGCATCATTTCCTGCTCCTTCCGGCCTTCTGATAACTAAAGAGATTGTATCAGAAGATACAATCTCTTTAAACAGTTTTATTAGCAGGGCCGGCAGAGTCGCATTCAGCGGACAATCAGGCGTTTTCTGAATCTGCTTCTTTTATTTCTTCATCACTTTCGCTGTCATCTATTTTGAACCCGCTGGTCACCAGGCGCAGTTCTTCGATAACAACGTGCAGGTCGCGGGTAATTTCTTCTATCGATTCAGAGTTGAGGTTTTTTCTGTCAATTTTATCGCGCAGGCGATTGCCGGTTACTACCAACTTATCGATAACTTCACGGTCTTTGGCAACCATTTTTCGAAGCGACTCGGACATCTGGTTGAAGGCTTCCTGAAGATCTCTCAATTCGTCGCCCTGGCGCAGCTGAATCTGCTGGGTCAGATCACCGGAAGCTATCAGCTTTGAGGTCTCTTCGAGACGATAGACCGGCCCCGCTATCTTGTGCGAGACAAAAATTGACAAAATCGCTATGGCCAGCACAAAAACTACTATCCAGTGCATTAGAATGCCATTTACGGTGTCGAATATATCTGAAAGCTTGTCGAGAGTAAGATCTGGAGTATTGGCGATGCGGCTCCAGGAGGTATGATAGATTACCCAGCCGACGCCAAATGCCACCAGAAGCATTGTCGAGATGATGATGCCCATATACCTGAGCTGAAGACCTGTTTTGATCAAATATGTCCGTCTTCGATGCTTGTTCATTTATTATCTCCGGTTTTATGAAAGGTGCAGATCACTTTACCGCGCTCGTCAAATCTATACTCACCCTTTTCGGGGCACAGCTTTATCTCATGTAAAAACCCTTTTTCCTTCAAGATGTCAAGATCGACGCGCTTGCCACGATCGACAATACTGTTGGAATTGTTGGCATCGTGATCTTCTATCGCCATCTGAATCTTCTGACGGATTTCGCGGCAGGAAATTCCATAGATACCTGATTGCATGTTAAGGAATTGAGGAAAAAAGATGAAAAGCGACATGATTATGCCGAATAGAAGGAATACGATCGCATACAGGGCAACGTTGCCCCTGCGCCTGCCAGTCAGTTTCCGTTCAAGCATGTGTTTCTTCCTGTTTTAAGGTGAGGATACACTTTAACATCGGCAGATTATGCCCAAAAGATCAGTTTGATTCGACTGGTGCTTCTTTGCGCAGCTGTTCAAGCATCTGTTCGAATCTTGCCGGAATTGGAGCCTCGAAGCTCAGCGGTTTTCCGGTCATTGGGTGCTTGAGCCCCAGTCGGTGACTATGCAGAAAATGCTCAGCGCGTCTTTCGTGGCGTTTTCCGCCATAGGTGACGTCGCCAAGTAACGGGTGTCCGGTGAAGGCCATGTGAACCCTGATCTGGTGGGTGCGTCCAGTCAGAATTCTCACTTTGACCAGAGTCGCCCCTTTGAGATATTCGAGCACTTCAAACTGGCTGATCGCCATCCTGCCTTTATCGGCCGAGGTCGCTTTCATGCGTTTGCGATGTATTTTGTCGCGTTCGATTGCAACCTCTATACGGCCTTTCCGGTTGACTATATGACCTTGAATGATGGCCAGATACTCTTTTTCAAGGTCATGACCCGCAAAGGCCTCGGCAAGTTTACGGTGCACCTCGCGGGTCTTGGCGAGAATCATGACGCCGCTGGTGTCTTTATCGAGGCGATGAACAACTCCGGGTCTGGTTGGCGCCCCGACTGGGCTGAGTTTTGTGTGCCCGAGAAGAGCTGAAACTACCGTGGTCTGTTCCTTTCCGGCACCTGGATGCACGACCAGACCGGCTGGTTTGTTAATGGCAATCAGATAACGGTCTTCAAACAGCACCGGGAAGTTCAGGTCGGTCGCTTTGATTTCCGGGGCGACTTCGTCAGGACGAAAAGCTATCGCTACTTCTTCGCCGCCTTTGACTTTGAGACCGGGTTTTACAACCTGACCGCCGATTTTGATCTCACCATTCTTCAGCATTTCCTGGGCAAGTGTGCGGGAAATCCCGGAAAATTTGCGGTTGATGGCCAGGTCGATTCGCAAGCCGGCATATTCAGCTTCTACCGACCATAATTCAGTTTTGTTCATTTTTATTGTCTCCGAACCCGGAAGAATATTTATAACAGTATACTATCATGCCGGTGCTTATGGCCATAAGAATGATTGACACGAGCTGTGAGGGAGAAAGATGCAGAGCGGTAAAAAAACCGCCGCGTTCGTCGCCGCGTAAGAACTCAAGCAGAAAACGCCAGCAGGAATATGCCAGCAGATACATGCCTGAAAGCATGCCGGGCCTGAGAAAACTGCCTTTCTGGCAGCGTAACAGCAGAGCGGTTGCAATTGCCATGACTGCAAGAAATGCTGCCTCGTATGCCTGGGTCGGATGCCTGAAGCACTCCGGCGGGTCGCTGCTGATCCGGTAGATATGCAACAATGTCGTTCTGGTGCCGTAACAGCATTCATTGATCAGGCAGCCGAACCGCCCGATTGCCTGACCCAGAGCCAGTGAAGGAACAAGACAGTCGAATACCGGAGTCCATGCAGCTTTTTTCAGGCGAAGATAGGCAAATAAACCAATAATCGCCGCAATCAGGCCTCCATAGAAGACCAGACCGCCCTCATGCAGAGCCAAATAGTCTCTGATGCTGTTGAACTGATGTGGAAACAGCATGATATAAAGCAGTCTGGCTCCGGCAATACCACAGAGTGAGATCACCAGCAATATGTCTGTCAGATCAGGTGTTCGGGTGCCGGCGGCTCTGCAGTTGGCTGAAAAAAGTCCGATGCCAGCCAGAAATGCCAGCAGCATCAGGATGCCGTAGGTATAAACCGGAAAATGAAGACTGCCGGAAAATTGCATCATCACTCCGCCGGCTTGAGGTTTACCGGGGTTTTGTCCGGAAGAATTCTATATTCACGGCTTCTGTCAATGATTTTCCATGCTGCTGCTGAAGCGACGATTACACCGATACCAATCAGTTGCGATAGTTTAAGGCCGAAGACAATTTCTGGATTTTCAGCCCTGAGAAATTCGATAAAGAAACGGAAGAAGCCGTAAAGAGCCATGCAGGCGAGAAAGATTTCGCCGTGATTGCGACGGAACTTTCTAAGATATTGCATAAGAACAAGGATTGCCACCGCGGCAAAAGATTCATAGAGTTGGGTCGGATGCTGTAGACCCGGCCCGGCATGCTCAAAATGAAGTCCCCACGGATAACTGCAGGCAATGCCGTAGCAGCAACCGTTGAAAAAGCAACCGAGCCTGGCAAGAGCGATTCCGGCCGGAATGCCGAAACCCACACAGTCCATGGCCTGCCAGAATGGGATTCTTCTGGCCTTGAGATAGAGAAGGTCGAAGATAAAACTGCTGATTACCGAACCATAGAAAGTAAGCCCGCCCTGTTCAAAGGCAAAAAAGTCTGAAAATGTCAGCTTTTCCGGCGTGTATTCGATGATGAACAGCAGTCGCGAACCCATGATTCCGACAATCAGCTGAATGATAAGCATGTCGAAGATGGCTTCGCGGTTCAGTCCGCTGCGGCCGGCTTCTCTGATGATGATGAAAGTGCCGAGACTGTAACCGGCTGCAATAAGCAGGCCGTAGCTGTAAACGTTAAACCATGGGGTCGACAGCAGTATCGGATACATGACCGCGATCAGGCCGCATTGGCGGTCAGATTCTCGGCACCGTTCTCTTCTTCTTCGTCGGGGCTCAGAAAGAAAATGTCGACAAACAGCATGAATACACCAACATCGATGGCGATATCAGCGACATTGAAGACGGGAAAATCGAAAGACCCAAAGTGAAAGAGGAAAAAATCGATGACAAAGCCATAAATGATGCGGTCGTAAAGATTGCCGATCGCGCCGCCGACAAGCAGTGCCAGAGCCCAGCGCGTCAGGCGTTCTTCTTCTGGAAGCTTGAGACTGTAGTAAGCGATGATGACGATCATGCTCAAGGCCATAAGAATGGGAGGCAGGCGCCAGTCGGGAAACCATCCGAAGGCAACGCCCGGATTCTTGACATAAGTCAGGGTGAAAAAATTATCGATGATATTCAATGGCATCAGGTGAGAATTGTTGACGACGATCAATTTGGAAATGCGGTCGAGAATGAAGAAAAGGGTTGCATAGAGCAGAACAGAAGGGGAGCGAAGATGATAACCGATGTTGCGGAAGAAATACAGGGGATAAACCGCCAGCGTATATAACCCCGTCGCCAGCCAGGTTGCTGTCCATACCAGTATGTTGCTGATTAGTTTCATAGTTTCCCTGAGAATAAGATAACGATGCGAAATCTTCAACCCTTTCGGCAGGAATGGAAAAATTCTGAACGGATACTTATAAATTTTTTCTTCTAAGCAGACTTTCTCGAAATGCCGATAACCCTGAGGTACCACTATAGGACAATGAATCTGGAGGTCACAGATCGTCTATGAAGTCATACCGTCGCCTGCACGAACATTCATGGCTGCTGCTGGTCGTGCTTACCGCAGTCTCAATTCTCACTGCCGGCTGTTCATCAAGCTCATCTGATTCCGGGGGCAACGTCAATCCCCTTGGCGCTTATCAGACTACCACAACCGGCACCGGCCTCGCCACCGACGGCGTTGTGCAGAATCCAGGAGCCATTACCACTCCGATAATTACCGTCCCGACTGACAGCAGCGGTGTTAACGGTCATGACAATGCGCCTTTGCTCGACAATATGCACCCGGGCTGGCAGCAGGCCTCATGTCTGAGCTGCCATAACGATACCACCAGAAACCCTGATCATAACTATACCGATGACAGCATGTGCTACCTGTGCCATGGAACCAACGGTCTGCCAGGGTTCGGTGATATGATTCCTCCGGTTATCAGCGGTGTCGTTGCAACCCCTCAGGCAAATTCGGTGACCATAACCTGGAAGAGTGACGAAGAATGCATCAGCAGACTGGTACTGAAAACCACCGGCGGCGACCGCCTTGAATTTCCTGTCAGTACGACTTATAAGACCAGTCATAAATATGAAATCAATGGTTTGCTGCACTCCACCTATTACACCTACGAACTGATCTGTACAGACAAGAGCAGCAACAAGACCACTACTCAGACTTTCGGCGTGCTCTCGTTCACAACTCTTGCAAAAGCGACCGAAGTTTCCACGACCACTTCAACCTCTACTAACACGGGCGAAATCGCCACACTTTTCAATTCTATCAACATCGCCAAAAGCGGTCCTTACAAAGCCCAGGTCGATTTTGAGCTGAAAGAACCTGCTACATGCATCGTTTATCTTTTCACCAAAGGCGGAACCAACCCGATCGACGACGCTGAACTTGGTGTGGTAAACAGCACTTTCAGCAATAAGCTGTTTTCTCTCAATGCCAATACCACCTACCAAATACGCATTTTTGCCACTGCAGTTTCAACGGGCATCGAAGAACGAACTCCCGCCAAGGAATTCACTACCGATAGCCTGTAATATCAGCATTTTCAGGTGACCTTTACGCCTCTCCCTGCCGGAGAGGCGCTTTTCTTTTCTGCAGGGTCACTGCGGCAGGTTTCTTCTTGAAACTGGTTATCAAATCTGGTATAACCAGAACTTATGATGCTAATACATATTTCTTTTGAAGGGCGGTAACGCATGGGATGGTTTGATAAACTGACCCGTCCCAGACGGGATGCCCCTTCCGACCTGTGGAAAAAATGCCCGGCATGCAACGAAACGCTTTTGATCAAAGACCTGGCAAAAAATCTTTATCTTTGCAGCAAATGTGATCACCATCTGCGCATGCCCCTCTGGGACAGAATAGCCCTGCTTACCGATGACAATTCATTCGTCGAAATCGACAGAGATCTGCATTCTGTCGATCCTCTAAGTTTCGTCGATTCGAAGCCATATCCTGAACGCCTGATTGAAGCAGTTAAGAAGACCGATGTCAATGAGGCCGTCACCACCGGGAGAGCTACTCTCGCTGGTCGCAGCATCGTTCTTGGGGTCATGAATTTTGAATTCATGGGCGGCAGCATGGGCTCTGTGGTTGGCGAAAAACTGGCCCGGGCTCTTGAAGCCGGCGCAGCAGAAAAAGCCCCGGTAATAATAGTTTCAGCCAGCGGTGGTGCCCGGATGCAGGAAGGGATATTTTCTCTGATGCAGATGGCTAAAACATCGGCTGCGGTTAAACGCCTGAACCAGGCCGCAGTGCCGTTCGTGTCGATAATGACCGATCCGACCACCGGTGGTGTTTCTGCCAGTTTTGCCAGTCTTGGCGATGTAAATATCGGCGAACCCGGTGCCCTGATCGGTTTCGCGGGCCCGAGAGTCATCGAACAGACGATCAGGCAGAAATTGCCCGAGGGATTTCAGCGCTCTAAATTTCTGCTGGAACATGGTATGCTTGATTGCGTAATTCATCGCCGGGTTTTGAAGAATACGGTTGCACGAATTCTGCGGCTGCTGGTCGCCTGACAGGAAGCATATGGCAAAAGATTTTGAATTTGAAAAGTCGATTATAGAACTCGAAGCACGAATCCGTGAACTCCAGGCCATCTCAGAATCTGGAAAGGTAGACCTTTCCCGTGAAATAAAGGCCATTACCGAAAAGGTCGATGCTCTAAAAAACGATGTCTACGGTAATCTCGAGCCCTGGCAGATCACTCAGGTTGCGCGTCACATCAACAGACCATCGACGATCGATCTGGTCAAATGCCTGTGTGGTGATGAGTTTGTTGAACTTCATGGCGACCGGCTTTTTGGTGACGACCCGGCGATTGTTTCGGGAATCGGCCAGATCGGTAATCATCGGGTGATGATTATCGGGCATCAGAAGGGCCATGACACTGAAGAAAACATCTACCGCAACTTTGGCATGCCCCACCCGGAAGGCTATCGCAAAGCTCTACGTATGATGCATACCGCCGAACGTTTCGGGTTACCAATTATCGCATTCATCGATACCCCCGGGGCATTCCCAGGAATTGGAGCCGAAGAACGCGGGCAAAGCGATGCCATCGCCAGAAATCTCGCGGAAATGTCGAGCATCAGGGTTCCGATACTCTGTTTCGTCACCGGAGAGGGCGGCAGCGGTGGCGCCCTGGCCATTGGCGTCGGCGACCGCGTCTTCATGTTTGAATTCTCTGTTTATTCAGTGATTTCAGCCGAGGGCTGCGCCGCGATTCTATGGAACGACCCCGCAAAGACAAAAGAAGCGGCTACTGCTCTGAAATTGAGAGCCGGCAACCTGCTCGAGGCAGGAATTATCGATGAAATTCTTCCCGAACCGATCGGTGGAGCACATCGAAATCATCAGATGGCTGCCGATGAAATAAAAAGCCGGATAGAAAAACATCTTCCTACATTAATGGCAATGGAAGCCGATAAATTATTAGACGAACGCTACAGAAAATTTCGCGGTATGGGAAGATTCACCCGCGAAGAGGAGCTGGAACATGCCGAAAAGCAAGCCTAAAACAGGCGAAGTAACGGGAAAACCTGAAAAACCTGATATACCTGTCGAGGTCAAGAAGGCTGTTCATGAAGAAATCAAGGTAGCTTCGCCGCACCGGAAACGCAGTGATGAAGACGTCGTCGATCATCAGGATGAGCGGGAAAAACGCAAGGAAGAATCAATTTTCGATGATTCGGTCAAACTGTATCTTCAGCAACTTACCAAGCTCAGCCTTGCGACCCATGACCAGGAAAAAGAATTTGCCCGGCGTATTCTTGAAGGCGACCCGGATGCCCGTGAAGCGCTCATTACTGCCAATCTTCGCCTGGTAGTTAGCATAGCCAAGAAGTATACCAATCGAGGTCTGTTGTTTCTCGATCTGATTCAGGAAGGCAACCTCGGCTTGCTGCGCTCTATCGAAAAATTTGACTACACCATGGGGTACAAGTTTTCGACTTACTCCACCTGGTGGATCCGCCAGGCGATAACCCGCGCTCTCGCTGAGCAGTCAAGGGTAATTCGCATTCCTGTTCATATTATGGAAATCGTTAACAAGGTACGTAAGCAGATTCGTCTGTTCGTCCAGGAAAAAGGTCGTGAACCTTCGATGGAAGAACTGTCGGCAAAAGTTGATCTGCCGATCGACAGAATCGAAGAGGTTGTGCGCCTTACCCAGGAACCTGTTTCTCTTGAAATCTCGGTGGGAAACAAGGAGGATACATCGCTTGAGAATTATATTTCCAATGACGATGCAGTCAGCCCCGAAGAGGCGGTTATCGACTCACTGCTGCGCGACCAGATTGGCAGGGTGCTCGAGACTCTTACCGACAGAGAACAGATAGTCGTTAAATTGCGTTTTGGTCTTGATGATGGCACTCCCAGGTCGCTCGAAGAAATCGGCCGCATTCTAGGAGTAACCCGTGAACGCGTTCGCCAGGTCGAAGAGAAGGCGCTGAAAAAATTGCGAACTAATTCTTCACCCAAGCTCAAGGAATATTATAACCGCTGAGAAAATGAATTTCTGGAAATAAAAAAGGGGACGCAGATGCGTCCCCTTTTTGCAGGTCGAAATCAGTTGCCGGTTGGGGCAGCGGCTGGAGCGTCAGCAGGAGCAGCGGCAGGGGCGTCAGCCGGAGCAGCAGCCGGAGCAGCAGCAGCGGGAGCGTCGGCAGGAGCGGCGGCCGGGGCAGCGGCTGGAGCGTCAGCAGGAGCGTCAGCAGGAGCAGCGGCTGGGGCAGCAGCCGGAGCATCAGCAGGAGCAGCTGCGGGAGCTACGGCGGCGGGAGCTGCGGCAGGAGCAGCAGCCGGCTTGGCGGGTTCTGCGCCACAACCTACAAGGGCAAGGCTTCCGCACAAAACGAGACCAAGAGCGATATTTTTCATGACAATTCTCCTTCAGATTGAACAGGCTGACCGTGATTTAACGGTTCGTGGTTGCTAGACTACTGCAAATTGTGTACAAAATCAAGTTTTGCAGAATCAATCTTTAAAATGAGCGAAGAAAACCTGCGCTTCATTCCCAGATGTTGAAAAGATCTTCGACTCCGGGTGGGGGTGGCTCAAGTGTTGCCGGTTGATTGACGACTTCCGGGGTACTGGTGGCGGATGTTTCTGAACTGATGGTCGTGGTTACGCCGGCATCGAATTGCGCCAGTTTTTCGAGTTCGGCAAGAGGGTCTTCTTCAGGCGCAGCAGCAGCAGCAGCAACTGCAGCTTTGGCCGGCAGATTGCCCGATGGCTTGAGCAATTCTTTTAACCCGGTGCCAAAAGGTTTCTGGCTGGCGGTTTCAATGAAGCCGCGCAGAACGCGGATACTTGCATCTGAAGGATAAAGAGCAGAAAAGGATGCAAAATAATCGTACATCAGGCGCATTTCTTCGTCGCTGAGCTTTTTAACAGCTTTTCCTATTCGGGTCGATAAATCGAGATCCCGTTCCGGGTCGAGGTGCAGGCTTTTGAGAAGGGTGGTGTGAAATGCCCATCTGAGACCCTGTGAAAGCACTGGAACCAGAAATGGATTTGCAGTCAGAAGCGGGATGATCGACCAAATTTCAGGGCGGGCCTGCTTGACGATGATCGCAAAACGCCCGTTACCGAATTGTCTGGCAATTGAGTAGACATTCTGGGCTTCGTCAAGCAAAACATAGATTTTGCGGTGAGTCTGCCAGAGTGATTCTTCAGACCGCCCTGTTTCAGAGTGGCCAGGTGGAATGAAGGCGAAAGGGGTCGAAATTTTCCCGGTCAGAATTTCATCAGCAGCCAGTGAAGAAAATACCCGGGCTTCGTTGTTAAGCAGCCAGAGCTTGAAAGGCGTGGTAATATCGCTGGCTGTAGCGCTGATTGGAAAAAAACAGAGAAAAAGCAGAAACAATCTTTTCATGTTCTACTCCTGAATTCCTGTCATCAGCAGAGAATAGTTGATCTGTTGCTCAAAATCCCATAACTTCCGGGTTACGGCAAATTCCTTGTTGGAAAAAGTGAACTGGTACACTGATTGCCAGTCGGCCTGATGTATCACTCCTTCAAAAAGGTTGAAGATTGCCCGCCCTTTAAGGGTAAAAACCTTTTTGCGTAACGGATCGTCAGGCAGTTTGATGCTTGCCGCAAAAATTATCTCGGCCAGTCCCTTTTCATTATCAATTGATTTCAACATCAGATTCCAGATTGCGGGTATTGACCGGTTGCCCAGCTGCAGTTCCCTTTTGACCTGACGTTTTTCCGAAATTTTCCAGTCGCCGGTCGGAAAGACCAGGAAAAAAGGAACACCCTGTCCTGTTTCAGTCGGAGCGCCTTTGATTTCACCATCTGGTCTCACATACCTTCTGGAAGTGGAGTTCGCGTCACCGATATCGAGAATGAAAGCGTCGTCCTGAAAATCGATAGCCTTGATCGTAAAGTTTCTGACTGGCAGGCTGGCATTTTTTGTGTGACTGGTCGTGAAGGCAGCTGTTTTCGAATTCCTCTGCTGTGAATACTGATAGGCATAGGAAATGCCTTTGCGAAAGGCATAGCGAATTTCGATCGCTCTGGCTTCGGTAGTCGGCCCCAGAACTAGAAAAATCAGTATTACCTGCAGGAACTTTCTCACATCAATTCCCACTTTCTTCAGGTATGGCCTGCTCGTCGTCCGTTGGCTGAACTTCGGCAGGTTTCTGGTTTTCCTCAGCAATCAGAGGCAGATCAGGTGTCTGATTGTCTTCAGGTTGTGGAGATCGCTGCTCCTGTCTGTTGTTTCGCCTGCCCGTTCTTTCAAAAACCGGTTCGATCTTGAAGCTTTCGATATCGAAACCGCCGGCAGGCTTTAGGATCAGCTTCCGCTGCAGCTGGTTTTCAAGATCACGAATATCACGGTTATCTTTGCCACGCAGCAGATCCAGAACCATTTTGTGGGCATTGACGATCATTTTTTCGGTCTGATAGCGCCGGGCTTCAGAAGTGAGTGCCGTGCGGATCTGGTTGACTATGGTGCCTGTCGACAGGGTTTTGCCGGTTCCCTGGCAACATGGGCATGGGGCTTTTCTGATTTCGTCCAGGCTTGATGAGGTTCGGCGTCTGGTCATCTGAACCAGTCCAAGTTCAGAAAATTCCAGAATGTTTGGTTTGTTGCGATCGCCCTTGAAGCCTTCTCTGAGTGCTTTCAGGACCTGGGCCCGGTGCGTAGGAGCTTCCATGTCGATAAAGTCGATGATTATCATCCCTGACAGATTGCGCAGCCTGATCTGGCGTGAGATTTCTCTGGCCGCTTCCAGGTTGACCCTGAATACGGTCTCTTCAAGGTCAGAGCCACCGGAAAAGCGACCGCTGTTTACATCTATGCAATACATCGCTTCAGTTCTGTCGATAAAAATATAGCTGCCCGAATCAAGCCAGATCTTTCGCGACATGGCCCGCTCGATTTCCTTTTCGACTCCGTACTTTTCGAAAATCGGTGTCGGGTCGCGGTAAAGTTCGAGTGAAGCGCGCTGCAAAGGCGTCAGAAACTCGCAGTCTTCAATGATTGTGCGGTAGGCTTCTTCGGAGTCGATAATCATTTCTTCAACATCGTCGGTGAAAAAATCCCGGGCAACCTTCATTGGCAGCGGAATATCTCGGTGCAACATCGTGCGTGGCGGCACCCGGTTGATTTTGCCTTCTACCTTGCGCCACATTTTTACGAGCAGATCGAGGTCGGCTTTCAGAACGCTTTCTTCCAGCCCCTCCGAAGCTGTCCTAAAAACGACACCGCCACCCTTTGGCACGATCCGCCGTCCGATGGTGCGCAGACGTTCGCGCTCACGATCCTGATTGATTTTGCGTGAAACTCCAACGTGATCTACCTTGGGCATATAGACCAGATATCTTCCCGGGAAAGAAATTGTCATTGTCGACCGGGGGCCCTTAGTCGGTGTTGGCTCTTTGAGAATCTGCAAAACCACTTCCTGACCGACTTTCAGGGTATCCTGGATCGGGCTGCGGAAAATATCTTTCAGATCTTCATCGTCATTGCTTTCAACACCAGTCAGAGTAAGGTAAGCGTCTTTGTGAATACCGATGTCTACGAACGCGCTTTGCGTACCGGCAACGACATTGGCGACTCTGCCTTTATAAATGCAGCCAACGATTTTTTCGCTGTCGGGAATTTCGAACAACAGCTCCATCAGCTTGCCATTCTCAACGATTGCGGCCCTGGATTCAAAAGGGCCTATATTAACCAATATTTTTCTGTTCAAGCAGCAGAAATCTCCTGTTTCTGAGTAAATTCTTCGAGTGCTATTCTCTCGATTAGTTTGAGATGCTCTTTTCTTGCACCGAGATAATCGGCCAGAGCTGTCACGATCTTGGAAACCGATGGAACATCGGCAAGACCCTGAATGAAAGTGGCGGTTAAAACTGGTTTTCCATCGCATTCGCCTGTGTCTACTGAGATTACCGCTTCTTTGAGCAGATAATTTCTGGTTTGGCCCTTTTTCTCAACTTCAAAGCATGAGGTGGCGTCAAGAAGATAGTTTCTGGTCTGCATGGAGCTGTCACGATCTGAAAAAGTGAGCCGATAGGTCAGTTTTTCACCAAAATTACCGTTCTTTTTTTCGCTGTATGGCGAGGTAACCCGCAAAACCGACATGCCATGCGGAAATTCTTGCTCGAGCGCTTCTTTGAGCCAGGCTGTATCCACTGGCCTGGTCAGGTTCAGTACGAAATACTCACAGAAGCTGGCATGTCCAAGCGGCAGGGGAGGACCGAAGCTGATTTTGGGTCTGACATGACAGCCCTGGGTAACCGCGTATGGCAGCTGCAGCCTTCTTAGAGCTTTGCAGATGACGTCGATGGTGTCGAGGTGAGCTATGTATCGGGCCTGGCAGGTCTTGCTGTAATCGACTCTCAGCTTGATTTCCTGGTTCATGGCTGACTCCCGGCTGCGGCCTGAGCCGCAAGATCGTATTCTTTCTCAAGATAGGCGCGCGGTACCTGAAAATCGATGAAATCCCAGGGAAGAGTCTCTGAAACCGGGCGGGCGCGCAGGTAATCGGCGGCCTGCAGTCCGGTGTCGACAAAAGCTTTTTCCCACTTTTCGCGGGAGAAGTGTTCATGCCAGCCGTCGAATTTGCAGCCATTTTTGAAAGCGGCCTCAATAAGCTCACCAACCTTTTCATCGCCGCGTGAAAGCACAGATTCAAGAAGGCACAGGTATTCTTCACGCCAGGAGACTTTGCTGCCGCTCCGCTCGAGACCCCGACAGACGATCTGGCGCCGACGCTTGAGCTCTGATATGTCAGCCTGCTCTGCCCATTGAAATGGTGTGAATGGCTTGGGCACGAACCCGGACAGACTTATGGAAATCTGTTTGCGGGGTTTCGTGGTTCTGCCTATGTCTTCGAGGCGCTTCACCAGGTCAACTATCCCGTAGAGGTCTTCGTCAGTCTCGAACGGCAGGCCCATCATGAAGTAAAGTTTTACGGTTCGGTAATCAGAACCGCCAGTGGCCTTCATTACACTGATTATGTCTTCTTCGGTGACATTCTTGTTGATGACGTTGCGCAGTCGCTGGGTTCCGGCTTCGGGGGCGAAGGTGAGCCCGCCCTTGCGAATATGCGGCGTTGAGTCGAGCAGGGCGATGGTGTTGTCGTTCATACGCATCGACGGAATGGAAATACTCTGCTCGGGGTAAAGTTTGGCTTTGTCGAGACCGCGGATGAGCTCATCGAGCCGGCAATAGTCGGAAGTTGAAAGCGACAGCAACCCGAGAGATTCTTCTCCGGTGCTTTGCAGCAGCTGAGTGGCGTGCTCGACAAGCTTCTCTACCGGTCTTTCGCGTTTCGGACGATAATAGAACCCGGCGTTGCAGAAACGGCAGCCTTTCATGCAGCCGCGGAATATTTCGAGCGGTGCACGGTTATGAATAGCCTGGACATTTGGAATCACCATTTTAAGCGGCGGTGTACTTGCAGCAAAACCTTTGAAAACCCGACGTTTTACTTTGGCCGGAAATTCAGGCACCCAGACCCCTTCAAGTCTGCCGAGATCGCGGCGTATTTCAGATCTGGCCGCCCCGGAATTTTTGCCTGCGATAAGCAGGTCGCAAATTTCGGTGATTACTTCTTCGCCGTCACCGATAACCACCGCATCCATGAATCTGGCAACCGGCAGCGGATTCGATGCCGATGGCCCACCTGCGATAACCAGAGGGCCCTTAGTGCGATCCTTCCAGTGCAGTGGAATTCCTGAAAGTTCAAGGATATTCAGGACATTGGTGAAAGTCATTTCGTAAGGCAAAGTGACGAAGATTACATCAAAGTCACCGAGTGGCAGGCCTGATTCAAGACCATAAAGAGGCAGTCCACGCCGTCGCAGCAGTGCTTCAAAATCAGTCCAGGGTGAAAAGGCCCTTTCTGCCATTATATCCGGGCGTTGATTCAAAGATTCATAGAAGATCTTGATCGCCAGGTTCGACATGCCGAGTTCATAGAGATCTGGAAAGACCAGACAGGCACGCAGGGCCGGGTTTGCTTTCAGCTGCGCCTGATTCACTTCGCCCCCGAGGTAGCGGGCCGGTTTTTCGATTTCAAGGAGTTCCCAGTGGGAGATTGTTTCAATAATGTTTTTCATTTTTTTCGGTTAGGGGTGTTCTGTTTGTTGAGTGTGAATACCAGATCAAGATCGCGACCGGCAAATTCAGTGTCGGGCAATACCGCACTTTCCGGAACAGCCAGAATCGTGGCTATCTCGCTCTGCAGGTCTCTGAGCAGGCGATCTGCCTCATCTCTTGTCATATTCAGGCGGTTGCCCAGCACGGCCAGTCGAACCTTCTCGCCGGGCGTGAGCTTTTTACGGGGCGGGGTTACATTGCGCAGAAGTCTCAAATTATTTGTCCAGTAGTTTTTCTTCGGCCTGTTTGGCCTTTTTGGCAGCGTAGGTGTTGGTTGGATCGATCGAGAGAGCTGCGTTATAAGAGGCGAGAGCAGAGGCATATTCACCTCTGCCGACATAGATGTCACCAAGGTTGATGAAGGCATCGACATGATTGGGCATCAGTTCGGTTGCCCGCTTATAATTAAGAATCGCGTGATCGAGCAGACCACGGCGGTGATAGGCCACTCCAAGCTGGTAATGAACTTTGCCATTCTTGTCGTCAATCCGAGAGGCGGCTTCGAATTCCTTCAATGAGGCATCGAGCTGCCCTTCAAGAAGATATAATTCGCCGAGGGCGATCAGAACTCTTACGTCACCCTTGTCTTTGCTCTGATATGCGCGGAAATGCCTTATAGCATCCTTGTTCTGCCCTTTTTTCTGGGCCATTCGACCGAGAGCGAACCTCGCCTTGAGATGAAAAGGCTCGTAGCGGGTGCAGATGTTGAAAAGCTCGATTGCGTCATTTTCACGGTTCATATCGAGCATAAAAATGGCAAGATTGTAATAGGTTTCGGCATAGGATGGTGCCAGATCAAGAGCACGTTTCCAGCATCTGACGGCCTCATCGACTCTGCCCTGCTTGTAATAGGCGAGCCCGAGATTGTGGTGGGCATCCACGAATAGTGGTTCCATTTTCAGAGTTTTCAGCAGATGTTTTTCGGCCGTATCCAGTTTTCCGTATTGCCCGGCAAGGGTTCCATACATGTATTCATCAAGAACCTTCTCGGATACCTCGCGTTTCAGTTTGCCGGTAACCACTTTGGCCTTGGGAAGAAGCTCTGATAAAGAAATCTTTTTTGTCGCTTCCGAGAGTTTAATGCTCTGTCTGTTGCGCCGCTCTGATTTCTTGTTGCAGCCTGTTTGCAGGCCGACAACGGTAATTGCCAGCAGAATGCAGACTAAGAGCCTGATTTGGCGGGTATTCAATTTTGCGCTCCTGATTCGATTTGTGCTTTAACCGGATTATTTTAACACACTGTCTGTTGCTTGCCAAGGCACCGCTGTTGACTGTTTCTGCCGTTGCAGGTGAATGATCCGGTGATTTCCGGAATCGAGAAGAAAAATACTGTCATCGGTTACCGCCAGATCGGATGGATGACGTAATCCGGTTCCGTCAGCGGCCTGCGCGATATATGAGAGTCTTACGCCCCTGGGCGTGTAGAGGCCCATTTCGTTGGTGCTGTCATCGCAGACCAGGATAAGACCGTCCGGGTCTACGGCAACGCCGGCAGGAGTTTTCAGGTGATCGACCATTTCGCCGACAAATGATCCGAGGCGGTCAAAAATCACGATGCGACCCTTGCCATGGTCGGCGATGAAAATCTCTCCATGAACATTTACATCGACTTGAGTCGGATCTTTCAGGTGCAGTCGGCTGAAGCCGAAACCACCAACCTCAAACAGCTTATCCCCGCCGGAAGAAATTTTTAATACGCGGTCGGCTCTGCCGTCAACCAGCCAGATGTTGTTTTCATAATCAACTTTGATACCCCGCGGCCTGTCAAGCTGGTTGCGACGATCATTATCCCTGGGGAACAGATTGCCGCGGTAACTGCGGTAGGCATCGAAAATACAGGCGCGACGATTGTTCTGATCAGAAACATAGAAATTGGAGAAGCCGCCTGTCGCAACGTCATAGGGTTCGTCCAGACTGTCTTCGCGCTCCTCGCTTTTCTCTCCAAAAGAAAGCCCGAATCCACCATGTACGGCAATTTGACGACCGGTTTTCGATAATCTGATGATCCGGTCATTTCCGGTATCGGCAACTAAAATTTCGCCCTTGCTCCGGTCGTAATCCAGGCCCTGAGGGTTATTGAACTGGCGTTCGCCGTTGCCGCGGCTTCCGGTCGTGGTCTTTGGAATCATAACAATATTGAAGAGTTCGACAATACCTGTGCGACCGGCAACTTTTCCTGCCGGTACGGAGATTTTGTAGGTGCCCTGCTTCATCAGTCCAGGGCCCCAGATTGGATCAGTCTGTTTACGCCCGGCAACTGTAGAGATAATAGATACGCAGCCGTCTTCCGGTAGATGAAATCTGAATTCGGCACTATCAGAGGCAATCGCAAGCTTGACCCACATTTTTTCACGTTCGTTTTGGCAGAATCCTGGCTGGGCATGCCATATCAGCATGGCAAAAATTATTATGAAAGAAAACCGTCTGTTCATGGATTGCTGACCTCGTGGAAAATTCGGTTGAGCTGCTCGATGGCGTCGAGATTGCGTGGTCCCGGCCTGACGAAAAGATCCTGATTCAGGGCATGCAGCCTGTTGCTTTTTATTGCTTTGATGTGGCTCCAGCCCGGTCGATTCTTTATCTTTTCGAGATTGGGCAGGGGGTAGGCGACCAATATTACGTCAGGGTTTTCTTTTATTACCATTTCTGCGTTTGCGACTGGAAAATCGCCGCTGCCTGAAAAGATATTCTGACCTCCGGCTCTGGTTATCAGTTCGCCGATAAAACTGCTCTGACCCGCCGCCTGGGCTGGAGTGTCCCAGATTTCGAAGTAGACCAGAATTTTCCGGGTTGGTTTCTGCAGGTCGAGTTGACGAAGCCTTGCATTCCAGTTTGCTGCGAACCTGATACCGTTCTCCGGGGCATCCAGCATTTGCGACAGGCTGGCCGCGACCTGCGGTAGATGGTCAAGCCGTGTGGTGGCAAAATCAACATATTTCAGCCCCAGTTGCTGAAAAAGGGGTTCATACTTTCGGTGCATGCTGTTGGCATCGACGAGTAAGGTTGGGCGCAGCGACATGATCCTTTCAATGTTGAGTTCAAGCCCGCCAATTTTGGGCTTGTCTGCCGCCGCTTCAGGAAAGTTGCAGAAATCGGAAACCCCGGCAATTGCAGCTTCGAAGCCCATGGCATAAAGAAGCTCGGTCTGAGAAGGTACCAGGGAGATGACCCGGTGTTCACCCGCATTTGCAGAAGCAAGGCAGAGCAGCATCACACCAAGCAGAGCTAAAATATTCCTGGGCATCAGTTGTTTTCCGCCTTTTTGCGTTTTCGATAGAATTGGTGCCTGAGCCGATTGTGCTCGTTGATTGTTGCCGAAAAATTATGACCGCGGTTACCATCTGATACAAAAAACAGATAGTCGGAATCGTCCGGTTTGGCCACAGCTGTCAGAGCGGAGGTCCCGAAATTCGCGATCGGCGTAGGGGGCAGGCCTCCGTACAGATAGGTGTTATACGGCGAATCAACTTTCAGATCTTCAAAAAGGATGCGGCTTTTGTGCGCACCAAGTGCGTAGAGTACTGTAGCACAGGATTCAAGCTTCATCTGCTTTTTCAGGCGATTGTAAAATACCGAAGCTATCAGACCGCGTTCGCTTTCCAGGGCAGCTTCTTCTTCTATAATCGAAGCCAGAACACAGCCCTGATATTGAGTCAGGCCACCGGGTAGTGGACTGGTAAAAATGCGGTCAATCTGATGTTTCATGAGTCGGAGCATGCGCTCAGCAGCCTGAGTGGCCGGGGTTGGCAGGTTGAAGTAATAGGTGTCCGGAAATACAAGGCCCTCCGGCGCTGGAATTAGATCCCAGGTGTTGAAAATTTTCCCCAGCAAGCCTGGGTCAGAAACGGCTTCAATAAATTGTGCTGCCTGACAAATTCCGGCCCCTTCAAGAATTGAGGCAACCTGTTTGATGGTGAGACCTTCTGGAATCGTTACGGCGATTGTCTGTAGACTGCCGCGCAGCAATTTGAAGATAACTTCGTTCAGGGTCTCGTTACCGGAAAAAGCGTATTGCCCTGGTTTGAGTCGCTGGTCGACAGCAAGAAACCTGATATATAGCCGAAACAGCAGAGCGCTTCTGATCATGTTCTTCTCTTTGAGAAGTGTAGCGATCTGGCGAGTGTTGGTGCCTGGTTCTATGAAAAGTTCAGTTTTGTTGCCCGATGCAACGGGGCGGGCCATGTCGGTTATCCAGAGATAGGCGCCTGAGGTAAAACCTGCCAGCCCCAGAAAGGCAAAAAACACCACGAGAATCATCAATTTCAGGATTTTCACGGTGCTTCTCGAAGGAAATTATTCTGGTTTTTTCTTGAAGTTCAGAATGGTATTTCGACTGTTGTCGAGAACATAGATTTCTTCGGGTGATTTGGCAATTACCCCGGTCGGGTAAAGAAAGCTGCCTGGCTGGTTGCCGAAATCACCAAGTTTGGATATGAATTTCCCGGTGGAGGAGAGAATTACGACGGGAACTTCGCCAAGATCAAGAATGTAAAGGTTTCCGTCCTTGTCGATATGCATTCCGGAAGGCCCTTTCATTACTTCGTATTCGCCCTTTTCCTTGAATTCAGCAACAAATTTGCCTTCCATGTCGAGTTTAACTACCCGACAACCGCCGAAATCGGAGATGAAAAGATGATTGTCATGAATCATGATCGAGGTTGGAAATACCAGAGCCGCTTTGCCCGAACCACCAATAGTGGCCAGATAGTTGCCGTTTGAATCATACTTGTAGACTTCGGGGATTTTGGACATGATGACGTAAGCTTCGCCGGCCCGGTCGATTGCGACATCCATCGGGTATTTCATCTTGCCGGTAACCTTCAGGTTCGGGGTTCCATCGGCATCGAATCTGACGATTTTATTGCCGCGCTGATCGCAGACCCAGATGTCATCAGTAAGATGGTTTACGCCGATTCCGGCAACGCTCTGCAGTTTATAGCCTTCACGGCCGGATTCTCCGGCTGCCAGAATCGAGTTGCCATCGGTCGAAAGAACCTGTATGCGGGTGTTTCCTGCGTCTGCCAGTACCAGGTTGCCATTCTTGGTCAGGTCGAGGTCAGTGGCGCTGAGAAATTCACCACGGTTTGATCCGGATTTGCCGAATTCTTTGTCATATTGAAATTTATCTGGAACGCACCCGGTGGCGAGCCCGACCGATAACAGCATCAGCAAAGCACATTTTTTGTTGAACATAGGAACCCCAAGCATCCTGTTTTTAATTGTTACTATAATAATCCAAAAATAAATGTTTTGCAAAACATTTCTCAGGTGGTATAATCATAAATAGAAGCTATGAAAAAAATAAAAGCCGGTTTTACTTTGATTGAACTGATGATCGTCATTGCCATTATAGGTATTTTGGCGGCCATAGCGCTTCCGCATTTTTCAAAAATCCGTGACCGTGCCCGCGAAAGCAAATGCTTCGAATATTCTGCTCTTTTAAGCAGAACTGCAGAGCTCTACAACATTGAAAAGAAACAATACCCAGAATCTGTTGAAGATCTTGCCCAGCTCCTCAGTGCCTCCAGAATGCCGCTTTGCCCTGCCAAGGGCAAATACGAATGGGTAAAAGGTACCGAAGAAGGTCTTCCCAATGGTAAAAAGGTTTTGTGTACTGTCCATGGCTGTGCCAGTGCCACCTGGGGCGGCTGAAAAAAAAGCCCGAAAATGAAAAGCGGCCTGTGGGCCGCTTTTTTTATGTTCATTTATAATGAAAAATTACAGGATATCAATTTTGTATCAGGCTATCCATTCTTGCGAGAGGCAGTGAGAGATCCAGGTGTCCATCTTCCGCAGCCGGCTCACTGCCATTGACCAGAAATTTTACTCTGGCCTTGGGGTCAAGCTCGGTGAGAGAATTTACCAGCGAGTAGACGGCAAGTATCTGTTCGGTGGGGCCAGATTTCGCCAGTTCAGCGAATTCACGGCTTACATCGACAAAAAAAGTTCCAGAATCGAAATACAGGCCGCGTAGCTTAATTTCATCAGGCAGAAGTTTATACATGGTTCCGGTTACGGGGCCTTCAAAGAGCGTTTCGACTATCTGACGGGCCTGAGCGATCAACATCGATTTCTTGCGAACCCGGCGCAATTCAGAAGTCAGCAGGTCCTTTCCCTTTAATCCGAAATAGATGCGCAGGTCCTGAGCTTCTTCGGGTGGAATCAACTCGTTAGCAGCTGCCAGATCTTCGTTGATTGGGGTATTGCTGTTCCCTGGCGCTGGAGTTTGATTCACCGCGGTCTGACTGGTGGTTATTTCGGGCAATATCTTCCTTACGAAAAGAAAGTAGCCTGAAACTATCAACCCAAGAATGATGAAACCCATTAAAATAAAGAGAATCTTTTCCTGGTTATGCCTCGATGGTTTTTTTGCTGCCATAATATGCTCCCCGGGTTGACCCCGCTATTTGATTACAATGCCATTGAAAAAATCGACGACGGCATTGGCGATTGAATTGGCCACAGCCTGCTGATATTTGTTGCTGATCAGATTCTTGCCTTCGGTTTTGTCAGAAAGCATGCCGGTTTCGACGAGAACTGCCGGATTCATGATGAATTTGAGTGGCAGCAGTGGCAGGGCCTTGATGCCGCGACTTTCTACCTTGAGATGCTGAACCAGTCTTTCATTGACTTTTTTGGCCATGAACATGGCCAGGTCAAACCTGGTACTGCCAATCCATTCCGAAAATGCCGCGTCGTGCTGCGCGCCTTTGGCATTTTTGTCAATAAAATAGCCGCTCGACGAAAAATAGTAGCAGGCAATTCCGGCTTTTAACGGGTCTTTTGAACCACTGGTGTGCAGAGATATGAAAAGATCGCCACCATTGCGGTTTGCGAAGCTTACCCGCTGAGACTGAGGCATGTCGATATCTGAGGTCCTGGTAAGAACAGCCTTGAAGCCGATTTCTTCGAGTCGGGTTTTGAGATACCTGGCGACCGCAAGGTTGACCTGCTTTTCTTCCGGGCGTCCCGGATAGATATAGCCTGAATCAGTTCCGCCATGGCCAGGGTCGATCACTACTGTGCGTCCGGCAAAAGAACTGTCTTTAAGACTTTCCGGGGCGACTTCTATGTTGATTTCTGGAGCGGATTCGGCGGTTGCCGGCTGGGCGGCGACTGGCAAAGAAGGAATCTGCGGCGCAACTGCCTGAGCCGCTGCCGAGGCGATCTGAGCCGGCGCTGTGGCGATCTGCGCAGTGGCGGTTGCTACCAGTAGATCTGGCGGGCATGGAATACTGACGATCATGCGAAAGGGCGAGGCAACCGTTTCGATGGTCGGTGCCTTGTCTTTCTGCGGCAGGACAAAATTCAGGATCAGACCGGTCCGGTCCGGGCCGCTGTTGATGTCGAGACGGGTTACATCACGTCCGGCAGGATTGGTGCGTTTTGTGGGTATCAGATTACGGCAACCGACGATCGTCAGCCTGTATGTACCGTTTTTAAACTCGCTTCTGTGAGTAACCGGGGAGCTGAATTCAAGAACTACCCTGGTGTGGTCTTCGCGCGAACTGTGTCTGAGTGCCAGCAGGACCGCCTCTGAAGACTCTTCGATCGAAATCGCCGGTGGATTGTTCTGTTGAATCTGAGGCTGAGCCGGTTGCGGTATAGTTGGCGCTGCCGGAATCTGAACCGGAACTGGAGTCGGGGCTGGTGTCTGAGCTATCGGAACCATAACTTCCGGCGGTGGAACCGGATTACTTTCTTGAACAATGGCTGGTGGCGCAATCGGCACCATGTTGGTTGTGCCATGAAAAAGTTTCTGCAAAGCCGCGGCCGGAACCATTATCTGGCCGTCCTGGATTCTGGGCGGAGCAGGCATTGCTACTTCCTGATCGTCGACAATGGCAATATTGTCATTGAGGCGAAGTTTGACTGATTTGAGACCCTTGCGCATCACCAGCATCTTCTGAATCGGGAACCATTGATGCGCGATTCCCTGCGATTCAGCAAAGCTGCGGGCGCTTATATAGCCATCCTGAGCTGAAGATGCGACCGTGATCGCGAGTAAAAATACTACGAATATCTGCAGCCGGTGCCCTGAATTGAAATAGTTAGCTGACATCAGTAACGGCCTCCAAGTTCACGTTCCATATCACGTTTAGCATCGTTTTTCGCGATGGTGTCGCGCTTGTCATATTTTGTTTTGCCTTTCACCAGGGCAATTTCGACCTTTACCTTGCCTTCTTTGAAATACAGTCGAAGGGGCACAATGGTCATGCCGGAGGTTTTCACCTTGTATCCCCATTTCAATATTTCTTTTTTATGAGCCAGAAGGCGTCGCTTTCGTTCTGGTTCATGGTCGAGACGATTCGAAAACGGATTTGCCCCGATGTGCATGTCATACAGCCACAGCTGTCCATCGAGTTCTTCAGCGTACGAATCTTTGAGGTTAACCCTGCTTTCCCGGCATGGGCGAAGTTCTGAGCCGGCCAGAACTATGCCGACTTCGAGTTTTTCGATGATGAAATAGTCATGGTGTGCTTTGCGGTTGGCGGCAATCACCTTGACTCCTTCATCGGAATGTTTTTTTGAATTCAATCAGGTCACCTGCTTTCACGCCCGGGCCAAATTCTCGTCTAATCAGTGCCCAGCTTGTGTTTTTATAAACTTTGGTAAGAAGCAGATCGGCTGAAGGCCTGTCGGGCGCTCTGCCAATCTGTTTGCCGGTATCAGGGTCGAGTAGAGGCTCGCCTGCGTTGAATGCACGCAGGTCCAGGCTGTATTCATCAGACAGATTGAGGCCTTCTTCAAGTCCCATGTTGATGATTACCTGGCCGTTTAAACGTCTGACGATTTTCCCCGGAGCGACAATTTCATGATTTGCGGGAGTGATAAACTTTTCGGCAAGTTCGTTGAAACCTTGTTCGGCAGCGAAACGTAATCGCTGGGAATCGATGAGAGGTGAAGCCACATATCCCATATCGATCTTCAGCATTCTTTCGATGCCTTCTTTAAAATCGTGGAAACTTACATCACGCTTACTCAGCAGGTCTCGATAAAATTTGACGCTGGCCTGGTGTTCGCCTTTGTCCCAGAGGATTCGCGCCAGTTGCCGCAGATATTGATGATTGCCGGGGTAAAGGTTGACTGCAAGCCTGATTTCTACTTCGGCTCCGTCCCAGTGCCCTTTGTCTAAAAGATTGAGGCCGCGTTCAAAAGCTTCCCGGGCTTCCCTGGTTTTTTCTGCTACCCGCAGCATCTGGTTATAGGCGGGGTATTCATTGTTCTCGACCGACAGTGCAACACGACGATCTCTGATCAGCTGATTCAGCCTCTCTACCTCTTCCCAGTGGAAGATTGCATCTTCCAGGCGCCCGGTTTCATGATATAGTTTGCCGAGCCAGTAATGAGCCTTGATCAGGTTGGGTTCCTGGCGAAGTGCTTCGATAAAACAATCTTCAGCTTTGTTGAAATTGCCGTAACGATAATTGCTGTAGCCAAGTTCATATGAACTGAGAGCGCTGTCATGTAAACCAGGTGCCGAAAACGCCTGCTGCCTGGCTGGAGTCGGAGTCTGCAGTGGAGCAGCAGAAACGACGATTCCGGGAGCCATTAACAGCACAATGACAGCCACCCGGCCGGTTTGCAGAAAATTCAGCATGCCTCAAATCTCCGTCTGATGAAAAGGTTAACCATCAAACTTATCGGCATAATGGAACCCGTCCCTGAGTGCTGCTTCAGTCTCCGGTAAGATACTGCAGCGGGTTGATATATCTGCCTGAAACCGCTACCGAAAAGTGAAGATGCGGGCCGGTTGCACGCCCCGAAGAACCTACGGTTCCGAGCAGTTGCCCGACTTTGATTCTGTCACCCTTGCGGCATTTGATTTTGTGCATATGGCCAAAATACAGCACGCTGCCTGATCTGGTTTTAACTTTGACCAGCCGGCCCATGAGACCGGCACGACCCGCGCTGACCACGATTCCGTCAGCCGGCGAGAGAATGCCGGTGCCCTGCCGGGCTCTGATGTCTATGCCATTATGAAATGAATTGCGCCTGGTTACCGGGTGACGACGCATACCATATCCCGATGAAATTGAACCGCGAACCGGCCAGTTTCTTTTGCTGTTACTCTGCGTACTTGAAACTTTTACGATTTTGAAGCTTCTGGTTTGGCTTTCAGGCTGATCGATTCCGGCAAGGCCACTCAATAATCTGTTTTGCAGTGAAGAAAATTCCAGTCTGGTTATGGCTGCAAGCTGCAATCCGGAAGAATAGATGCTGAAGGATTCTTTTTCGGGGAGAACCAGGTCGGCTGAAAGGTGTAATTCGCTGCAGCTCTGCACCGGAACATTCCATTGCAGCAGAATCAGGCCAAGAAAAATGAGCGAAAAACGTACGTACGAAGACAGCGGCGTATGTCGTGATTTCGTCATCAGGCGTCAGTCGTTGCTTTTACCAGCTGAACCCTTGTAATTCGGGTTTATCAGACTGAGAAATTCACGGTTGTCTTTGGTTTGCGAGATACCTTTGACCAGCATTTCCACGATTTCCTGCGAGCTCTTGTCTTCGAAAGCGCGGCGCAGAATGATGACTTTTTTGAGGTCTTCGATATCCATAAGCAGCTCTTCCTTGCGGGTGCCCGACATTTTGACGTCTATGCACGGGAAAATTCGCTTGTTGAAGAGTTTGCGATCGAGATGGAGTTCCATGTTGCCGGTGCCCTTGAATTCTTCAAAGATGACTTCATCCATCTTGGACCCGGTGTCGATCAGAGCTGTGGCTATTACTGTCAGGCTGCCGCCATGCTCGATTTTGCGTGCCGCCCCGAGAAATCTTTTCGGCTTGTGCAGCGCGAAAGGGTTCACCCCGCCAGACAATGTCTGGCCGGCAGAAGGCATCGAAATATTGTAGGCGCGTGCCAGTCTGGTAATTGAATCGAGCAGAATCACGACGTCGCGGCCGAGCTCTACATGTCGTTTTGCTTTTTCGAGGAGCAGTTCTGAAACCTTGATATGATTGTTGATGTGCTCGTCAAAAGTCGAAGCCAGAACTTCGGCATCGACCGAACGGCGCATGTCGGTAACTTCTTCGGGGCGTTCATCGATGAGCAGAATCAGCATCAGCACTTCGGGATGATTGGCGATGATCGCGTTGGCCAGCTGCTTGAGCAACGTGGTCTTGCCGGCTTTCGGCGGAGCGACGATCAGGCCACGCTGGCCTTTTCCGATGGGGCAGACAAGGTCGAAAACGCGCGTCGAAACATCTTCTTCGCTGGTTTCGAGCCTGAACCTGTCGGTCGGAAAAACCGGAATGCCGTCTTCGAAACTGACACGCTGGCGGAGTCTTTCAAGACCTACGCCATTCACGGCTTCAATGCGCAGCAGAGCGTGATAGCTTTCGTCATCCTTTGGCAGTCTGACCTGGGCAACGATGGTGTCGCCGCACAACAGACCATATCTTTTGATCTGGGATGGCGATACATAGACATCGTCGTCGTTCTGAACATAGCTGCGGGTTCTGATGAAACCGTAGCCTTCGGGCATGATATCCAGCACGCCTTCCGAAAGACTGAGTCCTTCGGCTGCCAGTTGCTGTTTCAGGATCGCACGGATGAGATCCTGTTTCTTCATTTTTTCGGCGCCCTCGATGTTCATTGCTTTGGCGACGGCCTTCAGATTTTTTATCGGCTCATCGCAAAGCTGCAGATAAGTGAATGTAGGATTTTCCACAATTGCTATCCTTTCGCGCAGTTACCGTGACAATACCGGGAAACCCGGTTTTCAGCGGGGTTTTGCAGGTGGAACGATGGATTTCGAAAGCTGCATGAACAATATATCGCCTAACCCGATCTGCATTGTCTTCGCTCTTTCTTCGTCAAGCATGTCGGAAAAAATTTCCTCCGCCTGACCGCCATGAACCAGCCCTGTCTTTTTAACAGTCTTTCGCATCTCTTTCAGCATCTGGTGCATGAAAATCGATTCAAAGTCCGAGCATGCCGTTTTCAGCTTTTCGAGTTCCTTCTTTTTTGCTTCGGGAAGCTCTTTGCTGCGGTTGGTCGTCAGGGTCGGACTAATTGAAAAACTGCTCATTTTTAAACCCCATTTCGTATCTGACTTTTTGAACCTGGATCCGTTTTCGCCACTGCATGGATTCAGACCGAACTGAAACACCCAATCAGTGGTGTAACTTCATGCGGGGAATACCTGTCTGCTGAAAAAAATCAGAACGATGTCGTACTAATAACATACCCCGATAAGAAATAGCAAGAAAAAGACACAAAATTTTATGAAAAAATACCGTTCTACATTATTTTGAGCTCACCATGAAGGGCACCGGCTGCATTGATCGCCTGAAAAATGGCGATAAGATCCTTTGGGGTCGCGCCTACTGCATTCAGGGCTGCAACGAGATCATCGACAGTCGTTTCACCCTGAACTGCTATCATGCTGGCCTGAGACTGATTTCTGCCGGCTGCATTGTTTCCCTGCGGCTGTTCATCGACAGCTATCTTGATGCCGTTGTGAGAAATGACGACTCTGCTTATTCTGACGCTGTTACCGACGATAACCGTGCCGGTACGCTCATTGATAACAACCCGGTTTGGTTCATCGACTTCGAGGGTCAGATTTTCAATGTTGGCTGCAAAACTGACCGGATCATCCGACATGCTGCTTGGAACCCTTATTTCAATCTGCCCTGGGTTAGTGATGTTTGCCCAGCCGGCTCCGTAACGACGATCTACTGCTTCCTTCACCTTGCGGGTCAGAATTGAATCTTTCTCCTGAAGAAGAATACTGAATTTGCCGCTGTTGGCAAACTGATCGTCGACGCCGCGTTCCATGATCGCTCCCTTTGGAATGAAGCCGACGGTAAGGTGATTCTTCTGTCCACTGCGTGCTGCGGCCCCTCCCTGGGCACTTTCGAAGCCGCCAATTGATATCTGCCCCTGCGCTACCGCATAAACCTGACCGTCGCCGCCTTTCATAAGGGTCGGCAGCAGAACGCCACCCTGCAGACTTTTTGCATCACCCATAGAACTGATGGTAATGTCGAGAGGTTCGCCCGGCCGGCCATACGAAGGAAGCATTCCGGTAACAATGACTGCGGCACAATTCTTGGTAACGATCTGCTGGGAATTTATTTCCATGCCCATGTTCTGCAACATGCCGCGAATCATTTCAATACTCATCGCACTCTTGTCACCGGTGCCATCCAGGCCGGTTACCAGGCCGTAACCGATTACCTGATATTCACGGTTGCCGCTCATGCGTGAAATGTCCTTGATTCTTACCTGCGCCTGAGCGAAGGTGGCAGGAACTGCCGGCGCAGACAGCAGAAACGCTGCTGCGAAAAACGCTGTGAAAATCCTTGTATGTGCAGATCTGTTTGCTTCCATGCTGATGTTCTTCCTGGTTTTATTGCCTGAATAATCAGGCTCCATTAGTACTATCGACACTTTGCCCGGCAAAATTAACCAGCAGTATGAATATGGTTTAACAGATCGATACTTTTCAAAAGCTCAGTGTAAATTGCTCAAAACGATGAGATTGTTTCATCGCTACGCTCCTCGCAATGACAGTATTTAAACGTGTCATTGCGAGCGCAGCGAAGCAATCGCATTCTAGATACCTGCG
>CAYYUI010000008.1:0-107628 GCA_964474705.1 uncultured bacterium
AGCAACCCGGCTGATATGCCGGGCCGTCGAACAGACTCAATTTTGTTTTTGCAGGATTCTATATAAGTTCAGGCGAAGCGGGAAAAACCACTGAATATTTAGGTATTCTTTTTCGCAAAGAATAAAATTCAGCCGGAGATTTGCTGACCATGTTGGAATTTCAGCAATGTTCTGCTGAATTTTCGGCAGTGGTTAAATTCTGGCAGCGACTCTCTGTGGTTCGAAATTCCGCTCTGTGTGCCGAAAACGATGGTATTGTACATTCTGGCATGTATTTTGCTTAGAACAGCGCATCATTCATTATTAAGATTCTCGGTTTATAAGTTAATAAGTTTTATCAGGAAGGTGTCTAAAATGCGCAAAGTCATCATGAGTTCAGTTCTCGCCCTGGTTCTGGTAGCTGCTCCCTCATTCGCTGGTAATCACGGTCATCACGGCCACAACAATCAGTCTGGTCAGTGTTCACAGGCCGGTCAGTCTTCACAGTCAGAACAGTCAGGTCAGTCTTCTCAGGCCGGTCAGTCCTCACAGTCAGAACAATCTGGTCAGTCTTCACAGGCCGGTCAGTCAGACCAGGCTGGTCAGTGCGATCAGGCAAGCCAGTGCGGCAGCCATCATGAAGGTTTTCTTTCCAAAGTAAAAAATTCATTCAAAAAGGGTTTTGAAGCCGGCAAAAAACTCGGCACCAAGGCTCACGATGCAGTTCAGAACAAGGTAATGGACGCCGGCACCGCTGTTAAAAAAGCCGTAACCGGTGAAAAAGAAAAGACCTTCGTAAAGGGTCACTATGACAAGAACGGCAAGCATGTTAAAGGTCATTGGAGAACCGTAGAATCCAAAGGCTGCAAAAGATAATCTGAAACTTTAATCAGTTTAAGACACCTCCGGGTTTCGGTCAGCAAGGCCAGAACCCGGAGGTGTTTTTTTGAACCAGACTGCCAGAAGCAGCAGGTTGGCGATGAGCAATAGACCTTTGTTTGCATACCAAGAATATCCGGTGAAGGGAAAAATCAGACAGCTTTGCAGAAACACGGCCAGAAGAATGGTCGCCTGCTGCAGTCTTGAACCGCTGTTCTGCAGAAAAAGAGTTGCGCAGAATGGCAGATAAACGAAGTAATGCGGCCATGAGGTGTTGATCAGAAAAGGTATCAGCAGGAAAATGCCCGCCGGGGCGAGAAGCGGATCGCGGTTTTCCGCAGGCTGAAGCCTGTAGAGTCTGATGAAGACGGCCAGGCAGATTAAGAGCCCGGGCAGGCTGAAAAGACCGCGCAGATCCGATTCCGGGGAAATACCGGTTAATCTGACCAGCACGTTGGCAAAAAACTGCGAATTGGGGTCGAATGCCACCCAGTCGAGCGCATACGCCATTTCAGCGTTGACCAGCCGGTAAAACTCAATGGTGTTTGCCATTCCGAGCATGGCCGCCGGAAACAGCAGCCCGAAAACCAGAAGACAGATGCTGAACCTGGCGATGAATCCAAATTCCCGGCGGATCAGAAAATAGATGATCATCAGGGCCGGGTAGTATTTGACCAGAGAGGCGGCGGCCAGCAGCAGGGCTGCCGACCAGTAGTGGCGACGTTCATGAAGTATCAGGGCGGCAATGCCGGCTATGGTGATCAGAACGCTCATCTGCCCCCATTTCAGGTTGTGCCAGAGCGGAAATGAAGTCAGAAAGAAGAGAATGTAGAGAAAGAACCATATTTTGCCCCCGCCTCTGCCGGCGAGCCAGACGGCTGGAACGATCAGCAGCAGGAGGATTCCGGCGTGCTGGAGAATCTGCCAGCGGAACATGGCGTCATCTATTGAGTCTGGTGTAAAAAGAGGTAGCAGCAGGGCGAAAGATGGGGTGTAGAAATACCCGCCCAACGGTTGCGGCAGTTTTGCAATCATGCGGCCGGCCGGGTAATAGTATTCGCGAAAATCGCCGTAGACATGTGATGGCTTGTCGGTTGCGGCGATGAACGCCTGCAGGCCAGGGCCGGCGCAATGCAGCAGCGCGAGAATCGACATGATCAGCAGCAATGCCATAATCAGGTCGCGTGGGTGCCAGAGAATTTTTCGTGACTTCATCGTGCCGGTCACTGTGTCTCATTTCTTGAAAAGTCTGAAAACTGTTATACAATATCTGCATAACTGGTGTAAAATCAAACTGATCAGAACCGCGAAACATGGAGAGTTTTCTGAACCGCTCGATGTGCCGCATGACATACTGCCAGAGGAGGAAAACCGGCTTGCTTGAATTCATGCTAGGGCTTGGCCTGCTGGAAAAGTTTTTCCTGACCTGCGCTCTGAGCGGAACCGTAATTTTCATGATCAGGATGCTTTTGATGTTTTCGGGCCTGATCGGTGATACGCATGGGGAACTGGACGCCGGTGGTCATGATGGCAACGTCGAAATCGGCCATGACGTTGGGGATGTTCATGATGTCAGCGATGTTCACGACGTGACTGATGTACATGATGTTTCCGATGTTCACGATATAAATGCCGATATGCCACATGACGGGTCGCTGGAACACGCCGATAATGGCCATCACGATATAAACAATTCAGATTTCAGCTTTCAATATGTTTCGGTTCAGGGGCTTACCGCCTTTTTCATGATGTTCGGCTGGGTTGGTCTGGCACTGATGATCGAGAGCGGTTTTCCCGGGTGGCTGGCCACTTTTGGCGGCGTGGCAGCTGGTGTTTTAACCGTCTGGATTCTCGCTCAGATGTTCAGCTTTGCCGGGAGCCTGCAATGTGACGGCACGATGCGGATAAACCGGGCGCTGGGTGCCGGCGGAACTGTTTATCTGAGAATTCCGGCGACCGGCAGCGGGCAGGTTCAGGTTGAAATCGATGGCAGACTGATGGTTCGCGATGCCATTTCCGCGAACAAAGAGGAGATCAAAACCGGAGAGCAGGTAACTGTTGTCTGGGTGCAGGATAACGGAGTTTTGATAGTTGAAAAGGACAAAAGAGAAGCAGGAGGAAAGTTATGTGGCCAATAGTAGTAGCCGGTTTAGTTGCAATCATCTTCTCGACATTCATTTATCTGGCGACCAGATACAAGCGCTGCCCGTCGGATAAGATTCTGGTAATTTACGGGAAGGTTTCAGACAATCGCTCGGCGCGTTGTCTGCACGGCGGCGGTTCGCTCGTTCTGCCGTTGATTCAGGATTATGCCTACCTGAGCCTGACGCCGATGACGATCAGCATACCTCTGCAGAATGCCCTGTCGCTGCAGAATATCCGCATCAATGTGCCTTCGACCTTCACGGTTGGTATCAGTACTGACCCGAAGATCATGAACAATGCGGCTGAACGTTTGCTTAACCTGTCTTCGTCAGCCATGGAAGACATGGCGAAGGAAATTATCTTCGGTCAGCTGCGTCTGACGGTTGCTTCGCTGACTATCGAACAGATCAACCAGGATCGCGAAAGCTTTCTTGAATCGGTGCGCAAAAACGTCGAGCCAGAGCTCAACAAGATCGGTCTCTATCTGATCAACGTCAACATCACCGACATTACCGACGGTTCAAATTACATCGAAAGTATAGGTAAAAAGGCAGCTTCTGAAGCAATCAACCGCGCCAAGGTCGATGTTGCCGAACAGCAGAAGCTTGGTGCCATCGGTGAATCGGTTGCCAACCGTGAACGGGCGATTCAGGTTGCCAAGAACCTCGCCGAAGCCGACAAGGGCGAAAAGGAATCTGAAGCCGACCGCCGCATTTTCGTGCAGAAGAAAGAATCTCAGGCAGTAATCGGCGAAGCTGAAGCAAACAGCGAAAAAACCATTCAGGTTGCCCAGAAACTGGCTGCTGCCGAGATGGGAGAAAAGAATTCCGAAGCCGAACGCCGCGTTTATGTTCAGTTGAAAGAAGCTGAAGCGATCGAGGGCGAAAACAAATCAAAGGCTTCGATCGTCATTTCGAATTCAGAACTGATGGTTAAAGAAGCCCAGGCGCGCAAAAACGCTGAAATTGCCCTGCGTCAGGCGCAGGTAGAAATTCAGAAGGCCCAGTATCTGGCAGAACTTGAACGTCTGAAAGCTGAAGAAATCGTTAAGCGCGAAATCGAAAAGCATAAGATTGAACTCGACGCTCAGGCCGAAGCAAGCAAGATCAGCATCGAAGCCAAGGGGCATGCTGACGCATTGCTGCAGAATTATGAGGCCGAAGCAGAAGGGGTTCGCAAGGTGCTCAGCGCCAAGGCGCAGGGTTACTCTGAGCTGCTCAAGAGCGTGAACAACGATCCGAAAGCTCTGGCTACCCTTCTGATGGTCGAAAAGATCGAATCTATCGTAGAAAAGCAGGTAGAAGCGATCAAGAACATCAAGATCGACAAGATCACCGTCTGGGATTCAAATTCCGAAAACGGCAATTCTTCGACCTCGAACTTCGTTTCGAGTTTCGTAAAAGCGCTGCCGCCACTGCAGGATGTCGCAGGTATGGCCGGAGTCGAGCTGCCTTCGTATCTTGGCCGGATGAAAGAGGGCGAAGCCGCTGTTGAAAAGCCTGCCGAACATCGGCCGGCCAAAAAATAGTCTGTTTTACCAGTCAGAAACAGGGAAAGCTCAACCGGGCTTTCCCTGTTTTTTTACGGTGATTTCCGCTTGTCTGCTGATGTGTCGGGCAGAAGCTTCTGCAGCAATGACAAACGATTTATTGTGGATTGCTTCGCTACGCTCGCAATGACAGCATTGAAGTCTGTCACTGCGAGGAGCAAAGGACGCGGCAATCGCAGGGTTGCGAGATTACAATTGCTTCAAGGCTGCGCCCTTTGCAATGACGGCCTTTGATCTTCCATTGCGAGCCCCAGCGAAGCAGTCGTGGGTATCTACTTCTGGTTCAGTTCGTCGCTGACGCGCTTGATTGCCTGGTAAAAGTCCTGGTAATGGAGAGTCAGAAGAGATTTCAGTTCATCTATTTTTGCAACGTTCTGGGCATTGATGGCATCTTCGAGCTGCAGAGCGACGTCGGCGACCAGATTGCCGCCGAGATTCGCTGCCGAGCCTTTTATGGTATGAACACAGCGGGCACCTGATTTGAAATCGGCGTTGGCAAGATGCTTTTCGAGTTCTGCCATCAGTTTGTGAAAGTTCTTCTGTGAGACTTCGACAATTTTGGCAAGGGTTGCCGCTTTCGGGGTGAAAATGCGTTTTATTCTTGCCGCGTCGAAAACCGGCTGTTCTGCATCGGAGTTGTCGCCCTGATTCGAGATCGCAAGCGGCCTGCCGCTGTTGCAGACATGCTCCTTGATGTTGTCGAGAATCTGCAGCAACAGGTCAGGGTTTATCGGTTTGGCCAGATAATCGTTCATTCCGGAATTGAGACATTTTTCGCGGTCTCCGGGCATGGAAAAAGCCGTCATGGCAATTACCGGCAGATTTTTCATTTTTTCATGGCTTCGGATGCGTTTTATCACCTCAAAGCCATCCATTTCAGGCATCTGGCAATCAAGAAAAACTGCGTCATAGCTGTGCTGTTCAAGAAATTCGAGAGCTTCGGGCCCTGAGCCGGCAATGGTGGAGACGCAGCCAAACATATCGAGAATGCCGCGGGCAACTTCCTGGTTGATCTCGTTGTCTTCGACAATGAGAATTTTGAGAGTAAGATCGGGGGCCAGGGCTCTGAAGCGCCCGCTGGCATTTTTGATCGACCGGCTTCCGGAATCGATTTTCTGCTGTTTGCGGTTCAGCATTTCTAACATGGCATTGTGAAGTCTTGAACTGGTGACCGGTTTGATCAGATGAAAGCAGCTGGTATTTCTGCGCCCTGTCGAGCTTTCTGCAGCTATCTGGCGGGGGGTCATCAGGAAAATGCTGCCGGCAAGATTGGGAAAGCGCTTGCAATCTGGAGGCTCGGCGGGCTTTTCGCCGGGCGGCATATCGATGATGCTCAATATGTCGATTTTTTTGTCTTTATCGGCGGTCAGACGATTGAGAATTTCCGGGCCGGGAATTTTCTCCCATCTGACGTTCCAGGATGAGAGAATTTCGCTGACCGCCTCGATGACAGGTTCATTGCGCCCGCTGACCAGAACGAGCAGATTTTCCGGGAATGTTGGTGATTCACTTGCAGATTGTCTGGTCAAATTCATCATCAGTGTGAAACTTATTTTTGTTCCGAGCCCGGGAGCGCTTTCAAGGCTGATGTCTCCGCCCATAAGTTTCACGAGTTCGCGGCAGATGGTAAGTCCGAGGCCGGTTCCGCCAAATCTTCTCGTAATCGAAGAATCTGCCTGGCTGAATTTGTCGAAGACAATTCTCTGTTGTTCTGGTGTCATGCCGATTCCGGTATCCTTGACCCGGAAAGTGAACCTGCCGCTCGATGAATTGTCTGCGCTGGAACTGACTTCAAGGCTGATATAGCCTTCTTCGGTAAATTTCACCGCATTGCTGAGCAGGTTGAGAAGCACCTGTCGCAGTCTGCCGCCATCTACCATGACGTTTTCCGGCACTGATGATGGGTATTTAATCACCAGTTCAACGCGTTTCTTTTCAGCGATAGGCTGCATCAAACTGAGAACTTCTTCGAGAAGCCGGCGCAGATTGATACTGACCGGTTCGAGAACGAGTTTGCCGGCTTCGATTTTCGAGAGGTCGAGAACCGAGTTGAGAATGTTCAGCAAGGAGTGTGACGAGCGATAGATGAGATCGGCAAATTCTTTCTGGCGGCTGCTTAAGTCGGTTGCCATCAAAAGTTCCAGCATTCCCAGAATGCCGTTCATCGGGGTTCTGATTTCGTGTGACATGTTGGCAAGGAATTCGGTTTTGGCCTGGCTGGCCTGCTGCGCCTGAACCGCCATTTCCTGGGCGCGGTTGCTGGCTTCAAGCAGGTTCTGCTGCAGGGCGCGGGTTTCGGAAATGTCGATCAGGATGCCGTAATACCGGTATTCTGCCAGTTCTGGGTCTTTCACCTGAGTGCCCAGGTTGGTGAACCATGAATATGAGCCATCGAAACGGCGCAGTCGACAGTCGAATCGCAATTCCCGGCCTGAGGCGAGAAAGCTGCGCACCGCATCTTTGGCAACCTGCAGATCATCTGGATGAATGACCTGGTAAACTGACTGGATATTTGGCGAGAAAATTTCCGGACTATAGCCAAGCAGGCTCTTTATGTGCCCTGACCAGTAGAATCTGCGTTCTTCCGGCTTGTATTCCCAGCTTGCCGCATGTGCTGCCGCGAGTGCGTGAGCGTTGCGGGCCTCTTCCATGCGCAGCAACATTGCGTTTTCGTGCTCGACCGAGGTGTTTCTGAAAAAGCCGATCAGTTTGATATGCTGGCGGTTATTGCCAAAGTAGTTGCGGCCGATGAACGAATGCCAGACATATTTCTCGGCGCGACTTCTCAGTCTGACTTCGAACTGGCAGTTTTCTGCGTCGGCAATATTTCGGATCAGGTGGTGGTCGTCGGGGTGAAGGATATCGAAGCCAAGCAGGCGCTGATTATCTATCTCGGCGCGGCCTGAATATCCGAGGTTGCGGTAGAGATCATCAGGGGTGTTATTGACCTTGTTTTCAAAATCGAATTCCCAGAGGTACATTCCGGCCGAATTCAGGGCGAGCTCGAGTCGATCACGGTAATCGCGCAGTTGCCTGAAATCGTTGCTTCTCTCGATCATCGAGCCGAAAATGTCGGCGGCAAGAAGAAGAGCGGAGATTTCGAAGTCTAGCCAGCGGCGCTCTTCGTTAAGTATATGCACTTCGAGGCAGCCCCAGAATTTTTTGTTAACGAAAACCGGTATGATCAGCAGTGATTTTATGCCAACCGCACGCAGACTGGCCTGAATGATGTCTGAATATTCAGCCAGAGTACGGCCGATACCTGAACCTGCCAGTAATCTCGCCGCGTGAGTCTTTATGATGTCGGCGATGATGCCGGCGGTCTGCCGATGGCAATGATGCTCGTTCTTGCAATAGCATGAAAAGCAGCGGAACTCGACCAGGCCCTCGCCTTGCATATCTGTTCCGGACTTTCTTATCAGTCCGATTCTGTCAGCTCCTACAGCCACCGCGATTGCGTCGAGTGCCGCCGGCATCGATTCTTCAACTGTAGTTTCGGCACCCACCACAAGATGAGCGGCTTCTGCAATGCCTGAAATAAGCTTTTCCCGCTGTTCCTGGCGTTGACGCGAACGATGACTGACGGAAACATCACGGATGATACCGACAACTCTCGGTTCTTCACCGGATCTCAGACGACAGGTTACTCTGATAATCTCGCCAAAAATGGTTGTCGAGTCAGGCAGGTCGATTTCGCGGGTTACCTTCTCGCTGATTCCGCTGTCAGCAGGTTCGGGAAGGTGCGAAAGCAGCGGTTCGATTCCGGGAAATATTTCGCTGTCGGTTTTGCCGGTCAGATTATCTTCTCTGCAGTTGAAAGCCCGGGCAAAGGACTGGTTGCAAAGCAGATAATGCCCCTGAAAATCTTTGACAAAAATGTAATCGGGGATCGAGTCGATAAGATGCTTGAGAAAAGATTTCTGGCTTTCGAGTTCATTACTGATGCTCTGCAACTTGCGATTCAGGGCCAGCAGATAAAAAACTCCAATGCCGAGGAGAATCATGGCCGAAAAGAGTATGGCCAGCCAGTTGCGGAATCTTTTTATCAGAGAACTGACCAGAGAATTTTCGGCCCCGTAGGAGCCGAGGTTGAGAACCTGCATCAACTGATGAACCTGACTGTAATTGGCGGCGATTCCCCAGGTGATTCTTTTGGGAATGTCGACGTTGGACATTTTCAGAAGAGCGAGATTTACCCTTTCGACAAGATTTTCACTGGTATGCTGAACCCGTGAAAATGCCCATTCCGGATATAGTCTCGTCGAACATGCAAATGGCAGTGAATCTGTGTGCAGGTTCAATTCCCGGCTGAAGCTGATCGACTTCATGTCGAGCAGGCCCTTTTTAGCCATAAGTTCAAGAGTTGAAGTCTGGCAGATGCCGAAATCTGCCTGCCTGGAAAGAACTGCTTCGACGGTTTTGCTGCTGTCAGGGTGATGGACGACTTCGCGACAGACTTTGCGCAGATCGATACCGCGCTCTGCGAATTCGCGTGCCGCCGCAAGCCAGCCACCGATAGATTGCACCGGGCCTGCTGCCAGGCGCTTGTTTCTGATGTCCCAGAGAGTTTTGATGCTCTTGTCGTCAGACCGCCAGAAGATTACCGATCCGAAAAAATTGTCGAAAGCTTCAATTCTTTCATTTTCGCGTTTGAGGGTGGCGATAGTCGTAATACCGCCTGACATTGCGACTTCGACACTGAAAATCGGGCTGGCAATAACGAAATCAACGGTATTGTTTTCGACGGCGGCATGGAGGGTTTCCCAGTCGAGGAATACCGCCTCAAAATGATGTTCCCTGATCTCGCCGTTAAGAAAGTCGACAGTTTCCTGCCATTCGTAGTCCCATCCGCCGATACTTTCCTTCTTTAAAATGCCGATCTTGATGAGATCTGGCTCCTGGTCGGCAAAAGCCGACAAAACGCCCAAAAAAAGAACCGAAAACACGATCGCGACAACACGAATACATGTTGCGGCCTGTTTTCGGCTCATTTTAGCCCCCTGTTGTTCAGTTGGTCAGAGAGGCGCTCCGCAGTCCGGACATCCCTTCCAGCCGGCTTCGACCACTCTGCCGCAATTGCGGCAGGCGTTGCGCAGATGCTTGAGACAGAACGGGCAGAAACTGAAATTGCGGCCGACGAGTTTGCCGCAGTGAGTGCATGGCATCATGTTTTCCTTGCGGACATGAGCCGGAATTGCATTCTTGACTGGCATTTCATCACGTTCACCCAGCTGGCTGAGGGAAAGAATCGCCGCAGTTCGCACTTCTTCACATTCGTCGTTGAGCATGGTCATCAGCGGCGCCAATGCTCTTTTGTCTCCGAGTGAACCCAGTGCCTGGCACGCGGCTGATCGCACCGACATCTGGCTGTCCTGAAGGCATTTCACGATTTCTTCAAAGATTTTGGGTTCTCTTGACTGGCCGAGCAGTTTTACCGACCAGTAGCGGGCGTCAACGTTTGCCCCTTTGATGGCTGACATCAGTTCTTCAGATACGCCGAGGCCCTGGGCCCAGATCGCGTCGGCAGCCGTCTTTCTGATGATCCAGGACTTGTGTGCCAGATAGCCGACCAGAAGACGGTGGGCTTCGGCGTTTTCGACCATGGCCAGTGCTTTGATCGCTTCAAGTTTTGATTCCATCGGTGCTGATTCGATGATGCGGGAAAACTGCGGAACCAGTTCCGGGGTTGCCTGCTGTGCCAGCAATTTGATGATCCAGAATTTGGCTTCGTCGCTGCTGCTTTCGAGAGCTGCGGCAACCGCTTCCTCGTTGCATGGATATATCTTTTCGAGGCTGTCGTAGGCAGCTTTGCGAACCGGCCAGTTCTGCTCCTCAAGCAGGTGCAGAAGGGCAACGACCATGCGTGGGTCATTGACATTCTGAGCTGCTCTGATTGCTGCCAGACGAATTTTCTGGTTCGGATGCCTGAAAATGCGCACCAGATACTGAACACCTTCGCCGCCCATGCTGCCAAGGGTTTGTACCATCCAGTAATCAACGTCTTCTTCATTTTCGGGAATCATGCCCATCAACTTGTTGAGCGAGGCGGGGCCGAGCTTTGCCAGCGCTGCCGATGCGCCGCGGCGCAGATTCCAGCTGTCGGATGCAAGTGCCTTGATGAGGAAAGGTAATGCTTCGTCTTTGTAGGCGACCATCGCTTTGCTGATATCGGCGAGCACATCGTCGTTTTTTGAATTAAGCAGCTCTGTCAGCATTGGCAGAGCTTCTTCTGCATTCAGGTTTTTCAGATCAGCAAGTGCTGCTTTTCTTACATCGGATTTCTCGCTGACAAGTTCGCGGCGCAGCTTTGCAAAATCAGTTTTGCTCATGTTCTTTTTCCCGCTTCCTTTATTTAGTAGGACATTGGCATTACGACATATTTGAATTCGGATTCAGGGTTGCCTGGGCGCATCAATCCGGGGTAGCTCGGTGTCGTCATCTCGATAACCACTTCTTCATCGTTGAGAACCGTCAGGAAATCCTGCAGGAATTTTACGTTGAAGGCAATATTGATCGGTTCGCCACTGAGTTCCGACTGGATGAAGGACTCGGCTTTGCCCTGTTCCTTGGCATCTGACCAGATCTTGGTTTCATTGGCCGATACGTCGAAATGCACAAGGCCGCTGATGTTTCTGGCAATCGGCACGACTGCTTTGAGCGATTGAGTGAGTTCTTTGCGCCTGATTTTGAGGATGCGGCTCGATTCTTTGGGCAAAACCCTGTTATAATCAGGAAATCTGCCCTCGACCAGGCGGGTGATCAGCTGAAACTGCGGAGAACTGAAAACCAGCTGTTCTTTATACAGGCCGATAGAAACCGTTTCATTGCCTTCGAAAAGCTTTTGCAGTTCAGCAACGGCTCTTGACGGCACGATGAAAGTTTTGCGGAAAACCTCAGGAACCTGGATATCAGGAATGCGGGTTACCGCAAGTCGTTTGCTGTCGGTCGAGGCCATGATCGGCCGCTCATGATTGCTGAAGTCGATGCAGATGCTCTTCTGCACCGGGTTGCCTTCTTCAAGACTCATGGCTACGGAAGCTTCTTTCAGGGCTCGCGACATAGCTATGGCAGGAGCCTGGAAAACCGGCAGTTCATCGGTTTCGACGACTGGAACCGGCGGAAATTCCTCGATGCTCTGAATCTGCAGGGTGTATTTGCTGCGGCCGCTGACAATCGTTATTTCATTGGCGTCAGGGTCGCTCAGCTCAAAGCTTACGATTGCGTCATCTTCAGCCGGAATACTCGAAATGATTTCCTGCATCAGCTTCGCCGGGATGGTGAAACTGCCGCCGGCATCTATTTCGGCATCGATTGTCGAAATCATCATTACTTCAAGGTCGGTGCCGACGAATCTGAGCTGCCCGTTCTGTGCGGTAATCAGCAAATTGGCCAGAATCGGTTTGATGCCCTTGGCCGCAACTACCTTGCTGACGATGGCAACCGTTTCTATCAGCGTTTTGAGCGGAAGTCTGAATCTCATACTGAAGCCTCCCTGGCGATCCCGAGCTTAACCCTGATGCCGTTGATGTTCCACTCGGCGGCATCGTTGGTTGCCGCATCGAGAGCGCCAATATGGCGGGCCAGAGTTTCCTGGGTTATGTAGCCGCCAAACTGACTGACCGAATCATCGATATCTTTCTGCATGTCGGTGTCAATTACATCATAGCCGACTCTGATTCTATCGACAATATCAAAACCCTTTTCCTTGCGCATGAACTGAATTTTGTTGACCAGTTCGCGTGCCAGACCTTCGAGAATGAGTTCGCGCGACAGGGTTTTCTTCAGCGCTATGCTGAGGGAACCTTCAGACTGCACCGCATAATCGCTCGATGCCTGCGCCTGCATGTCGACTTCTTCTGGTTTGAGAGTAACCGGCTTGCCGTCCAGTTCGAATTCATAGCCGCCGGCGGCCAGCTGTTTTCTGACTTCGTTGCCATCGACCTTTTCGAGGTGGGCCTTGATCTGCGGAATCATGCCCTTCAACGGCCCCTGACCGATGGTGCGGAAATTCGGTTTGGCAATATAACGCACCAGGCTGGCTGCATCGGTAACTGCGCAGATTTCCTTGATGTTCAGCTCTTCCTGCAGCAGGTTTTCCATGTCTTTGAGGGCGTTGCGCTCGAAATCGTCGGCAATGACCACCTTCATTTCAGCAAGCGGCTGTCTGACCTTGAGGTTAGATTCATTGCGGGCGGCACGGCCCAGCTGCACAACTTTCATGACGAAATCCATCTTGCGTTCAAGCTGTTCGTCGATCAGTTCTTCGCGGGCGGTCGGGTAATCAGTGAGATGCACGCTTTCGGGGACCTTCTTGTCGAGACTGACAACGAGGTTGCGGTAAATATCCTCGGCAATGAACGGCGTGAACGGCGCAGTCAGTTTTGCTATGCCGGTAAGCAGCTCATAGAGTGTAACGAAAGCACTCATCGAATCGGGGGCATTCTCGCTGCTCCAGAAGCGGCGGCGACTGCGGCGCACATACCAGTTCGACAGATCGTCGACGAATTTTTCCATGTGCCCGGTTGCCCAGACGACTTCGAAGCGGTCCATTGCTTTGCGCACTTCATCAGTAGTGTGGTTGAAACGTGAGATGATCCAGCGGTCGATTTCAGGCCGGTCGGCAACCGGAATCTGATGCTGCGCCGGGTTGAATTTTTCGATGTTGGCATAGAGCACGAAGAAACTGTAAACGTTCTGCAGGGTGCCGAGATAGCGCTTCTGGGATTCTGCAATCGCTTCTTCATAGAACCGGCGGGTGTTCCAGGGGGCGGTGCCGCTGTAGAGCGACCAACGAACCGCATCGGCACCATATTTGTCGAACAGCGACATGCAGTCGAGCACGTTGCCCTTCGATTTGCTCATCTTGATGCCGTTCTTGTCGCAGATCAGGCCGAGAACGACGACATTTTTGTAGGCCGGTGCCTTGTGCAGGAAAGTACTGGTAACCAGCAGGCTGTAAAACCAGCCGCGGGTCTGGTCGACCGCTTCGCAGATAAAGTCGGCCGGGAAATTTTCCTTGAAGGTTTCTTTGTTTTCGAACGGGTAATGCCATTGCGCGGTATGCATGGCACCTGAATCGAACCAGCAGTCGATGACTTCAGGCACGCGCTTCATACTGGCCGAACATTTCGGGCAGCTGAGCTCGATCTGGTCGACATAGGGCTTGTGCAGCTCGATATCGGCAGGAACATTGCGCCCAAGTTCCTTGAGGTTGGCGATACTGTCGACGAGATGGTGGTGCTTGCATTCGGTGCAGACCCATATTGGCAGCGGCGTTCCCCAGTAGCGGTCTCGCGAAATTGCCCAGTCGATCATGTTTTCGAGGAAGTTAAGGAAGCGGCCTTCTTTTATATGTGCCGGATACCAGTTGATAAGGTCATTGTTTTTGAGAACTTCGTCTTTGAAGGCGGTTGCCTTGATGAACCAGCTGTGGCGTGCGTAATAGAGCAGCGGACTGTCGCAGCGCCAGCAATATGGATAGGTGTGCTTGATCTTCGCCGACGCAAACAGGCGGCCGCTGGTTTTGAGCTCTTTGATGATTTCAGGGTCGGCGGCCTTGACGAACTTGCCCTGCCACGTGGTGACCTCTTCTTTGAACTTGCCGTCGAGCCCGACCGGCTGGATTACCGGCAGATCGTTTTCTTTGCCGACGCGGTAATCGTCTTCACCGAAGGCCGGGGCGATGTGAACGATGCCCGAGCCGTCTTCGGTCGATACGAAGTCGCCGGCGATGACGTAATGTGCCTTCTTGTGAGGTTTGACATAGGTGTAGAGCTGGTGATACTCGATACCGAGCAGCTGTTCGCCCTTCATGGTTTCGACGATCTCGCCTTCGCCCTTCAATACTTCAATGCGGGCTTTGGCCAGGATCAGATACTCTTCATTGAGCTTTACTTTGACGTATTCGATCTCTTTGCCGACGGCGAGCGCGACATTGGAAATCAGCGTCCAGGGAGTGGTCGTCCACACCAGGAAACTGGTGTTCGCCTGGTCTTTGATGGCGAATCTTACATAGACCGAAGGGTCTTCGACTTCACGGTAACCCTGGGCCACTTCGTGCGAAGAAAGCGCGGTGCCGCAGCGCGGGCAGTATGGAACGACCTTGTGCCCTTCGTAGAGCATGCCTTCCTTCCAGAACTGGCCAAGCATCCACCACACGGTTTCAATATACTGGTTGGTGCAGGTGATGTAAGGGTCGTTCATGTCGACCCAGAAACCGCCGCGGGTGACCATGGCGCGCCACTGGGCTTCGTATTTGAAAACACTTTCGCGGCATTTTTTGATGAAATTTTCGATGCCGTATTTTTCGATATCCTGCTTGCTTTCGATGCCAAGCTGCTTTTCGACTTCGAGCTCGACCGGCAGGCCGTGGGTGTCCCAGCCGGCTTTGCGCCCGACATGGTAACCGCACATGGTTTTGTAGCGCGGAACCAGGTCTTTCATCGCTTTGGTCAGCACGTGCCCGGGATGCGGAGTGCCGTTGGCTGTTGGCGGGCCTTCAAAGAACACAAATTTCTTTGCGCCTTCGCGATTCTTCATCGATTTCTGGAAAATGTTTTCCTTTTCCCAGTATTTGAGAATTTCTTCTTCGCGTCGCGCTGAAACTGTATTTTCTGGTTTTTCGAAAAGCATTGCGGGTGTCCTTATTTTAAGTTTGAATTTGCTCTATAGGCCGAAGCGATCCTGGCGCTGTGTTCCAGGCTGCTGGTGTGATGGAAACCGTCTTCGAGAGTCTTGCCGATGGCGAAAGTTCCGTGGCCGCGCACGATGACCACCGGGCACTCGCGCAACAGCGGCGCAACCTTCGCGGCAACTTCTTCCGAGGCGATGGCATTGGCTACTTCGATTACCGGAACGCCATGCCCAAAGAAATAACGCCCCTCGGCATCGACCGGCATGAACCGATCAGTAAAGAAAGAGAGTGCGATCAGTTGCGGCGGGTGCGCATGCACGATTGCCTGCGCATCTGTCTGCAGATAAATGGCGCGATGCACCGGGCGCTCGCGCGAAGCCCGCCTGGTTTCAGAATCTTCACCGTCGATAAGGGTCTCGACGATGTCGTTGTGGTCAAGGCGGTGCAGCATCGAGCCGCTGCGGGTGATCGCCATCATCCGGGTCATGCGCACGCTCATGTTGCCCGAATGAGAATTGTTGAGCCCGGCGACAAAAAGATCGTAACCAATGGTCTGAAAATCGCGTAATGGCATCATTTTCTGGTTGCCACCTGCTTTTTGCCGATAATTTCGGGAATGGTTTCGCCGTAAATTGGCCTGATCAGGCCTCTATCGGTAATGATGGCCGTGATCAGTTCGGGCGGGGTAACGTCGAATGCCGGGTTGTAGACCGGCATGTCGTCGGGGGCAACCTGAACGCCGCTGATAAACCTGACCTCGTTATGGTCGCGTTCTTCGATTTTGATTTCATTGCCGTAAGCGATGCTGAGATCGAAAGTCGAGGCCGGTGCAGCGACGTAGAATGGCACACCGTTGTATTTTGCCAGCACCGCCAGCGGGTAAGTGCCGATTTTGTTGGCGACAAAACCTTTGCTGGTAATGCGGTCGGCGCCGACCACGATACCCTGGACACGGTCATCGCGAATCAGGCTGCCGGCCATGTTGTCGCAGATCAATGTCGCGTCGAAACCTTCGTGGTGGAGTTCCCAGGCGGTGAGGCGGGCGCCCTGCAGAAGGGGTCGCGTTTCGTCGACGAAAATTTTAAACTTTTTGCCCTGCTCGCGGGCAGCTCTGAAGACGCCGAGGGCAGTGCCATAACCGGCTGTGGCCAGGGCGCCGGCATTGCAGTGGGTCAGCCAGGTATCGCCGTCTTTGAGCAGTTCGGCGCCGAATCTGCCAATGCTGCGGCACATTTCGATATCTTCGGCCTTGATGGCATGCGCTTCTTTGAGAGCGACAGCAGCGGCAGTGCTGAAATTTCCGCCTGCCTGGCCGGCAACTGCGGTTTTTACCCGCTCGATTGCCCAGAACAGGTTGACGGCAGTGGGCCTGGTGGCTGCAAGAAGTCGGCAGACTGAATCGAGCGCCATGTCTAGGCTCAATGCCTGATTCGCCGGGTTATTCAGGCCAATGGCTATGCCATAAGCCGCGGCAACGCCTATGGCCGGCGCCCCACGCACCTTCATGGTCACGATTGCATGGGCAACTTCGTGCTCGGTACAGCATCTGACCCGTTTCGTTTCAACGGGCAGCAGAGTCTGGTCGAGCAGTTCCAGACAGCCCGATTCGTTATTGTAGCAGACGGCATCGATCATGTTTTTCCGCCATTTTCAGGTCGCATTTAAAGAAAACTACCTATTCAGTAGGGGATAATAACAAACCTGATATCTGTGGTCAAGGTAACTGAACCTGATCGTTTACGGTTTGTGCAATGGTAGGCGGTGAGATTGTAAATTTAGCTCTTTTGCGCTATTTTTTCTCAATGAACATTACCTGGTCTATAAATTCGCAGTCGCGGCATCTGTTCTTTATGCAGAGCCAGGCAGGCAGTTCTTTGTCGGGCAGAAGGGTTGTTTTTTATCTTTTTTGCCTGCTGGTTGTGCTTTGCCCGACTTCGCTGCAGGCACACGACGATTATTATCGGTTTCTGACTTCGTATGCCGGTCATGGCAACGAGGACGGCCGCTTTTATCAGCCTGAAGGCATGGCCTTCTCGCCCGACGGCAGACTGCTGGTCGTCGCTGACACTCACAACAACCGGCTGCAGCTGTTTTCTGTCGATAACACGCCGACGGCAACCCAGCCGCTGAAGCTCGAAATGATTTACGGCGATCTCTGGCCCTGGGATGACCGCACCCAGCCGATCGATTCAAACGATGCCTATCGTGAGAAAGATTATCTGCACGGCCGTGACCCGAATTATCTGACCGGCCGGGCCTATCAGCACGCTCAAAGCCGTATCAGACCGGGCGAAAATGTTCCCATGGATCACTTCAACCTGCCGGTTGGGGTTGCCTGGCTCGGCACCTCGACGATGCTGATCGCCGACACCGGCAATCATCGCATCAAAGCCCTGAAGCTCAACGGCGAGGTAAAGTGGGTTCTTGGCCAGGAAGGCTGGAAAAACGGCTATTTTCATCATCCTCTCGGCATCGATGTCGACTGTGCCGGGCAGATATATGTTACCGAGCCGCGCAGTCAGTATATTCGCGGTCTAGGCCTCGATTTTCTGCAGCGCCAGCGCACCCAGGGAAACCGCCTGCAGATTTTTTCGGCCGATCTCAAGCCTTCGAAGCGCCTCGGGCATATGCATCACATGTCCGGGCGCGATTATCGCCAGTTCAAGGATATTACCCGGGTCTGGGTCGGTTTGAATGGCGATATTTATCTTACCGACAATGGTAATCACCGGGTCATGATTTTCGAAAACACCATGAAAAAGAAGGAAGAGCTGATCCGCTGGCCCGGCTATACCCTCCGTTACCCGAACGGCATCGACTGCAGCCCCGATGGCCTGCTGGCAATAGCCGATACGGGCAATCACAAAGTGCTGGTTCTTGATGCCGATCATGAAATTCTGCAGATCATCGGTGGTTTCGGCACTGAAAACGGTCGTTTCGTCAGACCTCATGAAGCCAGATTCGGGCCGAATGGTGATTTGTATGTACTTGACACCGGCAATGGCCGTATTCAGGTTTTCCGCGGCCGTAGTTTCAGACAGTTTCCCCGCTGCCCGGTTCCTGAACCCCCGGCCCCGCCGCAGAAACTCGAAGAACTTCTGCCTCCGCCGGCTCCACCTCAAGATTCTAATTAGCCGGATCCCTGGAAATTTTGTGCGGCAGAATTTTAAAATCTGTGGTATATTGCATTGGAGAGAGATAAAAATCGGATACTTGTCCTGTCGTTCAAACAAGCCGTTCGCCGTTGCTCTGCTGCTATCAGTTGTGCGGGCGGTTGGTCAATTTAGAAAAGATACCTGGAGCAATTTGAGATGAATGAAAACAAAAAGAAAAACGGAAACGGCAAAAACGGTGATGTTCGGATTATCGAGGAGATCGTAGAAGGTTTCTGGGATTGCCCGAACTGCAATGCCAAAAATCGCGGTTCCGCTCAGCAATGTGATGCCTGCGGCGCAGTTCGCAGTGAAAACGTAAAATTTTATGTTGAAGATGGCGCTAAAGCAATCACTGATGAAGCTGAACTGGCCGAAGCCAACGCCGGTCCCGACTGGATCTGCCCGTTTTGCAGCAATATGAGCCCTGCTTCGTCTCAAAAATGCACCGGCTGCGGTTCTGACAGATCAGACGGTAAAAAACGCGCGGTTAAGGAAATACCTGCCGGCTCCGAAGAGCCTCAGGATGCCGCGAAGGGCGGTAATAAACAGCCGCCTGGGCCGCCGCAGCCCGCTCCATTGTGGTTGAAGGCCGGCTGTGGTTTGTTTGCGCTTCTGTTCGTCATTCTTATGGCCTTCAGCTGCTACGAGAAGGTCGACAAGATCGAAATTACCGCGAATCAGTGGGCACGCCTGATTGAACGCAACGAATATAAAACGGTTCGCGAACAGGCCTGGGCAAACGAAGTTCCTTCCGGAGCCAGAAAGTTTGGCAGTGAGCGGCAGATCCGCTCTCACAAACAGATTCCCGACGGCTTTGAAGAAGTCGATGAAGAATATACCGAAAAGGTTAAAGTCGGTGAAAAACAGGTCGAAGACGGTAAGGTCGACCTCGGAAACGGCCGATTCAAGGTTAAATACAAGATCGTGCCCGAATACCGCGAAGAAAAGAAAACCCGAAGAGTAAAGCGTCAGAAGTTCCGCAAAGAGCCGATTTATGACGAAAAGGTCACCTATGATATCGATCGCTGGGTCGATGCAGCTCCCGTTCAGCTGCAGGGCAGCACCGAAGAGCCACGCTGGCCTGATTCTGGTGCCGCTAACAATGTGCCGCCCAAAATCGGTGATATTTCTGAAAAAGCACGCGTCGAGACCTATGTCGTCAAGGCCAGAAGGTCAGGCGATACTGCCGAAATCGAGGTTAAAAAGCTGCGCGATAAACCTCTGACTTTCGAACAGTTTATGAAACTGCGGGTCGGCACCAAATGGGAAGCCATTTTCAGCGGACTCGGCGACCTGCGCGAGATCAAATTCTGATCGCATGATCTGTATGAAACTCTGACAAAGTTTGACCGGTAATTGTCGCAGCCTTGCACAAGCTGTTTGGCAAAATGTACCGCTTCGTGTATAATAGCCTGCGAAAAAGATTCTCATTCTGTTATTGTTGGAGTTGAAGCATGAAACTTAGATTCGCCGGCCTTGTCACCCTTTTCTGTCTCGCGATTGCCCTTCTTGGCTGCGGCGGTGGTGGTGGCGGCAGCAGCCCTGTGGGCGCGCCCCTCGATCCGAATTTTGACCTCAAGCTGCAGGAAAATTACCCGACTGTTGCCACTTCTTACGTCAGACTCGATACTGTTCTGCTTGAAAACGGCCAGACTGCTGAACAGAGAGTTCAGACATTCATCGCCGATGTTTCCAGTGATTTCAAAAATAGCGCCGGCACTGCAGCCAGAGCTAAACTTGAATCGACAACCCTCAGCCGCCTGCAGCGTTATACGGTCAACGAATACAGCTTCGTTCCGACCGCTCATAAGCTCAATGACGATGGCACCATCGACGTGACCACCGCCATGTCGATAAAGGTCGTAAGAAAGCCCGGCGCCGAAGGCGGGTTCTCTTCACTTGAAACCACTCTCGACCCCAGCCCGGTAATCACCTGGAAGAACGAAGGCGGCACCTGGAAAATCATCAAAGGCCTGCCTTACCTTTCTTCTGAGGTTAATGGTATCTAAATTTTTCTGATATTGTCATGTTGTATTAAATCGTAGGGGTTCAACAGGTTCAACATGTTGAACCCCTACGTTTATTTTTGAATTAAATTACAGATCGAGGTGAATCGATGGGTATTGTCGCCAGATACAGAGGGATTCCGATTCTTTACCGCATGCTCGGCGCCTTTTTGCTTGGCGCTCTGATCGGCATTGCCTGCTGGTATGCCGAAGCCAGCCACGGGGTGGCGTTGAAGGGATCGCTCGAGGCCTGGCTGTCGCCGTTTGGGCTGGTGCTCGTGAAAATGCTGAAAATGATCGTTGTGCCGCTGATCTTCTTTTCGCTGTTTCAGGGTGCTGCCAGTCTGCCGCTGAAGAAATTCGGGCGCATCGGTCTGCGGGTCATCATTCTTTACATGGCCACTTCCTTTTTCGCTGCAGTTATCGGAACCCTGTTCGCACTCGGTATCAACCCCGGTCAAAGTGGCATGCAGTTGTCAGCTGGAGACGCTGCGGCCAGCGTAACCTCGATTCCGAGCGCCAGTGCCGCTTCTTTGACCGCCGTGTTCATGAGCATGTTTGAAAACCCGTTCAAAGCTCTCGCCGAGGGAAACTTTCTCGCAGTCATCGTTTTTGCCATTCTGGCCGGCCTGGCGCTGCGTGTGCTGCTCGATGCCGCCGATGAAGGCGCTAAAGATGCCGATACTGATGCGCTCAGTCGCATGCCGGCAGCAGCTTCGGCAATCAACCGCATTCTCTTCGTCATGGTCGACTGGATCATGGATTACGCTCCGATCGGTATTCTTGCTTTGACGATCGTCAATTTTACCCAGCATGGCCCAGAGCTTGCCGGTCCATATCTGAACATTGGTCTTGGCGTCATCTGCGGGATAATTTTGATGATCTTCCTTGTTTATTCAATGATGATCAGATTCATGACTGGCACAAGCCCGTTGCGCTTTTTCAAGTATGCCCAGGAAGCAATGATCACTGCTTTCGTAACCCGAAGCTCTGGCGCAACGCTGCCTGTGACTTTGAAAACAGCCGATGATCTGAAAATCAGGCGGGAGCTGGCAGATTTTTCCCTGCCGCTGGGCTCAACGGTTAACATGGATGGCGTCTGCATTCACCTGCCAATGTTCGCGATTCTTGCCGCCAACATTTTCGGCATTCAGCTCGGATTCGGCGATCTCGTCGTTCTGGTTTTCACTACAGTTCTGGCTGCAGTCGGTGCCGGCGGCATTCCGGGCGGCAGTCTTATGCTGCTCTTCATAATCCTCAACAGCATGGGCCTGAACGAAACCCAGGTTTCACAGGTAGTTGCCTTTGCGCTTGGCATCAACCCGATTCTCGATATGTTCGAAACCATGAATAACGTTACCGGTGATCTGGCCTGTACATACGTGGTTGCCTGCCAGGAGAAAATGTTGATCACAGATTCTGTTCAATAAGGGTTACGGTTTTGGAAACTTATCTGGTAAAATCATAGTATTATTGTAGCTGTACACTTGCGATGTTTGTCTGACGGGGAGGGCTTTATGAAAATTCGAGGCCGTTATCGATTTTTGATCTTCTTCCTGGCATTTTGGCTGGCGTTTGAACCATTTGTCATCAACGTTGCCTTTGCCAACGATGATATTCCTCAGCCGATTCTCAACACTGAGGGTATCGAAGGTATTGAAAGCATCGATGAGGTAGTGGCTCCCGCTGACTATCTCGAATACATGCTTTCATTGCGCGGTCGCACCAAGGAAGAGGCCGAAGCCATTGCCTGGGGCGAATGGATGACCAGTATTTCCGGCGCTTATGCGCTGATGGATGACGGCTGCACCGATGTGTTCAGCTTTTACAGCACCCTCAGCAATATGTCGCCTCATTTCGGCAATACTCCCTATTATTATAAAGCTGTCTGCATGGCTGCTTCGAAGGCAGCCATGGCATTCTCCTTTATCGTGCATTCGCAGCCGGCTCTCAAGGTTCTCGGAGGCATGGAAAAAGTCACTTCGGCTGTTTCCAATTCCGGGGTTGCCAAGGGCGCAAAATGGGCGATGAAGAAGGTGTCTTCGGCCGCTAAATTTTCCGGTGACAAAATCGGTAATTCACGCCTTTATCAGAAAGGCGTTGGCTTCATTCAGCGCAAGGCGAACCTGATGAGCGGCTTCCAGAAAATGGGTGATCTGGCCGCTAAAGCCCAGAAGACTTTCAGCGCCAAGAACGTCGGCACCTTTTTGAGTCACATGGCTCCTCCATGTGGTTACAAAGCCGGCCCGGGTGAAGGTTTCTATTCATACTGGCGCTGGGTAGCCCGCAAGACCGGTCTCGAAAATGTCGAAACTTATCGTAAAGTAGCGAAAAAAGCCGGCATCAGTACCAACAAGGGTGCCACGGTCATCGGCGACGCCAAGGGTTGGGGTCATACCGTAGGTATCGGTCTCTGTGTCATCGGTATCGCTCTCGATTCTTACGGCATCATCAAGTCTGAAGACCGCCAGGGTGGCCGCTACAATTCGTATTCTCTCGTAAAAAACTATGTTGGTCTCGCCCTCGGAACCGCGTCTCTGATCGCCATGTTCTGTATTCCGGTTGTCGGGCAGGTTATCGGTGCTATTGCTCTTGTCTGGGCACTTCTGACAACGCTCGGAGATGTACTCGGCAAATACAACAAGCGCTGGAAAGCGGCTTACAAGAATTCCTACTGGTATCTTTATGAAAACGACCCCGAATTCAAGTCGTTCTACGATAATCGTGGGCAGTTGAAAGCCGAGGAAAAGGCTGCAGCTCTGCTGGTTACCGAAGAGGATTACGGCGGTTTCGTCAAGAGTCAGACTCCTTCTGATGAAGAACAGGCAGCTATCCAGGAAAAGAATCTGCGCGTCTATGCAGAACTTGAAAAACAGGGCGTGCTGATGAGCTACTACAGCCGCAAGGGTTTTTCACTTCCCGACTTCGGCATGGAACGCCTGATGGAACTCTGGTCGATGAAAGCTGACTATATGTCGTGGAAACCGACTGAAGCCGAATCTGAAAAGGCCAAAAATCGCGGTTTCTGGGGCAAGGTCGGCCACGCCATCAACCCGATGACTTATATCAGCTGGGCCGGCGACAAGATTCAGTCACGCGAATACAAAAAGACTATCGATGAATACAATATTCTTAAGGTTTTCTTTAATCCTGACTACGTCCTGATCAAGAAATACCAGAACTGGATCACCGCAAACAAACATCAGGGTGGCATTTTTGATGTCGTTGGTCTGCGCATCGAGCAGTCGCCGTTCAACTATATTCCGTTGGTCGGCATTGACAGCGGTGCCTGGAACGAAGACCTGCTGATTCAGGCTTTCAATGCTGATGCCTTCCAGATCGGTCTCAAGGAAATGATGTATTTCAAAGAACAGATCAAGGCCGCCCGCGAACAGGTCAAGTCCGGTATCAAGGACAGCGACAAGATGGTCGACTTTATCCGCAACGAACACCTGAAGCACTCGCAGAAAATGCGCAAGGCTCTCGGACGCCTCGTTGAATGCTACGGCATTGACCCCGACCGCGAACACAAAGACCTGATGAAAGATTGCCAGAAAGCTTTTGGCTGGCGCTGGAACAAGGCCAATGGCAAAGAAACTCCGCGCAATATCATCAAAATCTATCTAAGCGATATCGAAAAGGCTCTTACCTATGACCCGATCTCGGTCAGCCAGAAAGCCGCCGAAGTAGTTCTTATGGTGGCCACGATCAAGAAGAACCTCGATACCGCCGTGATGATGCGTGAGCTTGGCGAAGAAAAGCGTGCTGCCCTCGCTGACTTCAACAAGGAATTCACCAACTATGATATCGCCAGGTATCTGAAAGAAGGCACTTTCCTCGATGTGAAAGGAAAAACCTTCTTTGACTGGCTGTCCGATATCTATCCGGCTTACGAGGAACTCGAAAAATACACCAATCTTTACATGAACGAAGTCGAAGACTTCACTGAAGTAGCTGATGATTCGAACTCCGATACCCGCAAGAAGTTCCTGTTCTTCAGCAAAGACGGCTATCATCCGAAGAATCTGCTCAAAGACCTCAACGACGAACTTGAAGGCTATAAGGAAATCGTTCTGGCTTTTGAAAAGATCAAAGATGATGTTCAGATGAACGTTGGTCTGTCAGAATCAGAAAATGCTGAGCTCCACAACGGCGTTTTCCATACTTACAGCGTCGATGAACCCGAAGCCCTCGATCCTGATTACGCAGTAATCCCCGCCGGTGACGAATAACGGCGACTGAAAATGCAAAATCGCCACGGGGCTCTGCTCCGTGGCGATTTTTTTTACGGATTAAAGACCCGCCAGAGCTTTGTTTATCTCTTCGATAACCATCGGGTCAGGATCTTCACCCGCATCCTGCAACATGGTTTTTACCCGCTGAGTGAACGCCTTGAATTCGGGCAGGGTTCTGACCGCGAGAATTCTTACTTCCGGGTCCGGGTCATACAGCAACTCTTCAATTTCAGTCAGACCCTTTTCTTCGAGTTTAACAAAGAAGGCAGTCGCTGCAGATTTTTCTTCAGGAGTGCCGGCCAGCAGTTTATCGAGCTGATTCTCGATTTCGGGCGTGCTGACGTTGATAACGGCAGAGGCGGAGGCGTTAGCGACAGTCGTTGTCGGGTTGGCAGGCGGATAAACTGCCGGGGAAGCAACTGCAACAGTTCGGGGTTTCGGGGTCGGAACTGAAGACGCCGGCTTTTCAGGCATGGGCCGTGGAGCAGGTTCGGCGACAGCAACCGGTGGAACAGGTTCCGGGACTGCAGTCTGTTCAGGTATAGGGCGCTGCGGCAGAGGTTCTACGGCGGGGGCCGGTTTTGGGCTTGCCGGCTTGCCTGTGGCATCGGCCGATGTTTTGCCGGGCATGGCAATCAAAGGCTCGGCTGCAGCTGGTTGCTTGTCTGACTCGATCGGTTCAGGTTTTGCCGATTTCTGGTCTGGCCTGACCGGTTCCGCGGTCGCCGGTCGCGGCTCTGTCTTTGCAGTGGGCAGTTTTTCGGCTTTTGCCTGTATGACCTGTTTGTCGCGGGTGCGTGCCGGGGGCTGCTCGCCATATTTTGCGACCAGTTCGCCGAGTTTCTCAACTGCCGGCTGATAGGAAGAATCGAGCTCGACAGCCTTGCGATAGGCTTTCATGGCATCGGCAACTCTGTCGTTGGCAAGGTAGATGTCACCCATTACTTTGCGTGGCATCGGATTCTTCGGTGCTGCTTCAGCCGCTTTTATCAGTGCTTTGTTGGCTTGCCCGATCTGATTCAGGCCAAGGTGGGCGTTGGTGAGAATGCAGTAGTAATAGCAGATCGTATCTCGATCCATTTCCCGTTCGGCCATTGCCAGCCCCGGTTCAAGCATCTCGACGGCCCGGTCGAAAATGCGCAGATTGACGTAAACTTCACCCAGTTCAAGATAGGCGAAAGTCTCGTTTGGGTCGAGTTCGAGGATTTTCCAGTATGAGTCGATGGCTGGTTGGACTTTTCCTTTGTCCAGATTGTTGCGGGCTGCTTTAAGCATGCTTTCGATTTTGCGGTTCTGCTTGCGCTCTGTGACACTGCCGGCAAGAAATCTTGCCTCAGTGAGTGTCGGAATCTGCAGAAGGGCAGCTATTGCCCCTGCCAGCATCGCTTTCTTGAACGAACCTTTGGGTCTGGAGACCATTGATTTTGCTCCTGATTCTCTATCTGGCGACTTTTTTGGTGATTTTTTTGACCGTTCTGCTTTTTGTCACTGGTTTTGCTGCGGGCCTGGCTGCTGACGCCTTTTTGGTTGCCGGCCTGGCTTCTTTGGCGTTAGATTTTACCGGCCTGGTTGTCGGTTGAATTTTGCCTGTTGCCTTTTTGCCCAAAGAATTTGCTGCTTTTTCGGTTTTTGCCTGTTCCCTGAGCGCAGCGAGAACTTTTTCGGGGGTGAAGGGCGGGCGGGTCAACCTGATGCCGGTCGCGTTCTTGATCGCATTGGCTATGGCCGGAAGCGCGCCGTTGATGCCGATTTCGCTGACGCTCTTGGCTCCATAGGGGCCGGTGTTTTCGTAGGTCGGCACCAGGAAAGTGATAAGTTCAGGCAGGTCTCTGGTACTCCATATCTTGTAATTACCGAAGTTCGGGTTCATCATGCGGCCGTTGTCGTCGAAGATGAATTCTTCGCTAAGGGCGAAGCTGATACCATTCAGGCAGGCACCCTGTGTCTGACCATCTGCCAGTTGCGGATTGATAGGAGTGCCGCAGTCGACGCCGGCTACGTATTTGAGAAGTTTGACTTCGCCGGTTTCAGTATCGACTTCAACTTCGGCAAAATGTGCTGCAAACGGGGGCGGCGAAGCATGGGTGATGTGGCTGCCGATGGCACCGATCTGAAATTGTTTGCTTTCATACATGGCGTAATTGCAGACCTGGGCGAAGGTAACCTGGTGCTTTCGGCCTTTTCCATAGCACACGCCGTTTTCAACGGTTATATCAGCTTCTTTTTCACCAGTCATAACTGCTGCCACGGCAATAATCTGCTCTTTTACTTTTCTGGCACAGTTAATGACTGCACCACCGGTCAGATAGGTGGTCGAAGAGGCGTAAGCGCCGACGTCGAAAGGAGTCATGTCTGTGTCTGAGCTGTAAACCATTATGTCATCATGTCGGCAACCGATGGTTTCGGCGGCAATTTGTGCCAGCACCGTATCAGAGCCTGTGCCGAGATCGGTTGCGCCCATCAGCATATTGAACGAGCCGTCTTCGTTCATCTTGATGAAAACAGCACCCATATCGACTTCTGGAATCGAACTGCCCTGCATGAGGCAGCACATGCCCATTCCGCGTTTTTTGGTGCCTGTGCCCTGTTTGCCGTATTTTTTGGTCCAGTCGATGTGCTTCATTCCTTCGGTGATACATTCGCTGAGGCCGCATGACCCGACCGACATGTCTACCCCTTCACGCCCTTCGCCAAGTGCCTTGAAGATCGGTGAAGATTCACCCTCTTTGATATGATTTTTCTGGCGGAATTTGATCGGATCCATGCCGATGGCTTCAGCCATCTCATCCATCTGACTTTCCATGGCAAAGGCGGCCTGGGTGGCACCATACCCGCGATAAGCACCGGCCACCGGCAGGTTGGTATATACGGTATCGCCGACAAATTCGATATTATCGGTGCGATAGAGTGGCAGAACTTTTGATCCGGAGTTGCTCAGGGCTGTCAGACAATGTGATCCATAAGCACCGGTATTACTGAGAATATGCATCGAAATCGCTGTAATAGTACCGTCTTTTTTTACACCGCTTTTGATCGTTACAATCATCGGGTGCCGGGTGCGTGACCGCGAGAATTCTTCAGCCCGGGTCAGGGCCCAGATACAGGGTCTCCTGGTTTTGAGAGTTACAAAACCACAGACGTCTTCGAGCAGCACTTCCTGTTTTGAGCCGAAACCGCCGCCAATTCGTGGTTTAATGACTCTTATCTTTTTTATCGGAATTCCGAGAATCTGAGCAGTGATGCGGCGGGCGTGAAACGGAACCTGAGTCGAAGTGCGCAGCACCAGTCTGTCGTTTTCTTCGAGGTAGGCGATGCAGGTGTGTGGTTCCATGGCGCAATGCTGTGCGTAGTGCGAATAGTAGGTCTTTTCAAGAACCACGTCAGCCTGCTTGAAACCCTTTTTTACATCGCCGACTGAAGTTTCGACATGGGCGCAGTGATTGCGTTTGGGGTCGAAAAAAATCGGAACCGGTACCCGGCAGTCTTTTTCGTCGTGAATGACCGGAGCGCCTTTGTCACGTGCTTTTTCAGGGTCGAAGACCGCCTCAAGAATCTGATATTGAACTTTGATTCTGGTGCAGGCTTCACTGGCGATATCAGCGGTTTCGGCGGCGACGATGGCAACCCGGTCGCCGACGAAGCGCACTTTGCTGTCGAGAATAAAAGTGTCGTAGGGAGAAGGTTCAGGATAACCCTGACCGGCAGTGGTGTGGGCAATTCTTGTAACATCCCTGTAGGTAAAAACAGCGACGACTCCAGGCAATTTGCGTGCTTCTTCGGTATCGATGCTTTTTATGATCGCGTGTGCATGTGGACTGCCGAGTACTTTGATGTGCAGCATGCCCGGCAGGTCAATGTCTGCGACATATTTTTGCTGGCCGCAAACCAGGCCGACGGCATCGACCTTGGTGAGATTGCTGTTCACCTGAGTGAATTTTTCGGGCTTCTCGAAAACGAGGGGTGCTTCAGGAATCGGCGAATGGGTAGTCACTCTGGCTGTCAGACCTGTTTTTTTGCTGGTTGTTTTTCTGGGGCTGGCCATCATTTTTTACCTCGAGAGTTTCTGGAACTCTTCTTCATTTCATCAGCAGCCTGAAGAACTGCCTCGATGCGCCTGACATAACCGGAACACCGGCACAGGTTGCCGTCCAGAGCGTCTTTTACATCCTGGGCGCTGGGTTCAGGGTTTTTGTCGAGCAGAGCCTTGGCGGCAATAAGCATGCCGGGGTTACAATAACCGCATTGTGTCGAACCGGTATCGACAAAGGCCTTCTGAAGCGGGTGCATGTTTTCAGGGGTTCCCATGCCCTCTACGGTAGTGATCTCTGCGCCTTCAGCAATGCCTGCGAGAGTAATGCATGAATTGCGCGGGCGGCCGTCGAGCAGCACGGCGCATGATCCGCAAAAACCCTCGCCGCAGCCGAATTTAACTCCCTTCATGCCGGCCTGTCGAAGTGCGTCGATAAGCATTGTATCCGGTTCGATCTCAAGGCAATATTCTCTGCCGTTAATTCTGGTGTTGAGTTTCATGTCAGGTTCTCCTTAGCTGCGGGCAGTCGCAAGAGCTTCGCTGAGAGCCCTGCGTATCATGACTTCACAGACTTCACGGCGGTATTCATGGCCGGCCCGGAAATCTTTGCGGACCGTCAGCGAATCCATGGCTCTCGCAGCAGCGGCTGTTATCAGCTCATCGTTTGGCTTCTGGCCGGTCAGCAGATTTTCCGCTTCAATACAGCGGGTAGGCGCCGCCGTGACTGCATTAACCGCCAGACGCGCCTGTTCTACGATGCCGTTTTTCAAAGTCAGTCTGGTGGCGATGGTAGCCATGGAATAGTCGTTGGCAGTTTTGACAAGCTTTGCAAAAGCAGTTCCTGTGCCCTTGCCGTAGCACGGAATAACTATTTCCGCAATAATTTCACCCTTTGCGAGAAACTGGTGGGCTTTCATATCTACTATTGTCTGAACCGGCACGGTGCGCTTCGGTTTGCCCCTGCGGCAGACAATCTCGGCGTCGAGAACCAGATAAACTGCCGGCAGGTCAGACCATGGGAAAATAGCCGCCAGATTGCCACCAGCGGTGATAGCGTTGCGAAGCAGCGTTGTGGCGATTTTTCCGGTCGCAGTTTTGAGAAGATTGCCTGCAGGGCCTGAGAGAACATCAGATTTGAAAATATCCTGTATCGGTGTGGCCGCGCCAATGCGAAAGCTCACCGGATCTTTGCTTATATAAGACAATTCTTTAACAGCTGCGAGGTTAACCAGAGCCTCGATGTTGCTGTCCTTGCGCAATACCTCAGAGGTCCCGCCGGCAATAACAGCGGTTTTTATCTCGGCATTGCCGAGCAGACTGCACGCTTCTTCAATCGTTTTCGGGTGATAGAACCGGGTGAGTTTCTTGAGCATCTCGCCCTCCTTGTTGTCCTGGTCAAAACATTTTATTGATCTGGTTAAATATTGTACCTGTGGCACGCTAATTTTGCCAGTGTCGAAAACTGTTTGCCCGCAAATTTTCCTGCTATGCGATTTATTGCATGTCGGTCGTTGCAACGACTGACATGCCGTAATACCACAGTTGAACAGATAAAAGTTCCCGCTTGCCCTGCCATTTCATGCTGCTTTTGACAATTGCGGTATTTCTCGGTGATAATAGGTGCGGATTCAATATTGTATTTCGGAGCACTGATTATGACTAAATGCAGATATGCGATAGTAATTCTGATTTTAACACTTTTCAGCAGCGCCCGGGCATCGGCCAAAAACGTGCTCGAGCAGCTGCTTGGCGTCTATCAGACCTACCAGGAAGTGAACATGGGCCTGTGGCTGGTCGGTGACGTCGGCGCCGAAAAGCGTTTTGGCAAAGAACTGCAATTCTGGATGGGCCTGACTCAGAAACCGGTGAAAGACCCCAAGGTCAACGCCTACGTCAAGGGCATTTTTAATCGCCTGCTGCCGCATTTCAACGATCGCGGCATGAAATATGACATTCAGGTGATTCAGGAAGGAAGCGCCAATGCTTTTGTCATCCCGGGCGGTCATGTTTATGTTCACTCAGGTATGCTCGACATGGTCGACTCAGATGATGAGCTCGCCGCTGTTATCAGTCACGAGCTTGGGCATGCCGAACGCCGGCATTCTCTGAGAAACTTCCGGGCTTCGACAGTCATGGTTGCGGTTCTTAACAAAGCGGTCAAGAACAAACGCGATCGCGAAACCTGGGGAGCCCTGCTCAGTTATCTGACCCTGATGAAGTTCTCTCGTGAGCAGGAAGACGAAGCCGATGATATCGGCCAGATGCGCATCGCGAAAGCCGGTTTCAACCCGGCAGCGCAGGTCACTCTCTGGGAAAAATTTCTGAAAAAACATGGTGATTCAAAGGGGCTTGAACAGTATCTGAGCTCGCATCCACCGTCCAGTCAGCGCATTCAAAACGCCCGCAGCAACCTGGCCAAGATGAACGTCGCTCCTGGCACCGTGTTTGCCAATACCAGACAGATAATGACCATCGAACAGACGAACCTCATCAATAATTACAGTTTCGAGGCTGCATCAACCTCTGCGGGACTTCTTGCCGGCTGGCAGATCGTCGAAGGCAAGGCCGGTCTGACTGAACAGGCCGCGGCTTCAGGTCGCAGAGCTCTGCAGATGTGGCCGGAACAGCGCAATTCTTCGACCCGGGTTCTCTCTGATTTTATTGCCGTCAACGAAGCTTCAGATATGGCTCTCTCGCTACAGGCCCGCTCAGAAAACGGTCAGCAGAATGCCGCAATCGGAATCGAAGTCTACGATGCCGGAAAACGCCTGCGCAATCGCATCTGGGCAGTGCGTGCCTCGGCACCACTCAGCGCTGACTGGCAGAAAATCGAAGCAAGACTGGTTAACACCAAAGAGAAGAAGCTGTTTGCCGCCAACAGTGCCTTTATTCGCCTGGTGCTGCAGACCGGTCCCTTTTCACAGGGAAGCGTGCTATTCGACGACTTCAGCCTGCGCCCGTTCGCTGCCGCCGTCGGGGCAACCAACCTTCTCGAGGGTGGCGACTTCGAGCGTGCCGGTGCTGACGGCGTCCCGGCCGGGATATCCGGAATCCCGGGCGTAACTGTTATTGATTATGAAAAATTCAATTCCGGTTATGCTTCTTTGCGCTTTACAGCCGCCGGAGAAGGCGAAACCGGCTTCTCTTTTAAACCCATAGCAATCGAGGCATTAAAGCCGGGCCAGCCGCTTGCCTGGTCCTTGTTTTTTCAAGGTGACCGGCAGCAGAAGGGTATGGTGACTGTGGAACTGCTCGATGCATCTGGAAAGCCTATGGCGCGACGTCTGGCTCAGTTCGAGTTCGAAGCCGTGCCCGACCGCTGGCAGGCGACTTCGTTCAGCTGCATATTTGAGCTGCAGAAAGAAGAAGAACCTCTGGTGAAAGCTATTCAGGTCAGGGTTGCCGCAAATATGACCGCCGGTGCCAGATTCTGGTTCGACACCTTCGTCATGCGCTGAGATAGTCTTGAATACCGCCGGGTGCTGAAATGCAAGCATCCGGCGGTTATTTTATTCTTGGGAATATCGACCTGGGCGCCGGAGATGTGTAAGCGTCTAAGACTCTGTCAGAAACTGCTGCAAACTTCAGGACGTCTGAGTCTTATCAATGACAACAGTCGTCTGGGCGCATGCAGTCTTTCCGTGGCTGAATTTGATCAGGCTTTTGGGGCAGACATTGCTGCATTCAAGGCAGCGCAGGCATTCTGCCGAATCCAGCTCCCGCGGCACATCGAGGCTGACCGGGCACTGGCGCGAACAGGCACCGCATTCGATGCAGCCGGCTTTGTCGAATTCAAGTCGATAGATGCTCGCCCGGTTGAAAGGACCATAAAAAGCTCCGAGTGGGCAGACCCAGCGGCAGAATGGCCGTCTGATAAAAACTGCCGCTCCCAGAAGCAGTGTCAGCAGAGATGTTTTCCAGGTGAATAGCCAGCCAAGCTGGTTGCGCAAAGAAGGCTGCAGTAAAGCCAGAGGAATGCCGCCCTCGAGAGTGCCGGCCGGGCATATATATTTGCAGAACGAGGGTTCACCGCCGTCGAACTCATCGAGCCAGAATGCCGGCAGCAGAAACACGAAGACCAGCAGAATAACGTATTTAAGGTATTTTAGAACCTTCGGGCCGGTGAATTTTGGTGATGGAATGCGGTTCAGAAGTTCCTGGAACCAGCCGAACGGGCATATCCAGCCGCATGATGCCCGGCCGACGATACTGCCGATCAGAGCCAGAAAACCGATTACCAGCAGGGGTAATGAGGTTGAGATGGCGGTCAGCCTTGCCCCGAGAGTTGACAGGGCCGTAAGATCGAGCCCGCCGGCACCGGCGATTGTGACCTGCATGGCGCCGATCGGGCAGGCAAAGAGTGCTGCCGGGCAGCTGTAACAATTCAGGGTCGGAACGCAGCCGTGCTTCAATACGCCGGTATAAATGTTGCCAGTTTTCAGGCCAATCAGGTAAGCATTGCTGCCAACCGTTGCGGCCACCTGAGACCAGAATCTAATTTTCAACCCAGGCCTATGCATTGTGTGCACACCATGACTGCTTTCTGAAAATAGCTGCGGTGCTCACCGTTTCTGAAGCCGATAAACATCAGGATCAGCGCCAGCAGCAGGGTAATCAAAGGCAGGATCGGCACCTGGCCGGAGTTTTGTCGCGTGGTCATAGTCTATCTGGCCAGTTCAATCATTTTGCGGCCAAGTTCATCGATAGTCTGAATACCGGCAAACTTTTCGGCGCCGGGGCCGAAGGCAAAAACTGGAACCATAACCGCTGTATGATTATCAGTTGAAAAGGTGGGCTTGTTGATACGATTGTTTTCGATGGTATTCATCGGCAGAGTGATACCGCCGGTTTCATGGTCGGCAGTAACCAGTACCAGGGTGTTGCCATCTTTTTCTGCGAAATCGAGAGCAGTTTTGATTGCCGTATCAAAGTCGGCAACTTCTGAAACAATGCGTGGCATATCGTTTTCGTGCGCTGCCAGATCGATCTGTGAGCCTTCTACCATGAGAACAAAACCTCTGTTATTGAGACTCAGGCTCTCGATTGCTTTCATGGTCAGTTCACCAAGAGTGTAATCGCGTTCTGATGCCGGCGGAAGGTGCCCGGAGGCCAGAATCGCGGTCATCTGCTTCGTTGGCTTGATTTTGCGCAGGGTTGCGATATTCATGATGACCGGCATTTTCTTGCGCAGTTGATTAAGCAGATGTTTGTCGTCTTTGCGGCGGCTTCCGGTTACAGATTTCGGGTAATAATTGCTCAACCCGCCGCCGATCATGATGTCAAGACCCGAATTGATCTGCTGCTCGGTGATGATATCGTAATGATATCTCGCTTCGTGGTGGGCAGAAAAAGCTGCCGGGGTTGCGTGCGGCAGAATGCTGGTGACGGTTATTCCGGTGGCCTTGCCGCTTGCCCGTGCAACTTCCATCAGATTCTGCAGTGGCTGACCATCAGGGGTCTGGCCCACCATGTCATTGTTGGTCTTGGCTCCGGTTGCCAGAGCAGTGCCGGCGGCGGCTGAATCGGTTACATAATTGTCGGCAGAATGGGTCATATGCATGCCCATTACTTTGAAACGCTCAAAATTCAGCTGACCCTTTTCGATGCGGGCAGCGGTTATGTGGCCGATACCCATGCCATCGCCGATCATGAAAATGATGTTGCGGGGTTGCCCTTCAGTCTGAGCGAAAACTGTCGCTGAAATGAAAAGGAAAAAGAATACGCACAGGCGGCGCATATTGCGGTTAATGTTCATGTCTGCTTCCTTTGCTGCTTTTTTAAGAATTTAACCTAAATGATTCAGCATGGCAAGCAGCAAATGCTAATAAAAATGAGCATCACTGTCGATAGATTAGAGGTCGTTGTATTCAATCGGCGGCTAATTCTATTCAGACGGAGGGTTATAAATGGGTGTGCTTATCCCGTTGTTCAAAACCCGTGAACCAGAAGGCGATCTGCAGTTGAATAATGAAGAAAAACTGCGGTTGAAGCTTATACAGAATTCAATTGAAGCTCTAAAGCGCGAAGAAAAGGTTGTTGAAAGCGAGATCTCCGAAAAATGCCGTGAAGAGATCGACCGCCTGAATGCCATTGACCGTAAACTTCGCGAACTTGAAATCGAGCTTGAAGAACTCTGCCGCAACAATCGCCCTGGCCCGCGCCCTGGCTTTGCAGACAGGAGCAAATGATGTTAAGACATTCGATGTTTTCTGATTCCTATCTCAATCATCGCAATGGTTCCGACCGGCCGGTCACTCATGTAAGTGATGGTTCACTGGCTCTGTCACCGGCAAACCAGAATGGGCACAAGGTCGTTCTCTCCCGGTCCGGTTCACGCACCTGGTGGGAAACCGGCTGGCAACTCCGGCGCTGATCTCATAGAACCTTCAACCGGGCGGAAGGTCATTTTTCGCCCGGCTTCGCCATTTCGGCAAATACCCGGGCATGCTGCTGCATCGATTTTTCCCAGGTAAACATGGCGGCCCGCTCGATAGAAGCCCGGGAAATGCTTTTCCGGTCTGTCTGCAGGACTTTTCGCATAGCTGAGGCAAGCGATTCAGCATCACATTTCCCGGCATAAAAAGCCGCCGGTCCGCAAATTTCCGGCATGGGCCCGGTGCGCATTGCGACGACCGGGCAGCCGCAGGCCATCGATTCAAGAAGAGTAATCGATGAAGATTCACACCATGATGGCGAAATGAGAGCCACCGCGTTTGCATACCACCCTGGAAGTTCGTCGTAAGGGACAGCATCGAGAAAAGTCAGCCTGTCCCTGCAGCCTTTTTCGGCGATCAGGTTGTCGATCATCTGCATATAACCTTTGTCATATGCCTTTCCTATTACCATTGTCTGTGGAAAGTCTGGATTGGCGCTGATTGCACTGATGAGATGCTCGAGGCCTTTATACACGTAAAAATTGGATACAAAGAGAAAATAAGGCGCAGAGCCTGATTGTGGCGGTCGCGCCTGACCCGGAGAAAAACTGCTGCCGATGCCATGATAGGCGATTGCTGATTTCAGGCCCGGTTGCCATTGCTGGACAAGATTTAATGAATCCTGAGACAGAACGATAACTCTGCTGCTGTTTCTGATGGCAAATAGCGTCAGTTTCTGCATGTAGAGCATTCTGAGGTAACTGACCCAGGTTTCAGTCTTTTTCATCAGATAGAGAACTTTGCGGGTCAGGGGGGCCACGTTCTGAATCATCACTGCCACGGGAATGCCAGGGCTGCGAAGCGGGATGATATTGGCGACACAGAAGAGCAGGTCAGCTTTCCATGAGCGGCAGAGATCGATCAGGCCGGTGTTTTCCCAGAGATAGCGCCGGATCGGGTTGCTGGAAGCCTCTGGTATTCTTCTGATCTCAAGGTTTGCATGTTCGGGAACTGTCGTCGGCAGTCTGATTTCAGGTATGACGACAAGAAACCTGTCTTCCGGGCAGATTTCCGGCAGAATCTGCAGCAGGTTGATCAGATAGGAAACTCCGCCGCCCGCCCTTGCCGAAACTGCATTGATGAGAATTCGCATGTTTCAGATTATAACCTCTGGCAAAAGCGGTTGCAACGACTGACCGCCTGCAGCTCAATGTGGGAAAAGAAAAACAGGGTTTGCCGTAAAATAAAACAGGCCGCTCAACAAGGGAGCGGCCTGTTTTGTATTTGTGCTTATCTGGCGAGTTTGGCGATATCTTCAGGCCACATGGCCAGAGACTGTTCTTTATACTGGGCTACGGCATCGGCTCTGGTGTGATCGTAAGGAGCGAGGTTGAGAACGGCGTTGTATTTGGCAAAGCGTTCTTCACCGACGACTTCCTTGATGATGCTGACCGGATTGCCTTTGAAGAAGCCTTTTTCGTCGCGGGTCTTGACCAGCTTGGCAGCATCGGCTTCAGCAAAGCCGATCATTCTGAACATGTCGGCAGTTGCGGTATTGAGGTCGAGTCTGAATTCATAGAATTCATCTTTCTTGCCGAAAGCGCTGGCGAAATATTTTTTGACTTCACTGGCTTCTTTCTTGAGCTGAGAAAGGTTGATTTTGCCGGCAAACCACATCTGCGGCCCGACGTTGGCGAAAATGGCGTCGCTCTTCATCGCTTCTGCGAACAGGCCTTCAGTATAGGTCTTATACTGTGATTTGGCCTTGTCGTAATCGGCTTTTTCGATCTTTTTCTGGGTGTAAGCCACTTTGAATTCATAGAAATTCTTGTAGCTGATGGCAGCGTTTTCATGCATGGTCACATAGTGAGAATTTTCGAGGATGATGCGGTAGATGACCTTTTTGTCTTCGGGGAAGAGCTTCACGTAATTCTGGACGAATTCCATGAAATTCATCGGCGAGGTCAGCATGGTCTGAACGCACTTTTCGAACGGGGCATTGATGGCGCGGCTGGTGAGAATGTCATAGAAGAACCCGGCCAGAACTCCTTCGGTTGACATGAGCTGCAGGCCGTTCTTGATGACGCCGGTCTTCTTGCCGGTATTGCTGGCCCAGACGTAGCGGTCGCGGCGAATCGGATCCTGGCGGCTGTAGAGGAATTCGGAGATGTTGTATTTGGTGCGGTCTTTTTCGGCCAGTTTCGGGTTGGCGGGGCCATAAACGGCTTCGAATGCTTCGGCCCAGCCTTCGACGAAGGCAAGACCCACGTCGGTGATGATCGGGGCATCGTGACCGTTCGATGAGGTGCGCTGAATCTTCTGAAAAAGCTTGCCGTAGAGGTCGAACATGATCGCATGACCGTTTTCATGTGCGACTACCAGATCGAGAGTATCGTTTTTGAGGGCATCGTCGACCGAGAAGAGCTTTTTGCCTTCAGATTCGATGTCGAGAACGCAGATCATCGAAGTTTCGATGCCAAGACGTTTGCCGGTTTTGTTCTCGACCATTTCAGCGCCGAGCGGAATCATGCAGGGGCCTGGTGACGGCATGAAGGAAGGCAGCGGTGATTTCGAGAGAACGACACAGGGGGTGCCAACCGACTGAGAAAGGAAATTAAGAACACTCTTCTTCTGCTCGGCATTGAGAGCGTCGGTTTTGTTGATCGCGTCTTTGAGCGCCTGAAAACGAATCTGGCGTGCGGTTCTTCTCAGTTTGAGAGAATCCTGCATTTCCTTGCTGTCGCTGAGATACGGCAATACGGCAGTGACATGATAGCCTTTTTCTTCGGCCGGGGTTACCTGAATTGCATCAGCAGCGAGCGCGAAGACAAGATAGCCGGCATCGTCGATCTTGACCTGTTTCGGAATATTGAGAGTCTTGCCCAGGAAACCGCCAATGATGTTGCCTTTTCCGACTGTGATCGGCTGCATCATTACCATGGCGCCGTCGATCGGATTCGAGTCACCTGATATGTTGGTTACAGGGGTTCTGCCGTAGGCAGTACCTGTAAGAAGGGTGGTGGCGGTAAGAAAAGTTACAAAGGCATGTTTCAATTTCACTTTACTGGGCCTCCTGCTTAGGATATTTGTTTATTTTACTGACAGAAACCTTAACCGTCAATGTACATCAGACGACTGATTTTTCTTTTACGACATTCTTCAGATTGTAGAGACGTTTGACGTTGAGACTGTCGATAACTTCGCTCTTTTCATTTCTGACGACCTGGCCGGCAAGCATTTGGCTGACTGCCGGAGCAAGCATCAACCCGTGACCGGAAAAGCCGCTGGCCTGAATGAAGTTGTCTACTTCATCGACCGGCCCGAGGATTGGCTGTGCATCTGCGGTCATTTCGTAGAGGCCTGCCCACTGCCTGACGATGCGCAATTTGTCGAGTTTGGGGAAAAGGGCTGAAAAACGCCGGCTCATTTCATACATGAAGTGCATCGAACTGCCAACATAAGTGCCGACCGGTTCGTTCGGATCGCCCATACCCATGACGACTCCGCCGCTCATTTCCTGGCGTGCGTAGAGGCCGACGCTGAAACTGATGACCATCGGGTCCCAGAGTCTTTCAACCGGTTCGGTCACGAGGATTTCATGGCGGTAGGGGTCAACCGGAATGTCGACGTTGAGCATCTCGCCGATGCTTCGGGCAAAACCGCCGGCACAGTTGAAAAGCAGCGGTGTCTGGTAAGTGTTGCCGTTCTCGGTCATCACGAAGAAGATGTTGCTCTTTTTCATGATGCCGGTAACGTTGGTCCAGAGGTGAATTTCGGCGCCAAGTCGTTTGGCGGCGTTGGCATAACCCTGAGTAAGCAGGAAGGGGTTGATGTGGCCGTCTTTGGGGCACCAGGTCGCCTTGCGAAACAGTTCGGTATTGATGAAGGGCACAATTTTGCGTGATTCTTCACGGTCAATCACATCGACTTCAAGGCCCAGTCTTCTTTGCATGGCGACGTTTTTTTCGAACTGCCGCTCTTCTTCTTCGGTGTGGGCGAGAATCAGGTAGCCGCCCTGATAGAATTCAGTCCGGTAGCCAAGTTCTTCTTCAAGTCCTTCGAGCCGTTTTACTGAAGCCATCGCCAGAGTGGTATTGGCTTCGGTGCTCCATTGCTGTCTGAAACCGCCGCCACAACGCCCGCTGGAGCCGCTTGCAAGGTATTTGCGTTCGAGAACGCAGATTTTGGTCATGCCTGCCCGCGCCAGTTCATAGGCGATCGATACTCCGAGAATGCCGCCGCCGATAATAACTGCGTCAAAAGCTCTGTTCATTTGCTTTCTCCGTTCTCTTTATCGTGTTCGGCCAGTTCGGCGTTGATCAGTTCGAAAGCGACCGGGCGATTGGGCGGTCTGAAAGTGGGCGGATATATTTCCGCTGCCGGTGTTTTCAGCTCGCGGCTGATTATCTGGGAAACGAGTCGGCGGCAGGTGCGGCCCTGGCATGAACCCATGCCTGCTCTCACCAGCCTGCGGATTTCATCGATCGTGGTTGCGCCCTGTCTGATGGCGGCGATGATTTCGTCTTCAGTTACATCCATACATCTGCAGATGATTTTCATGGTGTCTCTCCCTGTCAAACTCTGATAGCGCGGATATCGTTGATCCGGTCGGCCGGGATTTCGATGGTGACGACAGCGGTGCGATCGTAGGCGGGCGGGTTGACCACCCTGACTACTTTAGCCTTGCAAACTGTTTTGCCGGAGCGGTCGAGGGCATCGACTTCACTGTCTTTGGCCGGAACAGGCAGAAGCTCGTAGCTGAGCGACAAAGCCGCCATGCCTGCTGCTGCATTTTTCATGTTGACGATGAAAATGGCCAGTCCGGGGCATTTTGGCACACAGGCGCCACAGCCGGTGCATTTTTCGAAGTCGAGCTGCGGCCTGTCTGTAATGCCGGATTTCATTTGAATCGCTTTGACCGGGCATGCTGAAACACATGGGTCGCAGGGAATATCCTGCAGACATTCGATGATGGCCACCGGGCCTTTGGCAAGTCTTGACTGCGGTGGCAGAACGCTTTTAAGTTCTTCGGGGGTGATTATTCCGGTATTTTTCAACATGCTCCAGCCTCCTTGAGTACGCGTTCGCGGCCCCAGCGGATGCGTTCTCCGGTTGAGCCTGATCTGAGGGTGCGAAGTTCTTCGCGGGCTTCGGCAACGATTTCGGCCGCCTTGTCAGACTTGCCGTGAATGCCTTCGTAGGCTTTGGCACCGGCGATTCTACCGGCCAGCATCGCCGTCGTCGCTTCTTCGATGCCTGAAGCATCACCGGCGACGTAGATGTCGGGGTTTGTGGTGCGCATCGAAGAATCGTGCAGCGGCACCAGACCGCCGAGTTCCCCGACATGTGCCATACGGCACTGAGCCTGCTGGAACAGGTCGATCAGCGGGGTCAGACCGACTGCGAGACAGATGCAGTCACAGGTGACCGTAAATTCTGTATTCGGAACCGGCTGAAATTTTTCATCGACCCGGCAGAGAACTGCGCCTTCGACGCCGGTTTCCCCGAGGGCTTTAAGAATGGTGTGCGATGTGTGAATCGGCACGCCGAGGCGTCTGATTTTGCTGGCATGTACCAGGTAGCCGCCGATTGTGGGCATGCCTTCGACGAGCCCGACAACTTCGACTCCGGCCTGCATAAGCTGATAGCTGACGATAAGACCGATGTTGCCGCTGCCGACCATGAGAATTTTCCGGCCTGGTTTGATGCCGTGAACGTTCATCAGGGTCTGAACGCCACCGGCACCATAAATGCCTGGCAGATCGTTGTTTTCAAAAGCGAGGCTGTTTTCGGTAGCACCGGTGCAGACAATGGCTGCCTGGTAAGATACTCGTTCGTAAGCGCTTTGCGAAAGAATCCCGGCTTCCTTGTTTGCGTAAAAACCTACGGCAGCAGTGTTCTCAAGAACGGTCAACCTGTCTGACGCCGACCTGACGTCTTCATATAGTTTGCTGGCGATGGTTATGCCGCGGATACCGGCATCACGATTGCTGCTGCCGAAAAAACGATGCGTCTGTTTGATCAGCTGACCGCCAAGGCGGGCGCTGTCGTCGACCAGCAGGGTTTTTGCGCCAAGTTCAGCAGCTACTGTCGCAGCTGAAAGGCCTGCCGGACCGCCGCCAATTACAAAAATTTCAGTGGTTCTGCTCATGGATGGATTACACCGTGACCTTTCTGCATGCGGATTTTCATGCCTTCCTTCAGCGGAGTGATGCAGGTCATGATATTTACCTGACCGTCAACTTCCATTATACAGCTGGAACAGCGGCCAATGGCACAGAAGAAGCCGCGGGCGCGATGTTTCTGCGGGCTGTGGCGAAGGGTTTTTATGCCGGCAGCATGAAGAGCGGCAGCGATCGGTTCGCCTTCAAATCCCTCATATTCCTTATTTTCGAAGAAAAACCTGACAAGTTTGCGTTCCGGGAAACTCAAAACCGGGTGTTCCTGAATTCGAAGGGATGTCATCCCTTTCCTCCTTGTGTGTCTGTCTGTTGAATCTTTCTGCATTGACAAAAGCGGTGAATGAAGCTGACCCTGCCCATTTTACCCCTCGAAACGAAAATTGTCATCTGCCTGCCAGGTAAATTTTTAAATCCGCACGCACTTCTGCCCGTTTATTAGTGAGTTCGTGGTTTTTGAACTGAAAGGTGTGGTAAAGTTAGCAAAACTGACTGCAAGGATCGATGATGCGACTCAATGCTTTGACTCTGATGATCTGTCTGGTGTTTGGGCTGATCGTCTATGGCGGCGATTTCAGATTGCTCGATGATGCTGAAAACCGTGTTCTTGATCTGCAGTTTCGCAGACGTGGTGTGGCTGCCGCCGATCCGAGAATACTCATTGCCGGAATAGATCAGGACACCCTTGCCTGGGCCGGTCGGCCGATGTTTGCCTGGGGGCCGCTCTATGCCGAATTGACCCGGGCTGTTCAGCAGGCCTCCGCTTCGGCACTGCTGCTGGATCTGGTTTTCTCACCAGGTTCGGAAACCGCAATACGCGACCATGTGCGCGATACCGGGCAGAAGCTTGGGCTCGATCTGCCGCAGAAGTTTTTCCGTGAAATCGGATTTGAAAAACCTTTTCGAACAGCCATGCTTGAGTTTATCGCTTCTGGAGCCACTCTGATCGCCGGCTTTGCCTGGGAAAAAAATCAGCCGGTCTATTCTGACCCGGCGCTGCTTCACATTGCCCGCCGTGAGAACACCGGCTACTTTAACCTGGCCACTTCGCGCGATGGCGTGATCCGAAATGTCCAGCTTGCCGCGACAGGCCCCACAGGCCCTGTATACGCTGTAGCCCTGGTGGCCGCTCTTCGCAGCGGTTTTTGTCGGCAGATACCTTCCGCTTCAGAATTCAGGCAGATAAGCTTCCGTGGCCCGCGGGCAACGATCAAAACGATTCCGGTTCGCCGCCTTATCGAAGCTGCCAGGGCCGGACAATCGCTTGCCGACGAACTGGCCGGGCGCATTGTTCTGCTTGGCTTCACCGATATAACTGATTTCAAGGCAACCCCATACGGTTACATGCCGGGGGTCGAGATTCACGCCAGCATTCTCGACAATATCATCAATGAACGTTTTCTCCGGCCAGTTCCAAGGCAACTCGAGATTGTCGTCCTGGCAGGCATTATGGTCGGTCTGCTGTTGATCGCCAGACTGCACCGCTTTGCTGCGATCGTTGCGGCAACAATAGCTTTTTTCGCCTGGATGATCGCAGCATTCGCATCGTTCGATCCGCTGGTAATTCCGGTGGTGCGACCCCTTCTGCTGCTTGCCGTTTTCATAACCAGCGAAAGATTTCTTGCCTACCGGGCAATCTATCTAGATCGCCGCAGAGTTCGCGCCATTTTCAGCCGCTATGTCAGCGATGCCGTTGTCAAAGAGATTCTTGCCGCCAATGACCGTGATTTTCTTCAGGGACGCCGCCGGCAGCTTTGTATACTGATTGCAGACATCAGGGGCTTCACTTCATTCAGCGAGCAGCGCGATGCCCATGAAGTCGTCACGTTTCTCAATGCCTATTTTGCCAGGCTGACCGAAATAATCATGGCAAATCGCGGTGTGGTGGACAAGTTCCTTGGCGATGGTCTGCTGGCGTTTTTCAATGCCCCGGTTGAACACGGCGACTACGCAGATGACGCAGTCAGGGCGGCAATGCAGATAATCGCCTATACGGATTCCCCTGAATTCAAGGCAATCTGTTATGGTACGGATTTGCGGGTAGGCCTGGCGGTGCATGCCGGCAATGTTGTGTTCGGCAATATCGGTTCGGAAAGAAAAGCTGAATTTACCGTCATTGGCGATACGGTTAATGCCTGCTCGCGCATGGAAAGCCTGAACAAGGAATTTGAAACTTCTCTGCTCGTCAGCGGCGAAGTGGTAAAATCGGTGCAGGCGAAATTCAACTGGAAGTTTCTTGCCAGAACGAGTTTACGTGGTAAGGCCAACGAAGTTGAGCTTTATACCATCAGCAACATGGAGGGTTAGATGTTTCGAATCAAACTGATGTTGGTGCTGTTGTGCGGTCTGCTGTCTGTCAGTCTGGCGCATGCCGCCGAGGTGGCTCTGGTAACTGAAAAAGCCGGGTCGGTACAGGCGGCGCTCAACGGCGAAAACTGGGAAGTGGAACTGGCAGAAATTCTGCCGGATGGTGTTGAAATTAAAGTAGCTGCCGACGGGTCTCTGGTGCTGATTCATCTGCCGACCAGTCGCGAATACCGCTTTGCTGCTGAAGCAACGGCGACACTCACTCTGGCAGCCGTTGTCGGCGAAAAATTTTCTTCAGGTGACGTGCAGCTGGTCTCGGGCAATCTGGCGCTCGGTCAGGAAATGGCCAACCAGACCGGAGCGGTCAATCCCGAAAGAGTTACTCAATCCGAACCGCCTGCTCCGTCCGATGCGGCAATGGATCAGCCTTCGTCCTCATTTGAAGCCGGGCGAATCGGTGCTCCAAGGCCGGCCATGCGGTCTGAAAAAAATGCCGAAATCGATTTGAACAAATCGGGTAACATTAATGAAATGTTTGATGACAGCATGGGAGGCAGTGAAGAAAGCAAAAAGGCCGAAGATGCTGGCGACGGCATTAATTCAGGTGCTTCCGTAGCTCTGCCGGACAGAGAAAGAAAACCCGTGGCAGAGACCGGTGCAAATCCCCCACCTCCTCCCGCCGCCCCCGCAGCAACACCTGCCGAGTCTCAGGAAAAGCTTTTTGCTGGTCTGACGATGGCATTGCCCGCTGAGGCTTATGCTGCCCTCTGTTCAGATGAGTCGACCTTCAAGGCGACCGGAGAACTGGTTACCGGCAGTCGACTGAATTTTGTCACTGACGGCTGGGTTGAAATCGAAATAGACTGTGGCGAAATGGCTTCGACGACTGTTGTTCTCACGGGTAATCTTGCGTCGATTACTCTGGCAGCTGTTGCGCCTGTGCCTGCTTCGATCACCGAAGCATGGAAGCTCGAAAAGAACGGTCACCTGCAGCAGGCGGCTGCGATGTGGCTGCGACTGCTGAAGACCGGGGTGCCCGAAAAGAAGGTGGCTCCGCATCTGAAGCGTCTCAAATCTGCAATTATCGGCAAGTAATCGGTTAAGCCGGCAGCCCTGCAGATGCCAGCAGGGCTGCTCTTTCTTCTGAGTTCAGTTCGCGTATTTCGCCGGGTTTCAGGTTGCCGATCTGCAGAGGACCGAAACGAACCCGATGCAGACTGATTACATCGTGCCCAAGGCAGGCAAACATTCTTCTTACCTGACGTTTGCGGCCTTCTCTGATGGTAACCGAATAGGCATCGGATTCAGGGTGATACACGAGCCGGCATGGTGAAGTCATGCCGTCTTCAAGCTTCAGGCCTGAAGTGAACATTTCAGTTTCGACTGGTGTCAAAGGTCGGCCGCTGATTTTCACCAGATATTCCTTGTCGACTTTGAACGACGGATGCAGCAGCCGGTTAGTGAGCTCACCATGATCGGTTATGATCAGAAGCCCTGTTGAATCAAAATCGAGCCGCCCAACCGGGTAAAGACGCCGCTCTTTGGGTAGAAAATGGGCAATGGTTTTTCGGCCGCGTTCGTCCTTGAGGGTTGTGACAACGCGAATCGGCTTGTTGAAGGCATAAATATGCCAGTTGTCGTCGACGCGGGGAGCAACCAGCCTGCCGCTGATTCTTATTTCAGGAGGCTTGTCAGCATCGACCAGAGTGCCCTGGCCTTCGACGGTAATGCCGTCGATGCTGATCTCCCGGGCCTCGATAAGTCTTTCGATCGCTCTTCGCGAACCTGCTCCCCAGCTGGCGAGGAGTTTCTGTATTCTTACCAGCTGCATACTACCGAGTAGTCCATGACTCGGCCGGCCGGAGAATCGCTGTAGCTGCCGCGATTGAAAAATGGCTCGCGAACGCCCTGCGCTCTTTCGAGCATCGGAAACAGCTGAGTGAAAATCAGCCCGCTTTTGAGAGTCTGCCCGAGAATGGTGACTTTGCTGGAAAAATCGGTTTCTATCGCGGTTACTACTGCCGAATCGGCATTGAGTTCAGAGGTTTTCCAGGGCAGCATACCGGGAACTACCAGTTGCTGCAGCTTGCCAAAATATTGTGATGCTGAGTTGCGGCCGGTGCCGGCGCGCATGATGATGGCGGCCTTGCCATCCGGGCGGCCGCTGATGCTGATATGGGTTGGGTACCATTCCTGGCTTACAACTGCATTCAGCATGTTTTCGACCTGATCAAAAGAAGCAGAGAGAGTGAATTCGTGATAGCCTTCGAGATCGCGGATAAGGACCGTGCCAAACTGAGGCTGCAGGGCTGTGACCACCGGATTGTCGGTCTGCCCGGATGCGATGACGCTGATAAAAAGAAGCGTAAGAAAAATAATGCCTGAAAACAACTGTCTGGTTGTGACCATGAAATTACCTCTCCTGTAAGGAATTCTGCCGGGGCCGGATCTTTTCAGGTCAGCCCGCTGCAGGCAGTTCGACGGTTACCAGAGTGCTGGTATCCGGTGTGCTTTTGATGGTGATATCGCCGTTCAGCTGTTTAACCAGCTTGTGGGCAACTGCAAGACCAAGCCCGAGTGACTTTTTGCCTGTGGCTGAGAATGGCTGAAAAAGGTGGCTCTGCTGCTCAGTTGAAATTCCGGAACCGCTGTCAAAAATTATGAACTCAACGCGATTGGTGGTTTTGGGTTTGAGTCTGGTTACAACCTTGATCTCACCGCCTTTGGCCCCAAGGCCGATCAGGGCATTGATGAAAAGATTCGAAGCGATCGTTGAAAAGGCTTCGGCATCGATTCTGACATTTGGCAGATTTTCGGGCAGGTTTTTAGAAACCTTGAGGTTTTTGCCGATTTCTTTGTTGCCTGAGAGCAGTCTGGCAGTAATTACATGGTTTTTCAGCCCGGCGAAAATTTCTTTTTCGACCAGCTGGTTCAATTGCTGACTTCCGACGTTGGGAGTGAAATCAGAAAAATGGCTGATGAGATTTCTGACGTTATGTTCCATCTTCTGGCCCTGAGCCTGAATGATTGGCAACACCTTGTCTGCCTGATCGCCTTTGGAAGCCTGGGCTTTGATCGCTTCAAGCGGTGCCGCCAGACTGCTTTTGAGAATTTCGCTGCTGATGACGGCAGAGGTGGCTGCTCCTGGGGCAGCGCCGGAAACTCTGGCGAGAATACTGTTGAATTCGTGCAGTTCTTTGGCCAGATCGCCGATATTTCCGCCGCCAGAGCCTGCAGCCGTCGAAGCTACGACCGGGTGCGCCGGCGCAGATTTTGCTGCTGCAGCGGTTTCAGCCGCCTTGGGTTTGGTCTTGATTTCACCTTCTTCTTCTGAGTGGCCGCCGGCGTCGATGGTGGTGCCAAATACTTCTTCAACACTCGTGCTGCCGGTAAGCAATTTGTATAGTGCCGATTCGCGCAATGAGAGCATGCCATCGAGCATAGCCTGCCGGCGCATGTCTTCAGTCGTTGCCCTGTTCTCGATCAGTTCGCGGAACTTCTGGGTCATGCTGAGAACTTCGTATATGCCCTGGCGACCTTTGAGACCGGTATTGTCGCAGTCGGGGCAGCCGGTGCCGCGTTTGAACACAAGGTTGCCGAGGTTGAAGCGATCGTCGAGGTGCAGTTTGTGAAGCAGTCGATCGTTTATGCCAAGCGACTGGATCAGATCTTTGTCGGGTTTGAATTCCTGAGCGCAGGTTTTGCACACCTTCTTGACCAGGCGCTGGGCCTGGACGATGCGCAGCGATGAAGACAGGCTGAATGGCTCGATGCCCATATTGAGAAGGCGGGCAACTGTTGCCGGAGCATCGTTGGTGTGCAGGGTGGAGATGACCAGATGCCCGGTCAGAGCCGCTTTGATGGCAATGCTGGCGGTTTCGAAGTCACGAATTTCACCGAGCATGATGACATCTGGGTCCTGGCGCAGGAATGAGCGCAGGGCCGCGTTGAAATCGAGGCCGATATCTGCATGACATTGCACCTGGTTGATGCCCATCAGGTTGTATTCGACCGGGTCTTCAGCAGTCATGATATTTATCGAAGGGTTGTTGAGCAGGAACAATGAAGAATAGAGAGTTGTCGTTTTTCCGGAGCCGGTCGGCCCGGTGACCAGAACGATTCCGTTCGCGCTTTCCACGCCTTCCATGTATTTTTCGAGCACAAAGGGTTCAAAGCCAAGATCTTTGAGGTCGACCTTAAGGTTGCCCTGGTCGCAGATACGCATGACCACCTTTTCGCCCCAGACACATGGAATACAGGATACGCGCAGATCGATCTTGCGGTTCTGCATGTTGAGTTTGATGCGGCCGTCCTGCGGTCTTCGGGTTTCGGCGATATCCAGGCTCGCCATAACCTTGATGCGGCTGATGACCCCGGCATGAGCGGCGCGGGCCGGCGTCATGAACACCTTCATGGTGCCGTCCTGACGAAACCTGATGCGCAGTTCGTTTTCGTATATTTCGATATGAATGTCGGAAACATTCGTCACTACAGCCTGCGTCAGAATAAGGTTGACAAGTTTGATGATCGGGGCGTCGTTTTCATCCATGCCGCTGAGTTCGGCAAGTTCGTCGGAGCCGGCATTCTGCCCATTGGCACCGCCGATCCCGTCTGCAAGTGCATCGATGTTTTCGCCATAAAGATTGCCAAGAGCTGCAATGATCGAGAGTTCAGAGCTGACGACCGGTGAAACCCGCATTCCGGTCATCATTTCGATATGATCGATGGTGATGATGTCGGTCGGGTCAGTCATGGCGAGTACCAGTTTGTTGTTTTCGCGTTTAACCGGGCAGAGAATCTGCTCGTGGCAGAGCTTTTTCGGCAACAGAGTTGCAAGAACCGGGTCGACCAGGCTTTCGTCAAGATCGATGAACGGGATGTTGAACTGTTTGGAAAGAGCGATAGAAAGCTGCTTGTTCGACAGGATGCCATGTTTGACGAGATAGGCGCCCATGCGAAGTTTTTCTTCCTTGGCGCCTTTGAGGGCCTTGTCGAGCTGCTCGGCACTGCAGAACTTCGATTCGACGAGAATGTCGCCGAGGCGCTTCTTTTGGCCTTTGCCACCCTTCTGGGGCGTTTTCTCACCTGACATCTGCGAAATTTTGGTGTCGAGGGCGTCGCCGAGAACTTTGGCTGGTTTGAGAGCCAGAGTGGCATGAGCGCCGGTAAGCAACGAGATGTCAGCGGGTGCAACCGTGCCGACGACCAGTTCCGGGCCGTTGATTTTAATTGGAATTATGCGTTTTTCTTTGATCAGCTTGAGATCGAGCAGTTTGAAGGCGTCCTGAGAAATCTGCGTCTCATCTATTTTTATGAAGGGAATATTGAGAATGGCAGCCTCAGCGACGGCAAGAATTTCGGGAGTGACCTTTTCGCTGGTGGCAATCGCCTGAATGAAGGCGGCCGGGTCGCTGGCGTTCTTGCGGGTTTCTTCCCAGAACTGGGAGGTTATGACGCTGTCGTTGATCAGCAGACGGCCAAGTTTGTCTACCGATTCTTCATCAGTTGGAAAGGCCGGGAAAGAAAGTTTGTAGGCCGCCTGGTCCATAGGTTGTTTACTTCTGCTCTTTGAGAATTCTTTCTGCTATTCTAGCAAAAGATGGTCTCAGGTTCAATGATAATGCCTTCTCAAAACAGGCGCGTGCTTTTTTCTTCGCCCTTGATCTGAGCAGCAGGCCCATTTGAAAATGGGCATCGGCGTAATCCGGGTTGAGTTCGATCGCCTTTTCGAGGCATTCGCGGGCTCTGGAAATCTTGTTCTGCTGCATGAGCGTCAGGGCAACCCAGTAAAAGGCATCAGGGTAGGAATCGTTGATCTGGATAGCTTCTTCAAAGTGACGCAGAGCGTCTTCCCAGAGGCATTCTTCAAAATACTTGATGCCGAGGTTGATTCGGCTCGAGGCCAGATCGAGCTCGAGAATCGCAATTTTTTTGAGTTCTGCCAGAGCCTCGTCGAAAAATTCCTGTTTCAGCAGACTTTCGTGGTTGATGAATTCGGGTGTGCCAGTTTTGCCACTTCTGGAAACCATTTCCCGGAAACATTCGATTGCCATTTCCTTGTCGTCGGATATTTCATGGATGGTTGCAAGGTAGAACCAGGCAGCGAGCAGGCCGGGATTTTTTTTGATGAGCGCACGCAGAGTGCTGCGTGCTTCCGAATAATAACCCCTGAAAAACAGAGTTTTGCCAAGTGTCAGGCCGATGTCGAGATAATTGGGATGGGCGGCGAACTCGTTGCGAAGTTTTTCGATCTCCTCGTCAAGAGCTTCCATGCGGCGCTGCAGGTTTTGAAGATTCTTGCTCAGCGTTACCCATTTGGGTCTGATTTTGAGAGCCTTGCGAAACAGGCGCTCGGCATCATCGAGATTGTTGGTCTGCATGCGTAACGCACCCAGATTGTTGAGAATGCGGGGTTCTTCGGGCGCCAGGCGCAGCGCGGCGCGAAAAGCGTCTTCCGCCTCGGCGAAAAAACTTCTGGCAAGATATACGTTACCCAGATTGTTGAGTATTTCGCTGTCGTCGGGGTAGGCATGCATAGCCTTTTTTAAGGTCTGTTCGGCTTCTTCGAGCATGCCGAGCCGGCGCAGAGTGTTGCCGAGCAGAAGGAGCAGAGGTCTTGAATCAGGAATGACTGTCTCGGCCTGACGGAGCTTTTTCAGGGCTTCGTTGAAATTTCCGCGTTTAAGAAGAGCCTGTACTTCAGGGCCAAGATAAGAAGAGTTCTCTACGGTGAGCTCTTCAGAAAGAGTTCTTATTTCTTCATCAAAATTTTCTTCGATAAAGTTGCTCAATTGACCCGCAACTTCCAGATTCTTCTTATGGGCGGCTTCAATGATGAAATCAATGTTGGGGTAATCTGGCGCCAGTATTTTTACCTGATTGAATTCGCTCAGGGCTGACGAATAAAAACCGGCTCTGAAATAATTAATTCCCCTGTCAAAAAGCTCTTCAGCCTCTTTCGACCTGATAAACATTTTACGGGTATTGCCTTGAGGTTGGGTTAGTGATACAATAGCTATACCCCATCGTGCAGTAGCTTGTCAATGGGAAAAACGTACCCTCAGGAGGGTTCTCATGGATTCCACGCCCGGAATCAAGATGAAGTTCTGTGAATCTTTAGACCGCTTTGTCGCAATAAGATCATTCACGCCAGAGCAGAAGCAACAGCTTTTTAAAAACATCAAGATAACCGACAAGAAGTCTTACAAGCGGTTGATAATCAACGCTTCGGTTGTTAATTATCTCGATGAGATCGCCCCTCTGGTTTTTGGGAACAATGAATACCCGCTTCTCGGTGAAATCATCGAGCAGGAACTCTATAATCTCTGCGTCAAGGTCAACCCGACGCTCGATATTAAAGAAGTGACCATTCAGGTCGATGAACAGGCTGCCAAAGGTGGCGCCATCACCATGCTCGGCTCTGAAACCGAAGAAACAAAATCTTCGCAGCAGCGCTACATGGAAATTGAAAATCACCTGCGCAAGCGCATCATTGGCCAGGATGAAGCTGTGACCGCCGTTGCTCAGGCGATTCGCAAAGCCCGCGTCGGTTTGAAGAATCCGAAGCGCCCGGTCGGCAGTTTCATTTTCGTCGGCCAGACCGGCGTAGGCAAAACCGAGCTTGCCAAGGCTCTCTGCGAATTCATGACCGGCAGCGAAAACGACCTCGTTCGTATCGACTGTTCAGAATTTGCCATGAGTCACGAGTATGCCAAGCTGATCGGCGCCCCCCCAGGTTATATCGGTCATAATGAAGGTGGCTATCTAACCGAGTCTGTTAAAAACAAGCCGAATGGCGTTGTCGTATTCGACGAAATCGAAAAAGCGCACGAAAAGGTGCATAACCTTCTGCTGCAGCTCCTCGATGAAGGCATCCTCACTGACAGCAAGGGCGAAACTGTCAGCTTCAGAGAGTCGGTCATCATTCTCACCACCAACGTTGGTGTTTCCGACATCACCACTGAAGAAAGCAAACCCGGCTTCAGAGTGGAAGAATCTGCCACAAAAGTGACTCAGAAGCTCGACGACCTTTCGCATGACAAAAAGGTCAAGATTACCCGCAAGAGTCTCGAAAAGAAGTTCCCGCCTGAATTTCTCAACCGTATTGACGATGTGATCGTTTTCAGAGCTCTCGATAAAAATGATAATCTCGAAATTCTTAAAATCCTCCTCCAGGAAGTCTCAGATCGCGTTTCTGGCCTCAGTATGCGACTGAATTTCACTGACGGACTGAAGAATTTCCTCGTCGACAAGGGAACCGATCTCAAGTATGGCGCTCGCCCGCTGCGGCGCACCATTCAGCGCTATATCGAAAACCCTCTGGCCGAGCAGATTCTCAGGAGCGCATTCAACAAGGGTGACGACATTGCCGCTGAAACCGGCGTCGATGACGAAAAAGAACCCTGCGCTGTCTTCAAGATCGTTGGCAAAGTAGAGATCAAGGAACCTGAGCCGTCCAAGGCTCCGCCTCCGGTATTGCCCAAGTTCATCGACTCACCCACCAAACTCGAAGAAGAAGAATAATCGCCAAAAAAAATCCCCCGGTTCAGCCGGGGGATTTTTTTTCAGCGCCGGGATCGGCGGCTTGCTTTTTTGGCAACGGCTGCCGGGTCTTTTCCCTGGCGTTTCATATACAGTTCATAAGAAATCTGGCCGGCAATCGAAGAGGCTTTGGTGCCGGAATGATTTGGCTGTCCAGAAAGAGTTACGATACAGAGATCACGGCCGGTTGCTTTTGTGAAGCCGCCAAACCAGGTGAAGAGGTAATTAGGCGAAGCTCCGGTAAGAGTGCCGGTTTTGCCGCCGCAAATTTTCGCCAGGTCGGGGCAGCCGCGATAACCGCCGAAACCTTTTTTGCCGGTTCCGATAGCGGTGGTGCCATACATCATGCGATAGAGGTCGCGGGCAGTGTTTGGCTTGATCGGCTGGGCCAGCTGAAAGGGTTTTCGGCGAAAGATAACCTTGTTTTTCCGCACCACATAATCGACAAGATACGGTTTCATGGTCTTGCCGCGATTGAGCACCGTTGAAACAATGCTGGCTACATGCATCGGGCTGACGAGAAAGTCGCGATTCAGACCGGCTGATGCCTGACCGAGCTTTACCGGGTCATTTGGCAGAGCGGCGAGAGATTTGCCGACCGGCAGGTCAAAAAAGAAAGTTTTGTTAAAACCAAATGCCGAAGCATATTGTTCGATAACGTCGCGACCGACTTTGCGGGCAATTCTTCCGAAGACGCCATTATGTGAGTTGGCAAAGGCTTTCCAGACAGTCATGTAGGTTTTGCCCCAGGCAATAAAACTGCTTTCGGTAGTGATTTTGCCGGTGTCGAGAGCTGCTGCACCGGTTATGATCTTGAATATCGAGGCTACCGGGAAAGTAGGTTTAAGCACCCAGTTGTCAGTTTTGAATTCGTCGGTTTCGATTGGCGTGACCTGGCCGCGATGACTGGTAGTCATGGCAAGAATTTCACCCGTGGCTGGATCCTGGATAATTCCGGCACCGATGCGGTTTGAATATCTGCCAAAGATGTCTTCGAGCATTTTCTGCAGAGCCGGCCTGATAGTGAGAACGACATAGGTTTCGTCGTCGTAACGCACAATATAACGGTCGAGCAAAGTGGCATATTCCCACTTGTTTTTGCTGATCGAGTTTATGTAAGTCAGAGCTGAGGCTCCACCGGGACTTCCTGCGCCCGCTTCTCCCGCACTCTCTTTGGGAGGCAGTGCTTCGAATCTGGCAGGTTCTTTTCTCGCAGTAGCTTCAACCGCGGCTGATTTATAAGCTATCTCAAAGCTGGAGCTGTCATCATGTCTGGCACTTGCGGCTTCGGTGGTTACCATATCTACAGAGGTAACCGGCAGGCAGCTTCCGGAATCACCGGTTGCCACTTCGGGAACCGCGGCCGGCGGCTGCATGCTGACTGACAATTCTGGTGTTTCAGAGGCTTCTGCGGGCTGAGTTCCGGCTGTTGTTTCGTCGATGCTGTCGGTTCGGTAGCGGATGGCAACCACCGGCTTTACGTCCGGTCTGCTGTTGGCAACCGCAGCTTTTTCGATAGTTCCGGTGATATATACCGGTTTGTTATCTTGTTGGGAAACAAATAAAACGAGTGCATCAACTACTTTCGAATCGAGAGCGATACCCATGAAAGCAATGTATAGAATGATGCAGAAAATATTCAGGGGTTTAAAGTAGTTTGAAACCATGATGTATTGCCGCTTTCCTAGTTTGTCTTGCTGGCTTCAATCAGCCCGGTGCGCGGAACTTTCAGGCTGGCACCGAGCTTAAGGCTGCGTTCATCGGTGATGCGGTTGAGTCTGACGATTGACTGAACCATCTGATGACTTCCGTAAAGCTTGCGGGAAATTCTGTCGAGGGTGTCTCCGGCCTGGATAGTATATTCGACAAAGCGGCCGTCTTCGGTTTCACGGATTGTCCTGTCATTTTTCAGGGCATTGGAACCAGTTTCCCTGCCGGTGTCGATTTTTGCCTGGGCAGGCATTTTATCGCTAAAATCACGGCAGGCGGGGGCAAAAGCTCCTTCAGGAGCAACTTTTATCGGAGTTTTGATGCGGTTTTCACTTACCAGACTGTCGATACGACCGACCAGAACAGGTGAAGCAGGTCTTTCGATTCCGGGAATGACGTTGGTGTGAGGCCCGATATCGCCGTGAATCGTAAAAGCAAATGCAATCTGCAGCAGGAACAGCCCGCCTAAAAAGAACAGGAACAGCCCGAACTGGGTTCTGGATTTGCCTTGAGTTTTCTGATTTTTCATGCCCGACCTCCTGTGGTTCTTCGAAAACTATCGGCAAGTTTTCAGACAACCATTAGGAAATAGGCGATTCAGGTGCTGCAAAAACTTCGTTTTCGCCTTTTTCGAGTTCGGCAAATTTGAGATTTTCTATGGTGAGAATTATCAGACCGGCAGTCAGCACGTAAAAATAGCCGATCGAATGTGAAATCAGCCCGAAGGTGGCTGCCTGTTCCGGTGAATGCTTCAGCATGCCATTGAGCACCAGTACACAGCAGAATTCGTAGACCCCGATCATTCCTGGGCTTGCCGGAATCATTGCCCCGACTGAAAGGACAGAGATCAGCAGAACGGCTTCGGTTGCTCCGACTTTGAGATTGAACATCTGCAGACATAGCCATAAAGTCAGCAGTGACAGAGCCCAGCCGGCAAATGAAAGCAGGACTGCCTTGAAAAAGACGGCGGGTCTGCTGATCATGCTCAGGCCATTGATGAACGAATCCCGGGCCCGTCTGACGAGGTTTGCCGGAGTTTCCGGGAGCAGATCGATCATCCGGTCAGTGAAACGTTCGAAGAGACGGCGCTGGAACTGCATGAATACAATGGCTACCAGCACCACAAAATAGAAAACTATCGCCGAAAAACTTGCCTTGCGAATCAGTGGTGTGGCGGTGAACTGAAGCATCGACATGATTATCAGGCTGACGATAACGATTCCATCGAGAAATCTTTCGATAACGACTGAGCCAAACGCCTCACCGGCCGGGGCGATATTTTTCTTCTTAAGGTAGAAGGCACGCAAAAATTCACCCGCTCTCGCTGGCAGAAGATTGTTGAACAGATAGCCAAGCACCAGGCCAAAATATGAATACTTCAGACTCAGGGGGCGGTGCGAAAGAATCAGCTGCCAGCGCCAGGCTCGCACCAGATGTTCGCAGGTCAGCGACAGGCACATGAAAATGACAAAATGATACCTGAGACCGGATAGAATAGTGGGAATCTGCTTAAAATCAACCTTCTGCAGAGCCAGCCACAGGAAGAAAAAACTTGCGGCAATTCCCCAGAATTTCTTGGATTTTAACATAGCAGGCATGGTACCATGTGGCCGAAACATTCACAAGTTTGATGAAGTTCCGGTAATTTGCGGTTGTTTTGAGGTGTATGCAATGTGGGTGGCTCTGCAGATTGGCGTTTGTCTTGTTTTTCTGATGCTGGCGGCCTTCTGGGTCGGCAGAAAAATCGGCCTGCGACGCTTCTTTAAGCTCGAAGAAGAAATGAAAGCACTTGAACTCTCGTTCAAACACCTTGTCGACGATATCGAAATGGTGACCAGCCACAATATCAAAGCCCTTGACGGCCAGTGCGGCGTTTTAAAGGAACTGCTCGTCGTCGCCGACAAAAAATGCCTGTATGCCAACGATCTCCTCAAAGAGCTCGATACCGGGGTAGAAGCCCTGCGCAAGCGCAACCTCAACCCGGCCAACGCTCTTGCCAGTATCGACCAGGGGCTTGATAAGCGCTTCCGCAAAGAAGTTCATGATACTCTTGAAGAAATGTTGAAGAAGATCGTTAACATGAACGACCGCATCGGCGAGCTCGAGGCCAATGAAAACAGTTTCGACGAAGAAGAACTGCGTGCCCTCGTCGGCAGTGAAATCGCCAGATATCTTGAAGCGCTCGATTTAACACCGGCTCCGCAGAAATCACCTTCTATGCCTCTGGCCGGTCGCCATCTCGACAGGGTCGCTGATTTGAAAGTGTGTGATAATGCCGTTGACAAACTTGTCAGCAGCACGCCGCTGCGTTCGCTGCCTCGCGAAAATCCTGCTCAGATGCCGGTTGCCGCGGTCGCTGTCCAGCCATCAGTGTCGGCAAAAAATCCTGTATCGATCAAAGAACTGCGGGCGTCAGCCATCGACGATACTTTGCGGTTGCCTGCCGCCGTAAAAATGACCGACCTGGGAAAAAGCTCGAGCGCATCAGCCGCACCGGTGCACAATTATGCGGTTGGTGAGGTTCTGCGGTTGTATTCTGAAGGCATGACCCTGCCGCAGATAGCCAGAAACCTCAACATGGGAAAAGGTGAAATCGAACTGATCATCAAGATTCACGGCGAAGGAATCAATATGAGGAACGTCGTCTGATATGTCGGCAAAGAAAAAAGCAGCCCGCCCGGAACCTGAAAAGCAACCGGCAAAAATCGTGACTGAACCGGCAAAGTCTGGCATGGCTGCCAGTCCTTCATTTATTAAAAGTCTTCCGGCAAATATCAAGAACTGGCTGATTTTGAGCGGTCTGGCAGTTCTGCTGGTCTGTGGCTATTACCTTTCCGGAGTTATAGCGCCATTTCTTGCCTCTCTTGCCGTAGCCTACATTCTCAATCCGCTGGTCAGAAAGCTGGTGGACCGCAGAGTGCCGCGACCATGGGCGGTGTTGACGGTATTTGCCGCCGGTCTGGCGGTTTTTATCATCGTGATCGTGCCTTTTGCCCTGACAATGGTTTCGGAGGCCGGCGATCTGATGGTAAAGCTCGGAAATCTCGATGTTAAAAAGCTGGCAGAAGAATATCGGAGCCTGGGTCTTGATTTTTACGGGAAATCTGCCAACTATCCATATCTGAAATCCTATGTCGATGATTTCGTTCAAAGCGATCGTCTGCGTGAGATGGCTGCTCATGGGGTCATCATGCTCAAAGACGGCGCGGTGAACACCTTCAAAAAGCTGCTCGGGTTTATCGGTGGTGCTTTTTCAGGCATTTTCGACATGTTTCTTATTCCGATACTCGTATTCTACTTCCTGCTCGACATGGATGAAATCTTTGCCGCTTTTAAAATGCTGATTCCGCACGATTATCGGCCGCGCACGCTCGAAATTTTCCGCAAACTGGACGAGCAGCTGAGCTCGCTGATGCGCGGGCAGGTGGTCGCCAATTCTATATTTGCCGCAATGATGACCGTTGGCATCTGGTTTTCTGGCCTGAATTTCTTTCTGTTTCTTGGTCTGTTTTCAGGCATTGCCAACTTCATACCATATCTTGGCGGCCTGTTTACGGTAGTTTTTGCTCTGTTGCTGGCGATTGCTCAGCTCGGGTTTTCTTCTGCTCTGCTGGCAGCGATGATCAAGGTCGCCATCGTCGTCGTTTTCGTTCAGAGCGTCGATGGCTGGTATCTGCAGCCTTACGTCGTCGGTGAAAATGCCGGCCTGCATCCGCTGAGCGTGATGCTCGCCCTGACCATCGCCGGCAGTCTGGCTGGAATTCCCGGAATGCTGCTCGCCGTGCCCGCCGCTGTCATTCTAAAAGTGCTGGGTCGCGAGCTTTATCATGAGCTTTATGACCAGGAGTGAAAATGGATAATACCATCCCGGCAATAAAGGTCGAAAATCTGGTCAAGTCATTTGGCCGCAAACAGGTGCTCAAGGGGCTTGGCTTCACCATACCGCCCAACACGATCGCCGGTTTTCTCGGCCCGAACGGTGCCGGAAAGACCACCACTCTGCGCGTCCTGCTTGGTCTCATTCCAAGAGCTGAAGGCGAAATTTCGCTGCTTGGCAATCCGATTCCAGGCAGCCGCACCACCGCTCTCGAACAGATTGGCGCGGTCGTTGAAAACCCTGCATTCATCGAGTCGATGAATGCCTACGAAAACCTCTACTGGTTTGGTTCTCTTTACCAGCCGCTAACCCGTGAACGCATTCTTGAAGTGATCGACTTGGTCGGCCTCAAAGAAGCGACCTGGCAAAGATTCGGCACCTTCTCGACCGGCATGAAACAGCGCCTTGGCGTTGCTTTTGGCATTCTGCACCGGCCCAAGCTGCTTATTCTCGACGAACCGACCAGCGGCATGGACCCGGCGGGCCGTGTTCATATGCGGGAAATCCTCACCCGCATCCATCAGGAAGCAGGCACTTCAATCTTTCTTTCGAGCCACCTGCTCGACGAAATTCAGCGACTCTGCAACTATGTGGTGATAATAGATTCCGGCAAAACAGTAAAAGAAGGCTACGTTTCTGAGCTGCTCTCGGGGCATACCGAAAAATGGGAGATCCGCGTCGTCGACGAAGACATGGCAAAAGCGCGTGACCTGATCGCCGCTTTGCCTGACTCTCCGGCCGAAGTGACTCAGGGGCCGCGCGGTCTCATTCTGACGATGGCACCCGGTCGTTCGGGTCTGGTCAATGCTGAACTGATCAAGGCCGGTATCAGAGTCAATGCCGTGATTCCGCTTGAAGCTTCTCTGGAAGAGACTTTCATCAAGCTGACCGGCAATGGGACTGGGGGCGAATCATGAGAAGAATGCTTTTTCTGATACTGTTTGAGCTCAAAAAAATTCTCAACCGCAAGAAGGCGCTGCTTTTTCTGCTGGCGCTGAACGTGGTGCCGCTGGTTGCCAGTCTGGCTCTGCTGGTGGCTTATGTCAAATTCAAAGGCTTTGGCCTTGGAGAAGTGCAGTTTTCGGTTCTGCATGAAGTCGTGCAGGGGCTCTTTACCGCACATTTCAAACTTTTTGCTTTCATAGCGCCATTTTTTCTCGCTCTTGTGGTCGGCGACAGTTTCTCAACCGAGCTTGGTCGCGGCTATATGAAAATGCTGCTGCTGACGCCGGTGCGCCGCTGGCAGGTCATAACCGCCAAAACCATGGCAATCATGCTGTTTCTTCTGCTGGCGGTCTGTCTGGGCGGCATGTTTCTGCAGGCCGACCTGCTGGTTGCCAGATCGCTGACCCAGAGTTCCGGATTTCTGCCCGGCTCGATTCAGACTGAACTGGATAAGCCTCTGTATCTGGTGAATACTTTATCTGCCCTGCAGATGCTGATTCTGACTTTCATGGCCAACCTCATGCTCATAGGTTTTTTCATAGTATTCGCTCTGTTTTTCGAATCGGCCATTTTGATGTCTTTTACCAGTCTCAGCGTGTTGATGGGTATTCACACCTTTTTTCTCGTCGCTACCACTTTTTTGAACAAAATCGATGTGTGGTATGACCAGGCTGCAAAATGGTGTTTTACCAGGCACCTCGATGAAATTTTCTCGCTCGGGAATATCGACAATATAATCGGCGGGCGTATCAATCTGCTCAGCGACGGGGTTTTTGCCGCCTGGACCGCAACTTTTGCCTGGGCTGTATTTTTTTATGCAATTGCGTTATTATTATTTTCAAGGCGACAAATTTTGCATTAACTTTGAGGGGCCTTGTGCCGATGTTTATTAAGAAATCAAATAAACGGAGGCAAAATAGAAATGAATATAAAGAGAAATGGGATTTGTCTGATTCTGGTTGCGTTTGTTTTTTCGCTTTTTACCTGCAGTCTGGCTGCGGCTACCAAAACCGAAATATATGAACTCAGCCAGCAGATCAAGCAGAAACAGACTCAAATTACCAGCCTCTATGCTGAACTTCGCAAATTGAATGAAGAGGGCGGTCCTGATGCCCAGGAAAAAGCTCAGATAATTATGGAACAGATCAAAGTCCTCAGAGAAGATGTTGCCAGGCTCAAGAAGAATCTCGATCAGATTAAAAGCACTGCCAGCGGGCATGTAGTAATTTCAGAAAATTAAAAGGAACTGTAGAAGACCAGCGACTTTTAAACTCCTCCAGAGAACCGCCATCCGACTGACCACCGGGTGGCGGTTCCGTTTATTCGTAGATTGCCATAAGCTTCTTCAGCTCATCGATCTGAACTTCTTTTATCTTTTCAGTTGTATTGGCAGTTGTCTGCGAAGAGGGAGCATCGATGACCGCAGCATTTGCCGCTTCTTTCTTAGCCTGTTCCGCCCTTTCCAGCTCTTCAATGGCTTTTTCCTGCCTGTATTGGGCAATTTTTGCTGACATCTCGACGGCATACCCGGTATATGGGTTGTCGTAGCCGCTCAGCAGGTCATAATAAACTTCAGCCTGGTCATGGTTGCCGGTCTGCAGATACAGTTCGGCAAGTTCCAGCTGAATCCATGGGTTGCCGGTTTCCTGATTCAACTGCGCTTCGAGCAATGCTATGGCCTCCTCGTAGCGGCGAAAACTCTCAAGACAATGGATCAGGCGCGAAATGACACCCATGTTTCCGGGGAGGCGCGGCAGTATTTCGCTGTAGATCTTCAGAGCTTCTTCAAATTTGTTCAGGTTATACAGACAATCGGCCAGCAGCAGTCTGGCCGGCTCGTTGCCCGGGTCTGCCCGGAGCATCGCTTCGAGAAGTGACGCAGCTTCACTGTATTCATCAGCCGCCAGATGCAGTTTAACCAGGGTCATCGGGTCGAGAAGCGGTTCTTTGTTGTTGCTTTTCCAGCGGTCGTTGATGGCGCGGGCCATGGTGGTGTCGTTTCGGTCGAGGTAGATGCAGACCAGAGACCTGAAGGCTTCCTTTTCAGACGGAAAATCATCCGCGACCAGCTGAAACAGACGAATTGCCTGATCTATTTCCAGGAGATCCCAGTTGCGGAAGGCTGCTGCGAGCAGAAAGCTCTTTCTTTTTTCAGCATCGACGCTCTCTGACTTCAGGTAAAAACCGAGCAATGCCCGGGTCACTTTCGCGATCGGGCTGTCTGCAGCCGCCTGAAGAACCCAGTCTAGAAAGGGCTTTGCTTCTTTGACCTGATTCTGAGCCAGATAAATTTCACCCTTGATGTAAGCGAGCAGAAGCGAACGTGGATGTTTCTGTCTGATGGTGTCGATGCGGGCATGGGCGCGGTCCCAGTTTTCGGTAATCCTGTCGATCATGACCAGAAACAGCAGGGCTTTTTCTGAATCTTTTGTCTGGCGTGCCGCGTCTTCAAAGAATACCTGTGCTTCATCCAGATCGTTCTCGCGGATCTGTTTCGAGAGAATGATTTCTGAGAACGATACGAAACGGTAATATTTTTTGATTCCGGCCGCGAAGTCTTTTCTGGAGAAAGCTTCAATTGCCGATAAATAGGGGTTCGGCTGCTTGCCGGCTTTTGCCGGGCAGGTTCCGGTGATGGTCGAAAACAGGCTGAGCGCGATTGCCAGAGGTAGTGTGCTTTTTAGAAAACGATTCTGTCTCATCAGCAAAGCCTCTCAATCATTTCCGGTTGTCTTCAGGGCGGATTTCATACTGCTGGAGCAGACTATCCGGCGAACTCTGCTGCTGATTCCCGTTATCAGTGGCAGGTTCTTCAGACAGCTGGAAAAGATCATCGAAATTCAGCGATTCGCTGAAATCTTCTTCGGGGCTGGAAAATAATGGCCCGGTATAGTTGTGAAACAGGGCGGCAGGCGGTTCTTTCTGCAGATCAATCGGCATAATCCCGGTTCTGCTGATCCTGAATCTGGCGCCGGAATCCAGGGTCTGGCCTGTTACCGGGATCTGAACCCGGCCGTTCTGGATAGTTACCAGCATTTCGTCCTCGTGTCGGGCTATTTCAACCGAACTGTCACGTGTTATCGCAAAGGGGCTTGGCCCGGCAATTTTAACCGGCAGCAGAGTGCTGCCGTGTCTGACCAGACATTCTCCCTTTTTGATCTCTAGCTGGGCTTCTTTCAGCAAAATTTCCGTATCTGCAGCAATCTTGACGATCGTTTTTTCGCCAAGTCTGAGAACTGCAGTTTCATTGTTGCCGGTCATAATTCTTGAACCAGATGGCGCAAGAATATCGCCGGCAGCAGCTGATTGAGCCAGTCGCGATGGGTCAGAGAAGTGAATGGTGCCACCGCCCTTTTCGAGAACAGCCATGCTGTAAATATACAATTCACCGAACCGCCGGGGAAAGCTTTCAGGAATCGGCAGTTCGGCGAATGAATCGGCTGGTTTCAGTTTCCAGAAGGCGGTGTCTGTGGCACTGCTCTTTCTTATTTCATGTTTTTTTTCTGAGAGGAGCAGGGTCTCGCCGGCCTCGACAACAATGTTTTTGCCTGCTCTGGCGACAACTTTGAGTCTGCCTTTGCTGACGACGATTTTTGCCAATTTGTCATTGCTCTGAAGAAAGCAGGCGCATTTGGTTCCGGTTATGACCGCCAAAGGAATCTGCAGAGAAAAATGTTCCGCGGCATCTGACAACTTCACGAAACCTGCCGACTGCCTCAGGGTTATGCCCGCAGAAGCAGTTTTTCCGGCCGAAGGGGCGATCAAATCCAGGATCGAGCCATCGGGGTATCTCAGCATCAGGTTTTCACCGGCCGCAACGGCAAAATTTTCATTTACCGGCATCGGGGCGGTTTTTTTCTGCCGGCCCGATGCCATGATCTGTGAGAATGCCGATAAGTCTGATGCCCAGACCATAATGGTGGTCAGAAGCCACAAATGTAGAATAAATCTGGAATTCATATATGGGCGTCTCATGGTTATTGAATCCTGCACAAACTAAGTTGAGTCGGTTCAACGACCCAGCATATTCTGTCTACATTTGTATATTCTGATCTTTTTCGCTGCTTTTGTCGAGAAAAACCATTCAAAATGGCAGAGAGGTATAGGTTTTTATCGATGATTTCAAGGTCCAGGTCGGGTTGTTGATCTGGTTTCCGGTGCTTACCGGGTCTACCAGAAGCCATTTGCCGTTGACATAGGCGTAGGCAAAGACATGGCCGGTCTGCAGGCCGCTTCTGAACCGGCAGGTTGCGTGCCCATAGTAGGCCGGGATTCCTGCGGCACGCAGCAAGGCGATCAGCAGATGTGCCTGGTCGCAGCAGTTGGCATATCTGGAAGACAGAGTGCCGAGAGCCCCTTTCCGGGTGTTGTAGTAGCTGGAATAGGTGACTTTGTTGCGCACATAATAAAATATGTTCGCCATCGTCTGATAAGTTGATGACCCCTGCAGACTTTTGGCCAGTGAAACGATTTTGGCGTTGGTCGACTGGCAGTTGCCCGTCGGTTTGAGATATTTGCTGAAACTTGAATTGGCAAGCGCCGAGGCCACGGTTTCGGAAGAGCTGCTGGATGAACTTTTTGAAGAATTTTTGGCGGTAAGACTGTTCTTCAGCCGTTTGTAGAGACTTTCATCGATGACGCCGGTGACGCTCAGATTGTGGCTTCTCTGATATTCCATCACGGCCAGTTCGGTCAGCGGTCCGAACCAGCCATCGATCAGGCAATTTTTGTAAAAACCGTTTGCCTGCAGGGCTTTCTGCAGCGCTTTGATTCTGGCGACCGTATCTGATTCAGAGACTTTGGCGGCAGTTCGGTAGAGATAGGTCTGCTTTTTGGCCGCCGCCGCGGCGGCAACCTTCAGGTTGTAGTTCTGCAGCAGGTCTGAAGGGCTTGAATCAGCACCTGCAAACGGCAGTCTGAAAAGGCTGATGGCGATTATTAAAAACAGAATTCGGGCTGGAATCGGCTTCATTGTTTCTACCTCATTTCTGAAGATTTTTCATAGTATTCTTTGCGTGAAATCGGGCGCGGCTACAAAAACTATTCAGAAATTTTTCTGGTTTCTATATTCAGGCCGGTAAGCCTGATTGTGTCATCTTTTGATTCATATTGCGGCATAAGATGATAAACTGAATCGCCCTGCATGGCGATTCTACCGTCTGAATAGCTGCAGGGCAGCCGCAAAATCTGCTTTATAGAACCCGCCTGGTCGATGCGGCAGAGAATCATCTGCATCTGGCCGGGGTTGGCCGGGTCGATGAATTCCTGAATGCTTTCGTTGTCGGCAATTGTCGCTTCGCTTTCAACTGATTTCTGGGAAACCGCCGCGTCAGTCGGTTGTTTTGCAGGGCTTTCTTCGGGCAGCGCTTCGTTTGTCGGTATTTCTGGGCTCGCCGGCAACATCATGGCTGTGAAAATACCGGTGGCAGCATCATAATCAACTATCTGCACCTCGTTACTATTGGCCAGTTCAATGTTCAAAGCCGTTGTTTCGAGTTGAGCGCCGTCTTGCACCGGGCGGGTAAAATCGATTTCAATCAGTCTGGTGCCACTTTCAGCAACGAAAAACGCCGAGATGAATGAATCTTTTCCGGTAAAAACCGGCTTTGTCGGGCAGGGGAAAGCATCGATCAGGCTTCCGGCCACATCAAAAATCTGCAGCAGTGATTCGCTTCTATCCCAGAGTGCATATTTGCCTGATTTATCGATAAACAGGCGAAAATCGCCCTGCCGCTCTTTGAGGCTGGCTTTTTGCAGAACGGTTGCCGGCATATTTTTAAGGGATTTGTTCTGGATTTTTTCGATCGCTTCTGCCAGACCGGCCAGCTTGACGACGCCGTTGAGAGTCAGTGCAAAGATAGCACCGTTATCGGTGGGGTAAAGCGACAGAAGTTCTTCGGGAAAGGCTATGAAGACAGGAGTGCCGCTTTTGTTGCCATCGGCGATGATCAGAGTGCGGGTGTGAAGATCCTGAACGATTACTTTGTTCGCATACATGTTCAGGAGCAGCATATCGGCATGATCGGGGTCGCAGTTGTCTGCCGAATGGGCGATAACGATATTGCCCGGGTCGGTGCGGGCCGGTTCGGCAGCCAGAGCAAAACATGCAGTCATTACCAGCAGAAAAACCATTAGATGTTTCATATTAACCTCTTGATTTGCATATCGTTTCTCATCATAAACCTATTAACAGCATCTCGCTAACATTTCGACTGATTCGCTACGCTCGCAATAGAACTGATTCAGACTTAAGCTGGCCACTGGTCGGTTCGTTCTCACTCCGGCGACTCACCGACATCTGGCCATCTCTGGCCTTCGCAGGCGAAGGCGGCTATGACAGGTTCACCATTTTGAAGAGCGAAGTCTGGTCGTGAACCGGCTGGTTTATTTGTCGGCGCCTTTGCTTTTTATAGAATTGAAAAGCTTTTCAGTGACAACACCAGTTACCGGCATGCCGTTGGCTCTTTCGAATTCCATGACTGCCAGCGCAGTGTGCGGTCCAAACCAGCCGTCGATTTTGCAGTTTTTGTAAAACCCGTTTGCAATAAGCGCCTTCTGTAATTCAACAACTGTCGGGTTAGCGACATCGGTTTTGGGAATACGCTTCAAAGTGGTAAAAGTCGATTTGCCGGCATCACTGCCGGTGGCGTTGCTGACTGCTTTGCCCAGGATGATTCTGGCGATCTGTTCGGCCAGAATCGGCACCCGGCGTTCATCGAGCAGTTTCCTGTTATACTGTGGAGACTCGACGACATAAAAGCCGTTGTTGATCAGGTATTCATAGGGCTTTTCGATGCCGGTGAATGAAGAGGGCGAAAAGTTGTCATCCCAGGCGCGTTTGAGAAATTTGACGTCTTTGAGCTGATATTTTGTCGAAAGGTTCAGAAAGATCATGCCCTGAATATCCCTGTCCTTGTAGGCTTTTTTCAGATAGCCTTTCTTTACGCCGATTACCATGTCGCGGTAGGTTCCGGCGCAAATACCTGATGCAGCGTTTACAACCCAGAAGCCTTTCGGACAATTGCGGATGGTTTTGACATGATCGTCGGCCTGGCAGCAATAAGGGCCGACAACCGCATTGATTCCATATTTGTTGACCAGTTCCTTTTTGAACTTTTCCATGAAGGCGATATCATCGGCCGTTCGATATAGCCCATCGGTATTGAGTATGACCCCGGCGGCCTTTTTGACCGTCGCCTTTGCAGTTGCAGCGGCTCCGGTGTTCTTGATGCTGTAGTTTTCCAGGGCCGAGGTAATCGGGTCATCGGCTGCCGTGGCCACAACCAGCGAAAAAACGAAAGTGAAAACTGCAAAAGCCTTGATAATAATTTTCAGACGAGTGGTAAGCATTGTTTTTCTCCTGCTGAAAGTCCGATTAGCCAGTCTATCACTAATTAATTGCCGCAAATCTAAAGCAGGTTACAAATAGTTTCTCAAAATTTTAAGCAGCCTTTTTGAATTGAAAAATGAGAATCTTATACTATTGATAACTGCAGAACTGTTACAGATTTTATCAGCTTCTACAGGATTCAATAAATGGTGAGCGGTAATGAATAACTGCCAGTCAGCAGTTCAACAACCGATGCAGGGAGAGGTATGAGAAACTGGTGAAAAAGAATTGGAAAATGGTGTAGAATTTTGTAACCAGAGCTTCTGATAATGCAAATAATGAATAAGAGAATATCGACTTTTGCAGTTCAAATGCTTTGAGACGAGGTGTCGCCATGAAAATTCGCTTGTTTGCATTGCTGGCATTGTTGCTTCTTCCGACGATTATCTGCGGCCAGACGCCTTATATTGCCGGCAGTTTCGCAGACAGACAGGTCGCTAACGACGCCAGTCTGAGCGGAAACTACGTTTCTTCAACCGATGAGATTCCGGCTGCGGCCGATGTCATTCTGCTCGGCGATATTTTCATCGCTCCAGATCACGCTCCTTTGTATGACCTGCAGCAGAAGCGCTGCAAGGTCATCAGATTGGGCGGAAAAGACCCGTCGGCACTGACTGCAACCATCAAGGCATACAGAGAATATCTGCAGGCCGGCAATGACCCGTTTGCCGATGTTCCCCGGGCTCAGGCCACCAGCAATCAACCGGTTCTCTTTCCGCTGCTCGAGGCGGTTGAACTGAAAAAGCCCGGACGACAGAATCTCAATGCCGATTATGTTCCCAGGCCGATTCTTAACTCGCCACCGCCCGACGAACCAGAATATGTGCCGCCGATCCTCGCTGATTTCGCCAAAAAAGGCAGGGTTGCCCTGTATGTCAACTTCGGTCCGCAGTCTTCCGTCATCCCTCAGGAAGCCTACCCCCAGTTGAACGAGGTGGTCATCATGCTGCGATCCAGTCCAGACCTGAAGATCATCGTCGAGGGGCATACCGATGATTACATGAGCACCGATTACAATCTGAATCTTTCGCGGCAACGCGCCAACAGCATTAAAACCTGGCTTGTCGATTCGGGCATTCGTTCTGACCGCATCAGAACGATTGGCTATGGCGAATCCAGGCCGATTGCAGACAACAGTACCACGGCAGGATCATATGCCAACCGCCGCGTTGAAATAGTCAAGGATTGAAAAAGCCCTGATGATGCATAGCAGAAACGGCACGGTGTTGATAACCATACTGATAATCTTTGTCATAGTATTTCTTATTGGCATGGGTTTCAGCAGGTTTTCATCGTCGATACGCCTGCAGGCCAACCGGATGGGCGAAGTCAGATTGTCTGAAATGACTGCCCATGGCCTGGCGACGGCAGCGTTTCATAAAATTCAACTCGATTTTTTGTCTGACCGCCCGTCTGATGATGGCAGACTTAAAAAGATTCTTGCGGGTCCCAGACCCGATTTGAGGGAAACCCAGCTCGATTTTTCCTCGGGCGAACCTGATTTTTCGGCTCTGGTTAAGTCTTTGACCGACCCGCTGAAAGAACAGGGCGCTTTCAAATACAGCATTTATTATTCGCTCGACAGAAAAGACTTCGCGGCCCTGGCAGCCGGCGGTGATGCCCGTGAAAAGAGCGGTTTTATCAGGTTGAAGATCAACACCGTCTATAAAAACCTTGAAGATGAGTTTCATTTCGCCTGCCCGATAAAAGTGACTTCAGCATGGCTGCCCCTGCTGTCGAAATTCAATCTTTTCATCGACAACTCCGAAGCCGACAAAGACAAATGGCGGTTCAACCTGGTTAAAAGCAAGCCCGATGGCGATCTGATCGGTAATTCTCCGAAGCCGCTCGTTCTTTACAATGGTGCAAAACTGGCCGGCAATGACCTGGTGCGTATCGATAACTATCTCGCCAGACGGGTTGGCTGGGTTTATTTCGGCGGCGATCAGCCGGCAATTCTCAATCTCGCCCAGGGCACGAACAGTGTGGGCGAGTTCTTTCATCTGTATGAAACCTGGGACACGGCTCTGGGGCAGTTTGTCGGCTTCTACGAAACCGAGTATTTTTCTTACACGCATGCAGGAGTCACCGGAACCGTCGCAACCGTCCAATGGGACAAAGGCATCGCCGATGAAGCAGCAGCCGGGGTTTCGCCGGCGCACTGGTTCAAAATCATTCAGGGAACCCCTGACGAGGGGCGCATGACCGGCAATTCAATTTTCCGTTTGTACGGAATCGATAAAAAGCAGAGCCCAACGCTGGTTCTCGGAAAAGTTTTTCGCGGCATGATCTCGGCGCGCGGCTATCAGAGCAGCCCGAAAAATCTCGTGCCGGCCCAGCTCTTTAAATGGGTTCCCCGTAATCAGTGGCCTGAATACATCTCGTTCGACCCGAATTTTGCCGGCCGGCAGGGTCTTGGCAGCATCGCCACCATGGCCCGTGATATTCTCGGGCTCAACGAACAGCATCTCGATATCTACCGCGCCAAATACGCCAGTCAGGCTACTCAGCAGGGTTACAACGCTTCGCTGGCTTTTGTCGCTACAAACAGGGTGCTCGCTGACCCGTTCAGCGGGTTTTCCGGATGGCTGCTCAAAGTCATGCAGTCAAAGAGTGGCATCGATGAAATGCAGAAACTGCCGCTTAAAATCGGCGGTTACAACAAGGATGCCAGGGTTCCGGCTCTTGCCGAGCTGATCAAGGTCGCGCCTGCGAAGGCTTATATCTCTATCGATGCGGCGTCGGCCGCTGCTGAACTCGGCATTCAGTCAGGTGACGCAGTTTCGCTGCCCGATATTCTGGCTTTGCGGGGTATCTGGCAAAAATCAACAGGCACCCTCGATGTGAATGGCTGGGTGCTGATCAAATGCAGGAGCGGCACAAGACTGGTGGTAGACAAACCTCTGGTTCTGGCCAGCAATGGCGGAATCGTTGTCGATCATGGCGATCTGCTGATTGCCAGAAATATTGATGGTGGTAATTACCCGGAAAGCCCGGGTGACGAGCGCGGCGAGACCCCGAAATTCACTCTGCAGATAGTTGCGGTCGATGGCAATATTCTGGTCAATTCTGGCAAGATCGATGCATGCCTGATCGCCGGCGGCAAAGTCCTTTTTGGTAAAGAAGCGCCGATTATCAGAGGCAGTCTGGCAACAGGCTATTTCGATCTTAAAAATGCTTCGAGTGGTGCTGAACTTTATTACAATCAGAATCTTGCTCTTGAATCCTGTGCCAGTCCTGATTCTGTCGAGTTGCTCTGTTTCAGGCTCAAGCCCAATCATGTCTATTTAAAATGAAAAATTTAAAAAATAAAACTGGTTTTACCTTGATTGAACTTTCGATTGCCATTGTTCTTTTTGGCATCGTCTGCGTCATGCTTTTTTCGATGTTCAGCCAGGCAAGAACCGGTACGATTCAGACTCGTGACGAAATTACCGCGCTCGAGTATGCAACGACGATTTTGAATTACTCGCGCAGTTTGCCGTTTACCGACCCATTTCTCAACCCTTCCGAAAAACGCAGAATCACTGAGCTGCAGACATCTGGGGTTGCGCCTGCGGAAAAATTGCTGGCGGTCGCTCCAGCATTCGAGTGTCTGCTCAGCATCGTTCCCTGCCAGGTGGCAGCAGTTTCGAGCTTCGCTTACAAAGTGTTGCGGGTCGATGTTAAGTGGATTTCAGGCGGCGTCAGCCGTCAGATTTCGCTGACTTCTCTGCATTTCGGGGTAAAAGAATGAAACGCAAAAATGGCGTGACGCTCGTAGAGTTGCTGATAGCCGTTTCTCTTGGGTCTATGCTGCTGGTGACTGCTTTTAAGCTGATGAGCAACTGGATGAAATCATCGGTCAAAGGCGCTTCACATCTTAGCAATATGCAGACGGCCGTTCTTCTGAGCAATCAGATCGAGCATGATCTGCAGCGGGCGGTAAAAATTGAGTTGAACGATAAAAGTTTTCAGATTTCGACCATTGAAGACATCGGTGGTGCAAAGGCAGAAGAAGATGTTACCTACGAAGAAACCTCCAACAGTGAAGGTCTGCGCCGGGCAACTTTTTCCGGAGGAAGCCTGAAGCGTGATCGGGTGCTGTGCGCCGGCTTCAGGCTCAATCGCATCGATTCTGAGCCGATTCTGCAGAAAGTTACTTTTCCCGGCGGCAAATACTGCATAAAAATTCAATTCCAGATCGCTTCAGTGAAAAATGAAGAGCCGTATGCCATCGAAAAGCTCATTCTCTGCGCAAATTTGCGTGAAAACGACAATTTTCCCGGCTGGTTCGACTGATTATTATTGCCCGGTCCAGTTCCAGTAAGGATTGTTGACATCCTGGCTGATTATGGCGCTGGCTACGGTCGTAGCGAGTTCAAGCTCTTTGCTTTCGCCATTCTCAACGCTTTTAACTGACATTTTAACCCAGATCAGCGGCACTTTCTGATTTAGCGGGTGATAATATCTTGAGAAGCAGGCTTTTTCAATTCCGGAAAATCTGGTTGTTTTATCTCCTGCAGTTCTGAGCAGGGCTTTATCAGCGGCAGAGAAAACCCAGGTGATTCTCTCGACAGTTTTGCTTCCGGCCTCGTCGAGGCCGTTTCTATAAAACAGAAGAGCCTCATCAGAAACAATGATTGGCTGTGACTGCTGCTGTGCGGTTGTCTGGCTTGCGGTTTCAATCGGATTACCGCGAATCTGCTCCCTGGTATCAAGGCCATCGGCAGGAATATACATGGGAACGGCGGTCAGAAAGTCGCGTCTCAGACTGTTGATCGCCGCCCTGGCTGTCTGCAGATTTTTAACGTCAACTCCGCCTCTTGCGACGCTGGTTCTAACGGTGCTGCTCAACTGCATGACCAGAATGATCAGACTGGTCGCCAGAACGAGAGCGACCATGGTTTCGACAAGAGTGAAGGCATGACGTTTCTTCATCAGTAATACTCGTTTTCATCCAGCAATAATGCTGAAAGAGATATTTTGCGCATGCGGTCCGGATTTTCTGAAAGCGAGTCGGTGGTTGTCGGCCGCTTTCCTTCATTCCAGAAAATTTCTACGGTTATTTTTCTGAGAAATCTGGCCCCGGGATAGGCTGGTTCAGGCTTTGCCAGCGTGATCTTTCGATAAAACCAGGCCGGACAATAATCGTCAGGGTAAGTGATTGACGAAGAAGCTGTGTCTGCAGCCATTCCCGGAAGAATGCCCGTCGATTTACCGGTTTGCGGATCAACCAGAGAACCTTCCAGCAGGCGAAGACGCTCGGCGGTCAGCGTGCCGGCTGGAGTCGCATTGAGCCAGTCGATGGTTTCCTGGGCGAGTTGAAGCGCACGCAGATAATTCACCGATTTGCCGGTTTCGGCTCTGGTTGTGGTCGTTAACCAGATGAGCGCCGCAAAAAGGCTTGCTGCCAAAGCGGTAGCCAGAATTATCTCGATGAAACTGAAGCCGGATTTATCAGTTTTCATGGATCCCCCCTGCTTTCCGGCTTGTTGGCAGCACCGTTTGCCTTCATGGCCGCGATGGATCTCGCAAGAATATTTCTGGCAGCAATGCGTGTATGGTCGGCGGGTTGAGCTTCCTGATATATGTCTCCTGGAGGGGCCCGGCGATTTGTGACCGCAATTGTCTGATCTGCTGATTTTTCGAGTGGAGCTGTGGCTATGGCCGGTTCCTGAGGTTTTTCGGGGCTTTGTTCCTGTAGGTTGGCTTCATTGGCTATTTTGCCAGGCGGTATCTGCTCCTGTCGACTCAGAATCAGGGTGAATAGAGCGAATGAACATGCGGCGGCGAGCAGCATCAGAAGAGGCAGATTTTTTCGTTTCACTGCTCTGCCCCCTGATAGTCGAGTTTATAGAACGATTTGACCTGGCCAATGCTGACTCTTACCGGGTAATCTGGAAAATAAAGGCTGCGGTTGTGGGTAATTTTCAGGGATTTGCAGTTGTGCAGATCGAAAAGATTGTCAACGACAAGGTTGCCGATGATATGAACGTCTTTGCCATTTGCCAGCAGTCCGCCTTCCTGTGCCGGTTGGACAATGGCATTGTCTTTGAAGTAAGTGGTTGCCGCCAGCGATGCCTGAATGGTTGCACTCTTATCAGCCGTCGTAATCAAAAACCTGCCGCTCATCAGATACAGGCGTAATGAATCAGAAGAGGGGCGCAGCGGCGCCAGATTGCCGATCTGGCAGTTGCCGCGGAACATGATCAGCATGCCTTTGCCGCGAAAACGGTTTACGGTTGAGAGGTTCAGAGAAGTTCCATCGATGCCGGCGATAATCGAAATGCCGTCGAGATCGAGTATTGATTGACCATCATTTGATTTGATGCGGTGTTTCAGGAATTCACCGGCCGTGAGGTAAAAATGCGCTGCCGTGGTCAGGGTCGGGTCAAAAACCGGAAACACCTCATAGCCCGGAAATTTGCCTTTGCCGACAGCGTTTGAGGCTTGGGCCTGGTTTTCCTGGGCACCAAAAAAGAAGTTGTTTATCGACAGTTCAACCGGGTGCGACATCAGACTGCCCGTCATTTTGTCGATCGGCCCGGCATCCTTGCCGGAAAAAGTCTGAGCTGGGGACTCGTAGCGCATCGGAATGGCGGGAAAGTCGATTTTGCTGCCGCCGGTCAACAGACTGAACTTGACCGAACACTCATCGATAAAGCCGAGTTTGAAAAAACGCAGATAGACTGGACCTTCGATGTAGGTGCAGATGTCGCGGTTTTCTCCGAAAAGTGCCGGCATTTTGCCCCCTGTCAGCCTTTGCGGGTTCAAGTTGCCCATATGTTCAAAATAGGTGAGAATGCCGGAAAATGGTGGGTGACTGGTCAGAGAACCGGCTGCGTCTGCGGTTACATGCAGATAGTCTGAATAGCCGTAATGATACTTCCAGACTGCAAAACAGTCTTTGAGCAGAGAATGAAAGACTTTTGAGTTTTCAGCTTTGCCATCAGCCCGTTGGTGTTCTTTGACAATCGGGAAAGCGACCGAACTCTGATTGTCGGCTGCTGGTTTACATGAATCGATGAGCCCCTGATACATCTGGGTGAGTTCGGGAACTTTATGAAAATCAGCATTTACCGAATACCGCCCGGCAAATTTTGCAAAATCAAGAGGCGGCTTCTGCACCCAGAAAAGCTGGTTGCTGCTTGCCGCCTGAAATTTTTTGTCGTCGGTCGCAAATCCGGATGGCTGATAGAAACCGCCCAGAAGGGTTCGGTCGCCGATAAAATCAAGATCGAGCAATACCGGCGGAATCTTTTCGCTTCTGCTGCCGGCCGGAAACTCTTTACATGCCGGATAGCCACGATTGCCAAGATAGATGTAACTGTATCTGTCAGGGTCGACGATGCCGTTAACTATCAGGTTTTTCGTCGGGTCATTGAGATTAGCGGCAAAGCTTTTTACAAACAGGGCATATTTATCGAGAAACGGGTCGGAAAGGTCGACAATTTTCAGGTCGCGGTGTTCTCTGATGCAAATCTCGCTTTGATAGCCTGCCGCCTGGGCTCTGGCGACAAGTTCGATCCGGCCGATGTATGAGGGCATGCCGGGCCCGACCGAATCTTTGACAATGAAGCAGGCTTCACCGGTAACTGTCGATGCTTCGCCCGAATGTTCGCGGGCAGTCTGGTTGGCAAGCGGCAGCTGATTGACGTTATAACTGGTTTTCCAGATGGTGGTCGGAGCGGCAATGCTGCGCTCGGATTTTTTCCAGAAATCGAGAACGGCCTTGCCGACCGGACTGGTTGGGTCGTTAACCTTTTCCTTGATGCCGGCCAGCATTTCATTGATGCCGGCGTTTGCTGAAACGATCATTTTTTCCTGATCGATGGTCTTGGCAAGCTGAAATACCGCACCTGTCTTGTAGCGGTTCAGACCGGCTGCCAGAATCAGCAGACAAAAAGCCAGAGCGCAGACAAGGTACAGAATGAACCCGCTGCGACGATGATTTCTGGCGATAATCATGGATTCAAGCCTGGACTCCGGTTGGTTCTGGTTTTGTATTGCTGCAGAACCGTTGGCGTAGTGATCTCAGATGTTTTGTCTGAATCTTTTGCGGCAGGGTTATTCTGTTGTGTCGACAGGGCCTTGTTGACCGAGGTTGCCGCAAAGCCTGGAACTGAGGCTGGAATCGGCTGTTTTATGATCAGAGAACCTACCCGCAGCACGCTGTCGATGATTACGCCTTCGAAAATTTTGGAATTCACATGCTTTGAATAGCGTTCGAGATAGCTGAGATTTTTATAAAGCTTTGGATTGGCTGCCGGAACCGAGTTTTTATAAAGATTCTTGAAATTCAGCTTTTTTGCCAGTGAGCCGGCCATCGTATCTTTGGGTTTCCAGGCTTTGCTGAAAATTTTCGCGGCATTCTTGCCAATATTCGAACTGAGCTGTTTGCTGACCACCTTGCTGATCTTGTTGCCGATGACCGGAAAAACCTTCTGGGCGATGTAAATCTTTGCTCCTTCGATGACCAGGTCTTTGGTCAGGTTACCCAGCAGGTTGGCATCGTTGACGATACCTTTCTGGGCTGAGCTCAGCAGCGAATTGCCGGCCGCAGTGATCAGGGCTGAAGCAATGCCGAGTTTTCCGGTCAATGGAATCAGTTTAACCAGCACTGGTGCTGCAACGGCAGCTAGAGTGCCGCCCGAGAGAGTTGCTGCAACTGTCAGGATTCCGCAAACAACCGTCAGAACAGTGGTGATCAGACCAAGGGTGTTGCCGACGGCAGTCAGGGCGCTGCCCGCTTTGGTAAGCGCTTCCTGATATTTTGCCATTGCGCCGCCGCTTTCAGCCAGACTGCTGGCCATCTGGCTCGGATCGGTGGCGGCCGCTCCCTCGAGGTCGCCGGCTTCGATAAGCTTCATTGTCGTTTCGGCATCAGTTTTTGCCTGTCTGATCTGCCGATTCGCCTCTTCTATTTCCTTGATGTAATCTTTTTCATTGCCGGTGAGAGCTGACTCGGCTTTGCCCACCAGATCGACGATGCCGTTGCCAAACCAGCCGAGATTAACCTCTTCGAGAGCCATGATGTCTTTGTAGGTCTGAGTATATTCCTGTTTCGCTCTGGCGATTTCTGCGGCATTCGCATTGGCAGCCCAGGCAGCCAGTTCGACCGCCAGCGGTTGAAAGAGCACCGCCAGCACCAGAAGACAGGCGATGATTTTTCTCTGGAATTTCCCCATATGTTTACCACCCGGTTATTTTAAAGTCAGACTTACAGCCACACATCCGTGGTCAGAACAACCCTCTTTGAAGCCGGTAACCCAGCTGGCGCCTTTTTTGGTAAGATTTCCTTTTGAGAAGATGAAATCGATTTTCTCAGACTGCCCGTTATTGCGTTGCACAGACATTGGCCAGTAAGTGCCGCCGGAATCTTCAGAAACATCTGTCATGTTCTGGGAAACCAGTCTGATATTGGCTGAACCAGGATGAGAATTGAAGTCCCCCATCAACACACACGGTTCGGCGCGGCTGTTTACGATTTTGCATATCTGCTGCAACTGCTGGTTCGACTCTGCCAGGTTAAGGCTGAGATGGGTGACGAACACTCTGATTTTGCCCTTTTCGGGGCCAAGGTCGATCATGGCTTCAAGGCAACCCCGCTGTTCACTCTCTGAATTGGCGCGGTAGAGCGCATGGTTTTTACTCCAGACGATTGGAAATTTCGAAAAAATGGCATTGCCCATTCCGATCACTATCAGCCCGAAACGATGATTTTCGCCGTAGACGTAGTTTCTCAACCCTGAATAGGTAGAGATGACAGCCGGTTGATCGGATAAGCCGCCACGCAGGTCGGCGACAGCAGTTTCAGTGGTGCCGGCGATGTCGAAATTCTGGTTTTTGAAGATTCTGGCCACATTCAGCAGGTTCTGAGGTTTGCCACCCAGTTCGTTGATCCCGCCTCGATCGTTGCCGCGCCCGTAGGCAATGTTATAGACTGCGATACGCAGAGTGTCGCCATTCAATACTGCCTTTTTCCCGGAAGTCAGATTTTTGATGATTGTCTGAACGCTCTTCACAACCTTGTTGGTTGTGTCGCTGACAGTTTTCACCACCTGGTTTCCGGCTCCGCCAATACCCTCGGCAATCTGCTGCTGAACGCCAGCATACAGAGAGTTTACCGGCATAATCGAAACCATAACGGCGAGAGCGATAACTTTGAAAAGTTTCATATCATTTCCTCACTTGCTGTCGGGTGTTTGAATCGACCATTGGTGCAGAAGATCGAGCGGAGACTGCGAAGAAGCAGCTGGTGCCTGCTTTGTTTCATCTGCCGGCTCAATATTCTCTACAGGAATTTGCATTGCCGGGGTTCCGGTTACATTTTTAATTTGCTGGCCGGCCGGTTCGATAATTGCGCTGCTGCTGGCCGCCGGCTGAACAAGTTCATTATCGGAAATTTTCGAAATGACGAAGCCCGTGCCTTCTATGACCGCATTATAGCCGCTTTCAAGCATGTCGATACGCCCGGCGTGTTCGATGCGGAGAGTGCCATGTTCCAGGGAAACTCTGGTGCCCGTTGCGGTCTTTTCGACTTCGAAACGGGTGCCGATGACGGTTATTACCGCATCTTCCGTAGAGACACGGAAAGGGCGGTCGGCTTTCTGAGGCAGAATGTCGAATCTGGCTGAACCCTGAATTATATGAGTTATGGATTCGGCGACAACGAATTTTCCCGGGCCATTGAGGGTTATCGAGCCGATTCCAGGAAAATCGATGCCCCGTTTTTCGCTGCTTGCGAGCATCAGGGGCGTGCCCGGCACGTCTTTTTCTGCCGGCGGATCTGTTTTACCAGGATTTTCGGCGATTACCGGGGGAGCTGCCTGGACTGGAGTCTGCGGCAGTTTTTCAGGCACCGCAATCGGCTGAGATTGCAGCTTATCATCGGGTCTGACCATGAAGAACAGGCAGATCGCAAGCACAGCCAGGCCGGCAGCTGCAAGAACCACTTTTATAACTTGTGAACCGGGTGTGGCGGGGCTCGTAATTTTCTGCATGATTTCTGGGGTCAGGTTGATCGAAACGCCGATTTTGCATGCATTCAGAGCTTCTGAGCCACGCTGTGCCGCCTGGACGGACGCCAGAAGCTCAGGATTTTTCTCCAGATACTCTTTGATTTCAGCATGTTTTTCCGGGGACAGGTTGCCCTCGAGAAAATCGAACAATTCAATTTCGTTTGGCTGGCGATCCATATTTTATCCTGTTATCCGAAGAATCAGGGTTATTGAACCGATTATTCAGAATGATCTCCTGTTAAGGTAATTTGCATCAGTTAAAGGACGGTTACAGAAAAAAAGTCATTCGGGTCTGCAGGAATCAAGTTGCTCGCCAAGCTGCTTTCTGGCTCTGAACAGTCTGATTTTTACCAGGTCTACCGAGATTTCAAGGATTTCTGCGGTTTCTTTGCAATTACGATCGAGAAAGTAGTAGAGCCAGACCGGCAATTTCAGTTCTTCGTTGAGATTGTCAAAAGCGCGCAGCAGCTTTCCCTTCAATTCTGTTTTCAGCTGCACATCGAGAGGATCGGGAAAATCTGCCGGCAGATCAGGCAGTTTCGGTGGTCTTCTGGTTTTGCGCAGAAACTGGTAACAATGGTAAACCGCAATTTTTAGAACCCAGTTGGTCAGTGATCTTGCCTTGTCGAACCTTTGCAGGCTGTTGAACACGGCGATGAAGATATCCTGGGTCAGATCGCGGGCTTCTTCGAGATTGCGGCAGTATGACAGGGTGATAGCAAAAACCCGGTTCTGATAACGATCGACAATCAGGGCAAAACAATTCTTCTGGCCCGAAAGAATCCTGTCAACCAGAGCTGCATCAGATCCATTGTCACGGTTTTCAGTTGTGTTGCTCATGTTATCGCCTGAACACTGCCATGATAGTATTTTATGCTTCGTATTTCCAGAGCATTGTTTGCCCGCTGATGACCACGAAAGTCTGTTTTTGTTTGCATGAGGCATCCGGCCTGAAACTGTCCGAGCTTTCAGGCATGTTTTCGCCCCTGATAAAGGCAAAGCCTTTGAATCTGCTGCCTTTGGCCATGTTCAGCCTGCCACCGGGCAGATAGACGGCAAATCTGGAAGTCGCAAAATCGGTCATGCCTTTCAGTTTTATCTCGCCTTTGTGAAGAACCCCCAGAACCAGGCGGGAATGATCGGCAAAGATAACGCTGTCGAGACTGATCGGAGCACGCATTGAAAACAGGTTGCCGAATCCGTGCAGTTGCATTCTCGCCAGTTCAAGAGGAGTTGGATCAGGCGAGAGAACATCGCCGCACAAATACAGGTCCTTGCCGTTCCATGAGAGAAACTTCTGCAGCTGTTCCCATTTAGGAAACAGTCGGCAGATACGGCCCTGGACATAGGGGATGCCGGTGCATTCAACGATTTTATCTCCGGCCGGAATGCTGAATTTCCAGCTGTTGATGGTTTTAACCTCGTCCTGTGTCAGTCTGGCAATGTCGGTTTTGCCGTCAGAGCCAATGTTGGCACCGATCAAAGAATCTTCAAGGCTGAACACCAGATCGTAGTTGCTCAAAGGGTCTGGAATCCGCATTTCGAGGATGCGCATCTGCAGCGACACGGAAACCAGCGCTTCGCCAGAGCCTATCTTCGTTCGAGCCGCGATGCGAATGTGCCCGGTACGGTCTTCTGAACCTTCGATAAGCTGATTTTTAAGCTCTTTCAGATCGGTGACCTGCACCCAGGCTTCGGCGAGTATGAAACTGGCATTGAAGGTGTTTCTAAGCAGCGCTTCCGATAAGGGTATTTCGATTTTCTGCCTGCCGGCAGAAGAGTTCCGCAACAACGTATAGGTGCCGGAAATGGGGTTGTTCGCTTCCTGCCGCAGTCTGGCAATGACCTCTTCAATTGCTCCTTCAGCAGCGATGGTCGCGGCTTCGGTGTCGTGAGACCGTTTCTGTGACCAGGCGGCTTCTCTGATCTGCCCAAACACGACGGTCAGAAAGAGCAGCAGAATGACGGCCAGCCCAAGCAGAACAGACATCATTGCCTGCCCCTTCCGTGATTCTGCATTCGGGCAAACTGTCATTGTCGGCTCTCCAGAAGGTATTTGAACCGCTGATCGTTCTCAGTAGAAACCCAGAATGGGTCTCGGGCCCAGCTGGCAAGATGCCTTGGGGAAACGTGCAGCGTTGTTTTGCTGCTTTCGCCGTTCTGCTGCTGATACTCGACGTTGACGCTTACTCTGAGAAGCTGAGCATCATTGATAGTTTCTGAAACCAGTGCAAATTCAACCTTGTCGATTTCGGCCAGAATTGCATGGCCGTTGCGGTACAGGGTGCCTTTGCCTTCATTCAGGGGCCTGATGAATTTGTATTCACAGACTTCGCCGTTTGCCGGTTCACCCTCAGAATTGTATGCAATCTGACCGTCTGCTCTGATGGCGAATTTTCGGATCAGCAGAGCCCGATTACTGTCGTGCAGGCTTATGTCACTGCCGGACTCTCTAATGTCATTTTTCAGCCAATCCAGGGCTGTGCGCAGCTGTGATTGCTGACTCAATTTGAAAATGCCAAAGTTGTAATAGGACGAGGCCATAAAAAAGAGCTGAATGGCGATGAATGCGAAAATTGACAGCAGACAGGCCGCGATGGCCAGTTCCAGAAGGGTGAAAGCACGGCGTTTCATTGCAGTGCTCCGGTGACCGGGTGATGATTGGCAACCATGGCCGCCAGCTTTTGTGTGCTGTTCTCTGAACCCTGCAGGGCTGTTGAAATGGTCAGGCTGATCAGCCGGTCAGGAATGACCTCTCTGATGTTGAGCGTCGTTTGCAGCCGGTTGCGGAAGTCAGCCGGCACCGTAAGATCATGGGTGCCGATAAGAAGTTTCAGGCGCTGATATGGCTGGCTTCGGTAGGTTTCGAGATAGCTGGTGTTAATGGTTGCGGCCGTATCGACGAGAAGGTTATCACGGATTTCTGAGCCGGTCGAAACCAGATGCCTGATTATGGGCAGCAGGCAGGTCGAGAGCAGAAAAACAACTGCCAGCATCTCGATAAGGCTGAGCCCGGATATATGATGTTTTGCTTTCATCGCCTCTATTTTTGCACAAAAAATGCTCTGGTTACAAATTAATCTGAAAATAAAAAGGCCGGGGTCGAAACCCCGGCCTTTCAACAGTCTAGTGCTTATTTGTTCTTGAGTTCGCTGAGCAGGTTCTTGACGTTGGTCTGAGTGGCGTTGTCCATGCCGCCTTCAGTGAATACTCTGAAGTTCATCTTGGCAATGATGTCGGCGCTGACTTCGCGGTTCTTTTCGTTGGCGGTGGCGACATAGGTCATCAGGCCTGAGAGATCGCCGCTGGCAACTTCAGCAACCAGTTTCTGAGTGGTGGTCTTTTTGTAGTAATCCATGACCATAGCCTGCCACATGGTGTTCTTTGCGAAAGCCAGATCTTTGTATTCGGCTGCAAAGCTGTATGAAGAAGCGGGCATGTAGATGGCAAGGCCAGTGGCGTTCTTGGTGTTGTAACCGCTGATGCCGTTCGATACAACGAGCTTGTCGAGAGCAGCCTGCATTTTGGTGGCGGCAGTCTGGAAAGCTTCGTCCTTGATGCTGTTTTTAGTGAGAGCTACAAAGTGACCGAAGTCGATATTGGTGCGATAATAGAACTTCTGGGCGGCGTTGAGAGCGGCCTTGAACTGAGCACCGTAGCTGCCCGAAATGGCGGCTTTGCAGAAACCGTTGATGGCATCGGCAACGTTGTCGATTTCGCTGCATTTGAGAGCAGACTGGGTTGAAGAAGAATTGCCGGCGCTGCCACCGTTGTAGGAAGCGGCATATACTTCGACGAGGTGTTTGGAGAATGCTTCAGGAGTTACACCCTTTTTGAGGCCCTGGAGGATTTCAAAATAGGGATAACCTTCGCCCGGTTCAGTTTCTTCTGAGGCGATCAGGTAATCTGCGCCATCTTTGATAGCGTAGGCTACTTCGATCATCTGCATCAGGCAGGCGTCAAAGCAGAATACATCGATTTTTTTGCCGATAGCGGCTTTGATTTCTTCGAGAGCGACGGTCAGTTCGTTGGTGGTGATGTGATGACCTGACTGGTCGTCATAGGAAATGCCTTTGATGATGTCGCCGTGGGCATCTTTCCAGCCCGAACCATGGTTCCACATTACTGAGCAGTAATGCTTGGCGGGGTAGGCGCGGGCGGTTTCGACCACGAATTTTACATATTCTTTGTAGTCGCCCATGTCGATTTCACCGGGTTCGCCGATTACCTGAGCGCCATCTTTGGTAACGTAGTTGAGGGTGGCCGGGCCGTGTTCGCGGTCGATGAGCACGACAACGTTGATGTCATCGTTTGAGCCGCCGGCTTTTACCATTTCTGCAATGTCACCGACGCCAAATGAATCCAGGTTGTTGTCGGCATTGAGGAAAACCATGAAGGTCCATTCCTTCTGGGCGGCCGCATTGGCCGGAGCACAAAAAGCACATGCCAGAAGGGCGATTACAAATACGGAAAGAATTCGCTTCATACTTATTACTCCTTATACTCTTATACACAAAAACGATACTTATTATACGGAGAGAATACTGATTTCCCAATTATAAGAACAGCTTTGTACCTTGTCAAGAATTCCGGCAAAAAAGTTAAATGAGTCTAAAAGCAAAAACAACCGGTGCCAACGGCACCGGTTGTTTTTGGTTGAATTACTTGCCGGCTACAGTATTTTTGAAAGTTTCGAACAGAGTGGTGAATTCACCTTCAATTGAAGCGGGCAGAAGTTTTTCTGAGTAAACTGCGAAGTTCAGTTCACGCAGGGCGATGCGATATGATTCGTCATCGGGGTTCTGGCTGGCGGCTGAGAGCAGGTTTCTCATTTCGTCGAGGTTGCCGGCGGTTACGTCGGCTACGACTCTTTCAGCAGCTTCTTTTTTGCCGAGAGTGACGATCATGTCATCCCACATGGTGGCTTTGGCGAAGCTGAGGCTTGTATATTTGTTTTCGAGAACCAGGTTGGCCGGCAGATAAATGGCGATGCCTTTGGCATTGGTTGTCGAGGAACCGGTAACCTTGTTGCTGATAACAGCTGCTTTAACGGCGGCAATAACTTTGTCGCAGGCGGTTTTGACAGTTGCGTCGGCGCCACCGGCTTTGAGAAGTTCTGCGAAGTGGACGAGGTCTACGTTGCCGGGATCGCCAAATTTCTGAACTTTGGCGGCGGCTGACTTGACCAGAGTGGCATTTTTGCCGCTCATCAGTGCCTTGGCAAGACCGTTTACGGCATCAACGAGACTGCTGAACTTGGTGCAATCGACGGCTGACTGGGTTGATTCGTCATAACCCTGGCTGCCACCCATATATGATTTGCCAAATGCATTTACCCAGTTGTTGGCGAAAGCTTCGGCGCTCATGCCGGCTTTGACACCTCTGAGTATGTCGTGATAGGGAGCACCTTTGCCCGGTTCGAGTTCTTCTGAAGCTACGATGTAGTCGACATTTTCATAAACGGCATGACCGACTTCAACCATCTGCATCAGGCAGGCGTCCATTTCGAGAACATCGAGGTTCTGGCCGAGAATGGTTTTGATTTCAGCCATGGCAGTGCCCAGCTGGGCATTGGTGATGTGATTGTTCGAAGAATCGTCATAGGAAATGCCACGATGAACAGAAGCGCCGGTTTTGGCTTTCCAGCCCGAACCATGATTCCAGATGACGAAACAATATTTTTTGGCCGGGTAATTTTCTTTGATGAACTTGGCAAAACTGGTGAGCTGACGATAGTCGCCCATGTCAAGTTCGCCCATGTCTTTAATCTTTTTGATGTTGCCCTTTTCGATATAGTTGATCTGGGCAGGGCCACGTTCGCGGTCGATCAGGCTGACGACATTGATGTTGTCGTTCGAACCGACTTCGGCCATTTCTTCCTGGTCTTCTACTCCAAACGGGTCCAGATTGTTGTCGGCGTTGAGGAACACTGCAAGAGTCCATTCTTTGGCTGCGGCAGCGTTTGCAGGTGTGTATGCAGCGCACAACAACAGGGTTACAGCGACGATGATACTAGATACTCGCTTCATTCTCGGTCTCCCTGGTCTTATAAACTTATCCGGGAATGCTCGCTCCGGATATTAACATTCTAATGTCTTAAAAACGAACCCGCAAGAGAAAAAATGAAAATGTACACAAAAAAATCAGGATGCAATTTGTTATAAAGTGCGGCATATTTATAAGCAATTTGCGAGGTTCAGATGAATAACAACGAAAAAGTGTCGCAGGAAGATTCTTTCAAGGTTGTGGTTGCCACACCCAAAGACCTCGATGACCTGTTCGCTTTCGAAAAAATCTGTTTTGAGCATGAGGCCGACCGTTTCCCCAGAAGAAATCTTCTGCATCAGATCACTTCTCCTACCAGTCGAATTTTCATTCTGAGGGAAGAAAATGGCCGCATCTTTGCGACCGTGACCGGGTTGCTGCGTCATTTCAAAATTCCTTCCGGCCGAATTTATAAAATTGGCGTTCTTCCGGAAATGAAAAAGCGCGGGATTGGTTCATTCCTGATCAGAACCGTTGAAAACTGGTTCAGAAAGCAAGGAATGCACAAATCCTGCGCCGAAGTGCGCGAAAGCAATTCCCCCTCGCGCCGCATGTTCGAAAAGAACGGTTACATCGAGACCGGTCTGTTGATCTGGTTCTATGCCGGCGGCGAAAATGCCGTCAAATACTGGAAAAACCTGTAGTTCTTTAAACAGCCGTATCTATGAGCTTCAGCCCCTTTTTGTCTTCGCTGTCGTCCTTGTTGGCCTTTTCATACGGATTTTTGCTGTTGAAAAGCTTTTCGAACATCTGCTGTCTGAATTTTTCAGCATAACTGGTAAATTCTTCGAGAAAACTCTGGTAGTCGGCCTGACTCAATTTCAGGTTCGGGTTGAAAAACATTTCGATAAGAGAAGATTCTTCATCTCCACCTGAAGAGGGGAGCAGAGAAGAAATATCGGTTTCTGACGGTGCCGGAACTGCTGATAGGGCTGCAATTTCCGGTGCCGGGGTGCTGCCGCCGACGGCGTCGCTTCTTGCCTGTTCGACATCGGCAAAAAAGGCTTTCGCCTGTTCCTGCATCTGGTTTCTTATGTCGTCGAAAGCTCCGCCGGCCTCGCCATAGGTTTTTTCGAGCTCAGCGAAGAAGTCGTCAGATTCGGCAAGAAAATTTTCGAGAGCTTCCGGGCTGAGGTCGGCAAGCCCCTCGACGGCGTCGAAAAACTGACTCGTTGTTTCGGGCGATATCTCGAGAGATTTGCTGGTGCCGTTCATGAATGAGCCGACCGGGTCTATCGACAGGCTGAAGTTACCCATGAAGGTCTCAGAGACTTTGCCGCTGAGTTCTACAAAGCGGTTGGCACCGTCGGAGCCCATTCTGGCTTCGACTTTAGACGAAAGTTCGTAGAAAAGGTCGAACTGGAAAGATATGTTAAGGCCATCTGCCTCTATGGAACCGGCATCGGGATTTCTTTTTGTGCCTTCAGAAACATTTTCGGCTTCTTTGCCGGGTTTTGTCCTTTCGAATATGTCGGTTGCCTGTCTGGCGGCTCTGGCTGACTCTTCGTTGCCATACAGACGTTCGCGGTTGCGTGCCTGAAGCTGCTCAAGCGGTGACCTTCCCTGGTCGTCAAGCAGTTTGATGCTCATGATTCTGCCTCCTTGCAGTTAAAAAGGTATAATTCACCCTTTCCTTCAATATTTATCGACATTATTCTGCCGAAAATTTACCGATGAATAGGGCCGAAATCGCCGAAAAATTGCAGAACTGGCGGTTGTTTAGAATATTTTGCCTTGTTAAGTCGTAAAATCTTTAATTCTCGTGTGGTTTTATTCGACAGACTCTGGAACGTCTGTTTCGAGAGGTTCTGAGAGAGAAGCGGCAGTTGATTCAGTCGGTACAAGCTCTGATGAGCTGCTGCTGACCTGGGCGGCATCGAAAGTTTCTGAAGCTGTTTCAACCGGTTGCCAGGGCTTGCCGTCAATATAGGGCAGTAGTTTTTCAAGCAGCAGGGCCGAATTGTCTGTTATTGCCTGGCTGTCGGAAGCTGTTAAGTCTTCCGGAGCGGCCATCCCGGCAAGACGTTCAAGCAGGACAAAAGTTTCCTGCAGCTCACTGTCAGTCGAAAAAAACGGTTCCTGGCGTGTTTCAGCATCTCTTGCGGGAAAAGAACTGTCGAGGCCGGTTAACTTTTTCCCGGAAAGTTTTTCAAGTTCGCCATGCAGTTCTTTCTGCCAGTCACTGACTTTAACCGGACTTATGGCAAGGTTCGCATAATATTTCTCGAGGATCAGTTTGAAATCGAGAAGGCTGCGGATCATCAGATTCATATGAACCGCCTGTCGGACTGCAGGAATTTCATTTCCGGCGGCGATAAGATACTGCAGTTGGCCGTCGAGAAAAACTCGATGGCGGTTGTGCTGATTCAACAGCCCGATCCACTGTTTCTGCCAACTGGAAAGGAGTTGCCGGATATGATTTCCCGACTTTTTCAGCAGATCAGCCGGAGGCGTCGAGACGGTGCGCTGGCTGGAAATGCGGTCCAGCTGTTCGAGCAGCACGTTGACCTTGTGGGCGGCTTTGCTTTGCAGTTCGGCAATTTCGCCGACGACTTCGTTCATTTTCTGCAGTTTTTTCAGCCGATTCAGGCGCAATTTCGGGTTTTGGCGAGCCTCTTCGACGGAAATGTTGAATGCCGAGCGGGTCGAACGGGTTGTCAGTTCGTCGGCAATTGCGATAAACTCAGGCATTACCAGCATGGATGCCAGCGCCTGAACCGGAAGGAACCGGTTCAGACGGGTCAGCAATTCGCAGCTGCGGCGGAAAAAACGGTCGCTGCTGCGATCTGCTGTAACTGTCAGAGCAGCGTTGCAGGTTTCCTGCATGATGGTGGCCGTTGTGGCCAGGCTCAGAAGTCGGCGTTTCATTCTTGAGAGCGAAATGCCGGCGAACGGGTCGGCCGCAAAGGGGTCGGGCGGTAGATTCAGGCTCTCTGTCGCTGTTTCAATATCAGCAGTTGCACTGCCGGGATCTGAGATTATGGTCTCGGAAGCGACAGCTTCCAGAGCGTCCGGGGCAGCAATTTCTTCAGTGGCTGAAGCTGCCGCTGCGTCAGACAGATGCGTTCCCGGTTCGGTTTCCGATAAAGCGGCTGCAGGCACTCCGTTGAGAATGCCTGCATACAGACACAAGGTAAACAGCAGTTTCTTGTTCATCGGTTTCTTACATCGAGTCGCCGGCCCGGCCGCCCCGATATTTCTTTTTGTAGCTTTTGGCGTTCGGCATGCTGGGGAATGACATCTGGCCTGAAGCCTGAACACTGGTCATATTACCATACCATGTGTAGGTGCGGGTGATTGGATTGAGCATTGCATAGAGCTCGGCGCGTCCATCACTGTCGGCATCGACATATATTTTGTCGGAAACGCCATCGACGTCCAGGTCGTATTCCCACTGGTCGATGCGGCCGTCAAAGTTGCGGTCATACTGGTAATCGTTGTAACGACCATCGAAATTGCGGTCTGTTGCCCAGTAATCGGCACGTCCATCACCGTTGCGGTCGGCCACGATAAGATCGACGCGTCCATCGCCATTGCGGTCATATTGTCCGGCAGTCTGCATGAAATTGCCGCTGAACGCGTAAGCCATGTCGGGATTCATCGATTCGGTGTCAGACGCGGATTCCCACTCGTTGAGCCCGGCTTTCACCTGTGAGGCTACTACGGCCATAATGGCTATAATCAGCCCGAATATCAGAACAGGTCTTCTGGTAAGCATAAAAACCTCCATCTAAGGTCATGGCCACAAAGAGTATAAAGAAACGGAGGTTTCGCAAGCGGTTTTTTAAAAATAGATAAAGAAAATGGCCAGACCTGCCGAGACCAGAGCGCTCAGCGCTATTCCCGGGCGCATGTCTCCGGCAAAACGCGTGGTTGCTACGATGGCGGCAGCGGTCAGCAGAACAACCGGTATCATTGCCTGTGGTGCAGTGAGGGCCATGACGCCGACTGCTGCCAGGTTGTTGAAAGCGTGACCGCCCGACAACCCCTGGAGTGCCAGACAGGTCAATGTGCTGCTGAAAACTCCTGTCAGCAACGTCAGGGCTGTATGCCATACCGGCAGGGAAAATGAAAATACCTGCCCCAGATCGATGATCTGTGCCAGATCGATTTTGAATTCTGCTGCGACCTCGGGGTGCAGGCTGAAATAGTGATTGCTGACCAGCAAAATGATGGCCGCCTGGAACGGAATCGTCAGCCAGGCTAGTCTGGAACCTGCCGGCGGGGCAGATTTGTCGTTACCTGCCGACCGGCGATTGATGAGGATCAGGAACAGGCCGGCCGGGAAGAAAATCGCTGCCGATATCAGCCAGTTCCACATTCCGGTATCGATTCCCGGGGCAAGTGAGGTGAAGCAGTGGGTTATCGATATCTCGCAACCGGCCATGGCCAGAAAAAAGATCAGAGTATCGACGGTTTTCTGTTGCTGCGATGATCTCATTTCAGGATCGAGTCTGAAAAACAGCATATTTACAGCTTTGTGGGTAATCAGCCCGGCAATACAGGCGAAAATTGCCAGACTGCAGATGCTGGCGGCTGAAAAATTCTTGACCGGCACCAGCAGCAACATCAGTGCCAGGGCGGCCAGTTTTCCCGCAAAGGTTGAACGCTGCTGTAAAATTTTGCTGTCGAAACATGGAAAAATTGCGGAAATATTTACCGCCACCCAGACGCAGCCGGCAGTGAAAAATGCAGTATAAAGTGCGCCTTCAACAACGATTTGGGCTGAAAATCCCATTTTCAACAAACTGGCAATCGTGGCCGGAACAAATATGCTCTCGGCGATGGCGGTCCAGAAGATGCTTTTGTTTGCCAGCAGAGTTTGCGGGCGCAGTGGCAGGGATTCAAGAAGAGAAATTGCCCGGCCTTCATAGCCGATGGCGTTGACAGGGCCGAACATACTGAAATAGATCACTGCACCGGCAACGATGTTTAAAACTGAAGTTGAAGTGGTCAGACTGAATACTTCTTTGAGAAAATGCAGTTCGAGGATAATCAGGGTTACCGGCATCAGAAGGGCATTGATCAGAAGATTGAAATCGCCTTTAAGCAGCATGACTTCCTTGTGATACAAACCCCGAAAAAACCTTCTGCCCGAACCCGCCTGTTTAACGTTGTTGCCATGTGAATAGTTGAACCAGTTCCAGCTGATAGCCAGGCTGAAGATCACTGTTCCGGCGAGCATGCAGGCAGCCCAGAACCCTGAAAAATAGAAGAATTCGTCGCAGAATGAGGCGCTTAAAAGAGATACCGCGAGCCATTGCACCGGCAGCAGATAAACAAACACGGTTTCATTGAGCACATCGAGGTAACTGACGACAAAGTCGAGTGTTTCCGGGAGAAAATTGCTGATGACAAGGTAGGGGGCGATCGAAAGGAAAGCACTGCAGTAGCTGAGGAGAGAAAAAATGTTGTTGATGGTGGTCAGACGGAAGAATCTGGTCATGAAAATCATGCTGAGGTTGATCAGCATACCGATGAGCAGACTGATTTCGAGATAGAGGCAGAAGGCGAGCAGCACTCCTTCTGGGGTGAACCCATCGCGACAGGCCAGGCCGAGAAAACCGCTGAAAAGTATAATGATTCCCAGGTAATCGGTGATGACTCTTTCAAAGAGTTTGACTACAATCAAGCCCAGTGGAGGAACCGGGAGCGACTGCAGATAGTTGAAGTCGGAGCTCATCTGCCCGGTATTCAGGCTGTGCCCGGTCAACATATCACCGGTAAAAACCAGAAAAATCACGTAGACGATCATGCCGCCCAGCAGCCAGTCTAGCAGTAATTCTGCATACGGCAGCATGCGCAGCATATTTATCAGGTCAGCTGCACCGCTGTTGATGAAAAAGGCGGTCAGAACAACGCTGATGCCGATTCCGAAGGCTTTTCCGGCTGATGCCCAGTTTTTGAGGCTGTTGAGCAGCAGTCTGATCTTCAGGCGGCAAAGAATGGCGGTAATCCGCAAGGATTCAGGCATCGGGTTTAAAAATACTTCCGGTAGGTTTTCTCCAGGTAGTATGCTTCTTTTTCGAGCGGAATGTCAAAATCTTTGCTCTGGTGGTTGTATTCGGCCCAGCCGCATTGCAGACCCCAGTTCAGACTCCAGCCGGTATCATCGACCCAGTTGTTGCCGATTCTTTTATCGAGACCTGAAATGAGATTGCCGATTCGCAGCGGTGACATGGCATCGCGTCGGTACTGAAACGTGTGAACCAGCTCATGGCCTGAATACTCGCCGAATTTGTTGGTGGTGAAAGTGTTGGCGTTACTGTAGGCCAGCGCGCCGGTGCCGTTGAGCGTTCCATCCCGGTGGCTGCCTCTTTCGAACGCCAGGGTTCCGTATTTGCAGGTTCGGTTCAGATCGAGTCGAGATCCTTCGAGAAGGTGAACTACCGGGGCAACGACGGCGTTGATGGCCGGCTTGAATTTCACTGTTCTGCCATCCGCAATCATCCATACCGGCCCGATATCCATGCGGTAGACGAAGTCTTCGCCGGCAGATTCAGCGAGTGAGGCACCCATGTTTATCATCAGTTTAGTCTGCCAGGCATACCAGGCTGATTTTTCCTCGAGCTTCGGTGCCATCTTGAAACCCTCTTTCATAAGAAGACCACCGAAAGCCGCCTGAATTACAGCTTTTTTTATGCTCGTTCCGTTGAAGTGTGCTCTCAGAGCGGCCAGTGCCGAGGGAATGCAGATGCTGGTGACGGTAAGTTCCCGGTCGCTGAATGCCCGGGCGATATGAGGCCGGCAGCTGAAATACAGCATGCCTGAAATGATTGCAGCACCGATGATCAGAGCAAAACGAACCGGTTTGAAATTACTCAAAGACTTTTTCCTGAGGAATCCGCAATTCAATTTTCATGATATTGCCTGAACCCGCCTTGATTTTGTTTTCAACCTGATCGGAAAATTGCGGGTTTTTATGAATAGTCAGGAAAACTTTTCAGGATAACTGGAAAATAACCTGAACCTTGCATTTCCAGATTATGCTCTGGGTGCCGGTTATATAAGCGAGTCGCAGGCTTTGAATTCTGAAACGTGTCGCATAGGGTGAAATTTTTCTGAGAAAATCGTTGAGAGTTTTGAAGTCACGCGATGAAATGTCGTAGGTGACGTCGAGTTGCTTGTTTTCGGCTTCGCGTTCTTCGGTGTCGCCGATGGCCACATCGATTTCTTCCGTAAGCCCCTTGATGAATTCCTGCAGATCAGAAACCGGTTTTACTGCCGGATTGCCTATGCCCAGCCGGCTTATGGAAAAAGTGAGATCGAGCCGGTTACCTTCGGAAGATTTCAGGTTGGCGCTGCCGCCTGAAGCTTTGCCGAGAAGGTTGATTATACCATCTTTGTCGGGAGTGCCTGAACATTCAATCTGTAACGGAATCTGGACGTTTCCCGATTCTTCGCTATACTCATCGGTTTTCAGGCTGGTGATGTTATGACTGATCGGATCGAGCAGCAGGCGCTCGATGACATCGCAGGCTTTCTCACTGGCTGAAACAGGAGAGGCCCTGAAAACCCCGGCTACCCAGTCAGGGTTCTGGGGCTCTGGAGTCACGGTCTGCAGCTTGCTGATAAAGCTGGTTATTTTCGGGTTGCTGCCGTCTTTTTCACGGGCAATGATAATGTTATGCCAGGCAGTCTGGTGATCTCTAAGACGCCCGGCGATCACCGCCCGCATAAAACGGGCCCCGGCATTGTCGGGTTCGCGTTCGAATACCAGTTCGATTTCTTCGATGGCTTTCGGGTAGTTCTTTTTCATGAAATGCCGGTTGGCAAGTTTCATGTGAACGGTAATATGTCTTTTGTCTGCTTCCGTCAGCTCCCTGGCCGTGCTTTCCAAGGTGCGACCCTGTGGCTGACCGGGTATAACCAGATCCATGCCACCCTTTTTGTCGGAGTCGCCCTTGTTCTTTTCAAGCTCGCCGGAATATTGCTGTGCCTTCTTTTCCAGTTCATCCCAGTTGATGTCTTTGGCGGCAGCCGGGCCGGCCAGCAACAGAAGCAGCAGCAGCAGACATTTGTTCTTCATTCAGGATGAGATGGCCCCGGCGGCCTCGGTTTCAGTCGGGAAAGCATCACAGAGGGTAAGAACCCCGGTCATCTGCAATGCAGTCTGGGTAAGCTTCGACAGGCCGGTAATCGCAACCTGCCCGCCGTTGTAGTCGATAATCTGAACCATGATGTCGAGAAGAGTCGACAACCCGGTACTGTTGATGACCGGTGTTTTTTCAAGATTGATGACAAAATTGACGTTGCCCTTGTCAATCAGCTCGGTACACTTCTCCCTGAAGACCTTGCCTCCGGCGTCGTCAAGGTATCCCTGAGTTCTGACAATGGTCACTTTGCCTGATGATACTACTTCTATATTAAAATCACTCATATACAGGATAATAGGCAGGGCAGGAACAGACTGTCAAGTACAATAGTTCCATCAGGGCAAACGCTTGCTCAACTGTTTCCAAACGCTGCTTTCGGCGGGTCAGGCGATTGCATGGGCGACGGCAATGGTTGATATGCCGTAATAATCATGGTGAACAGAAAAGGGTTCCCGTTTGCCCTGATATATCCGGGCATGGTTGTATTGTTTGTATTTGTCTGTTAATGTTTTCGTGTGATGAAAATGCTGATTATCTTCTTCGGGGATTGGCCGACAGGGCCGCAGCACTAGAAAAGAAGGATCTGCAACGAAAATTCATAAGTCAGGAGTAGATTAATGACAAAACAAACCGGGAAAGTAACTTTCATGGGTAACCCGCTGACGCTGATTGGTAATGAGATCAAGGTTGGCGATGATTTTCCGAAAGACGTAACCCTCCTCACCAACGATCTAAAGCCCTTCAACATCGCCTCGGAACCAGGCGTTAAAATTGTTACCACCGTTCCATCAGTTGACACGCCAGTTTGTGATATGCAGCTGCGCAAGTTCAACGAAAAGGCCGCCGGCAAAAAGGTTAAAGTATTTGCCGTTTCTGCTGATCTGCCCTTCGCTCAGGCCAGGTGGTGCGGTGCTGCCGGTGCAGCTAACGTCAAAGCTCTCTCTGATCACGCTGCCATGGCGCTTGCCGATGCCCTGGGAGTTCATATCAAAGAACTGCGCCTTCTTGCCAGAACTGTATTCATCGTCGATGCAAAAGGCAAAATCGCCTACCGTCAGATAGTCGGTGAAGTCGCATCTGAACCGAATTACGACGAAGTGCTGCAGGCCCTGGAAAAACTTTCCTGAGCGGCTTGAAGTTCCGATGAGCGCGATAGAATTTGCCGATGTGTGCAAAACTTATGGGCAACCCGGTTCCCGGAACCGGGTTGCCGCGCTTTGTCACCTCGATCTCAAAATCGAGGCCGGCGAAGTATTTGCGCTCGCCGGGCCAAACGGCGCCGGAAAAACAACCGCGATCAAAACGCTTCTCGGCCTTTGTCGGCCGGATTCCGGTAAAATTGGCATCTTTGCCGGGAAAAATGCTGTTTCTGCGCCTGGAATGGCGGGGTTTTCGCCTGAAGAAGCCGATTTGCCGGAGTTTTTGACTGTGGAAGAACTTCTGCAGACTGCCTGCGGATTATCTGGAGTTACGCCTGCGCCGGCAATGCTCGATCGTGCCGTCAAGATGCTTGAACTTGCCGAAGACCGCTACCGCAGAGTCGGTGAGCTTTCGAAGGGCACCAGGCAGCGGGTGTCTCTTGCCGCCGCAATTGTTCATGAACCGAAGCTGGTCATTTTTGATGAGCCGGCCAGCGGTCTCGACCCGGTCGGGCGGCAGCTGGTCAGAAGTATGATGCAGCAGGTGCACTCACAGGGAACAACCGTTTTTTTTACCACCCACATTCTTGCTGATCTTCCCGGTTTATGCAGCCGAATCGGCATTCTGCGCCACGGTGAACTGGTTTTTACAGGCACACCGGCTGAATTCTGCCCCTCAGATGCATTGCCGGCGCTTGAAGAACGTTTTGCCATGCTGGTCGGTGGGAGCAGGGCATGAAACAGGCATTGATCACCGCCCGTCTCGTTTTTCTGCAGGCATGGCGGGGTAACCTTCTGCCGGCAATGATTCTGGTCATGCTGCCGCTGTTTTATGCCGTCTGGGCATTTGAGACCGCCAGCCCGGGTTTTCAGACCGGTTTTATCGCAGATGTCGGCGGCAGCGTCATGACTCTGCTCGCCGGTATTCTGGCTGTAGTTCTTGGCTACGAACATTTTTTCTGGCCCGAAGGGCAACGCACCCCCTGGTTTTTTTTCAGCCGGGTGAGCAACCGCAGTTTTTTTGCCGCCGGCCGTTTCCTCGGAATTATGAGCGTAATTCTTGCTGGATTACTGCTTGCCGCCGGAGTTTTTCTTGCCATGCTTCGTCTGAGTGAGGGGCGATGGTTTTTTTCACTTTTGACAACCGTTTTGCTGGTATTTTATGAAGTGGCGCTGATGGTGGCAATTTTTCAGTTCCTCGCCGCGATTTGTTCAAGGCTTATGGCTACCGGCGCCCTGCTGGTGATTTTTGTTGCCGGGCATAATCTGGCCGGGATAAGGGCTTCGCTCGACTTCGCCGGTGTTGCAGGTGACCTGCTGCTGGCAGTTCTGCCCGATCTTAGCCTGCTTCGCGGTGTCTGGTTTTCTGACCTGGATATGGCAATCATAACCGGCGTGTCTTTATACGCCATGCTGCAGACGTTGTTTTATCTAGCCGCTGCCGGTCTGGTTCTACAGCGCCGGGATCTTTGAATATGACCAGATGTCGGCCGGTTTTTCTTCTTGTTTTGCTGCTGACAACGGGAATGGCGATAAACAGCCGTCTGCAGACTTCAGACAAACTTCAATGGGCAACAATGGGCAGTTATGGATATCTGCAACAGTTTGTCCCTGAACGTTTGCGATCGTTTGTCGCTGCCTGTTTCTGGGCAAAAGCCGATGAGCTGATGCATCGTGGGCCGTTTCCGGGCAGCCGGCAAAGTTTTCAGCCCGGGTCTTATTACGGAAACTCAGATATAGTGCCGTTGCTGAATGTCGTTATCGCTCTGGTGCCCGAAGAACCCGCGCCTTATCAACTTCTTTCGCGTCTACTGGCCAGTCTTGGTTATGCCAATGAGGGGCTGCGCGTTCTGCAGCTTGGTATATTGAACAATCGACGGCATCCGGCTGAGCATGAACTTTATGCCGCCGCCGCTTTCCTGAAGCTGTTTTCTGACAGGAAGCCAGAAATCACTGATTTGATCTCGGCCAGCAGATATCTTGACCGTGCCTCGGGCCTTTATAGTGCCGGCGCCGTGAAATATTCGTCAGATCCCGCGTTCAGGGCCGAATCATACCAGGTTCTTCTGGCAAGAATTTATCTGGAACTCTCCGAACCGCAACGGGCTCTTGAGGCCTGGGTCAAATCTGGGCAAAATCTTGAAACAGCCGGTGACCGGCTCGCGGTCGTTCTGCGTGAATATCGTGATCGCGGCGTATTGCCGGTAACTCGGTTTCCGCCTTTTCTTCAGAATGATCCGGCGCCAGATCGGTTGACTGCCACGGATGCATCCCGCCCGCTTGATGAAGGGGCATTACATCGACACCATGATAACTGCGGCTGTGAAAACGCAGAAACCCCGCCCGGGTTTCCTTTGAAAAAGGTTTTTCTGGCGGGGTTCTGGCTTGGCGCCCTGTTGCTGTTACATCGTATCAGGGGGCGCGGTTGAGAATTTTCTGAATACGGGCGCGGCGCTCGATCAGAATCTTTTTAAAGGATTCGAGATCGTCGCGGGTCGCTGTTTTTCCGGTATCGATCTTGATCTGCTCTGGCTCGAGCTCAGTGACAACACGGTTGATCAGGCCAAGAGCCTCGTAGCGCGTGATTTTTTCGCTGCCCTTGAAAAGATTGTTGTTGTAACCCATTCTGATGCCGGCACGGGCAAGAATCTTCAGTGATCTGTCAACGACGCTGTTTTCATTGACATCAGAATAAAGAATGCGGTTGTCAGACTCGCTGTGCGGCATGGCCTGGGTAAGAATTGCTCCCATGCAGGCCAGCAGGTTGCGTGAACTGTTTCCCTTCGCCCGGTGCTCGAGCTGTTTAACCTGGGCTATTGCTGCAGGTTTGTCGAGCCGCCCGAGAATTCCCTGCACGATAAGGCTCAGGTCGCTGACTGCGATGGGCCCGGTACCGTTCAGGCGTTTCCCAAGGTTGGTGAGGTCGAATGCCCCGGCCCGGCGAAGATTCAGCAGGGGGGCAGTCATGTAATGGTCCTGTATTACATCTTCGAACAGTCCGATTCTGGTCGGCAATTTACTGGTGGTTGCCAGATCGTAGAAACGCTTGAGAAGCATCAGAGATTCTTTTACCTTCAGCGGCGCGTCGGGTCTGAACATACCTTCGGAAGACCCCTGAATCAGGCCGGAGGTAATGGCAAAAGTCAGGCTTTCCCGATATTTTTCGTCAGGCTGCCAGTCTCTGAAGCCAAGGTTTGTGCCGTTTGTCGTTCTGGGAAACAATTCGTTCTGCCAGCCGTGAATGATGGCACGCAGAAGTGTTTCACAAGCTTCTTTTCTTGAAATGGTTTTTCCTGGCTTGCCCTCTTTGATAATGCCGGTGCCCGCCAGTTCGCCCTGGTCGAAATTATTGATCAGACCGCTTTCGACAAGCACCCCGCTCAGACCTCTGATGAAGCCACGACCGGTGATATTGCTTTCCAGCATCCGGTTATTCAGCTGAGTTGCATCGAAAAGCCCGATCTGCTGAGAAAACATGATTTCAGAACTCAGCTTGCTTTTTCCTGCAGCCTCCAGAGAGGTGATGTCTGCTGTGCCGGCCCAGGCAACAGCAGCCAGAAAAAGTCCGGCAACAAATTCTTTTTTACCGATTAGCATAGGTGCCCTCCAAGGCATTATTTTCAGTTCCCCGCTATCGGCAACAGTCTTGCTTTTGTTTAGGCCCGTTGATAGTTCAGATCGAAATGTCAGCAATTCACGGTCAAAAGTAACCCGACTGATGGCCGCGCCGGTGAAGTAAGTTGGTTTTATTTTTGCAGGATTCAATAAAAGACAACCGGTTAAATATAGCTGGCTTTTGATGGGGGTTGTAAAACTCACCGCGGATTACTGTCGAAATATCAGGCAGCGTATGAATATTACTTCAGTCTGATGCGGTCATGGTGCCTTTTGACAAAGTAGGCGGTAAAGCCCTGAACCTTTGCCAGGTCGTAGGCTGAATTAAATGGCCGGGCATCGACCAGTCGCTGGGCTTTAGGCAGTTCGATGTTGAAAAATCTGGCGATCTCAGCAGCTGAGGCTGTGTTTATATTGATCCAATCGGAACTGGCCACTGCTGAGTTCTCGATTTGCAGTTCTTCACCTGCTTCTGATACCGATCCTGCTCCGGCCCCGGCCCCGGCCAGACTCATGGGTCTGCCTGCCTCGGTGAAGACTCCGAGCCAGAAGTCGACGATACTGGTTGTTGCGGCGGCCAGCTGCCTTTCCGATAACGCCATTACTTCCGGCAGGCCTCTGCCGGCAGTGTAGGCGGTTTCTATGGCGCCATATTCTCGATAAGCCGCTGCAGTCATTTCCTTTACCCGCTGTTCGATATCGTAAACCGGACGGCAGGCAAGCGAAGGCAGTGCTAGGTTCTTGAGGTGCGGATTCAGGTCGCGTTCATATCTGATGTGAAACTCAGATTCATCAGGATTGCGCTCACTGCCGGCCGTATGCAGGGGTTGATTCTGGTCAGCGATGTAATGTGACATCAGACCGAGAATATAAGCTGTTTGCCCAGGTTCTGCGCCGGTTCTGACCATTTCGGCCGCGGTTCTGAAAAGATCCTTTATGCGGTAAAGACCATCGACCATCGAACCGTCGGGATGGTAGACATGGTTGGTAAAATCTTTGATCAGGGTATCAGGATCGGTCGCTCCCTTGAGAAAACTGGCTTTCTGGGCGGCAAACTGATTGCGGAAATCTTCGGGCATCAGCCTGATTGCATCGGCAGTCAATCGGCGATGGGTGTGATATGACCAGCCTGATGCCGAATTGCCGCTCAATGCCATAATCAGACACATCATCACTGGTAGAAGACGTTTCGCCATAATTGCCAACCTCATGCTATTCAGCCGCTGTTTCTACATGAACCGGTTCATTTCATAAATGGGAAGCAACACGCCGATCATGATCGCGCCAACCGCGGTTCCCATGATTACGATAAGGGCAGGTTCAAGAATTGTCAGAAAGAGTTCCGTGATCGAGCGGTTTTCTGCTTCGAGTTCGCCGGCTGCCGAGAAGAGCATTGGCGCAAGTTCACCCGAATTTTCACCCGCTTCGATCATTTGTATCACAAAAAGCGGAAAGCTGCCTGAAGTTTTCAGAGCTTCCGAAAATGAAATGCCGCGTTCAAGAGCTTTTTCGACTTTTTCCAGGGCTTCCGACTGCAGCTGTGAAGTTTCGTTCTCTCTGATGACGCGAACGCTTTCGAGAAGGGTGACGCCACACTGAATCATCATGCCGGTGCTTCTGGCCCATGCTTCCATGCGCATGCCTTCGATGAATCGCCCCCATATTGGCAGCCTGAGCTGTAATGTTTCAAAACTGCGCCTGTTTCCGGGAAACCGCATGGCAATTTTGAAAATCACCAGCATCCCCAGCAAGGTTAAAGCGATTCCCAGCCACCAGGTAGAAAAGAAGTTGCTGAAAGCGATCAGCCACCTGGTGATCCAGGGCAGATCTCCCTGAACGTCCGCAAACATGCGGGCAACAACCGGAACAAGGTAGACCATGAGAAAGGCAAGAACACCGATAGAAATGATCGCGGTGATGGCGGGATACGCTATCGCCGCAGTCAGACGGCGGCGGTGGTCTAATTCCCGTTCAAGATGTGCTGACAGCTGAGCAAAAGCGAAGTCCAGACGCCCGGTAGTTTCGCCAACCCTGATTACTGAAAGCAGCGAGGGCGCGAAAATGCTTTTCATTTCTCCAAGAACGCCCGATAGATCACGGCCTTTTTCGATGCCTTCACGCAGCGCAACCAGACTGCTGCGACGTCCGGCCCAGGCCTCCTGATTTTCAATGCCGCCAAGTGCTTTGGTCAGCGAAACTCCACCCTTGAGAAGTGCCGCAAGCTGCCGTGCCAGACGCGCCTGCTCTGCAAGTGAAAAACGGGCTGCCCCGAAGCTGCCGCCGCTTTCATCGGCCGCCGGTTCGATGAGAAAAGGGGCCAGGCCGCGATTTTTGACGGCAAGTCTGGCTGCCGGCAGGTCGTCGGCATCGAGAACGCCGCTGACCTCAGCCCCTTCGCGGTCATAAGCCTGATATCTGAAAAGCGGCAACTCTTACCCCCCCTGCCAGCAGACGCGCTCAACTTCTGCTTTGGAAGTAATGCCGCGCCCGACCTTGCTGAGCCCGTTTTCATACAGGTTCACCATGCCGTTCGCCTTCGCCTGCACTCTGATCTCGTCTAGAGATGCGCTGCGGCCTATCAAAGAAGAAATCTTTTCTTCGACGGTCATCAGCTCATAAATGCCGCAACGACCTTTGAAACCTGTATTGGTGCAGGTCGAACAACCCGGGGCCGTCCAGTTGCCTGAAGATACCTCCCGGCGGCATGTCGGACAGAGCCGGCGCACCAGGCGCTGCGCCAGAACCCCGATCAATGTCGAAGCGACCAGATACGGCTCGACATTCATGTCGACAAGTCGCACAGCCGCAGAGGCAGAGTCGTTGGTATGCAGGGTCGAAAAAACCAGATGCCCGGTCAGACTCGCCTGAATCGCCATGCCGGCGGTTTCGTCGTCTCTGATTTCCCCGACCAGTATTACATCGGGGTCCTGTCGCAATATCGACCGCAGACCGGCGGCAAACGTGAAACCGATACGCGGCTTGACCGGTATCTGACTTGCCCCTGCCAGCTCATATTCTACGGGGTCTTCAAGGGTTATGACGTTGACATCGGGGCTGATAATACGCATTATCGCTCCATAAAGTGTCGTGGTTTTGCCTGACCCGGTCGGGCCGGTTACCAGCAATATGCCGTTCGGCCGCCGGATCAGCCGGTCAAAAGCCGTAAGAATCTCGGTATCCATACCCATCTGCTCGAGAGTGAGAAGTTCGCTCTTGCGATCGAGAAGGCGCATTACCACCCGTTCACCATGGGCACATGGAACCGAGCTCACCCTGATGTCGACTTCGCGGTCTCCGAATCTCACTCTGATTTTGCCATCCTGAGGCAGACGGCGCTCAGCGATATCAAGCCCCGCCATGATTTTTATGCGTGAAGTTACCGGGGCATGCAGCTTGCGCGGTGGCGAAAATCTGTTCACCAGCACTCCGTCGATGCGGTAGCGAATGCGAAAACCTTCGGGGGAAAGCTCGAGATGAATATCGGAAGCGCGTTCCCGCAGCGACTGAAAAATGAGAGTATTGACGAATCTCACCACCGGAGCCTTGTTTGCCGACTCCAGAACGTCTTCGGGTTCGAAGCTTTCAAGACTGCCGTCAACATCTTCCTCGACGCTTATCGTTTCGATTATCTCCTGCGAATTGCGGCCACGGCCATATGTTTCATTGAGAGCGTTGCCGATCACTGCCGGCGGAATGACGACAAAACGCAGCCGCTTTTTGAACTTGAACGACAGTTCCTCGATGACGCCTGGCTTGAAAGGATCGGCCGAAGCTACGAACAAGGTGTCTTCGCTCTGGTGTATCGGAATGGTCTGATTGCGACGCAGATGCTCGAGTGGAAACAATTCGAGAATGCCATTGTCTATGTCGGCCGGGTCCAGGGTTGCCGCGAACTCGAGATTCCATTGCCGGGCGAGAGCAGAATACAGAACCTGCTCATCGATATAGCCATTCTCGATGAGCAATTCACCGAGCAACCGGTGCTGCAGAGCTTCTTTCTGCATCTGCAGAGTTTCGTCGAGCATTTCTGGCGTGATTTCGCCGAGTTCAACGAGCAGCTGCCCAATTTTCTGCCGGGTCATAATGTTGCCGTCACTTGTTGTCCATGCCGGTTCGCAGGCGTTCAAACGCCTCTTTTGCGCGATTCCTGAAGCGGTTTTCCTGCTGTTTCTGCTTTTCGTCAGCGATTTTTCGCTTTTCATCGAGCTTTGCTTCTTCAGAAACTCCGCTGCGTTCAGCTTCAAATTTGAGAACTTCTTCGGGGGTCGAAAGAATGTGCGGGGTGATGAATACCAGCAGGTTGGTTTTCTGAGTAACGTTACGTGAATTTTTGAAGACTTCGCCGATCAACGGAATTCTCGAGAGCAGCGGTACCTTTTCGACGACTTTGGTTTTGTCTTCGCGCATCAGACCGCCGATGACGATGGTGCGGTGGTTCGGAACCGTTATCGTTGTCTGCATCTGCCGCTTCGTCAGCACCGGAACGTTGAATTCGTAAAGGTTTTCTTCCTGGCGCTTTTTGATTTCCTGATCGATTTTGAGGGTGACCAGATCGTTTGAATTGACTCTTGGCGTCAGCCCGAGAACGATACCGACATCTTCATACTTGAAGTTGGTCAGATCGAAGCGGCCGGTATCGCGGTCCTGGGTGAACCCCTGGGGGAGGGCGACGACTTCACCGACCGAAATCTTTGCTTCCTGGTTGTCGGTGCCGAGTATCTGCGGTGCTGAAAGTATTTTGAAGTTCGAATTGTTGTGATAGGCCTTGAGCATTGCCTTGATTCTGCTGAGTGCCGTTGCGTCACCGCTGGCTAGATCGGCGGCAGTGACGGCCTCCTGAATCAGGCCGACCTGAAAGCCACTGTTGGAAAGAGGATTGCCCTTGAGGTCGTAGTTGGTGCCGCCAAAGGCACGCCAGGAATCGGAATTGAAGTTGAAAACATTCCATTCAATGCCGAGGCTGTCGGTGAGCTGGCCGCTGACTTCAGTTATCAGAACTTCGACGAGTATCTGATGGCGCATGACGTCGAGAGAGGCTAGAATGGATTCGTATTGCGGAAACTGCTGCGGCGGCCCGGTCATGATGATCGAATTGGTGTGCTCTTCAGCCACGAAGTTGATGATCGATCTGGTGCCTGGAGTGCCTGTAGCGCCGGCGTTGGCCTGCTCGGTCTGTTGAACCAGTTTGGCGAGGGTTTCGGCGAGAACTTTGGCATCGGCGTTGACCACTTTGATGACCTTTACGTCAGCGTTGCCTTTGCTTGGGGCGGCATCGAGATGCTGCAGAAGTGATTCGATTCTGTTCACGACGTCTTCTGACCGGGCAGTTACCATGATCGAACGGGTTCGTTTGATCGGAACCAGACGGGTGGTTTCGATAATAGCCGTTTCAGATGCTGAAGTCAGTGAATCCTTTTTCGTAAAACCGAGGATTTCCTCGAGCTGTCTGGCTGTATCTGTTTCGTCAGCATACTTGAGTTGAAAAAATCTGGTAAGTTCAGGTCGGGCATCGGTTGTCGAAGTGTCGAGACGGTCGATCAGGCTTCTGACTCTCGCAAAATTTTCCGGTGAAGTGAGAACGAGGAGGCTGTTACTGCGTTTGTCGGTAATAAAATTTACGCCACCCTTGATGGTGTCGCGTTCGACTCCGCCACTCGATATGATTTTTTCGAGCTGCGCCTTCATGTCGTCGGCCGAGGAAAACTTGAGCGGCACAATGTCGAGGCCGGGTTTGAGCAGGCCTTTTTCCAGTTCCAGCAGCACTTCCATCGCTCTTTTGATGTTAACTGAACGTCCGGTCAGCACAATGGTGTTCGATGGCGGAAAAAGCAGCATCGAAGCATCACGCGGCAGGAGCGTCTGCAGAATTTTGCTGGCTTCTTCCACAGAAGTGCGTTCGAGAGGAATAATCTGAGTGATCAGGGTGTCGTCGTCGCTGAGACTGCCAAGCTCACCTGAGGTTCGCGTTTCGGTGCCGGCGACTTTTGCATCGCTGAGAGACACAATCTTGTACATTTTGCCTGAAGCTACGGCCGTATAGCCGCGTACCTGAAGAATCGACTCGAGCATTGCCAGAGCTTCGTCTTTGCTCAGGGTGACCGGAGATATGATGGTGACTTCGCCCTGAAGCGGCTGGTTGATGATGAAACCGCGGCCGGTTTCCTGACTCATATAGCGCACCAGGCTCATGAGATCGACAGCTTCGAAGTTGATCGCGATTTCGTCGGAGTTTGAGCCGGCCGAAGGCTCGATAATCTCTGCCGCATTGATGTCTGCCGCCGGATTTTGCGACGGAGACTGTGGACTTACCTTGATGATGGGAGGCATACCAGGGTTGCGATTCTGCTGGCGGGAAGGGGAGCCGACCTGAGAGCCGGGAAGCTGTCCCTGAATATTGCGAATCAGCGGTTGCTTTCTGAATGGGTTCCCTGGTGGTTCTACAACGCCACTTTGCGCCATTGCGACGCTGAAGCCTGAGAGAACGATTAAAATGGGTAGGGATCTTATCAACTTGCGAAATTTGCGGTCAGACATTCTGGTTCCCCGACGCTGTAGATTGCGGTCATTATATACCCGAAAGAATCTGTCGGAAACAATTTACCGACGTTAAGCGGGAAAAATATTTAAATCAATATGTCTGTCAATACAAATTTTGGAGCACAGATTTCCTGATCGCAGGAACTGTGTCACTGCGAGGAGCGTAGCGACGCGGCAGTCGTTGGTATGGCACCTGAACTACGATTGCTTCGCTGGCGCTCGCAATGACAAGGTTGAAACTGTCACTGCGAGGAGCGTAGCGACGCGGCAGTCGTTGGTATGGCACCTGAACTACGATTGCTTCGCTGGCGCTCGCAATGACAAGTTGAGAATGTCACTGCGAGATTAGCTATGGTTTGGCTGGAGGTGGTGTGCCAGTCGTATTGTTACCGGGCGGGGGATTGCCACCAGGCGGCATTGAATTATTGATCGCGGGGTTGGCAGGCGGTTGTGGCATACGATCGCGGCCGGAGATTGCCGCCGGGTTCTTCAATGGATCGGTTGCGGCATTATCTGCCGGTGAGGTGGTTTCTCTCGCCGGTGGCGGCGGGGCTTGTAAGGTCATTGTTTTGCCATCTCGCTGTATGAGAAGGTTTCGTGCCTGCCCTCCGGCTGAGCCAAGATTAATCGCGACGTCCTGAGGTTTTCCGAATTCGCCGGCATCAGTGCCGATTATTTTATCGCCGGTTTTGAGTTCGTAGCCTTTGAGTGCTTCGGGAATTTCGCGAACCTCGACGCTGAATTTGCCGCGCTGCTGCAAAAGTTTCAGCTGGCCCTGATTTATGCTGCCGGCTATGGCTCCTGGTCCGCTTTTAACCGCAGGCTGCCGGTCAATTTTCTTTTCTGACAACGCGCCGGGCGCACTTTCGGGTGTTGCGCGGTTGTCTGCAGGTGAAAGGCTTTCAATATTGCCTGAAGGCGAACTTCCCTGGCTGCCCGGCGTCTGACGGGCATTTTCCAGGTTCAGAACTCCCGTTCCTTCGGGCGTTTGCAATTTGACGCTGCGCATTCCGGCCTCGAGCAGTCTGATGGTGCCGCTGGCGTTTTCCCTGATGACGACAACCTTCTTCTCGGCTGGGACGAAGACGAAAGCGGCGCTGCGGCGGTCTTCGAGAACGATGCCGCGCAGGCGGTAACCGAGAGCGTCGAGATTTGTCTGTGATGGTTTAACGATTGCCGGGGTCGCTGAAGCTATTGTCATCGGCGCAGAAGCGATCGCTGAAGCTGTTGCGGTTTCTACGGTCTTTTTTGGAGATATTTCGAGCCCCATGGCTGCCATGAAAGAGGCCGAACCGACCTGATCCAGATTGTTGGCCGGGGCTGAAGATGTGCTGTTGTTGGCGCTCGAAAGGTCAGGGGCGTTGATTCTGAGCCCGCGACCAGGTTTCATGCCAAGATAGAACCAGCCGCCAATAGCAAGCGATGCGCCGACGACGATCGCCGCGGCGAAAACTATTTCGTTTTTCCTGACTCCGTTGAACATTAGAAGCAGTCTAACTTCTTTGTTCTCACAACACAACAACCTGATGTAAATTGCAGGGCAAACACATACATAATTGTCTCCCTGCTCGGTTTTATGGCAGGTCAGGCGATTGCATAAGCACCGCTGATCGAGCGCTCTATAATCACCTGAAAGCGAGGCAGCAAGTATCTGACGTTTTGCCTGGAGGGCAAAACGCGAGCGATTGCCGCAGGAGGCGGCTTTTTCGACAGGAGTCGTTAGGTCGCGTGAGCCAGGATGGCGGAAGTGGCGGCAATGACTGACCTGCTTGACGCGCTTCACAACGAGGAAAAGTATCCGTTCGCCCTGATGCAAATTGCAAGAAACTAAAGTGAAATTTTGTTAAAGTTGTTTCTCTCAGATAGATACGGATGATTTCAGATTGTCGAAAAATGCAAATAATTCACAGCAGATATACCGGGCCCTGGAAATAGATTCAACATGCAAAATTGGGCGATTACTTTGTATTGTTTCTCAACAAATGAACAATCTGTGGTATTATCGTGCTGAAAATTCAAGACCTTCTACAGGAGGGCCGCATGGCATTGTCACTTTATAATTCGCTCACCCGTCAAAAAGAAGAATTCAAGCCGATCGAACCCGGCCACGTCGGAATATATGTCTGCGGTCCGACTGTCTATGGGCCACCTCATCTTGGCCATGCCAAGAGTTATATCACTTTCGACGTTCTGGTTAAGCACCTTCGCAATTCAGGTCTGAAAGTCAGATACGTGCAGAATATCACCGATGTCGGCCATCTGACCGATGATGCCGATGCCGGGGAAGACAAGATTCAGCGGCAGGCCCGTATCGATCAGGTTCACCCCTGGGAAATCGTCGACAAATGGACGCGCCAGTATATGTACGACATGGAAAAACTCCGTCTGGCTCATCCCAATTTCTATGTACGTGCCAGCCAGCATATCGGCGAGCAGATAGAAGCTGTGCAGAAACTCATCGAAAAGGGCCACGCCTATGTAGTCGATGGCTCGGTTTATTATGACGTCGAGTCGTTTCCTGAATACGGCAAACTTTCCGGCCGCCGTCTCGAAGAACAGAAAGAGGCAGTGCGCGTTGAAAGCCGCTCTGATAAAAGAAATCCTCGAGATTTTGCTCTCTGGAAAAAGGCTGAGCCGAGTCACATTCTCAAATGGAATTCACCCTGGGGAGAGGGCTACCCGGGCTGGCATATTGAATGCTCCGTCATGGCCAATAAATATCTGGGTGCGACGATTGATATTCATGGCGGCGGACTTGAAAACAAATTTCCCCATCATGAATGCGAAATAGCCCAGTCTGAGGCACTTAACAGCGCTCCTTTCTGCCGCTACTGGATGCACAACAACATGGTGACCGTCGATGGCGTAAAAATGGGCAAATCGCTGGGCAACTTTCGAACCTGCCAGGATCTTCTCGCCAGACATTCGCCCGAAGCGGTCAGAGCCTTCGTTCTGGCTACCCACTACCGTTCGCCTTCTAATTACACCGAAGAAGCCATAGATGCGGCGGCGGCCGGGCTTACCCGCCTGAGCCAGCTGCAGACAGCCCTGATGGAAACCGCCGCGAAGAATGGCGCTGCCGGTGCCGGTGATGCCGAGATTGCCGAGCTCTGCGCCCGGGTTGAAAACAGTATTCGTGAACGTCTCGACGACGATCTCGATACTCCAGGCGCAATAGCGGCACTTTTCAGCATGGTAACCGAAATCAACCGTTTTATCGGTGCCGGTAACCTGTCGTCGGTTGCTGCTCTTCGCGTTCTTCAGCTGATAAAAATTTATGGCAGCGATATTCTGGGTATTGTTCCTGAGGCTGCCAAGGCCGACAGCAATGTCGATATTGCGCCGATTATGGATATCATCATCGAGTTGCGCAAAGAAATGAAGGCTGCCAAAAAATTCGATGTGGCCGATGCGATCAGAGACCGTCTGAAAGCCGGCGGAATTCTTATAGAAGACACCCGCGAGGGTATGCGCTGGCGCAAAGCCTGAATCGCAACAGAGCTGGTGAATTGATGGATGTAAAAAAGGCAAATTTCGGTGGTGCTGATTTGTTCAGCCTTGCCGGTGCGTGGAATGAAGCCGAAGTCGCTCGCCTGCCCGCCAGAACCCTGGCTTATGTCGGGGATGCCGTGTATGATCTCAGTCTCCGCCTAAGCCATGTCAGACTTGGCATAGACGGTGCCGGGCGCCTGCATGACTCGCTTGTCAGTCTCGTAAATTCTTCAGCACAGGCAAAAGTTTTTGATATTGTATTCCCCGGGCTGCCGGAAGCTGATCAGCAGATGGTTAAAACCTGGCGGAACGCGAAAATTCCATCAAGATATGGCTCTGGTACCCGTGGGGAATACGCCCGCGCGACGGCGCTCGAAGCCTGGGTTGGTTATCTGTTTCTCACCAGGCAGAATGAGCGGCTTGCCGCAGTTTTTACAATAGTTTCCGGTATGGCCGGCAGAGGTGCAAATGAACAGGAAGAATGAAAAAACTGGTGAAGTCAGAAAATCCGGCCGTGACGGCCATGACGGGCTTGAACGCAAAAAATTCCGCAAGCCGGAAGATAGAGATCGAAAAAAACACGCAGGTCGCCCGGAGCGCCCTGAAAAACACGGTCGTCCGGATCAGGCCCTCGATCCCGCTCGACCTGGTAAGCCTGAACGTAAAGACCGAAGTGAGCGAAAAGACCGAAGTGAGCAGAAGGAGCGCTTTGATCGACCTGGGCAGAATTCCCGGCGTGATCGTTCCGAAACCCGTGAAAGCAGACCGGGTGGGGAATGGCAGAAACGCAAACCTCGCGGGATTCCTGGAAATGAAAGGCGAACACGGGTTGTGGAACCCGGCGATTCATCACCGGCAAACATCGAAGACGATCGGCTCATTTTCAAAGGCAGACACGAAGTCGTTCAGGCGCTTGAAAGCGGGCAGCAGCTCGATTCGATAGTTATTTCGACGGCGCTGCGCGGGCCGGTTGGTGGTCAGGTTCGCGAACTGGCGAGCAAGGCTCAGATTCCGGTCAAAGAAATGAATCCCGATCTTTTTGCCCGTAAATTCGGGGACAAGAGTCAGGGCATCGTTGCCATCGGCGGCACTTTTGCCTATTGCTCACTTGAAGAGATCGAGGCAAAAGCTTCAGCCGGCCATGCGGTTCTCGTCGCTCTCAACCATGTAGAGGATGCCCGCAATCTCGGTGCGGTTGTACGCACAGTCGAGGCTTCCGGATGCAGCGGAGTGATCATTCCGAAACACCGGTCGGCGGGCATGACCGAATGGGCGGTAAGAACTGCGCAGGGGGCGGCTTCGCTTCTTCCGGTGGCGCGGGTGAACAACCTGGGAGACGCTCTGGAAAACCTTAAAGAAATGGGCTACTGGGTTGTCGGTCTCGACGGTGACGCCCCGAAACGCTACGACGAAGTCGTGTACAGTGGAAAAATCGTGCTGGTGGCGGGTGGCGAAGACGCCGGGCTTGGCGAGCGAGTACGCAATGTCTGCGACGATGTCGTTTCGATTCCGCTGATGGGCAAAACTCCTTCGCTGAATGTTTCGGTAAGCACAGCTGTGGCTTTGTACGAGATTTTGCGCCAGAAACATTTTTTCAAAAAATAATTATAAAAAATAGTTGACATTGAATCCGGACTGCTTTATAATCCGACAATACCGTTAGCACGGTACAGTTCCTTGTGAACTGAAGCCGCTGGCATAGCTCAATTGGCAGAGCAGCTGACTTGTAATCAGCAGGTTGCGGGTTCAAGTCCCATTGCCAGCTGC
>CAYYUI010000009.1:0-106964 GCA_964474705.1 uncultured bacterium
GTTTTCGCATATTTTCTCTTTATTTTACAGACGTATCACGACAAATTATGTCGCTGTAGTTTTTTTTGTTTTCATGCCCAACGAGGGTCGTGAGCGGAAAAACGAGACGGGCGCGGGGCTTGCGCAAGCAAGACCCGTGCGCGGCCCTCAATTTCCGATGGAACGCTTTGTTAGGCCTCTCTTCTTACTTCTCTCAGTAATTTGATGACTTTTCTTTCGTATTCCTTGCGCAATGGGGTCTCTTGGACAAATCTTAAAATGAATAGATAAAAGGAGTGTAGAATTTGGCCGCAATTGATGCGGCACACGTCGCTTTCATCTTCGCAAGTTTCAATATTGTCAAAGTTCGCAACTCGATAGGAAACATCGCTATTCTGATGTGTGAAGCCAAAAAAGAAAGAGTCCTTATAAAAACATATCTTCTTAATTTCTGTCCGCTTCATATCCTTGAAAAACTTTTCAATCAGTTGATCAAAGTTGGCAATCAAACCCACCTTTTCCTTGTAAAGGAGGGCTTCAGCCTCTGGAAGCAACATTTGTTTTCGAGGTCGTAAGAAACTGGGAAGCTCGTGGTATGTAAGTGCGGCGCTTGCATTACTTGGGGAAACAAAAGTCACCCTTTCGTCAGAGTTAAGGTCTTCTCCAAGAATCCCCTCAACTCCTGAAATAGTAACTTTTTCAAAAAAATTTAGAGTTGGCAAACCTGATTCCTTGACGAGGGAATAGTTAGCAAGATTTCGATTGATATTTTCAGAGGTTTCTGATTCTAGGCTTTTCTTGAAAATTGCTTGTTTATACGGCATCGAGTGGAAAAGGACCTCCTCTTCAAAGAGAATTCGATAAACCGTCCAAAAATCACCCGAGCCAATGTGTTGTTCGCATTTCACTTTCATATGAAATCCTTCTCTTTCCTTTTTTAAATCGCGAAAAAATATTGCCAATTCTTGAATGGGGCTATATTGATCCATTTCAAACTCCCTCAAACTCACGATAAGAAAACAATTCTTCAGGTTCAGAGATTTCGGTTCTCAAAATAATCCTACAGACCAATAACGACAGAAGATGTCGCACTTTGTAAAATGAAACTTTTTCCATGCCCAAGTCGTGAGCGGAAAAACGAGACGGGCGCGGGTGTTGCGCAAGCAAGAGCCGTGATCCGGCCGGTTTTTCTGCCTCGACGCACTTGTTCGACATCTCTTTTCTTTAATGAGAGGATTTGTGCGGCTATGATTTCATTAATTCTGCTTTAATGAATGCTCTTAACCTTTTTGACCTATCCGTAATGAATTGCTTAATCTCCTCAATATTGCTCCAATTCAATTTTACATCCAGGATTTCGTTTTGAGACATGATCGGGGCGTTCTGATATTGAGGAAGCTTGTCTAAGGTATTGTCGTTTCCCTTGGATGAATTAGAGCCAGCAAAATCTAGAACCAAATTACCCAAATCATTCATATACTCAACTTTGAAGTCATCATCAAAAGTTACATTTTTCGCACGTTGAGCTGTAATATGCTCGATGCTGATTTTTTCTCTATCAATATCAGTAAAAAATTCTCGAAGAGTAATCTTTGGGAAGCCCTTTTTTGATCGTAAAAGGTTTTCATAAGAAACAAGAATATATCTCAAAAAATGTTTTGGAAAACCAAAGTAAAAATTCTTGTATTCTAAACCGTCCTCAACACGCTTATTGATGTCCCACTGGTTGTCAGCAATAAAACTAATAATTTTTTCAATCGGGTCTTGGTCGTTCCTTAAAGAGGTATAGAAATAACTTTCACCGTTGCTCCGAAGACTTGCTAAAGATGCCCGGAAGGTAAAGTCCCGAATGGAGGAAAGTGCATTGTCATAGGATTCCTTTCCTAATTTCTTTTTTGCCATTAAAACTGGGTAAAAAGGAGCAACACGCCCAATCATATAAACATTGGCAAGCTTTTCGTTGTTAAAGCGCTCCTCCAAAATTTGGCCAAAAATTTGAAAGCTCTCCCTTAGTCTTGAAGAGAATTGAATGATTTCTTCTTTTGCATGTTCACGATTGCCAACGCTTATTAGGCCTTGAAATTTAGCCTTAATAAACTCCTTGGGTTTCTCCCTCATGTTGTCGGGACATTTTTCGAACCCGATACAGTGGTAACGCAAAACATCCCGGTCATCAATCTCTTTTGCTTCAATTTCTCGGTAAATTTCCACAAACTCAGCTTGAATTGATTTAATTATTTGATCAGAGTTGTCAGTTAGCTTTCCGATGTTGTACATAAGAAAACTCTTTATCGATTCCAGATCAGTTAATTTTCTGCCGCGGTCATTTAAAAGCTCAAAAATCTGGGTGGCAGACTCAAGATTCTCAACTACATAGAGAAGTACTTCTGCGCTAGTCGTGATTTTATAAAATCTCTCCAGATCCTCTAGATTTAAACCGACCAAACTGTCTTCAAAGAATTTCCGGGCCATAATGAGCAACCTCTGTGATGGCGTTTTCGCATAATCGGCTGTAGGAATTGGCCCAGATAAAATTCGGTTAAATAGAAATGAGGTATCCTCATTTTGAAGTTCAATTTTAAAAACATCATCATCTTTCACGAAAATTCGTTTTGCTCGGCTAGAAACAAGTTTTGAGCCATTTTCAACAAGCTTGTTGATCAGGGAATTCATAAAGAGAATAAATGTTGTAATTCTTTGCTGCCCATCAACGACATCGTATACGGAAAATTCGTTTCTTGTGATTGTTTTGTGGAATAAAAACGTGCCCAGAAAGTAAGGCTTGTCACCATAATGAGTCTTTATATCGGTTAAGAATTCATTTAGATTGCTATCATCCCAAGCATAGGCTCTTTGGTAGATTGGAATATTAAAGATCTTTGTTCCATCAAACATACCTTGTGTTGTTGATAATCCTGTTTGCATGTAAGCCCCTTTGGTTTTTCTCATATAGGCAAATTATACTGGCACACCACGACAAATCATGGCGCAGGTTATTGTTTTCCCCGATTGATAAATTCTATTTGTCGAACGACGGTCGTGAGCGGAAAAACGAGACGGGCGCGGGTGTTGCGTAAGCAAGACCCGTGATCCGGCCTCATTTTCCGAGTCGGCGCATTTGTTAGGCAAATTCAATCGTCTGGTCAATTATCATTTCAATTAGCCGGGTGTACAATTCTTCTCCATAGAGAGCTTGAACATTGAATTTTTTCCGGGCCTCATCAAGCCTTTTGTGGACATTTTCGCCAAGTGCTTCTGCAGTTGTAACAAATAATCCTGTGTCAACAGAATGTGCAGTAAAGGCCGTTTCAAGTTGTTCAATCGCAGTAGTATCATAGGTGGTGTCCCAATGCATTTTCACCTGAACAGCAATTTTGGAAACCAAACCATAACCGATTTGAATGTCACAAAGGAGATCTGCGCCTTTTTCGCCAGCGCCAGCACTCCAAAGAACATTGAGCCCGTCTTTTTTTAGCAACTCAAGAATTAGCCGCTCAGTTTCGTTTGGGGACAAGTTATTCTTCAAAAGGTCTTTCATTGAGCAAATGAGGCCGCCCCTGAACCGTTCAATCTTCTCTTTAAATTCTTCTGGTTTGTCTTTATCCATTAGATCTGTGGTGATGACCAGATCTTTAACAGCTAAATCATGCTTGTAAGTTATTCGAATTGGGTTTTGTTCTCTATTTAACGCGTTTGCAAGAGGTTTAGCGACGATCCTGGCGTTTTTGTGAAAAGAATTGAGAATTTTTATTGGGAGAAAGTGACCATAATCACCAAATTCAGAGATCTGGAAACCATAGTCCCCTATTACTTCAACAATTGTAAAATGTTGATTGGTTGGGAGGTTTTTAACGCAAACAAAATCCCCTTTTTTGATATGTAGAAGCATTGAGCAACAGCGATTAAATGCCTCTTGTTCTTCTTTAATCAGGGGCTCATTTTTTTCTACTTTTTCTTGAAGCTTTTTTAAGTCAAGATTTTCATTATATCCCCATCCTTGTCTAAGAAATCCACGCTGTAGTTCAGATTTGAAAAAATCAGAGTAGTCTTTATCAATGTTCCAGAACCAACAAGCCATATTGTTCTCCTTTTGATTTTTGCCTAACGTCTGTCGTGACCGGAAAAACGAGACGGGCGCGGGTGTTGCGCAAGCAAGACCCGTGATCCGGCCGTTTTTTCCGCGTCGACGCTATTGTTCGACATTTGAATTAATAATTCTTTTGCATTGAATAAAATACTCAAAAACATCGTCCCAAAGAAGTGCACTATTGGTAGAACTAGGTCTAGGTGGGGTCCATTTTCCGATTAATTCTCCATTTTTTATCCATCCGTCCATCACGTGCGCAAATGTAAACACATTCTCTTGCCTGTCTTCAGTAATTTCAAAAGACTCTTTTTGATCACTGTGCCCTTCTTCATCAACGAAGATTGTTTTTAAATGAAGCATCATCGGCGTCCAACCGCTGGAGGAATAACCAAAAACATTTACTAATTCATACAAAGATAAATTACCGGTTGCATATGGCTTTAAATCAATGACAATTGCTTTGGATTCAAGACCAATTGCTGGCAAATCATCCTCAAGGTTAATTTGCCATTTGCACTCATTTGAGCTAGAACAAGGTCTTTTCTCTTTTAAAATATGAGCTATGAGGCCTTTGTTGCAACCAAACAAGTGAGTTTCCTTATCTATTTTGTATTTTTTTGTAGTTCCCTGTTTTTGGAAATTATACAAATAATACATCTGTTGTTACCTCTACTTTTAAAATCTAATTTAATTTCTTATTGGCTCCGAAACAAATATATAATCATGACAATGACAAACTGTGTCGTAATAATTTTGTTTTTTTATGATTTTTTTGTCGAACAGTTATTATCCAGAATTCGGGTGGAGTAGAATTCTGGTTCGCGGGGTGACCGCGGAAATTTCCGGAGAGCGGGCGTGGGAAAGGGCTTTCAGTGTTTCAGCGCGAGCGGGGGCGCAGGCAGACGATGCTCAGTTTCAGCCGGCCGGCCATTTCTTCGGACACCTTGGCTGTAATACTAACTGGCATGTCGGTTCCGAATACCTTGTTAACCTGCTCAACACACTCGATCAGAGAGCGGCCTTTAAATTCGGGGCCGATGCTGAAATTGATTATCATGCCCTTCATCGGCTCACCGGCGAATTTTTTGGTGCCGTCGGCCAGCATCGATTCGACTGCCTCATTAGCCCTGTTTTCGCCTGAACCGTGACCGATCGCAATGTACCCCTCACAGAAACCATCGATCATATCTCCTAAGTCCTGCCGGTCAAAACCGACTAACCCCGGAGTCATCATTTCTATAAAACAACGAACTCCTTCTAAAATGCGCTGGTCAAGTTCGGCAAAAGCCTCCAGCACAGTGATTGATTCATTCTCCAGAATGCGGTCGTTCTTAAACTCGAACAGCACGTCAACATACTTTTTCAATTCCAGCAGGCTCGCAGCGGCGTTTCCCGCTCTGGTTACGCCCTCGAAATTGAACGGCAGAGTGACAAAGCCCACCACCAGCGCACCTTTTTCATGCGCCAGACTCGCAATAACCGGCGCAGCGCCAGAACCGGTGCCGCCACCGAGGGTTGCCGAGATCATCACCATTTCGGCGTTTTCGACAATTTCAGCGATTTCGCCGGCATTTTCAAGGGCTGCCTTCCGGCCAAGATCTACAGATCCGTTGGTTCCGAGACCATGCAGCAGTTCACTGCCAAGCTGAATTTTCACCGGACTGTTGCTGCGAGCCAGAGACAAGGAATCAGTATTGGCCGCAATAAACTCGACGTTCTTCAGATTGGCTTCCATCAGGTGATTCAGGCAATTACAACCCCCGCCGCCCACTCCAAAAAAGATTGTTTTTGAGATTTCAGACATTTCCGACTCCTTCGCGGTCGAATTTCTTTTGTCTTTCTGATTCAAGCTTACCAGGAGACACCGACAAAACATGTCGCTCAAAAAAATCATGAAAAATGTTTTTTTTCTGCTGGCAGTGACGTGTTTTGTCATAGCGACTCCCTATGATCAGAACAAAAGTTCAACAGGAGAGAAGCATGCAGAAACAACCCCGCGGCCGGAAATTCGTGCATCTGCACGTTCACAGCGAACACAGCATCATGGAAAGCACGGCAACCATCAGGCAGATTGTCGATACGGCAGTGAAGCACCAGATGCCGGCAATTGCCCTGACCGACTACAACAGCCTCGCCGGTGCCGCTGAATTCGACCGGTATACACGACAGCGCGGCATAAAACCGGTTTTCGGCTGCGAGGTGTTTATCAGACCCGACGAAAGAAGCAGTATGACGGGAACGACCCGCCTGCACCTGACGCTGCTCGCCCGTAGCCGCCAGGGCTGGCGTAATCTCTGCGAACTGACAAAAAGCCGGCTGATCGACGGCAGCCCCGTAAACGAAATCGAATTTGCGCTGCTGGAAAAGCACAGCGCAGGCCTGATCGCCCTGAGCGGGTGCCTCGCCGGCGAAGTTGCCAGGTGCCTGCTCGCCGACGACCGTGAAGCGGCAAAACTGGCAATTGCCAGATACATAGCCATTTTCGGAACTGGAAATTTCTACATCGAACTGCATAACCACGGGTTGCCGGAACAGCAGAAGATCCTGCCGGAACTGGTCAGCCTCGCTGATGAATGCGGTTGCCCAGTCGTTGCCACCAACGACATTCACTACATCAGCCGCAAAGACCACGCTCTGCACGACGCCATGCTCTGCCTTCACACCGGGGCGCGAATCGCCGACCGGCAGCGTTTCCATTTTCCCACCAGAGAATTCTACTGCAGGAGCACCGAAGAAATGCGGAAAGCCTTTGCAAAATGGCCGCAGGCACTGGCCGAAACGGTCAGAATTGCGGATCGCTGCAACGTCAGCATTCTGCCCGAAAAAGTCGCCGCGCCGGAACCACTGGCGCTCAATGCAAAAAAACCCGACGCAGAACTCGCGGAAATGTGCCAGAAAGGTCTGATCAGACGCTTCGGCAGCCTTACCCCCGACCCGAAAACATTCGATCTTCTGCAGGCTGAACTTGCGGCGATCAGCGAACGCGGGCTCAGCGGGATGTTCGTGACCATCGCCGAAATGGTCGCCGCCGCGCAGGCAGCCGGCATCAGAACCTGGCCGGGAGCAGGAAAGGCATGTGCTTCACTGGTCAATTATCTGCTCGGAATCACTGACATCAACCCGATGCAGCATGGGCTGATTTTTGCCACCTTTTTTAACGGCGAAGACCGACAGGGACCGCGCTTCAACATTCTCTGTTCAGAAAACCGCCAGTTCATGGTCGCGTTTCTGCAGAAACGTTTCGGAAGCAACAGGATAGTGAATAGCGCCCGGTGCCGGCGATGGTATGCCGACCATCTCATAAGGGAAATTGGAAAAATCATCGATGTTCATCCGCTGGAACCCCAAAGAGTTATCAGCACCGCGATTGAAGCACAGGGGAAAACACTGCACGAAAAAATCAGGCAGAATTCGACCATGAATGCGCTTGCCGGAAATCCCAACCGGGGGCTGCGAAACCTTATACAGCTGGCATCCGGTCTCGAAAACCGTATCAAAGAAGTTCTGCCGGGAAGCACGATTCTGATTTCGCCGGTTAAAATTGAAGAGAATCTGCCGGTCTTCAAAACCGAAGACGTTACCATGATAACCCAGTTTGACAGCGATTCTCTGTGCCATGCTGGCTTTTTCCTGGTCGATATTGCCGAGCTCGACCAGCTCGCCATCAACCGGAAAACAGCTCAAATGACCGGCCGGGAGCCGCCCGAAACCTCTGCCGCAGAGAGTGACCAGAAAAATCATGAAGTTTTCAGATTGCTGCGTTCCGGCGCCACACACAGGATCCATAGATTAGGATCATCAGCGATGCGAAGTATTATCGGACAACTGCTGCCAAACTGCTTTAACGACATGATTCTGATGCATGCCTGTCTTAATGAGGGGCCGATTACATCGGGTCTGTTCAAGCAGATTGCCGATCGACGCAATGGCGTGGCACAATATAACCCACCTCACCCGGACCTACAGACAATTCTGCAGGAAACCTGCGGGCTGTTTCTCTATCATGAGCAGATCATCGGTGCCATGGCCAGGCTTGCGGGCTTTTCGGCTGGCGAGGCCTGCGATTTTATCGCAGCGGTACGCAACGATGAAAAGACACAGCTTTCGCAATTCAGACGCAAATTCATCAGACAGGCCGGCAAAAGAGGCGCAGGGCAGTCAGAAGCCCGGCAGCTTTTCTGTGATTTATGCCAGGCCGCGCAAAATGCCGTCTCAAAAGCACAGGCAACCGCCGAAGCCGCCCTTTCATGGCAAGGCGCCTGGCTGATGGCCAGTTTCCCTGACGAGTATTTAACAGCCGCCAGAAAATATAAGCTTTATTAACAAAGACCGGGCCGACGAACCGGTTCAACTTTAGCAGAAATCAATAATTCTGCAGTTATTTATATCGAATACGCCACGGAATGTCGCACTGCGGATTTATGTTTAAGGCAGAAAACGGAGGTAACAAGCATGAGAAAAACCTCTGACAAAAAGTGCGACAGTGGCAGGCAGGCGGCAGCTTCGCCCGATAAGAGCCGGAAGCGCAATTCTTACGGTGATTATGAGCCTTTGCTGAGTGACTCTGGTTTTTTTGCGGGCATACTTATGAGCCTGTTCATTATTCTGAAAGAAGAACAGACCATCAATCTCAAAATAATCAAAGAGTTCGTGAGCGAAATTCTCATCGACCGCCTGCTTTTTGTGCTGTTCATTCTGGCGTTATACCTCTTCGAACACGGCCCCTCGACTTCCTGGTCGTTTTGTAAATAATTGAAGGCCTTTTGAGCCTTTATTATGCCTTACACAAACTACGACCGCTGCCACCGCCTAAAGATTGGCCAGTTCCGTAAGAAGGCAAATGGAGCAAAAGTTTCACCAGTGAAAATCGTGCCGCTTGGGGTAATTGAATTTGTGTTCGTATTGCCAGGGGGAATTCTTTTTTGGGCAGAACAGCTTGTGAACGCTTGCCGAAACAGTCGTATCGCGGGGCAGACCCTTCAGAGCCATGGCTTCTGAACCCCTCGGGTAGAAGAGCCATTCAGCTGAACTGTAGGGCCGCATGCCGCCATCTACGATCTGAACGAACCGGTCGCGGAAAATTCTATATTTGCCCTCATCGGCGGCAAATTCGACATCGATGAAAGCCCGGGTTATGACTTCGGGCGAGTTATTGAAAACTCTGACCTTGATGAATGGGTCGTAATTGGCTTTCGAGTAGGGGTCGGCGGCAAATTCAACCGAGATTATCTCGAGCAGGGTCGGGTCGACAAAGCCATTGCGTGTGTCTTCCACAGTACCCTGGCCACCGCCGCTATCTTCTTCATCCTGAGCATGCGCATCGGCCAGCAAAAATATGCATAGCGCCAATCCGCACAAAATCGCGCAAAATGTCCAGATTCGCATAGTTTTTCAGGTAATCCGTCCGGAAAAGGATAAATTTATTCAATCACCGCCACTTTATCGGCTCAACTGCCGGGATTTTTAACCGATGATTACAGTAGCACCCGGCAAAGGTGGTTTCGGGTTGCCAACTTTTGGGGTATAATGATCGAATAGCGGAGAATATTAAAATGTACAGCAGAAATTTGCTCAGCATGTCTTTTCTGGTCGGTCTTACCCTTTTCGGGCCTGCGGCTGCCGGTACAGCATATGCCGACCTGTCGCAGCGCATCGATGCCACCCATATCCTTGCACGTGAATACGAACTGCCACAGCGCGCCCAGGCCCCCGGCGGCATCTCTTTTGCCGACAGCGAAACCGAAGTGCGCACCCCGCGCCGGGCAGCTGCTGCCAAGAAACTCGGTGACCAAGAAACCTTCTGGGTCAATAATATCGCCACCGGAAAATTTGAACAGATCAGTGCCACCCTGCGCGCCATCGGCCAATATTGCCATGTTTATCTTGAAGACGGCCGCGATACGCCACAGGCTGCTGTTCTGAAGATACAAAAGCAGTTCGACAACCGGATATACAAGACCAATACCGCAAATTTCGGCTCAGAAAACAACCCCGGCCTCGACGGCGACCCGAAAATCACGTTGCTGATGCTCGATATCCAGGATGGCTACACCAACCCGAGCGATGGTTATGTGGCCGGTTACTTCTTTGCCGGCGACCAGATGCGGCAGTCTGAATTCGAAAGTTTCAGCAAAGTTAAAAGCAACGAACGCGAGATTCTCTATCTCGACACCTACCCCTGCGACCCGAATGCCGCCGACTATCTCGAAATCGTCGCTCACGAGTTTCAGCACATGATTCACCACAACCTCGACCGCGATGAGGTCACCTGGGTGAATGAAGGCTGCTCGCAGATCGCCCCGGTTTTTTGCGGTTTCAACCCGCCCGGTCACTACAAACTTCTCAAAGAAGACCCCGACCGCAGCCTCAACAACTGGGCCAAATGGAACCCGATGCCTGACTACGGTCAGGTCTACCTCTGGAACCAGTTTATCGTCGATCACTGCCTGCCAGATGCCGCCAGCCGTGCCGGCTTTTTCAGGGCCCTCACCGCTTCCAGAAAGAAAAGCATCGGCGGCTACGTTGAAGCTCTGAAGACGATCAACCGCAGTTTTTCCGACACCTTCACCGATTTTACCATCGCCAACCGCGTTAACGACAGGCGTCTGGCCCAGGGCCGCTACGCCTATAACCAGAAGGTGCTGCAGAAATTCAAATTGCCGCCGACAAAGCATGTTGCCGCTTTTCCGGCCAAGATCAGTGATTCAGTCTATGTCTGGGGTTCAGACTCGATTTTTGCGGATATTTCCAATGTCGCCAGCCGGATGAAAATTTCTTTCTCGGGTTACCGCCGCTATCTCGGGCCGACCCACCCCGACTTCAGGCTTGCCGGCATCCTGCAGGATTCAACCGGAATTCAGCCGCCGAAAATTACCTTTTTCAAACTCGATGTCAACCCGACCGACAAAAACCGCATGATCGGCTCTATCGAAGTGAACTGCGACGGCACCTACGACGGGCTGACCGTCGTAATTATGGCTCTCGCACCTGAAGACATCGATGATGCCAGTTACATGCCGGCATCCGGGTTCATTTACGACCTGACTTTCGAAAGCATTGCACCGATAGCCAATGCGGTGCGCGGCACCCACAGCCTCGATATGAATGCCTTCATCGAAGCGGTGAACAACGCCGGCAACGATTATACGGTCGCCAATATCAGAATGCGCGAACATTACGCCAATCTGCTGATCAGAACCATCAAACGCGATATCGAAAAAGGCTCACTGGCAACCGTCGACAGCTTCATTGAATCGGCCGGCAGCAATACGCGCCTCACGCCATTTGCCCGCGATATCTCGGGCATGCTGCTGTTCTTCAAAAATCAGGAAAGCAGCGTCTTTTCAGACGACGAACTGCAGAACCGCATCGAAATGCTGGGTTCACTGTAAAACACGGGTTTGTCGTTTTCCGCCATGCCCTGTAATGGCGGTTTTCGTAATCGTTGTCGATTTGCGGATTCGACAACGATTACTATCAATGAAACCACGAACACGATGAATAATAATGACAGGCCTGGTCGTGTCACCGTGCGAGGAGTTCTGCGCAGCGACAGCGAAGCAAAACGACGCGGCAGTCGTCACTAAGACAGATTGCACACATTGCATAATATGACAGGCTTAAAAAATGTCACTGCGAGGAGTTCTGCGCAGCGACAGCGAAGCAAAACGACGCGGCAGTCGTCACTAAGACAGATTGCACACATTGCATAATATGACAGGTAACAAAAGTATGATTGCTTCCCTGCGCTCTCAAATGCCAGCAGGGGCAAGTGCCGGTGAGTAGTCGCAGGAGTGCGAACGAACCGGCCAATGACGGGCCTGAAACACGAGTGTTTCGCTCACAAAAGCAGAGAGGAAACGGAGCCTGTCAGCGTGTATCTCGGCTCTTCAGACCGTTGTCCCATTTGAAGGATTCGGCAAATTCGTCTTCAGAGGCAAACACGGCATTTTTCTTGCCGGGCTGGCCTTTGACAAAGGCGATGAAATCGAGCTGCCGACCATCCCGGGTGCGATTTTCGGCAAAATCCCTGACGATTGAGTCAGCCGGAACGGCGTAATTACCAAGACTTTTCACCATGGGGAAACGCAAACCCTGTTCGCCGGTGCCACCATAAGCTTTGGTTACCAGTTCGGTGCAGACAAGAGACTGTTCAGAATTGAAACTGAACTGAAAGTCATATTCGCGACCGTAATAGGAAAACGCCAGAAGTATTGCCCGGGCAACCGCGGTCGGCTTGAGACGCGGGCGCATGGCAGCTACATAATCGCAGTGCAGCGAACCGGGCACCGAATTCAAAACGATGCCTTCACTGATGGCTTCCATGATGCGGCGGGGTTTGCCGTCACTCAGGTTTGGAGTTTTCCAGACGCTGACCGCTTTTGGATAATGCTTTTCAAGAAGCTCTGAGAAGGTTCTGGCGTCATATTTTCTGCACCAGCGCATGATTTCAGGGTCTTTGTCGAAACAGGCGCTGATTTCCTGAGGGGTGCCGACATAAATAAGAGCGTGCGGCCAGAAACCCGGCAGGAAAATATTCGAAAGATACCAGTCCTGGCGACCAACGATGATATCGCCGGGTTTCAGCATGTTGCCGAACTGCTCGATCTGCGATGCCGAGATCAGCCGTGAATGTTTGTCTCTGATGCGGGCATCGCCAACCCAGGTGAACACCTGGCGCTGGGCAGGCAGAATGAAATCAAGCGAAGCATTGATAATGCTGCGGCTGAGGAATTTCCAGGAGGGGTCGCTGGCAACTTTGTGAGAGAGGTTGTTCAAAAATGCCCCGTGCGCAAGAAGATATTCGGCAACCTGTTCAGGCAGCTGCTGGTCTACGGCAACCGGTTTATTGATGCTGACTTCTTCAAAATGGGAAATACGGAAACGATAGAGATGAGCCAGATTTTCAGCATGCAGGGCACGTTTTACTGCCCGATTCAACGTGTCTTCAGGAATCTTGAACTCTTTGTTGCTCTCGTTGAGCAGATCTTCAAGACCACCACGTCTGGTAAGAAAATTCATCAATTCAGAAACGGTGATCACCTGAGCGAGCCTGGCGGTAATGCCAAGCATGTAACCGGCAAGAAAGCTGCGAACCCGGTCATTGTGATCGAAAAGAAGCGGAACTTCATATTTGGCACTGATGAAGGCCAGATCGTCGAGATACGAGCGAAAAAGGTTCCAGAAGCGATAAGCCGGTCGAAGGGTTTCCTGGTTGCGCAGGGTATCTTTGCGCGACAGACGGTCAAGGTAGGAACCATCGTGCAAAGCACCTTCGCAAAGACGCTGAAGTTTGCCGGCACGGTCGGAAAAGAGCTTCAGGTCATCGGCAAGGTTGCGCCGATAAAGACTTTCCGCCGATCGCGTGCCGTCCTTGATCGCCTGCTGCAGAGAAAATGGCCCGGTTTCGGTAGCACCGGCAGCCATGACGAAAGCGAAGATGAATATATAGCCGAAAAGAATGCTGCGCAAAAACTTCATTCTTAAAGCTCCTGATGACTTCAATTTATAGTTTATTATAAACGCTAAAAGCCTGCATGGGCAAGGGTTAGCGTAAAGCATCTGCCAGAGCCTGACTTATTGAAACCGGCAAAAGTAGAGTTGGCAATAATAAGCGTATCTGCAGAATCTTATTGAATACGGCACTACAACGTTGAGTTAATTTAACAACCTGGCCTATCAGCCCGAGGGTATCTGAAAAGATGATGCCTGGTGCTGCATGTTTGCCTCAGAACAAACCCTTAGCCATGGATGGCCCATACGTTTGCTCCATAGAAGTGATGCGCAAAATGCTTTAACATATACCTCAACAACGCAAAAACCACCGGCCCGTCAAGCGGGAACCGGTGGTTTTCTGATTGGAGAAACTTATTCGGTCAGGCAAAAATACCCTGCAGGAACACGATACTTATGGCAACCGGAGCCACCCATTTGATCAGAAATACCCAGAGCGGTGCCAGCGGAAAGTTGATTTTGCCATCGTTGGTAACTTCCTTGATGGCATCGGTATATTCGAGTTCCCAGGTGATGACAGTCTTACCGTCATCAGTCTTGTGAATCCGCTGAGTTTTCCCCACGCCCCAGACCCAGCCGATAAAGATGCTAAGCATTATTCCGCCCATCGGCAGCAGAATGTTGGTAGCAATAAAATCTACGGTATCGAGAATGCCTTTGCCTTTGATCAGAGTGATATGAGCCCATGGGCCCTGACTCAAAGAGCAGGGTACACCCAGCAGAAAAGTCAGACCGGCAATGACCAGAGTGGCTTTTCTTCTTGTCCATTTCCATTCGTCAACAACGTAGGTAACTACAACTTCAAGCAGCGAAATCGACGAGGTGACCGCGGCAAAAAGGGCAAGAAGAAAAAAGGCCACACCAACCAGCGAACCCATCGGCATTTTGGAAAAAACGGCAGGCAAAGTTATAAACAACAGACCTGGGCCGGCACTTGGAGAAAACCCGAACGCGAAAACAGCCGGAAGAATCGCCAGACCGGCAAGCAGTGCAGCACCAGTATCGAGAAGCGGAATAATCATCGAACTCTGCGGAATATCTTCATCTTTGCTCAAATAGCTGCCGTAAGTGATCATGCAACCCATTCCGAGACTCAGGGAAAAGAAAACCTGGCCGAGAGCCGAAAGAACCGTGCCACCAGTGATTTTGGAAAAATCCGGAGTTAGAAAGAATTTTATTCCTTCCATCGCTCCATCGAGAGTGCATGAACGCATCGCGACCAGGAGCAGAATCAGAAACAGTGCCGGCATCATTATTTTCGAGTATTTTTCGATACCGTTCTGAATACCTCCGATGACGATGCCCAGAGTGATCACCATGAAAATCGCATGGTAAAACAAAGGCTCATAGGTTGAAGCTATAAAAGTGCTGAACATTGAACCAAGCTGCTGAACGTCAGCGGTGTTGAAACTGCCCATCGCCGCTTTAACCAGATAGTATATTACCCAGCCACCGATAACGCTGTAAAACGAAAGAATCAGAAATCCGGCGATGATGCCAAGACTGCCGACCCAGCCCCAGCTCGGCTTGATTTTTCTGAAGGCGCCGATGGCATTGAGCTGGGTAAAGCGGCCAACGGTCACTTCAGCCATCATCATCGTAAAACCGACCACGAAAAGAATTACGAAATATACGGTAACAAAGGCACCGCCACCGTTCTGGCCGGCAAGAAAGGGAAATTTCCACAGATTTCCAAGGCCTACTGCGGAGCCTGCCGCCGCCATGATGAACCCAAGCTTCGAACTCCATTGATCTCTTTTTGTCTCTATACTTTGCATGCAATCTCTCTTTAAAACAGAATACGCCCCGGGGAGTCGACCTCCGGAGCGCCTGCAAGGATACTAAAAACAGCTGAAAAACACCAGAAAAAAATGCACCCGACCGAGGGCTACCATTTCAAATCAAATACATCCGCAATGGTTTTTGTCGCTTCGAGCAGCCTGACGACTTTGCCGCCAATGGTTATCAGAATGGTTCCTTCGGGCTGTGGCGGCAATTCATGCAGAATAACCGGAGGCAACTCAATTGTTTGATTGAGAAGCGAGGCCGGGAATGCCTGACCGACGCTCAACTTTTTTTGCCAGCCCGGGGGCAAACGTTTGCCGCGTGCAACATTCTTCGCAAGCCCTGGTGGGAGTCTGGGGTCAACGGTTGGAGCTTTCTCGCTGGGCAGAGCGATGATCTGATCAGCGAGTCGCATCAGGGTTCCTTTTTCCGGGATTGACAGTTTGACTTTCAGCCAGGGCTCTTGGTCTTCGTCGACAACGACTTGTCGTTGCCCAGACGTTCGAGTTTCAATGATCTGACTGTTGTCACCGTTCTTTTTCTTCTGTTTGCCAGGCTTGCATTCTGCCTGCGAACTGAAGCTGAGCAGGGCGCTTATGATAAGCAGCGATACAGAAAACCTTTTCATCACAGAACCTCCAGAGATTTTGTATTTTGTTTCAGAAAGGGAAACCGCCATCCGTTTTTTCAGGAAGCTTTTCGTGCTCGGGCAACTCGATAAACGTCTGCTTTTCGACAGCCTTGACGATAATGGCTCGCTGAGGCCGTACCGGGCAGATATGTTCGCAGCTGCCACACCCGATGCAGATCGATGGGTCGGTAGAAGGAATCATCAAATTATTGCGATATGGAACCATGCGGACTGCCTGAGTAGGGCAATGTTCGGCACAGGCTCCACAATCGGTGCCATTGGTCTCGACGACACAAAGCTTTTGATGGTAAACAACCTCACCAATTTTCATCAATCGCTTCTTTTCGGCCTCGACCGGTCTGATAGCCATGACCGGGCAGATCTGCGAACAGAGATTGCAGTTCTGTTCGCACATGCCATGCTCGAAAAAGAGCGATGGCTGCTGAAGGCTGAGAATTCCCGAGCGGCCTGACGTTGGCCTGATAACCGCAGAGGGGCAGGCTGCCACACACAGATGACATGAAATGCACTTCGCACTGAATGCAGCCTGATCGCCGGCGCCGGGGGGCAGAATAGCTTCCGGTGTCTGTTGTGCCGACAATAGAGCCTTTGGCAGCAACCAGCCGGCGGCAGAAGCCAGCAAACCGCCAAAAAGAGCTCTTCTAACCGGTGAAAAACTGTCGGGGTTTTTCTGCAATGAGCGTGAACCCGCACCAAAGATTAATGCCGCAAACCTGCAGGAATCAAGGCAATTGCCACAGACCAGACATCGGGAATTATCGACCTTCTTTGCGGCAATATCGATGCAGCCGGCTTTGCAAACTGCGGCACAACTTCCGCAGCCGACACATTTTTCCGGGTCGATATCCACCCGTAGAAACGGCCGACTGGCAGCGAGGCGCAGAACAGCTCCGACAGGGCAGATTGAATTGCAATAAATCCGCCCGAATTTTAAACAGAGAAAGAAAACGATCAACAGCGAAAAGATGACCAGAAAAGAATTTAAATCGTCTGAAGCTTTGGCCGATGCCTGCCCAAACCATGAAATGCCTTCACCGCTGCCGATGACCCTGAAAAAACGCGCCAACAAAGGTTGCACAACACCAGAAAGCATTCTTCCGGACATCGCAAAAGGTTCCAGCAGAGAAAATGGCAGCATAAAACCTGAGATGGCCGAAGCGATCACAAAAAAGGCAATGATCATGTGCAATGTTGCAGCCGCCGGCATGCTTCTGAATCTGGAAATACCAGACAGGCGCCGGCAGCGCAGGAAGAAATCCTGAATAAGCCCAAGAGGGCAGATCGTCGAGCAGTACAGTCTGCCGGCAAAAGCAGTAAGTAACAGAATTACCACAATTGCCACCCAGAAATGACCGATTGCAGCCGGCACCAGCTGAGGCACAGACAGGCTGCCGGCAAAACTACCGAAAGTGTCGAAACGGCTGAAAACCAGAACAAATGCCGTCAGCACAACAATGCCGACCAGCTGTCGCAGAAACTTGAATTTCATGATGTTTCTGTCGGCATTTACATGGTCAGTCGCTCGATGCGCAGCTTGTCCAGGCTGTTCGACCCGGTTCCGAGTTCAACTGCCTTACCGATATAGGCGATTTCCTGCTGGTCGACTTCCAGGATGCGGGCAGCCGCAGTATCGATGGCCACCATATCGGTCGAAAGCAGCAACATTTTGCGGTTTGCCAGATCAGCGGTCGAAACGCCGCGCGGGCCGTTGCGCATCATGACATTCCAGGCATCGACCACGTTGAGGGTTGGCTTTTTGGCGAAGGTCGTGAAATCGGCGATACACTGGTGCAGATCGTTGCTGTGATAGAAGCGGCGGTCATGCACCACCCCCATTAGATTCTTCATGGCCGAGGTCATACGGGCCCCACCATGATGTTTCAGAATTGGAACATTGATTATCACATCACTTTCGAGCCAGGCTTTATGCACGTTGGTGCGCTTGAGTATTCTGCCGCCCGGTACTTCGACTTCAGTATACATATCGGGCTCATGTGCCATCAGCATTATGCCGCCGGCTTCCTTGACGGCCTGTTCGATACCGCTGTTGCCATAACAGGCCTGCCAGTGATTGCAGGTGTTGTCAAAAACTCTGACTTCTGCGGCTCCAGCCTTAAGACAGAGTTCAACAATGCGCTTCACCAGTTCCGGAGTTGTATTGGCACCTTCTTCAGGTTTTTTATCCCAGCCGATGTTGGGCTTCACGAGAACTTTCTGCCCCTGCCTGACGAAACGCTCAATGCCGCCGGCGGCAGAAATGGCGCGGTCAAACATGGCCGCTGGCGTTCCCCCGGTTACCCCAACCAAATCAGGAAAAGCTGACGAAGCTGCGGTAACGGGCATGGCTGTTTCAGCTGCCTGCAGGCGAAACGGAATCTTCAGATTATATGCGGCCGCTGCTGAAGTGAGAAGGGCGATAAATTTCCGTCTATCCATTGTGCCTCCCTGTATTTGAGCAGATTGTTAACCGGATGAGCAGAAAAGAACATTCAAATATCAACCTGTTAAGGATATAATTCATTCGCATGATTAGTCAAACCCGCACCGGTGTGATAATATGCAGACTTGCACAAAGCCACTGAAAACCTCATATGAACCTGAACCGGAGAATGAATGCTTCAGGGTGAACACAAAGAAGGCTCGATTGTAGATCATCTCGAAGAACTGCGCTGGGCAATCATCAGAGCCCTGATCAGCATCACGGTGCTGTTCCCGGTGACTTTTCATTATTCTGAAATGCTGACCGGGCTGCTGATCGACAAACTTTGCCCGGCAGGTCTCAAGTTACGCTACTTTTCACCGGTCGAACCCCTGTTCGTGCAGATGAAGATGGCTTTTTATCTGGCTGTATTTATTGCAACCCCTTATATTCTGCGCCAGATATGGGGCTTTGTCGCTCCCGGCCTTTATGGAAACGAAAAACGCGTTGCCGGGCTGCTGCTGCTGATCAGCTGCCTGCTGTTCGCTGCCGGCACCATCTTTTCGCTTACGGTAATTCTGCCTGTAATAATGAGCTTTTCAGTCGGCTTTCAGACCAGTTATCTCGAAGCCGCCATCGGTTTCGAACAGTTCATCAATCTTGCAGGCCTGCTCTCATTGAGCTTCGGCATTATGTTTCAATGCCCCGCCCTGACGTTCATACTGGTGCGTGCCGGCATCGTCAGCGCCGACCGGATCTCGGCACTGCGGCCTTTCATTGTCGTGGCTATATTCGTAGTTTCTGCAGTTCTTACGCCTCCAGACGTTGTCAGCCAGATAATGATGGCCCTGCCAACCTGGCTGCTGTTCGAATCAGGTCTGCTGGCCGCCAGACTTTTCGGCCGCCCATCCTGACAATCTCAGGTTGCAGGACTACGATACTGTCACTGCGAGGAGCGTAGCGACGTGGCAGTCGCTGTCTGACAAACTTGCGCTGTCGCTGCTTCTGATGGTTTTGTGCTTTTACGGGCATTATTGTATAGTGACAAAAATGAGTAATCGGGAGTTCGATGATGCTTGAAATTAGTCTGAGTGAACTGCCACGCAAGATTTCGCCTTTTGACGCGGTCGAGCAATGTTATCAGGATCAGCTGCGCTTTGCCTGCGCCCGAATCAAAGAAGAGGTTTCGGTTCTTATCCGCTGCGAAAAGCAGATAATACCCTACCTGCAGACAACTTTGAAGCGGCGTCTGGCAGCCGATGGCAAAAGCATCAACATTATCGACGGCCGCGAAACCCACGATTCACAGCCCGGGCAGGGCACCAGACTGAGCCGCATCGTCGCCCAGCTTCGCGAACTGGTTAACAATACCGAACCCAACAAGGTTTTCTTTCTACCCTATCTCGACATCATCACTTCGACAATGCCCGGCGGTCTGACCATGGAAGCCAGAGAAATCATGACCACCATTCATGAAAACCCGATGCTGACCCTGGTAGCTTTTGAAGATCCCGATTTCACTCTCCCGGAACTGATCGCTCAAGCCTTTCCGGCACGCTGTGAAATGCTCGGCATCGCGAGAAACCGTATCGCAAGCCTGATCACAGAACCAGAAGCCCGCAAATTCGCCCTCGACAAGATTAACCTCATGGGCATTTTCAAATTCGTTTCCGGGCTCAACCCGGTGCGCTTTCGTGAAATCATGGGGGTGTTTTCGCGCAAAACCGATTTTGACCCCGCCATTAAAGACATGCTCGCCAATTATATGCGTGAATTGCGCGATTACACGGCATGCGGCGGCGTATCTCTTTCAGAGATAGAACTCGATCGCGACATCGCCGGCTACGACCGGGTTAAAAAGCAGATCCGCGAAAACGTTCTCAATCTGCTGCAGGCAACTGCAGCAATGAACGACGAAAATGCCATCCGCAAGATTGAATCGATAATTCCGCGCGGCCTGATTTTTCACGGCCCCCCCGGAACCGGCAAAACATTGTTCGCCAAAGGTATTGCCGAAGCCCTGAATGCGGCAATCTATATCGTCAGCGGCCCCGAGCTCAAATCGAAATGGGTAGGCGAAGGTGAAGCGAATATCCGCAGACTCTTTGCCAGAGCACGGGCGACCGCCCCTTCGGTCATCGTGTTCGACGAACTCGACTCGATCGCACAGGCAAGAACCGGCGGCGCTTCCGATGGAGCTTCCCAGGCGGCGCATTCAATGGTTAACCAGCTGCTTACAGAGATGGACGGGTTCCGAAAAGAGCAGATGGTGCTGATCATCGGCACTACAAACTTCGTCGACAGCCTCGATCCGGCTTTTCTCCGACCCGGCCGCTTCGAATACCAGATCGAGATACCCTACCCCGACTGGGAAGACCGGCGCGCCATTCTTGGGCTATACAACAAAAAATTCGAAACCGGCCTCACAGACACACAGGTAGAGCGCCTTTCGGGCTGGACCGGCCGCGACACCAGTCTGGGCACCCCACATACCGGTGACCATCTCAGTGCTCTGATAAAGGGTCTGAAGCGCTATCTGATCAACAACGGCAAAGAAACAGCCGACGACCAGACCATGCAGACCTGGCTCGGCACTCTGGTCGAAGAAGCGAAACTGTCGGTGACCGAAGAACGCGTCGTCGCCACGCACGAAGCCGGCCACGCGCTGATGTTTTTTCTTTTCAGCCGGCAGAGTGAGATAACCCGCATAACCCTCGAAACCGGTGGCACCAGTGCCCTGGGGCTTGTCGAATCGGTATCGAAACGCCCGTATTTTTACACCGAAAGCCGTCTTCGCAGCGAAATTGGCATAGCTCTGGGCGGCTACGCGGCCGAAAAAATACTTTTCGGCGAGGTTTCGACCGGTGCTTCAGAAGACCTGCGCCGGGCCACCGCCGTCGCCACCGACATGGCTACCGTTTACGGCATGGCCGGCACCCCACGCGAATACACCTTTCAGGATCGGCGCCCCGACCCATATTATCTGCCACAGCTGTCACCGCATATCAACCGCATCATCGATGAGGTGTTCAAGGAAGTGTGCGCCTTCATCGAAAAGAACCGTGGCAGAGTTGAAGCGTTGGTAGTAAACTTACAGAAGCAACGCACCATGCAGTTGAAGGAAATCGAAACCTTTTATGAAGGCCTGCAGAAATGAGCAAAGCTGAACGCTATCTGAAAATGCGCACCCCCGCTGATCTGCTTACGGTGCACTTTTTCTCGACCAGCGGCCAGCTAAAAGGGCAATTTTTGCAGGAACAGGACCCGCCATGGACGATCTGGTGGCAGGTTCCCGGCGATCAGGGGCTGATCGGCCGTCTCGGCAACATGCTGCAGAGCTCTATCGAAGCTCCGGAGAAAGTCTGGCCGGAAGGCACGCCGGGCAGCGCCCTGAGGGCTATTTCGTGGCTCGACCTGTTTCGCAAATCAGTGATCAGGGCTGAACCCACTCGTCCGGTCGCAGACGAAGTCATTTTGATGACCGCAGACCGCGAACTCTTTTTTACAACGGTAAAAAAGCATTTCATGCTGCAGCAGGGCCAGTATGAGTTCGCCGTTTTCGATGCGGGTCGCGAATATTTTCTGCTGAAAATCAACAAACCGTCACTCTGGGTTTTCAACACACTTGCCCCTGACGCCTTCACCTGGTTCAATCAGCTGCCCGGTCATTCAGGCATCTACATGGAAGCCGGCTGGAGAATTCATGACATTTCCGGGCCAGAATGCTTCAATCAGTTCAAAATCGTCGATGGCGGCGTGCTCCTGATTCAAAAGGACGGGCGGCTCCTCAGCCTGAAACCCTCCTGGAAAAAGGGCGACAGCGTTGTCAAGATCGAGACCGGGCGGGTCGATATTCCGCAAAAAAACGCCGATGTTGGCCTGAGCATCAAACCAGGCCTGCGCCAAACCGACCGGCATCAGCTTCCCATCTTCTGGAAAATCGAGGATCACGCACGTTTCAAGGCTATCATCGCCAACGAAGCTCTCGAAAATTTTCGCAATTACCGCAGCTGGCACTGCAAAGACGGGCGACTTTATCTGATGGCCAGAGACCAGAGCGCTGACCGTGCCGTAGCCAGTATTTTAACCGATGCTTTTCCAGCTTATGCGGAAATAGAGGAGCGGGTGCTGGTGCCCATCGGTCATCTGCTGACACCCCGCCTGTCATCTGAACGTCTGCACCATTTTTTTGGCGTGCCGGCCAGTGATTTTCTCTGTTTCGAAAAAGATGCTGACACGATCAACAGCGTTCTGCTTGCCGAAAAAGACATGATGAAAATCGAGGATTTCGTAGCTCTCGAGATAGAGCAGGCAGCGGCGAAGGCCGAGACAATTCAACCGGGCTGGAAATTTGAGTTCAAAGAACTCAAAAAAAAAAAGCAGCTGATCGAAGTTGAAATTGAAACCGAAACCGGCGCTCCTGCGCAGCTGAAAGCCGCAAAAGAAGGCGGCGAAGTTGCAGATGGCGTTACCGGTCCGGCGGCAAAATTCCACCGTCATACGGCCCTCAATCTCGACAACGTGCCTGACATCGGCAATTCGGAGCTTGCTGGCCTTCAGCAACGTTTAAATGACATTGACCGGCAACTGAATGCCAATGTTTCCTCGGCAGATCTCTGGCAGCAGCGCGCCGATGTTGCAGGTCGCATGCGTCTGAAGATTATGGCACTGGCGGCAATGATGAATGCCGCAGTTTTGAAGAATGACACCGGATTGCTGGCCGACTGCGCTTTTCAATATTGCAGCTATTACAAAGAACTTCAACCCCTGCTTCAGCCGGTAATAAATGAACTAGACAAAGGGAGACTCCTGGCGGCAATTCGCAGTGAAAAGATGTTTACTGAATTTCATTACTCGCTGCTGCTGGTTTTTGCGGCCCGATTCAATGATCAGGACATCTTTTCTCAGGCGATTGCCGGCATGAAGAGCAGTTTTGCCGGTGAAAAACGGGATTTTTCAAATTTCAACGAATCACGTGTGGCTTCGGGCGGCGGCATGAATGTTGAAAACCGTGTTGAACTGCTTTCCGACAAAGACTATACCCGCATCGAAAACAATCTCAAGGTTTTTCTCAGTCATGTCGGCTGCTGCAGCAGTTTTGCTGTCGCCAACGCCGTTCGTCTGCAATTACTGCGCATGCTTGGTGTTCATCTCAGCGAACAGACTGTCAAAGGTTTGTGCAAATACCTCACCCCGAGCCAGAATTCGCCTTATGCCTATCAGCGCTTTAATACCAGTCAGACAACCCGATACAATCTGCCTGACCGAGCCATGAATCTGATCAATGGATGGCCGAAATCAGCTGCTGATACCAGTCATTCGCCATCAGTCGCCAGATGGCTGAAGCTTTTCAGCATGGAAAAAATTCGCGAAACAACCTTGCGCGATTTCTTTACCGGCGAACTGTACCGACCACCTTTCCTGTTCTACCGCAAAGATGAAGAAACTCAGGGCAACGGCATTCTGCATGGTTCAGGCTGGCTTAGCGGCAGAAACTGGATGCAGGACCTGAATCTTTCTGCCTTTCCGGAAACTTGCGACGGCAAGCCGATTGCCCGGGCACTTTATCAGCGTTTCAGCGATGGACACAATGACTGGAACACATTTTTTGCCCGGGCCCTGAAAACGGATGATTATGTCATGAAGGCCAAAGCGCAGCGCCTGCTATTGCTCATGGTGTCTGAATTCGGTCCTCACCCGGATTTTTCCAGGTTTATCGAACCCCTGAGAATCGTTCGAAGGGCCGACAGCACCTGGGATATCTACCGCCTGACCATGTATTGCGACATCTTCAGGCTCTGTCTTGCCTATCGCCGGGCAAAGGACGAACAGAGACTTTTCGACATGCTGCTTTCCAGCATCCCCCGACCTCCGCGTGGTTGGGAAGATTTCATCGGTTCTGCCGAGTGGATAATCATGTGTCTGCTTATGACCAGCTCGCCAAAGCGACGTTTTCAGCTCGACGAGCTGACCAACCGTTCGTTGTTATGGCTTGTCGAAGCCGAAAGAATCAATGACGAAGATATGTTTGCCGGTGCAATGACCGTATTGAGCTTTCTCAGTATTGGCATTCTCGCCGACCTGGTTCCTGAAAAGCTCGAAACCCACCAGTTGCTCGAAAAGCGCCGGGTGTTCTGGATACAGCATGCCTTTGCGCTGTCGACCCAGAAAGAAAAAGCCTTTATCGCCTGGCAGAAAGCCTGCAGACCCCAATAGTGACGACAGGAGAAGACAATGAACCTTCAAGCCTCTGAAACAGACATTATCAATGCTGCGCGTGCCCGCATCGTCGATTACTATTCGCGCCTCAACGACTTCTTTCTCAAGCGCTCTGAACTCCTCAAACTGATGATGGTCGCTGCCGCCGCCCAGGAACCGATGCTGTTCATCGGTCGCCCCGGCACCGCCAAATCTCTTCTGGTTTCAGTTTTCTGCCAGGGCATGGGAATGAAACAGGATGAATACTTTGAGTATATGCTGACCAAGTTCACCGAACCCAGCGAAATCATGGGCCCGGTCGACATTCAGGAGCTCAAGTCAGGCCGATATCTGCGCAAGGTAGCAGGACATCTGCCGACCGCAAAGATCGCTTTTCTTGACGAAATATTCAAGGCGAATTCGGCGATTCTCAATGTGCTGCTGACTGTTATCAACGAACGCAAGTATTACCAGGAAGGTCGGCCTTTGCCGGTGCCGCTGGTCTGCATGTTCGCCGCCAGCAATGAAATTCCGGACTTCGGTGAATTCGACGCTCTCAAAGACAGGTTTATCATCAAAGCCGAAACTTTACCGGTGCGCGACACTTGCTTCAGCGAGCTCATCCGTTCAGGGGTCGCCTTTGAAAGTCGCACCCATAACCGCGAAAAACCATGGAAATCAGACTGCACTCTCGACGACTTCATTCTGGTGCATGATTACGTTGTCAGCACTGTTCTTCCACAGGCAGTACAACGCGAAGACCGCGCCCTGCTCGGCGACGAGCGCATCACCACCGCTTTCAAAGCGCTCATCTCTGTATTGGCCGATGAATTGAAGGTAGAAGTCACTGACCGTAAGCTTATCAAGCTTTATAAACTGATTCTGACCCAGGCGTTCATCTTCAATGGCGGCAAAGTAACGCGGGAAGAGCTCAAGATTCTGTGTTACTGCGGCAACAATTTCTCTGACGTGCGCAAAATCAAAGACTACATTGAAGAGCGCCTCGCCAATCTTGACTGACAGGTGTTTATATGCGTTTTCTTCTTCCCGATCAGATAGCGTTCTGGTATCGCCAGTCGTTGCAAAAATCTGGCTATCGTGAAGTGCATGCCTTTGTGCGCGACTTCTGGAAAGACCTGGTGCGTCGCGGTTGCCACGCCATGCCACCCGGGTTCATCGCCAGACTGATGAGCCGGTTCATGTCGGTTCCGGTTGGAGAGCGACTGGCCGGCCATGTCGGTTTCGCCGCCGAAAATGAATATCTCGACACCATCTGCAGTGCCGAAGGTGCCGACCGTCTCGAAGGCATATTTCTGCTGACCGGAGCCGACCGCGACACAGTGCTGGCACAGGGAATTTTTCAGCAGATAATCGAGCGGCTGCCGCCATTTCAAAATGCCGAAATTGCTTTTTCCGACAGTGAAATGGAAAAATCTTTCGCGGTTGCGGTAGCCACTTCAGCCGGCTTCGATGTCGACAAGGCTCTCGATGCGATCTATGCAAATGCTGCCGGCGAATTCCAACGCAGCGACTTCAGATTTTACGCCGATGATATTTTTGAAATCGGGCACCCGGGTTTGTTCGAACGCGCCGCTGACCGCCTGTTTTTCCGGCGCATGACCAGAGCGATGAAAGGCATGGCCCACTGGACCCGCAGCGTTTTTACCCTGAAGGAAGAAAGCTCATGGGTGGTCGCCAAATACGGTGAGCCGCAGACTCTGCCACTCGGCGGTTACGATGAACTGACCAGCAAAGGGAACCTTTCGTCACTGGTTCCCTCAGAACTGGCCTATATCGATGAGAGCATGCAGTTCGATCTTTTCGATTACAAGTTCATCGAAAACCAGCTGACCTATTTCAAACGTGATTCGGGTGCAGTGTTCAGAATCAGACGCGATATCGTAGTCAAAGCTACTTTGAGTGAATTCTTCGAGCATGAGCGTCATTTGGGGCTGTTGTTCGCCTGGGTATTCAACTTTGCCGAAAAACTCATCGATACATTTATCAAGGACATGGTTAATGTAATCATCGTTCTCGATGGCTATGAACCGTCATCGCTGCATGATGCCGGCAGCTTTTTCCGGCATTTTCTCCATGAGAAAGGCCTGGATAAACGGATTCAGCTTCTGTCGGGAAAAAGTGAAACAACTCTGCTGCCCGAAAAGCTTCGCCTGAACGCTCAGACCTGGTATTTCGGCCCTGGTGAAGCAAAGGACACCAACTCCGTCAGATTCGTTTTTCCTAAGACCGATGATTTCGCTGGGCTGCAGGCTGATGAACAGGAAAAACTGCTTGGCGAACTTATCAATGCCGCGCTCGACAGGATGGTTAAAGGTGCAGATAGCCAGATTTGAAGAAAAAACCACGGTTGAAGGGCCTGGAGAACGCTCGGCGCTGTGGCTGCAAGGCTGCAGCATCAGGTGCCCGGCCTGCTGCAACCCTGAAATGCAGCAGAGTTCCGGCGGCTATTTTATGACACCGGCCGACCAGGCGGCGCAAATTCTCGTGGCTAAAGCAGAAGGCCTGACATTGCTCGGTGGCGAACCGCTTGACCAGGCAGCTGAGCTCCATGAAATGTTACAGCAACTGCGCGATTCCGGATACCAGGGTCTCATCATGTTCAGTGGTTATGAATGGGCAGCGATCAACTCCGATCCTGCCAGATCGAGGGTCGCAGAATTATGTGATCTAGTTATTGCCGGCCCGTTCGAACCGGCACTGGCACCGGGCAACCGCCGATGGATTGGATCAGACAACCAGACATTGCATTTCATTACCGGTTATTATGATGATCTGCGCCGTAACTGGCCCAAGTTCAGACGAGAAATCGAAATTTTCATCAAAGATGGTATTATAATGGTAAATGGTACACCTTTAGGACCGGAGCATGAATTTGCCCGGTTCACGGTCAGGCAGAACGGAGAGAAAAGCTGATGCGCAAATTCATCATCGATTTTGAATTCAATCAGACTACCGGGGCAACTCGCATCATTGTCGATTTCAATGATCCGTCGATGTCCAGCATCGAGATCAATGAGGCCATACGCAACGGAGAACTTCTTGAAGACGTTTTAAAAGAAACCGGGCGCCTCTTTGGCGACAATGTTGCCGACCAGGTAAGAAAGGGTGAAATCGCGGCGGTATGCCTCGACCATCATCCTGAACTGCGCAAAAATGAAGGCGAACTCATTATCAATCAGCAGCAGGAGACGCGCCGGGAGATCAAACAGTGAAACTGCAGCTTTACCCTGAAGACATGCTGCTCGAATTTGTCGAAAGCTGTCTGAATGGGCGCTTCGATCAACCGTTTAAGTATCTGCAGCATCTCAGACATCTGCCGCGGGACATCGAGTTTTCTGAAGAATTTGCCGTTAAATGGCAGGCAATGGTCGTGCCGGCGATCAAAAGATTTATCGCTTCAATTTTTTCTCTGCGCGGCTTTTTGTTTGAAGCTGATGGATATACCCGACGCTGTACCGCTGCCGACCCTTCATTCTGGGAGGGCATTGAATTGAGATTTTCAAGCCGCGGCGCTGAACGCCTCTATGAGCAGATGCGGCGCTGGATCACCGAAGAAAAACCGACGTTTCCTCTGGTGCTTCCGGGTGATGCCCTGCTGATAAGCATCTGCCTCAATGATTTCTCACTGTATTCATATCCCTGGCTGGGCAGAAACAATGCCGGCTGGCTCATCAAAGCCTGCCATGTCGCCTGGCAGCAGGTTGGCCCTCTTCAGGCTCCCTGGCAGTGTCTCTTCGACGACCCGGCTGCCGTCGAACTGCCGTTGCGTGATTATCTTATCGAAAGGGCAGCCGACTATATTGCTGCCTGCAATGAAAGGCTGGAGCAACTTTTTCCTGGTGCGCTCAACGGCCATGTGCCCAGACCGGCGCGCTGGCTTCCCCTTTCTTTCGACAAGAGCAAGGTCGGATTGCCTGAATTTTACCAGTATGTGAACAGTTTTGTCGCCTCAGTCAGAAAGGCTGTTGCCTTCTGGTGCGGCGAAGGAACCGTCTGTATAGATGACGAACGTTTTATCGCCGGCGCCGCCCGAACCTATGGTCTCGACCATGAGTTTGCAGCATTCGAGCAGGCAGCCGGCAGCATGGTAGAAAACATGAATAACAGGGAGCAGATTTATGAGTCGCTCATACGCAATTAGAATTCCGATCGAGGTACTTCTTTCCGAGACTCTGCGAAATCGTCTTGCGGGCTTCAGGCTCAATTTTCCCCTGCTCGAGATTCTTTCACCAGAGCGCATGCGTGAACTTGTGCGAAAAGCACTTCTGGAAGCAGGTTTTACTGAGGCTCCCAACGGCTGCCTGGCGATGCCTGCCGGTTTCAAACAGAGCGCCATCATCGACCCGGCCACCATGGAAATGCTTCTCAGCATCGATGTTCCAGCTGAACAGCTTGTCAGAATGGAAGAAGAAGCAATTCCTGGAATGGAAAATCTGATAAGAAAGGCTCTTACCAGAGGCACGACGATTGATAATGGCGCAATCAATGACATTTCGGAAAAAATGGCCCGTGAGATGGCCGATCTGGCAGTCAAGGCGCAAGCCAGCGTCAATGGCGTTCTAAAGGACGTTTACCGCGAAGCGATCAGAGAGAAGGCCGGCCAGATGGGCACGGTCAGTAATATCAGCGAAAGCAGTGACGGCAACATCTATCGCATTCACATCGAAATCGATCAGTAACCTGTCAATTTCAGATAGTGGCGCAAACATGTATTTGAGTCGCCCTCTCAAATCACACAACAGAATGCTCTCCTGGCAAAAACGCTCTTCGATGTACACCCAGAAAGCAAGAATATACCGTGTCACTGCCAGGAGCGCAGCAACATGGTATTCGCGTGTCAAACAAACTATCTGCTGAAGCATATACATGGTATTGAAAACTTCGCTTGAACCTGTCTATGGCCGGTTCGTTCGCACTCCGGCGACTCACCGGCACTTGGCCATCCTGGCCTGCGCGAGAAGCGTAGCGACGCGGCAATCGCAGGTATCGTCATTACGAGGAACAGCGTGATAAAGCGTATGCCAAAGGCATAGCCTTTGCGCGCCATTCCTGTGGCGCAAAGACATAAAGCCATCCATGGCTAAAAAGCCAGCTCTGAGCTAATCTCGCCGTTTTGAGTAATTTACAATGAGCTTTTGTATAAATAAAAAAATCACCGGGCCAGGGGCATGCAACCGCCAAAATCGGCATCCAATAAGGACTACAGACCTGCAAATATTTTTTATCAGGGGGGTTACGGGTTGGCTGTTTCATTCTTATAATTCAACACAATAAGGTTTGATGATTAAGCAAAAAGAAACCAACGGAGGTTATAAGTATGAATAACGTATTCAAAGCCATATCGGTAGCTCTGGTAACTTTCGGCCTTTTCGCCGGCTCCGCTGAAGTTTCCCAGGTCATGGCAGCCAAAAAAGATGGTCCTTCCTGCTTCACAAAAATGGCCCGCAAAGTAAAAAGAAATATCAAGAAGGCCGTGAAGAAAACCAAACGTGCCGTCGTTAAAACTGCTGCCAACGCCCAGAATGCAGTAGTAGATTCAGCTGTAAAAGCCAAGTCAGCCATCACCGGCAAAAAAGCCAACAAGACCTTCGTTAAAGGCCACTACAAAAAAGGCAACAAGACCCTCACCAATGGTCACTTCCGCAAAGTCAGCAAAGGCGGCAAAGCCTGATTTAATTCGGTCCTGAAAACGGGGGCTTCCAGATTGGAAGCCCCCGTTCTGTTTTCCGGTAACTGCAAAAAATTCTATCTGTGTGCGAAGACAAAGTCTGGTAACATGAACAGATGCAATATAGCGTGCAATTGAAGCTTTTTCCCGCAAAAATCTGCCTGTTCAGCCTTGTTTTCTGGGCCGCTGCCATAACGAACGTCTGGGCCCAGGATCTCTCTGCCCCGATTTTCAGCCGTGGCATGCAGCTTTATTCTATGGGAGATTTCAACGGCGCTGCTGACTACCTCGATCAGGTGATAACGATGAATCCGGAACATGACCAGGCACGTTATTATCTGATTTTCAGCCTGGCACAGACCGGTAAAAACAGAAAAGCTCTGCAGCATGCAAGAATTCTGGCCGGCAGATACCCGCAGCAATATGAAATGCTGGTCAGACAGCTTGAGCAGCAGCAGTTCGCAATTTCGCCGGCAGGTAGGCATGAACCGACCGCAGAACTGCCCGAACCGGCTGTAATTGTAGCCGCAGTCAACAAACCGGCAAAGCAAGAAAAGGTAAACGAGCTAAGCGAACTCGAAAAAGCCGTAGCAATGATAGATGAAGAGAATTTTGCATCGGCTGCCGCTGCGCTTGAAAAGATTCTGGCAAAATCGCCGCGCGATTCCGCAGCTACCCACTATATGGGTGTTATCGCCTTCAACCGCCGCGACTTTGCTGCTGCGGCCTCTCAATTCGAAAAAGCCATTGCTGCCGGCAACCGGGATTTCGAATCCCGCTTTCTGGCGGGCTCCAGTTATCTCAATCTGCAACAGTTCGACAAAGCCGCAGTCCATTTTAGAAAAGCACTGGAAATCAAAGACGACATCTTCTGCAGGCTGAATCTGGCTGAGATCATGATGAAAACAGCCAAATACCCTGAAGCCGAAAAAATGTATCGCCAGATTCAGAAATCTCATCCAGACATAATCGATGCCCAGTCAGCCCTGGCGCAGATTCTTTTCGAGCAGGGTTATATCGATGCAGCCTCAACGGCAATTAACGAGGTGCTTGCCGAGCATCCAGACAATGCGAGAGCCAGACTCGTAAAAGCCAGAATTCTAATGGAAAGTAAAATGTATGCCGAAGCTGCCGAGGAGGCCAGACTTGCTTTCAATGCCAACCCAGGCGCCGCAGAATACCGTGCCTGTTACGCCCTGGCGATGATCAGGAATTTTCAGGTCCCTCAGGGAATTGAACAGGCGCGGGCAATCCTTCAGGAACAGCCTGACAACATTGACGCGATGCTGGCGATAGCAGAAGGCCTGATAGTTTCTGGAGATTCAGCCGGTGCTGAAGCTCGGCTGGCTGAAGCGGAAAAGGTCGGTCCGCGCCCGGAAACCAGTTATCTGCTTGCCAATATGGCTGTCGCCGGAGGCAAGAGTGAGCTGGCCCGCCAGTATTTCCAGGATTACAGCAAACGCTCAAATGGTCAACCCCGAGCCCTTCTTGACCATGCACGATTTCTTGAAACAGTTGGCGACCAGATTGAAGCAGCCAAAGTATATCACCAGATTATCAGCAACCATGAACAGACAAGTTTTGCCGAAGAAGCCAGGGCTGCAGTCGAGAGACTGGCGCATGCTGAAAGCCGCCCGGCTGAAGTTGCAACCCCGCGGGTTCCAATTCCGAAATTATAGCCCATGAAAAAGAGACTGTCGGTTTTTCTGGCCATCTTGTTTTTTGCAGGCTGCTGCTCTTCTTTATTTGCCTGTGATTCCTCGATGCTGGAAATTCTTACCGGCATGAGTGCCCAGAAGCAGCTTACCACAAGAATGCTGGCTGTTTCGCAGAAAATGCAACAGACCGGCAATTTGTTGAATGCGTTCAACATCGCTGCAGCAAACCGTCTACATCAGGAAGTAATGGAAAACTGGCTGAGCATCACTTCACAGATTCAATCGCTGTCAGATGAAATCAGAACTCCACAAATCGTATCTCTGCTTATCGCAATCTCTCAGGATATGGGCCAGATCAGGCGTCAGCTCGAATCCGAAAGCCTTACCATGATTCACGAAATTATCGAGGCATGTATTACCAGAATCTCGCTTGCATGTGCAGGGCTGAACAACCACAAAACCATGCACGGCTTCCTGGAAATAGAACTGGAGATATTCCAGCTGCGCCCCCATCTGAAAGATCACCGGGCGCTGAAAATTATGGTAGACAGCAGTTCGCTGCCACAACGACTTGCGACATTCCTGCCAGGCACAGCTTCGGCAGCACCAGCAATGATCGCAAAAATGACAGACAATTTTCAAAAGCTTCGCGATGTTCTGTCGGCAACAGACCCACCTGAATCATCGCTGCAAAGGCTTATGCAATCGCTGGTCAGCCAATTTATTGAACTGAAACAATATCTCCTGAATGCAAACTTTTTCAAACAGCAGTAAAAATCTTTTTCATTGCCGTTCTATCTCTCTGACTGCTAAGATTAAAATGAGAATGGACCGGAGGTACACACAATAATGCTGAGAAAGTTTTCAGCAACGGTTTTGCTTTGTTTGGCTTTTTCTGCAGCAACAGCCGAGACCATCATGGTCGATACCCGCCTGATGCTGCTGGCGCATCCACTTTTCGCCAGTTTCGATACAGTCACCGGTCGTTTCAAAGGCAGTTCTTCTGAATTCGTCCTGGGTGGCCAGGAAGGCGTCGATCTTTTGATCGCTGAAATCAAAAAGCTTGATAAATGGCTCCTTGAGTCGCCAAAACGTCTCCAGGAAAAACTTCATCTTGTGCCTTTGCCAAATCGTATAGCCGCTGAGCGTGCCTTCCTGGCAGAAAAGCGCCAGGTCGAGAAACGACTGGCGATACTGCAGATCAGGGCCTACAACGCCCGACTGGTCCCGGGAAGACCCGGCATCACTCCCGAAGTATCCATACTTCCTCAGATCAACGAAATCGGTTCAGATATCAGAGCCGTGCTCAAACAGCTGAAAGAAACGCATAAGGCTGATGTTGTCATCGATGCGGCTGAACTGTTGCCGATAACCAGTCGCGAGACAGCTAAAAACGAACTTTTAATCAAAAATTTGCATCGCAAGCTCTGGAAAAACCAGAAACTCGCTGCTGATGAAGACTTTGATCTCTGGCTCGAACAGGCAGATTCATACTGGGCGATGCGTTTAGGCCTGAATGCTGACGTAATTCCGGTCGGAGCACGCGATGTCAGACTTGAAGCCATAAAACTGGTAGAAGATCGCACGAAGGGGCTTAAACAATGAAATATCTGGCAACACTTATCGCGACAATCATCTTCCTGCCGGCTGCTTTCGCCGCCGATGGAGGCTGGGCAACGGTCGATACCCGAATACTCCTGATGCTGCATCCGAATATGAGTGGCTTCGACTACAGCAATGGAAGATTTTATCGAAATCCCGAAGGTCTCGACATTGAAAAAGCGGTTTCTCAGTTAAAAACAGCGCAGGAAAGTGCTGCAAAAGAATGTGTTCCTTTGCGGGAGCAGATTCAAAAGTGTTTACAGCAGAAATTCGAAATCAGTCAACAGCTGACCAGGGCAACCGGAACCCCGGCTGCCGGTGACCTGGAAACCTTCAGGAAAGAAAAAGCACTTCTTGAGGCTTCATTGGAAGAAGTTAAAAGACAGAAGCCTGCCAACCGGGAAGCCGAAAGACTTTTTGCCGCTCGAAAAGTCGACCTTCAGGAGCGCTTGAATGTAATTAACGGTCGCCTTTCCGGCGATATGACCAGTTTATCATCCGAAGCAAACGAAAAAGAGCTCAGAAACAAGCTGGCCACCGTAGAAAAAGAGTTACGCGAAAATGCCGAAAAAATTGCCGTCATCGAAGAAAAATCTCTGGCAGCCATCTACCTGACCACTGATGAAACCACGAAGCGGCTGAAGGAAATTACCGATGAAATTCAGGGGCTGATACGCAAAGCTGCAGATGAAAGCAAAATTGCCGTGGTGATCGACAATTCTTTTGCCATGCGGACCCCTCGCCGAAAAGAAAAGCTTAAGATGATTCCGGCCACCGAAGAAGCTCCAGACGTAGTTTCATCTTCCCTTTTCCATTCCTTCAACAACCTGACAATCAACCCGGATGTGGCCGCCAATATTACCGGCCCGGACAGCAGCCCATTGCCACCAGAACATCTGGTAGTCGGCCGTTCTATCGGCATGCAGAGCAATCTGACTCAGTATCTTGAATTTCGCAATTATCTTCCGGAAAAGGTTGCTGACTTTTCTCACGGACGCATGATTATCAGCGGAGGCACCGATCTGACACCCTGGGTTGCCCGTCAGATCTTCGACAGATACAAAATTCCGGATTCGGTAAAGAATTCTTTCATGCAGGCCCTGCGAAATTATCTGAACTTCGACAAAGAGCCCGCCACCAGGGAACGTGAATATTGACACGCCTTTCCGACCAACCAGGAGGAAGCTTATGAAACGAGTCGTCAAACTGATTTTGGCCTTTGTGATACTGGCCCTCCCGATCATGCAATCTTATGGCCAGGAAACTAGACTTCACCCCTTTTACGAGCAGAATGGCGACTGCTATGTCCTGGTTGGCGAGGGTAATGCCAGGGCAGTATGGGCTGAACAACCTGGTTGCGGGTCTTGACTCGGCCTCTCTTTACGACCCGGGAGATGCCTACGGCATCACCGCCGCCCAGAAATGGAACGCTACTCTCCTGAAGTCAGAAAAGGATCTCTTCACTTTTGCCGGCACTGAAAGCGCACTGACGAGCCTCAAGGGGCAACTTGCAGCCCGACGTATCGTCATGAACGCAACTACCAATGTTTATGGTTTCAACGAAGTGCCTCCCTATACCGTTCATCGCTTTCACGGTGCTCCCAACGCCAGCACCACCGGTCGCGGCAATCACCCAAGCTGGACCATCACTTCACTGTTCGGAGGCATAGATTATCCATGTAATACCGTTCCGTCAGCAGTCAACAACATGCCCGGCTATTACTGGTATTCCATGGGAAATGGTTTTTACCATGCAAACGACGTGGTTGTCTGGAGCAACTGGACCTACGGTACCGCGGCAGAAAACCGCCGCACCCTTGCAAATCCACCGCCAGCAAGCGAACAATATAATCAGAGAACTGATGGTTCGCCGCCAACCAAGGGGCCGTGGGCTGCCTGCTGCGCCGGCAGCCGTGCCAGCAGTGGCTGGATCAGAGGCGGATGGGTTCGCCGTATGATCCGTGAGAACCTTTTCGGGGCTTATCGTAATCTGAAGCTGTTCAAATACCGGGTTGATTCGTCAGCGACCTCGCCGGCCTTCGACCGTGATGTCGCAACAGTTCTTGCAAGGGTCACCGGCACCATGGACATGAACGGTGAGTGCTGCGACGGCTGTATTGCAAAAATTGATGGCGCAGCAATGCCTGGTGTTCCGAGCCCCTATCTGTCATGTCTTTATTCTGCAATCGTTAACCGCACCTATCTATACCGCCGCGATCAGGGCGCAACTACGTTTCTTCTTGACGGAACCACTGTCAACGACCAGCAAATCGGTAATGGGGGCGATCTGACCTGTAAATTTATCGGCATCAGTTCGAAGAGTGATACCGGAAACTTCGTTTATCTGCTTGGGCTGAATCAGATAAATCAATGGCTCATTGACGCAAATGCGCCGCCGACTATGAGACTGAACGAACTCTCAGACGTGGCAGTTTCTGACCAGTGGTGGCAGAGCGGCGGCATAATCTATGCCTATGACGCTACCAAAGGCAGCATCTACTGTTTTGTCCGCAATGAAAGCGGCACTAACGGTATTCCAAGTGAAATAAACGTCAGCGCCGATGGATTTCTGCCTGACAAAATCGGAGCAGACGGTTTCGGTTCCTTATATATGCTTAGAACCGAGTATGAGCCGGCAAATACAACTTTCTTCATCGACGGAAACGAATCCAGGCGTTTTTATGAATCTGATATGGCCGGGGGTATCAAGAAATTCCGGGCTGAATACAAGCAGGAAGTCTACAAAAGCGTTTATTGCCGCGCCTACGACACCGGGATCACCAAACGTCTCAACAACCGGGTCAAGCTCGGCACCAACTATTTCATCCGTGATTACATAACGGCTGACAATAATGTTGATTCACGCAAAATCTGGGTATCTGGTTTTGTGCAGCTGGCACCGGTTATCAACGACAAGATTCGCACCGAACTTGCAGTCATCAACTCACCGACTCCGCCACGCCCGTCAAGCCTCGAAGCCCGCACTGATTGCGTCGGCCCGATGGTTACAGCGACATCCGGCTTCACAAATGCCGTTCCAGATGCAAATGGCGACCTGACCGACGACAAAGACTACTGGTTCATGGTCGAAAACGCGCCCTACTTTGATGCCAACGAAGTAAACATCGGTAACGTCGGCGAAGACACGAATGGCAACGGGCGTATCGGCCAGTTCCCCAACACCATCCAGAAATCAAGCATCAAATATTACTGGAAAGTCATTCAAACCCATGACCGCTACGGAGCAGAGCTGAAACCGACCCCCTCGACAATTCTTGACATGGAAGGTGCAGGGGTTAGCGGTGACTATCTGTTCCTTTTCCCGCCAGGCGCGGGCAAATTCAAAGTTGGAGTCAAAGTTGTCTACCGTTATTACGATTATCGCGACCTGCCGGTTGGAGCGCTCTCCGGGCGCAAGGGCGATGTTTTGAAACCGCCATTGACCGAGGTGCCATTAGTTGCGGCCGGCACCGATGCAGACAATTATTCATGGGCAACTATAAGCATCAAACAGGTTCCGCCGGTCATTTCACCTCAGGATCGCGGCGTAATCATGAGTGGCATCTATCGCACCGCTAATACGGCAGATGGAATGATTTCCCCATTCAAACCAGGTCCTCAGGCTCTGGGTTATGGCTGCAACAACTCTGGCTATGGCAACGAATCCTGCAAACATGCCTTCTGTAACCCCGCCAACACCAACCTCGACCCGACCGCCTTCGTTCTCGACGGCCACAGTCTGGTTCCGGTTAAAGCAGCTCAGAACGCCGACGGCACCTGGAAAACCGAATATGCTGACCCACCAGCCTACTGGGGACTGAGATTGCGTGAATCAAATTACAATCTTGCCCGCGGCGTAAACAGGGTCGCTTCTATGACCAGCGAAGAGCCTCCGCGGCCTGATGATCCAGACCTCATCGAAGGTAGCGTCACCTGGGTCGGCGGTCTGTCAGTCACCTGGAAATCTGAACTCAAACGTGGCAGCGAGATTATTATCGACAAGCAGATCAACACCACTATGGCGGTTCTGCCTCTTACGCAGCTGCGACAGCTGTTTCCGGTGCCTTCAGAACCGGGTACTTATACATTGAGTGTCGATTTCCGACGTACATACAGATACCAGATTTATCAGACAGTCCATAGAAGAGTCGGTGCAATGCTTATCACGGAAACGAAACCGGTTCCCAGGGTTGTCAACATGCGCATCTGGTCTGATGCCAATGTGCTGGTAACCGACAACACCCCCCCGGGAAGATATTACGTCAACCCATACATTGACACCAGCAATGCCACTATCAATCCTCTTGCACAAGCATATTTCATCAACAACAACATTCTTTACGGAACGACTGGCGAGACACTTGCAGAAGCACAATCGCCGCCAGCAGCATGCCCTGACAAGCTGGTTTTCGTCGTTGGCGACAACAACCCGCTTGCCAACAGCAGCTATGGCAACCCCGGCCGCGACCCGTATCATTCAGGGGTCAGCGGCGTCGGAGAGCGCCTCAAAGTCAGCCACAAACTTGAGAATCAGATTGCAACCTTCTCATACGATACCGTGCATGGCATCATGCCCCCGGATGTGCCAGTCGGAACAACCATGACCACCGAGCAGTCCACCCAGCGAATCTGGTATTCGAGTGGCTCGAGTTCAGGAAACAAACTTGCCGCCGGAACTGTATCCGATGAAGCAACGTTTGACACCCTGACTGGAACCTCAGGCATGTATAACAAGAGCTTCTCATATCGTGTCTACACGATACTGGTCAGCGATCTGTCACATTACAGTCGTGACCTGGCTAAAGACGCCAACAACATCTGGGGTTACAACGGCAGCTGGAGCGGCAGAATGCATCCACAGCGCGCCAATAACAGCAATGGCTACAAAAATCTCGAGTTCGGCCTTGCATGGCGCGAAGCATGCTACAGTAACACCAACAACCTCTCGATTGCTGCTCAACGCAGCGGTCAGGTAGTGGTTCGTGACAATGACAGACCCAATGCCTTCATTGCTGCAAGTCAGGACAAATATCTCAACGAAAACTTCCTGGTACCGAACAACATCGAAACCGGCACTGGCGCGATTCCGCCTGCCTGGGTGAGGTTTTCGGTGCCCGGCATGACCGAGGCGATTTATAACGGCCCCGAAGGCTGGAACAATGACGACAATACCGCTGCATTTGCTCCCCCCTTCCGAACAGCAGTGGGTCAGGTCACCAATCTTCTGTTTCCGTCAGGCAAAGAACTCGAAGTCGACGTTCCGGTCAGATTCGATGCTCTGATGTCAGACAATGCCGGCAGCGTGGCAACTGTCACCTTCAAGCTGGTTGATTCTGCAAACACCACGCTGGTCGACGGGACTTTCGGCGCAAACCTGCCGATGCAGTATGTCTTCAGGCAGCCCGGTCGTTACAAGATAATTCTTGAAGTCAAAGACGATGCTCTGTCTTATCCGTCGAATCCGCTCGCTTATTCGTCAGATGCACCTCCAGGCGCAATTCCGGGAGCAAGCCCGAGCTCCAACAGCCGCAAGATCGAAGCAGTCTTCGATGTAGTGGCAACCCGACTCGACTTCAGAGTTATCGAACGTAATCGCACCGGTCAATAGACCCTGACAGGGAATAACTGCCAATGACAATCGCCTGCAGCAAACGAGCCGGAATAAGTCTTGTCGAGATAATGCTGGCTTTTATGATTCTCTGCACTGCCGCCTTCTCGGCGGCAGGTGTCATCAGTTTCGGACATCGGGGCACTACCGCCGATTTCCGCCAGGGTGAAGCCATGCAGCTTCTTGTCGACCGGCTCAACAAGTTTTCGACGCTGCCGTTTGCCAAACTCGACTCTTTCCTGGCTTCTGCGGGTTCAGACCAATATACCTTCACCAGCGACCTGGAAGGCATTGTCCTTGGGGATGACGTTAAAATAGACAAGCATTCATATCGAATCAGAGCTACTTTGAAGCGTCAGGAAATTACTTTCGACTCATTGATGGAGCTTACTTTTCCTAACCCTGACTATAGCCCGGCATCACCCTCCACCTGGCTTTTCAAAGACAGGCCTTCAGAAACATTTGATGGTGCGACCGCACCTTTCGTGGTCATCAAAGTCACTGTTTCGGTCAAACCGGTGGGTGGTTTGACCGATGAACGTGAAGTTTCGGCCATAACGTTCATTGCTGACCTGGAGTCCTGACCATGCAAAAACCGGCAAATACAAAATCAGGGATGGCTATCATGGTGGTTCTCTCGATAGCCTCGATACTTCTGCTGCTTGGGGTTGCCTACCTGAAATCTTTCTCTCAGGCAACCGTCACCGGCAAGCTGCAACTCGACCAGATACAGGCAGACTTTTTTGCGAAGGGAATCCAGAACATCGCCCTGTTCAAAATCAAGCGCTACCCTGATTTCTTTCTGCGTTCCTACCGCCACATGATTTACCACAAGAGGTATGCTGCCGGTGACACCTCGGTCGAAGCCCCGCTGGTTCCTGCTCCCAACCCGTCACCATTCGAAAAATTCACCGGCATTTATGCCGGCCACGGTCAGGACATTCTCAACCATCTTCCGGATGGAACCGACAAAGCCACCGGGTTTACCGAACCACTGCAGGTGGCAACCTGGTCGACGCAATTTTCGCTTCTTTCTTCCGAAGATTTCAATCGTGGTTTTATTGAAATTGTGGTAAATCTGCAGCTGGAAGGTAAAGCCACTGTAGGCACCTACCGAATAAGCCTCGATGCCAGCCAGACTGCCAGGTTATAAAATGAACAACAAAAAGGCGATAACCCTGACCGAAATTCTTATTGCAACAGCGGTCTTTTCGCTGTTCATGATCTCAGCTTTTGGAGTCTTCAGTTCAAGTCAGTCAAGCTTTGCAACCGGCTCATGGCGCCTGCAGCGTCATAAACAGGCCCAGATTTTTCTGCTCCGTCTCAAGGAAAGCCTGGAAAAGGCCAACCATGCCTATGAAGTGAGGGCAGACGGGCAGACCTCGAGATTTGGCGGGGTCAGACCCATAATCATAAATGGCACCTGGCGCGATAAAGTTGCTTCAACCACCAACAACGCCGTCATGTTTTTTTCAACCAACACCCCCTTCGTTCCTGCCATAACTGAAATGGGGCAGGTGCAACGCTCTGGAATCTGGAAAGGTTACGGCCTTGAATGTAAAAATAAAGTTCTGCGGTGTTACCAGACGGGCATCTGGGATAAAATGCCATCAGTAACCCCGGCAGAAATCGGATCACCGGATATCGGCAAATTTGTTTTTGGCGATACAACCGGTGATTTTTCGATCAGTCTCGAAGATGTGGGCGCTGTCGGCGTTTTTGTTCAGCCTGCCACCCAGGCTGTCGACATCGGCAGACCTGAAGCATTCATTACCGTCGAAATTCTTATGGAAAAGCCGCGGGAAAAAACTCGGGTGCAGATCACAGAAAGAATTACCGCCAGAGTCCACGACCGAACCCTCGCCGAAGTCACTACCTCGGCTGACGGAGCCTTTCCCCTGAACTGAGGTCAACCTTGCCGATTTTTCTTATTTTGATAATTCTAATGTCGTGCTCTGCTGCAGATGCCTGTACCATGGAACCAAGCCATTGGAAACAGGTTGAATTTATCGATCGGGCTGAAACTCCAGGAACTTATGCTCTGACCGACGCATTGTTTCACTTCAGAGATAAATTTGAGCGCGAAATGATTGCCTGCGATATGGCTACCGGCCCGATCACCTGCGTTCTAGCCACTGAAAACCCACTTGAACCTGCGGTGAGCAGTGAGCTGAACGAGCATCTACTTTCCGCGCTCAATGTAGTCTGGCCCGATGCAGTCATGATCGGAAAGGCGATAAATGCATCCGATCCGCTGGCAATGCCATCACTGGCAGGCGATCTTAAGGCCGGCCATCTTGTGCAACTGCAGATAAGCCAGGCAAAATGCAGCCAGATAAACCTTATAGACGAAAATTTCAGGCTTTTCCAGCTTTATCGACTGGTGACCCGCGAAGAGCTTCACTTATTCACCAGAGTCATCAATAAGAGCGGCCAGACTGTTTTCGTCGACGAATTCAGCGTTTCATCGACAATACTCGTTGACACCCTGATTTCGCCGGTCGGAGGATTTATTATCAGGCTGGAAAAAAACACTTCACGGCCGCTGGTGGTCGACTTCGGTCCGGTTATCGAGGGCGGCGAGCATATTTTGCGTTTCAACGATGCATTCAGACAACCTTCTGCAACACCACCACTTGTCGATGTCGAAAGTTCCGAACCAATCATTCACAATCACAACCATTGAGGTGGAAAATGCTCAGACGATTTTCAACCCTGCTTTTCCTTGTTGTCATTCAGGCAGCTCTTCTGCATGCTGACCCACTTTCAGTGGCAGTTCGCAGTCTCGACATGCAGATGTTCCAGTCAGTCATGGCAGGCAGACCGATGATTAACGCGACAGATTCTGCTGGAATGACAGCCCTGCATCACGCCTGCGCTCTTGGAGTGCTTGAAATGACTGAAACTCTTCTAAAACATGGGGCTGACCCGAAGATGTGCAGCAACGACGGACGCAACGCCCTGCATCATTCCGTCAGCATTCAGGCACTCTGTTTCAACCAACCCTCTCAACATGGTGGACCGACTATCTGCCCGCTCACCATTCCCCTGCTGCTTGCTTCTGCAGGAATTGACATCAATGCAGCTGACAATGTCGGGGAAACAGCATTACATATCGCTGCCCGCAACGGCCTGGTAGGAGTGATCGCCTCTCTGCTTCAAGCCGGAGCAAACCCCAACTGCGCCAACAAAAACGGTGAAACTCCATTGCATCTGGTAGGTGGAAGTCTGCCGCATCTGTCGGCTCAAGTTCTGCTTTTGAATGGAGCCAATCCTGACCTGGCACGTAAGGATGGGCTGAAACCCATCGATATGGCAAGCACTGCCGGCAATGCCCTTCTGGTCAACATGATTAAACGGTATGAGAAAAAAAAGTGACTGCCTGGTTCTTCTTTTGTCAGCCACACTGAGCCTGACGTCCGTCGCATCCGCCTGCAACAACGGCTGCCCTGGCAATGGCTGTCAGGTAGCATCAGTAACCTTCGATCTGCCGGAATCCAGCATCAGTGCCGACACCCTTTCCGGGCTGATGCGTTCGGGAGCAAAACTCACTCTTCTGGAATGCAGATCTCCCAATCAGGTCCGCGATGTGAAAATTCCCGGCGCCAGAATCATTTCAGAGGACGCAGCGATTGCAAGTATAGCCGGGCTATTGCCTGCCACCGACAGCCTGATAGTTCTCTACCCGGGAATTGAGGGTGGAAACACCGCCTCAGCGGCTACCGAACTCCGCCGACACGGTTATTTGAGCATTCTGGAATATCATGCAGGAATTCTTGGCTGGATGACTTTCGGCTATGAAGTTGAAGGCGACAAGCCACGCCTGAAGTGAGTTCACCCCACCAGCGGAATTGCCACCTCGAAAGTGGTGCCTGCCCCTGGTTCAGATTTGAAAACAATACTGCCATGATATTTTTTAATCAATTTCATCGTCGTGGCAAGCCCCATTCCAGCACCGTCACCGGACTGTTTGGTGGTAAAAAACGGTTCAAAAATGCGGTGCTGAAGATCAAAGGGAATACCAAATCCGGTATCTGAAATAGTTATGACCGCATAAAGCCCGGCCGACGTATTCCCAGCATCTTCTGAATTCAATTGCCTGGTCTCTGCCCGAACTGTCAGATTGCCTCCCTGCGGCATGGCTTCACCGCTGTTTACGCAGATATTGGCAATTGCAAGCTCGATCTGGTTGAGATCGCCTTTGACAAGAAGCATTTCCTGAGGAAGGTCTATCTTTATCTGAATTCTGGCTGAAAAAGAGAGACGGGCACCAGCCAGGGCTTCTTTAATCGCCTCACGCAGATCAAAATGACCGATTGGCAACTTTTCTGAATTCTTCTTCAATGAAACTGGAAGTTGCCCTACTCCGGAAGGCATTGCCGCACGGGTTTCAGCGACAGCAGCAACTGCCGACACCTTTGTTTGTGCCGTTGTTTGTGCCGTTGTTTGTGCCGTTGTTTGTGCTGGTGCGGCAGAAAATACTGCCGATTCCTTCCCGGCAAGTGGTCTTTGCAAGGTCTCCTCAGTTTCAGACGTTGGCAGAGATGTTACCGGCAACCTGCCACTGGCACGCTTTTCATAGTTACTGATACGGTTCTGCAACGAATTCAGCTGCATATTCAACTGATAGGAAGAGACGAAAAACAAAAAGAAAAACACGCCGGCAATCGTGGCAACCGGGCCAAATGAACTGAAGTATACCGGCAGCATATTTACTCTGGCGATGCCGATCATGGCAGAAAAAATAAGAGAAGTATAGGCAAGTATCAGAAACAGCAGACTGCTGAAGCTGCACCGGTTGCCACCGGCCGGGTGACAAAGAGCGATTATTCCAGCAACCAGCAGAATTATCGCCCCGATATGAAACCCAGTTATAAGAAGAATCATTCTGTTTCACCGCCTGAAATCTTTCTGGCAGCGACAAAAAACATTATTGCGGCAAGAAAAAAGAAAACCGAAGAAACAATGGTCTGAAGATCGGTTTGAGTTTTTGCAAAGAGATGGAGAATCCCCGAAGCGACTAGAGCAAAGTAGGCAGTCATCAAAGGCTTCATCGCGGTGGAAAAATTTTTTCGGAGCAGAAAAAAGAGACAGACTGCCCCAAAAATCTGACTTACGACCGCATAGAGCTCCAGTTGCTCTGTCACGGCAATTTCCTCCCCACAGGCAAATACTTTAAAAGTAGCACAACCTGGAGCTCAGGGCAATGTTTTCTCCGCCTGCTTGCGCAATTCCGGGTCAAACTTAACTTATCGCAGCATTATTGTCAGACTGAATCTGCACCACTCGGCTTCAAGGCAGGAATAATACCCTTGAGTCGACCGTCGATAATAAGAAGACCCGAAAAAATCAGCAGCATACCGACAATATTGCTGAACTGAAGAGTCTCACCAAGAACAATATTTCCGAGTAAAAGTGCATTGACCGGAATCAGAAGAGTCACCAGCAGCGCATTGGTAGCGCCAGCCGAGGCGATCAGGGCGAAATAGATGATATATGCCAGAGCTGTGCACATCAAACCCAGCATGCAGACAGAAATCCATGTCAGCGGCTTCAAGGCATGAAAATCAGGAGGGCTGGTCAGCAAAAGCCCTGGTGATAGGAAAATTATGGCACCGACCAGACTGACGGTCGTAACCATTATTGTAGAGAATGGTTTGAAGCGACGAGCATAAATGCTGGCTACCGCATAATTGAAAGTAGCGCAGAGAATAGCTCCCTGGGCCATTCCAGCCAGAACTATGCCTCGAGTCAATGAAGGCCAGACCATGACAACAATTCCGGCAACGCCAGTCATAACACCGGCAGCGCGTGCAAAGGTCAATTTTTCATCGGCAGTGAAAAAATGTGCCAGAATCATCGCAAAAACCGGCGATGTGGCGTTGAGAATGGAGGCACTGCTGCTGTCAACGTGCTGTTGAGCCCAACTGATAAGGTAAAAGGGCAACCCGGTATTTATTATGCCGAGAAACCCAATCGATAAACGGGTTTTCCAGCACGATGGCAACTGCACCTTCATCACCAGGCAAACGCAGATCATTACTGCGACAGTGATTGTCAGTCTCAAATAAAGCAACCAGAAAGGTGTGAGCTCGCGCAGCGCAATCTTGATAAACATGAAAGCACTGCCCCAGATCATCGATAAAATTACTGTTAACAGCCAGTCGCGAGTTTTCATCTGTGTCGACGCCGCTGATAATACACTAACAGAAGCAGAAATGGTAAAAAATTATATGGCCTGTCTTTGGGCGTAATAATGGGGCGCGTTCGTTGCCGCAGCGGTTGTCTGACGACGACGAGCAGCATGGAGGTGCTTTATTAGAAGCGAAAGCGAAGCAATGGTGCGTTTCGTGCCTGGATAATATGCAGGGGTAAGCGCTTATTCGTTGAAAAATAGTGACAAAATTTGCACAGGAATTGCCATAGTCAGTTTGACATAGAAAATGCTTGAATTTATACTGTTCTCTGTGCAAATAGACGTGATGAAATCAGACCAGCTATCTGGGAGTGAAAGTTGAATCAGCAGGAAAAAGCAACCGGTAACGTACGCCACAATTATCCGCTCACAATCAGAGATGCCTCGGCATCGACAGCTTTCGGTCTATTTTTCAGAACTGTCCCATATGCTCTGATACGCTTTGTCATCCTGATCGCCGTCACTTTCATCACCATTGTCTGGGGCATAATTACCTTTGGTGGAGCAGCCTGGATCTCGGATCGGGTTCATGGGATATTCGGCCTCGTCTGGTTTGCCGGCGGCAGCGGCATATTCGGAATGCTCTGGCATGCTATAGTTCGTTATTTTCTCTATGCACTCAAGTGCGGGCACATTGCCGTTCTTACCGAGCTGATCACCCGCGGAGAAATCAGCGATGGCAAAGAAGATATGCTTTCATATGGCTGGCGGATCGTCATGGAAAAATTCGGTCAGGTGAATGCCCTGTTTGCTGTTGACGCTCTTGTCGATGGGGTCATAGCGGCATTCAATAACACTCTTGACTGGATCGGCAGTCTTTTGCCGATCCCGGCAATGGAAAGCCTGGTTAACCTGGTAAAGGGAATTTTGCGGCAAACAACGACCTATATCGATGAAACCATTTTCTCCTATTCGCTGGCCCGCGGCGAAACCAATCCATGGCTCGGTGCTCAGGATGGCCTGATCTATTATTGCCAGAACGTCAAAGAAATTTTAAAAACCGCCGTCTACGTGGTCATTCTCGATGTCGTGTTTTCGGCAATGCTCTGGATTGGGTTTCTGGCACCGGCATTGTTTGTAGTCTGGATCACGAGCAGTAAAATAGTCGGTGGCGCCGCCCTCATAGCCTCAGTAATGTGTGCTGCCAATGCCAGAAGTGCTTTTCTGGAGCCATTATTTCTGATCATGGTCATGATCAGGTTCCATACCGTTGTTGAAAATCAACCGATCAGCATCGAACTGAGCGACGAACTCGGCCGAATCAGCAGCGGTTATACAGAAATTCGTGACCATGCCGCTGCCTGGGTTGCCAACCAGTCAGGCCAGCCCAAACCTGCCGAAGCGAATCTGAGCCAGTCATGAGTCCTGAAGCGGACGGCATACGCATCCAGAAGATATGCAGTGCCGGAAATCTTATCAACACCGGCATCGAGTCTTCCGACTTCGCAGAGATACGAAAGTCCCTCGATACATGCATCGAGCTTTTACACGAGATAGCTGGAACCGGAGACGTTGACTCTTATCTGATTTCAAAGCTGACCCTGGCTTTTACTGCCGGCCTGGCAATAACAGAACAGAGCCTCACTCTTTCAGAACTTTTCCTGCTCGGCAAATCCTTCAATGATGATAATTATGTTTTTCAGGCCAAATGCAAACTTGCTTTGACTTATGATGGCATGCATTTCGACACCCCACTTTCGGAGCGCGATCTGAGGCTTCTTGCCATGGGAATTTTCTTTACCTGCCACTCAGGCAATGTGCAACTCCTGCCCCGCGATGCCATGGTGATGCTGCAGATAAGAATAGTCGAACTGGTTCTTCAGAAACGCCTTAAAACGGACGAAGGAACCTGGAAAAAATCGGATGAACGCAAGATCGAAGAAAGCTTCCTGCAACGTCCCTACATGATTCTAGAATACCTGCGCCATGATGACCGCGAGCTGACAAGCCAGTTGATTGCTTTCTGGGAATACACGCTTCACCTGTCCTATGGCACCGACGTTCCAGAGCAATGCGGGCGCGCCTTTGCCGAAAGTCTGCGCGATTTCCCGGTCTTCGAACGTCACAATCATATCAGGCTTCTCCCGATGCTCCCCTGGCAAATTGAAGAAAGAAATGAAACAGAGATATCAGAAGCCGAGATTCGGGCAAATTCTGAATTGATGTCTGTTTCACCTGCCGGATGGTTTAGTGAAATGCCTGAAATAGGGCGTCCGATCAAAATTGTCATCGGGCTGCACTTCTTTACCGGCCTGCTGGCAGTCGGCATGCCCGGAATTCTATTATGGTCCGGGATTGCCATAACTCTGGGTTCAGTATTTTATAGAACCTGCCTGAATTTTAAAGACGATCTGTGCAACGGAAATGCTCCAGTTGCGGCATTTCTCGTTTATCTTTTTGCAGGCTTCATGAGCATCGGAGCTTTCGAGGTCAATGGCCTGGTAGTAGGCATGGTTGCAGCATTAATAATGCATCTGGTCTTTCCCGCAGTGCTGGGAGGTCTTTTGCTGGGGCGTCGAAAAATTATCGAGGGTCTGCGCTCATTATCACAAAACAACAGACGGCGACTGAAATAGCTGCACCGGCTTTGAACCGGGTTCAGCGGCTTCGTTAAACCAGCCTCTTAATCATATGAACCTGGTTGCCGTTGCCAAGAAAGACGCATTCGTCGAATTGCAGACGCGCGAGCAGAATACCGCGCCCATGACATTTCACCAGGTTTTCCGGATCATTTGGATCAGGCAGATTCTCAAAATCAAACCCGGCCCCCTGGTCTGTCACCCTCCATTCACAGCGTTCGCGGGTCAGACTGAATTCAATTTTAACCCGGCGATCCTGATATGGTGAATTATGCATGCGCATTTCAACAAGCTTTTCGAGACCATCGGGGCCGCTCTCGATCGCATGACTCTTCTCCTCGTAGGTGATAGCCAGATTTCCATGTTCGATGGCATTGATGAGAATTTCCATTAGTCCCAGTCTGATGCCGAGGCGATCATTAGGCTTGACTGCCGCTTCGGTTTCCAGCAGCAACCGGTCGACTATTTTTCCCAGGAGGGTAAGATCGTTGCCAATTTCCATGCATAATTCACGGCGTGAAATCATGCCGAGCACTTCACGATCGATGGTACGATGCTGAAGAACATCAGAGTATTTATCGAGAATTGCGACTATATCCCTGATGAGAACCGGCTTGACGAGATAGTCGTTTGCTTTCAGCCTCAACGCCTGCAACGTATATTCAGGCGAATCGAGAGTGGTATTGATGATTACAAGAGCCTCGTTATCTATCTTCCGCAATTTTTCCAGCATTTCAAGGCCATTCATGACCGGCATCTGAATATCGGCAAAAACAATGTCAGGCTTGAAAGCATTGAACAGCTGCAGACCGGCTCTGCCGTCGCTGGCAACCGCAGTTTCATGACCAAGGCCGCGCAATCCCATTACCATCACTTCACGTGTGGCTTCATCGTCTTCAACAACCAGTATTTTCATGAGCTTGCTCCCCGGGTTTTCATGGTGAAAGTCAGAATGGTGCTGGCTTCATCATCGCAGGAGACCAGTTCAAGTTCTCCTCCGAGAGTTCGAGCCATGACACGGGCCGAATAAGTTCCCAGGCCGGTGCCGCGATGCTTTCCGAAAGTTACATAGCGGTCGAAAAAGCGATCACGTATCTGCTCCGCCACCAGCCCGTTGTTTTTGATCGAAATGGAAATCTGTGGATCGGATTCAAGAGCGATAGTTACCACACCATCTTCAGGGGAGGCTTCGATAGCGTTTTTCAGCAGATTGGAAAAAATAGTAGAGAACAGTAATTCTTCTCCGGAGAGAATAAAAGTATGCTTGCCGTCGAGGGGTTGATTATGCAACAAAATTCGGCAGGAGACGCGTTTGCCTGCTGCCAGCCCTTCACATTCACTCACAACCTCACGCAGTATCTTGACGATATCGACCGATACCGGCTTCAGCTGGTAAGTTCCCTGTTCCATTTTATAAAGATCGAGAGAATGATGAATCATTTCCATCAGGCGACGGGTTGTGCGCGTCTGCAGGTTGAGAATCTCCAGCTGGGCGGGATTGAGTTTCCCGGCGGCCTGGAGCATCTCGGGGGCATTGAGAAAAACAGTCATGGGCCCTTTGAGATCGTGACGGGCAATGCGTTCTATATCTTCACGCAGTCTTATGTTGTCCTGAAGAACGATGTTCTGCTTTTCGAGCTGGCGAATTGCGGATGTCAGACTGAGATGGGTTCTAACACGGGCTTTAACAATGGCAGGGCTTACCGGCTTGACGATATAGTCGACGGCACCAAGAGCCAGGCCATTGACTTCATCTATTTCTTCGTCTCTTGCAGAGACGAAAATTACCGGAATCCTGGCAGTAACAGGATTCAGTTTGAGTTCACGGCAGACTTCGCAGCCATCCATGCCTGACATGACAATATCAAGAAGAATCAGATCTGGCGGCGGGTCACCTGCCGCCAGCTGCAGGGCCTTCTGCCCGTTCATCGCCATGATTACTTCGTATTCAGGCCGCAAAATACTCCCGAGGATTTCGATATTATCTATCATATCGTCAACGACAAGTATTCTGGGCAGCTTTGCTGTTTCCATCGCCAATTTTCTCCAGGACTCAATCACTTAACAACATACAACAGTAAATTATATCTTTGCTCATTCGTCAATTTTAATCTGCAGTCTCGAGCTGATTGCCCGCAACGGAGCGATGGCCTGCTCGAATTCACCGGTTCGCACGGCAATCTCAACCGTCTCATACTCGTTTTCCTGCCCGAATTTCTGCAATTCCTTCTGAATCGTCTTGAAGCAATCAATCAATTCAAGCCTGCTTTCTTTCAATAACCCGATAAAACGCGGCAACTCTTTCTGCAACAGGGAGGTATCCCGACCTGCTCCAGATTCCTCATTCTTATCTTCGGCCGGCAGACTGACTTTCAAAGCATCGATCAGACTGCTCATCATCCCTGAAAATGTCAGAAGCTCAGCATTTATCTGATCGGCAGATCTTGCCTCTTTGATGCATCTTTCAAGCAGCTGGGCCTGACTGAAAATCTCTGTCGCTCCAAGGTTGCCGGCGACTCCCTTGATTGAATGCACCAGCTGTGCCGCCCTTACCCGATCGCCTGAATCTAGAATTCCGGCGATTCTTGCCGCTACATTTGCCTGTTCTTCTATAAATCGCCGCAGCAGCTTTATGTAAAGCTGCGTGTTTCCCATTACTCTGCGCATCCCTGATTCGATATCAAGTCCGGCAACGGCCGGAATCTGATCGGCTGATCCTGAACCTGATTCTGTTTCCGGCGCTGATATCGGTTCTGAAACTCGAACCGGAACAATCCCCGGAATCGAAGCTCCAGGCTTACAGAAACGACTGATTGTCTGGAAAAGATCTTCAGGGTTTATCGGCTTGACGACATGTGCATTCATACCTGCCTTGATGCAACGTTCACGGGCATCATTCATGGCATGAGCGGTCATGGCTATGATCGGCAGAGAATCGAATCTGCCATCTGCTCTAATCAGACGTGTGGCGTCCAGGCCATCCATGTGGGGCATCTGAACATCCATGAGAACTACATCCCATGGTTTTTCGGCCGCCATGATCTCTTCAACAGCCTGACAGCCGTCACCGGCAATTTCAACTTCGCATCCGGCCTGTATCAGCAGTTCCAGAGCTATCTCCTGATTGATGAGATTATCTTCAGCCATCAGAACCCTGACGCCTTTCAACTGGTTCTTCCAGTCGCGTTCTTCGACCTGTCTGAGACTCTGGCGGCGCAGTACCGGAGCAAAAATGCCAATTATCGTATTCATCATATCGGAAGGGGTGATCGGTGCCATGATAACATCGTCGGCAACGGAATCACGGGTGGTTTTGTCGGCACAAAGCAGCGAAAATTCATCACGATGAGCTACCAGCACCAACGCAGGCTTATGTTTCAGAGATGAATCGTTCTTTATCTGTCTTGCAAGCTCTATACCACTGCAATCATGAAGTCTCGCGTAAATGAAAACCAGGTCGCACGGCTCAAGGTCGTCGCAACGGTGCAGATGCTCAAGCAGCTCATGCCCGCTGGCCGCAATTTTCACTTCAGCTGATGCAAGTTCCAGATGAGCCATCAGGCCACGCCATGGCAGAGTTCGACTGTCGGCAATCACAAATCTGCGCCCACGAAAAACTTCTGAAAGCGGCAAATCTCTCTTTCCATCGGTGCCGAACCATAAAGAAAAAAAGAAGCGGCTGCCCCGCCCAGCTTCTGATTCAACTTCAAGATTGCCGCCCATAGCTGCAACCAGTTTTCTCGAAATACTCAAACCAAGACCGGTGCCGCCATACTTTCTGGTTGTTGAACCATCAGCCTGTGAAAAGTCCTGAAAAATGCGTTTTTGCTGCTCGGGTGACAGGCCTATGCCTGTGTCACGCACCGAAAATTCTACCTTAACCTGCGTGTTGATCTTTTCGAGCAGGGTAATTCTGACCTCGATTTCGCCCCGTTCGGTAAATTTAAAGGCATTTGAAACGAGATTGGTCAGAATCTGGCCCAGTCTGGTCGGATCACCAACAAGATTTTCAGGAACATCCGGAGGAATTTGAAAGAAAAAGTAAATCTCCTTGCCAGAAACGTTGGCAGAAACGACGTTTGCCAGGTCACTCATTACTTCATCCAGAATAAACGAAGTCGATTCAAGGGTCAGTTTTCCCGCTTCGATTTTTGAAAAGTCGAGAATCTCGTTAATAAGAGCCAGAACCGAATTGCCGGCATCGAGAATCCGGTTGAGATACTCACGCACCTTGTCGAGATTGCCTGACTTTCGGGCAAGATGGGTATAGCCGATAACAGCGTTCATTGGCGTTCTGATCTCATGACTCATATTGGCGAGGAACTGGCCTTTCGCGACACTTGCGGCCTCAGCAGCTGCTTTTGCCTTTTCCAGAGCCCGCTGGATCGCCAGACTGTCAGAAATGTCTTCTTTGACAGCAATAAAATGCGAAATTTTTCCATCTGGGTCTGAAACCGGGGTAATCTGTGCTGACTCCCAATATAGGTCACCAGATTTTCTGCGATTACAGAAACGCCCGTTCCAGGGTTTTCCACTCAGAATTGTCTGCCAGAGCTCATAATAAAAATCATTGCTCTGGAGGCCTGATTTTAGAATGCGTGGGTTTTTACCCAGAGCTTCTTCTTTTGAATAGCCGGTAATTCTGGTAAAAGCAGAATTCACATATTCAATGTTACCTGCCGCATCGGTGATCACAATTATTGAAGTGCTCGTGTCAACCGCCCTGGTGAGAAGTTCCATGCTCTTCGTCGATTGCGAAAGCCGGCTCAGGGCATCCTGTCTGCCGGCCAGAGAAAAAGCAAAAACAGTTATCAGAAGACTGAGAGCAATGCATGCGAACAGAACCAGCATAGAATCGTAGCGAAAACCCGGCGCTTCCATAGCCGCAAGCGAAAAAATGCGCGCTGTAAACAACCCCCCACTGCTCTCGATGGTCTCGAGAGTAGAAAAGCTCGCCTGCTGCTGCAGTTTTATGCCCTGCCCGGTGGAATCATACAAAAGCCGCTCAGGGATTTCGCCATTTCCTTCATAAAGCATCATTCCAAGTTCATTGCTTGAAAACTGCAGGATATGCCTGATCATTACCACCATGTTCACCGGGCTGGCAATAAAACCCAGAAGTTCTTTATCAGCTGTACCGGCGTTCTTATTTACAAGAACGGGCCAGATACGAAGAAATCCAGACTGATTAAGTTCAGAACCAGAAGCGTCCACAAGACTGATCCGCCCGGTTGTGGCAAAATTGCCAGAACTGGCAGCTCGGTCCAGGGCAGCTTTGCGAACCGGTTCAGAATAAAGATCATAACCGACTACCTTCTGCAATTCTTCGGTCATTGGGGTAATGTGAATTACCGGAGCAACCAGTTCCCGGTTTCCTTCAGGCCAGATTCGAAAATCAGGCTGCCCGGGCAGGAATTTTTCAAGCTGTGACGAAAGTTCGTTGACTCTGCAGACTGGAGCGAACCCGATTGCGCGCACCCCAGGATAGTATTCACCCATCCTCAGATTGCCGGCAAACAACTGCCATTCATCCGAGGTCACCTCCTCAGAAGCGCTGAACAATGCGGCACAACTCATCATCAGGCGTTCATGCCCTGTCAGCATCGAAACGAAACGGTGCCTGACTTCTTCAACCTGGTAGGCAAATTTCTGCTGGCCTCTGACTTTTTCCGAATTATTGACCCGCTGCCAGATATAAGCAGATAATAATAGCGTCACCACCAGCACTACCCATGGCCAGAGAAGCCCTGCACCAAAATTGTCTCGAACGAAACGCCTGGCGCTTCGTTTATCTGCAGCGGCTTTCACAACAAGACTCATCAGATTCTCCTGAGGAAATTACCGTCGTGCGAAGTAACTGCACTCTCCCGATCAGACTCTCCTGCCATGCTTAATCTCTCAGTCAGAAACAGGAATCACAGTGTACCCGACAATGCTGTCATCTCGCCTCTGTTATTCTTACTCTAAATTATACCACGATCAGGCAGGCAAACAAAATGTCATGGATTGTTTTGGCTGCCGCCATTGTCGTGAAGTATCGGATCTTTCTCAAATGCAGACAACTCCCGCGAAATTGCTGTCTGAATTATGACGTTGTCAATCTTGAAAGTATGCGGTTATACTTTTGCCATCAGCAAACACATGGAGCTTGATAACCAGAATGCCTGATTTAGTCAGCAAAATAAGATTTCTTTCAATACTGATCATTTTTGGTCTTTCTGCCGGCATTGCAACTGGTCGGGAAAATCGTCCATTTGTTCTGCGATTCATCGACAGTGCTACCCAGCGGCCGGTGCCGCTTGTAGAAGTGGAATTGTTCAATGCCCTGCGCATGTGCAGCGACAATCTCGGAAATATCGCAATTCTTGAACCTGATCTGACTGATAAAAAGGTGCGCTTGCTCATTCGCGGCCACGGTTACCGCTATCCACGCCTCGATATTTTCAGAGAAAGATCGCTGCACATAGAAATCAAACCCGGCGAAGCGGCCGAAATAGAACTTGAACGAACGACTGCTGCCGAACGTCTCTATCGCATCACCGGCAGTGGCCGGCTAAGAGACAGTCTGCTGGCCGGTTTGGCGACTGCAACCGGCGAGTTGCCGGGCAATATCATCGGCCTCGACTCTGCAATCCCGGTATTCTGGAAAAACCGCCTTTACAGTTTTTACGGCGACACCTTGGCTGCTGATCGCCTTAATCTCAGCGGTTCCGGCGGGGAAATCACTTTAAATATGCAAGATGTTCCGGAAAGCTCACTGCCGGTCAATTTTTTCTGTGATTCTGACGGGTTTGCTTCGAGAATGATCGAGTTGCCTGAACCTGGCTTTGTCTGGATTGAAACGGTGATTCCGGTAGTTTCAGGTAACAGAGAAATCCTCGTTGCCAGATATGTCAGACACAAAACTCTGGAAGAAGCTGTGGAAACAGGCTTTGCCCTGTTCAATCCAGTCCGGCGGAAATTCTCATTGATTAAAAGATTTCGGTCGGCCCGCCAGCACAAGTCGGCGCATGCTGTGATGGTAAACACTGACGGCAATCAGGCCTTCTGCATTCAGCCATGGGAAAAAACCGGCAACAACCTGAAGGAATTCATCAACCCGGACACCTATAAATATTATACCTGCCTGCAAAAGATTGAACCAGACAGCGCTGCCCATGCAGTCGAGATCGCCGGCCACCGCGTCACGGTGAAACGTGATGCAGATGGTCGGCCTGAATTCTCCTGGGTGCGCGGCGGCGTGCCATTCACTCCTGCCAATCAACGACTTCTTCAGGCTGCCGGTCTTATAAAGTCTGATGAACGCTGGCTCGAGCTCACCGAAATCGGAACCGGCAGAAAAATTACCGATTTCAGCGGCTCGATCAGCTGGAATCATTTTCGTCAACGCTGGATCATGATTGCCCAGGGTCTGGTTGGCGAAATCTGGTACAGCGAGGCGGATACCTTCACCGGCCCCTGGGTTTATGGGCGCCGTATCGTCGAGCATGATGGCTACAATTTTTACAATCCTGTCCAGCACAGCTGGTTTGACGCCGAAAATGGCCGCACCATCTACTTTGAAGGCACCTATACCTCTTTCTTTACCCGCGACGGTTACAAAACACCCCGGGCCGACTACAACCAGGTCATGTACCGCCTCGATCTTCAGCACCCATCACTTCTCCTGCCGGCTCCAGTTTACCGGATCAAATGGCGAAAAGGCGGCTGGCGGCTGATGACCGGCAGAAATGTCGCAGAAAAAAATCTCTGGAGCGAGATTTTGAAAGTAGAATTTCTTGCCTTCGATGAAAACAACCGCAACCATTCTGACCTGCAGCCGGTTTACGATCATGCCGATGCGGCAGACCGCCAGCCCGAGCTGAGTCTAGAGCCGGGCAAAGCCCCGCCAGTCTTTTACTCACTCAAGGACAACCCAGATGTGCCGGCAAACTTAGATTTTGCACCGGAATTTCTGGCTTCAGGCACAGGAACAGTCTTCATAAACACTTCCGAATGTCTGACGCTCAGCCCGGAAATCAGACCGGAATGAAAAATGTCCGGCACCTGAAAACCGGCTTTGCTCCGATCGCAGCACCCGATGCCAGAATTCTCGTTCTCGGGTCAATGCCCGGCGAGCGGTCGCTGCAGATGCAGCAATACTACGCCCATCCCGCCAACTATTTCTGGAAGTTCATGTGCCGGGCACTGATGTTGCATGAAAACACAACCTACGGGATACGCACCCGGGCAATGAAAAAGGCAGGGGTCGCTCTCTGGGATGTACTGAAACATTGCGAGCGGCAGGGAAGCCTCGACTCAGACATCGTCAGGCATTCGGAGCAGGCAAACGATATATTGAGCTTTCTCGACCGGCACCGGCATATAACCAGAATCTGCTTCAACGGCCAGAAAGCGGCAGCAGCCTTCAGAAGGCATATTCTGAAGGCTGCTCCGGAACTTGAAACCCGCTTCGAAATGCTGACCATGCCGTCTACAAGCCCGGCCAACGCTTCGCAGAGCGTGGCGGACAAATACGCCGTCTGGCTCGAAGCAGTCTGGAAAACACCTATTTGTCGCGACGGATGATATGGTAACCGAATGAGGTCTTAACCAGCCCTGAAACTTCGCCAACTTTCAGAGCAAAAGCGGCATCCTCAAATTCTTTGACCATGGCGCCCCTGCCGAATTCGCCCAGCGAGCCCGAAGCACTCTTTCCACTCGGACAATCCGAGTTTTCGCGGGCCAGAACAGCGAAGTCTTCGCCTTTCTTTATCTTTGCCAGCAATTCTTCGGCAAGTTTCTTCGCATCTTCTTCGCTGCGTGTGGTTTCGCCACTGCCTGCTCCCTTGTATGATAGAAGAATATGACTGGCAGAAACTTTTTCTGCAGTGGAGATCGAGACTGTAGCTGAAGCAGCCGCGGTTCCGGTAGCGGTTTCCGGAGGCGGAACCGGCTTGGGTTCGGACAAATCGGCAGCCTTGAGCAGCAAAGGTTTGATCCGCTGAGGCTGCAATGCAAAGAGCAGTTTTTTGGCGTTTCCTGACAGTTCGTCAGCAAAGTTGCGCCAGACCGGGTCATTGCCGGCATATTCGGCATTCAGCCAGAGCAGATGCATCTTGCCGGCTCCGGGAATATCTGCCGTGCCTGAACTGATAAGCATGCTGAGTTTCAGACCATCGAAAGTTTCGAGCGATAATTCCAGACGATCTGCAAGTGCCGGGTGCTGTTCTGGAGTGTCAGTAGCCACCAGATCATCGAAACTGAAGCCAGCAAAAATACTACTGACGCCCGCCACGGCTGATTGTCTGGTCTGCATGCCTTCCCCAGGTTTTTCGAGATCCAGGCTGGCAGAAGCATTGGCACGGGCCAGACTGAACTTTTCCTTGCTGCCACTGTATAACCAGGCCACCCGGTTTACCTTATCAGAATCAAGTTTCAGCAGGTCTTTGCTCAGCCAGTTTTTAGTATCTTTTTCGAGCCAGAGAAATGTCGAAAGCAGGTAAACCTTATCATCACCTTCGTAGCGAAAATACTGGCCATCGTTGCCGAAGCCCTGACTGCCGTCAACCATCTTCGACTGGCGGCCCTTGCCCAGATAAATCTGTTTCACCAGACCACCAGCGGCATTGCTTAATGACAGACGTGAGCAGTCCTGACCGGTGACCGGTGCATTCGCTGCCATTGAAGCGACTCCAAGGTCAGTATGCCTTTGCGGATTGGCACTTACGGTCTCAACCGTCTTCGCTGCTGTCATGCGCTGAAAAAGCTCTTCAACCCGGTTTCGGTCAGCACGCAAATTATGGAGGTCGGGCAGACGCCAGGTTTCTCCAGACTTTTTGAGGGTGACTTTGCCCGCATCGGTGTGCAGGTTTATTTCGGCAACGCCGTCAAGTTCGGACGCCGTCACCAGATTACGGCCGGCCATCGGGTCGGTGGCAACAGTCTGCCTGCTGCCATGCTGCAGCACGAACGCAATTGCAACAAGAATGACCGCTATCAACAACAATTTTATGTTTTTCACAGCATCGACCTCCTGGTATTCTGCCTGAAATAAATAATCGAACCGATAATCATGACCAGCAGGGGCATGAACAGCAGATTGACGAATGTAACTTTAACTCCCAGGCTTTCAATGTCCTGGCGCAGCAGTTTGCGTATTTCCCGGCGTCGACGCATGGTTTCAGACTGTTCAGCGCGTGCTTTATCAACTTCACTGCGCTGTTCGGCACTGAGAATCAGGCGTTCACCGTCTCTTTTCTGCGACTGCAGCTGGTTGATGCGATTCTGTATTTCTTCCAGTTTTCTGGTGAGAGTGATTTCCTCTTCCTGCCATTTTTTCTGGGCTTCGCGTTCGATCTCTTCGACTCTGGTGAATGAGCGGTTCGAGCGGTTGCGCGACCTGACGGCAATCAGATCAGAAGAACCAGCGAGCAGATCGATTGAATTCGCCACAAAGGCAAGGTTGTCGTTCAAAGGCTGCAGCAGCAGACTGCCGAAAAAGTTTACCGCTCTGACCGAATAGTCATTCTGCAGCAGATCAGCATCGGCGACCAGCAGAACAGAAACCGGACTAGCGGCTTTGGCAACATGCTGCTTCTTCATTTCAGCCATTCTGGTTTCACGGGCTTTTTTGGCATCTTCGCTTTCGCCTTCTGGTGCTTGAATTGCTGGAGGCTCAGCAAAAGCGGAAGTGAATGCACCGCGCACCATTGCCGCAAGAGTTCGATTGCTGCCGCCGTTCGGCATGCTTCTGGCAATTTCGTCGGGAGTTGACATGGCTTTCATCATGTCAATCTCATTACCAGCCGCTGATGTCTGAAGAATGCTGGTGAATTCATAGGTGGAATTGGCTGATTTGTTCAGAGAACCGGCATTGACAAGCAGCATACCATTCAGCTTGCCACTGATTGCAGCTTCACGATTGAATGATTCGCCTTTCAAGCTCAGCCAGAGAGGATGATTTCCGAGACCATGCGGTCCCATGTTTACCTGGGTTGCTGAATTTACGTCAGCGGTAATCTTGCCTGAGCTGTAATCGACGCCCCAGGCCTTAAAGAGAGCCGGAACTTCTGAAGCCCGGTTCATCATACCCATAAATGGATTGGCAGCCTGTTCCTGGTTATCGGCCATACACATCGGATCAACCATGACGATGGCGCGACCGCCCTTGACCACAAACTGGTCAATCGCATATACAGTGGTTTCCGGCAGTCCTTTCGGATGCACTACCAGAAGAAGGTCGATATCGCTATCGATCGTTTCGGCATTTGCAGCAACCGGGCGCACCTGATAGTTCTTCTTCAGTTCCTTGACAAAGATCCAGTCATCAGGCTGACCGGGCTGCGGAGCCATGAAAGGCATATTGTCGGCACGCAACAGCGGCAGCGGTGAAAGTATGCCGATCGTCGGCTTTCTGGCGGCTGAAACCTGGACGATGGCACGGGTTATGTCATATTCAAGAAATTCTTCACGGTCGACAGCAAAGAATGGAATGACTTCTTCCTTGTCGGCTGCCATGGCGACCATACCGAGATAGAATTTTTCGCCGGTCGGCAAACCGGCAGCTGCCAGGCCATACTTCACCGCCCATTCTTCGACGTCGGTATCAGGCTGCGGATCGAGTACTTCAATCTCGAGCATGCCGCGGCTGCTGGCAACGTATTCGCCAAGAAATTCTTCGACCCTTTTGCCATATTGTTTGTATAAAAACGGCACATTGGCCATGGAGCGCGAAAAATAGAATTTGAGGCGGGTTTTGTCGGGAATTTTGCCGAGCACCGCCCGGGTTCCTTCGGAAAGCGTGAACAGTTTCTCGGCAGTCAGATCGGCGCGCAGCACCGCAAAACCGGAAATATAGTTCACAGCAACGAGAATGACGCCAAAGAGTAATATTGAAGTGATCGATGCGGCGATACTGCCGGTTCTTGAATTTTTGTGTTTCATGTTACCTGCCTCCTTACTCGGCTTTTCTGCGTTCGAGAACCAGGGCATTCGCCGCCAGCATGAAGCCGATCACCGACACGAAGTAGACGAGGTCGCGACTGTCGATCAGCCCGCGTTGAAATTCCTGATAATGGGTGAAGAAACTGAATGCCGAAATGGCTTCTGAGAGCCAGACCGGCAGAAAGCCGTTGAGAAAATCGGTAAAGACACCTACTCCCAGCATCAGCATGGCAAAGCAGGCTACCACCGAGAGAACGAAACTGATGACCTGGTTCTTGCTCATTGCTGAAAACAGGCAGGTAACCGAAAGAAAACCTCCGGCCAGCAGAAACGAGCCGAGATATGAAGTAAGAATCAGCCCATAATCAGGACTGCCAAGATAAGCGACGGTCAGAATCATCGGAAAGGTCAAAAGCAGGGCAATTCCGATAAACAGCCAGGCCGCGAAGAATTTTCCGGCCAGAGCCTGCCAGAGAGTTATCGGCAGGGTAAACAGCAGTTCGATAGTGCCGCTCTTTCTTTCTTCAGACCAGAGACGCATGCCCACCGCGGGCACCAGAAACAGATATAGCCATGGATGCCAGATAAAGAAGGGCTCAAGACTGGCGGTGCGGTTATCAAAGAATCTCGAAATGAAAAAAGTGCAGCCGGCAGTGGCGAGAAGAAAGATGACAATGAAAACATAGGCTACCGGAGATTCGAAGTAACTTTTCAGTTCACGCTTGAATACGGCTTTGAAGTTTCTCATCTGGCAGCGCCTCCCTTCGTGAGATTATAGAAAACTTCGTTGAGATCGCCCTTCTCGACGGTAAACCCGTCGACCTGCCAGTTGCGCTGGTGAATGAAGCGGGCTGTATCCTGGGCAATCGATTTGCCGCTCATTGGATAAAGTCTCAATTTAAGCACTTTACGGCCGTTGCCGGTTTCGGACGAAACTCCACCCGGGCCTTCAGAGCTGATATCGACAACCCGGTCGACACACTGAACCTTCTCGAGACCGCTGATTGCATCTTTGAGTTCGACATCGATCAGATCGAGAGTGATTGCACCATGCAGTTTTGAACGGCTGCGCAATTCTTCGGGGCTGCCATCGGCAACAATTTTACCCTCGCCGATTATGATGGCACGGCTGCAAACGGCTTCGACCTCTTCGAGAATGTGGGTTGAAAGAATTATGCATTTCTCGCGACCCATTTTTTTGATCAGGTTGCGCACTTCCTGTTTCTGGTTCGGATCGAGGCCATCCGTAGGCTCGTCGAGGACCAGGTATTCGGGGTCATGCAGAAAAGCCTGGGCAAACCCCACCCTCTGCCTGAAACCCTTCGAAAGCGTATCGATCTGTTGAAAGGCCACTTCCTTGAGATTGCAGGTCTCCATGATGCTTTTGACCCGGTTCTGACGTTCTTCACCGTCATAACCTCTGACTTCGGCCGCGAACATGAGAAAATCAAACACATTCATATCGCGATATGAAGGCGAGGATTCAGGCAGATAACCAATTTTGGAGCGTACCGCCAACGGACTGGCAATGATATCGAACCCGCCTACCGTGGCGGTTCCTGAAGTTGGCGGCAGAAAAGTGGTGATCATTTTCATGGTGGTCGACTTCCCGGCACCGTTTGGCCCGAGAAAACCAAGAATTTCACCCTTGTTGACAGTGAATGAAATATTGTCTACAGCCTTGATTGTACCGAAATGCCGGGTTAACGACTGTACAGCAATCATGAAACAACCTCCTTACATGTTTTCTGAAATTCTACAGACTGGCAAAAAATGATAAAGGTTTCAACTTTTTTTAATTTATTTCTTCAGAAAGCCCTGTTTGACTTTTACGGCGATCAGGTTACAATAGCCCGAGCACAACAGTGAGGATTCTATGGATTCACCTTCAGCGACACTTCCTTTTGCAGTGAGAGACTGCGGCTTAAACGTCGTCGAGTTCATCAACTCAGACAACCTTATTGATGGTTCGCACCGCTCTATCGGCGCTTTGAGCATTCTGTCGCGAAAATTCCGGGGTATCGTCTTCACCCTGCCACCGCAGTGCCGGCTGACCCAGGATGTAGGGCCACAATTAAAACTGATTGCAGAGAAAACGATGCTGAAAATGGTTTACGAAAGCGAAGATCAGGTACCATTCGCACACGAAACCATAGAAGCATTCAGATTCGCCAACGATGCGGTCACGGCGATCAAGAATACAATTGTCATGACGAAGGTGATCAAGGATTTTGCCGACGTCACTCCGTTCAAAACCTCAGCGTTGAACATTCTCGATATGCTTAAACAGCCTGATATCTCCTTCGACAAGATTCAGAAGGGCATTATCGATGAACCATTGCTGATCGCAAGAATTCTGCAGGTAGCTAATTCTGCCTTTTACATGCGGCGTAACCCTGTCGACAACATCGAAAATGCCCTGGCCTACCTCGGCCTTGAAGGCATTCGGCAGGTTCTGGTGCAATTGATTTTTCAGAGCCTGGCGACCAAATACTTTGCCCATCAGAAAGACAAACTCATCCACGGCGAATGCTGCGCCCACCTGGCCGTAAAACTCGCAGAAAGAAAGACCCGCGATCTGATGACCCTCGGAAAAGTAAGAGTAGCCGGCCTGCTGCACGATGTCGGCGCACTGGCTCTGCAGTTCTGCTTTCTTGATGAGTATGTCAGGGCAACCGCCGGCGCAATTGCCAATAAATCAAGCATTATCGACGAAGAGCAGAAGATTTTCGGAATCGATCATTGCCAGGTTGGAGCAAGACTGAGCGCTGAATGGAAACTTCCCGACTATGTCAAAAGCTGCACTGCCGATCATCACAGTATTGTTTCCGGCCCGTTCGACAAGATCGTCAGACCGGTGATCTGCGCCAACGCCTTTCTTAACAATGCAATAGACAAGCTGCAGGGGCTTGATTTTTCGCCACTTGCCCGCGAATTCTCGATCACACCGAATGTTTCCGACAATGAAGCCAGAATGGAAATTCTTGCTTTCTTCACCGAAACGATGAAGTCATTCACCCCTGAGCAGGCTTGACCGCAGGCCTCAGCCAGAAGAAAACCGCAACTGCCGCAACCAGCCACCAGATGACCGACCCGCTGCCTCCATGCCAGAAACCGGCCACCGGATCGACAGCCGGGAACCAGCTGGCGCAGATGAGTAAACCGGGCAGCATCAACGCAATATCGGCCCGGCAGGCGCACCAGACACAGCCAGAGTCAGAAACCAGCTGCGAAATTCTGTAACCGGCTACCAGAGCAAAAATACTGCCAAACGGGTCAGCAGACAGACCACCACGAAACAGGGCATAAATAACCGCCGGAAACAGATAACTTCCTGGGCTGCGACGGTTCCATTTTGCCGCTGCGGCCCAGACAGACAAAGCAAATGCCACTGACCCGGCGATCAGAATGATTGCTGCAGTTCCGGTTTGCTGCCAGGCAAAGCCCGGGCATTGCCAGCCATTCTGCCAGGCAGAGATTAACGGTGGAACTGCGGCTATTAACACAAGGCCTGCCAGACTCCTGAACCTGCCGCTTAATGGCATCTTGGTGGAAAAGGATTCGGGCACGGTTTCATGAACGTCCCAGCGTCGCAACTGCCAGGCAAGGCCAAGCCATATTGAAATTGCAGCGGTTTCGGCAAGAGCAACTCGAATCAGATCCGGCAAAGCTGCGATTCCTGAATAAGGAAGCATCGATATGATCAGAAACCTGAGAAACCAGCTGCCGGCCAGACCCGTGATTCCTGTCACCAGCCATCGAAACGCGTTGCCGGATAAACCGCCATTCTTCCATAAGCAGCTGACAACCGGCAAAATTTTGCGCCGCACCAGAAAATAGCCATTGAATGCAGCTACAGCTGATGCAATCGCAATCAGCCAGGCCATAAACTTGCTGCTCCAGCTCGGTTCAACGTTTCCATACGAAGTCTGAGTCTGCATGCTACTGTCACCGGCACTCCCGACCGAAAAGCGACTCTCGATAATGTCTCTGATGTTTGTCTGCAGCTCATGGCGTTCCTTCGAACTGCTGGCAACGCGGCTCAACCATCCCAAAGCCTGATAGGCTTCGCCGGCCGCAAGGAGGCGGCGCGCCTCTTTCAATCTGGCAAAGTCTGCCAATTGCTTCTTTTCAGCTTTCGACATTGCCGTATCAGGAAGTATGTCAAGCATGCGCTCCAATTCGGCAAACTGACGAAAAGCTGCTATCCATGCAGTTCTCGATGCCAGTTCTTCATTTGAAAGATTGTCGACCAGACGCTTCTTTTTGAGCATTGTCAGCCATTCATTCTCGAAAGATTCAAATGAACGACCGGTTACAATCGAATAAACACTTATGAAGGGTCTGGCATAGCGCAATCCGTTCACGAGGTGTCTGATGACTTCTTCTCCATGTTTTTCGAGAAGCAGGGCAACCGCATCACGGGCCGGCCACTCGACATGGCGATCGGGCCATGAGAAAGCCGGCGACACAACATGCAGTGGCATAATTTCCTGAGAGCTGCAAAACATTGCCTGCTCGAGGCCATTAACGTCGCCAGCCTGCCTTCCGGAAACATGTTCTGCCAGACCCTCGTTGAGCCAGCGCGGGCAATCGACGGGCAGACCAGGGATCAACGCCCAGAGCAGAAAAAGATGCGTCAGCTCATGTGCCAGGGTGCGAAATGGCTCGTCGCCGGCCGGATCGACGGCAACGGTAAAAAAATTGTCGAATCTGCCGTAGTTGTCGTAAAGATTCCTCGCTTCGAGATCAGGCAGCGGTGGTTTTCCTGGCAAAAGATTTTCGAGCCCGGCAAGCATCAGTTCTGCCTTTTCCTGCCACAACTGGCGGTCAAGATCTGGCGCCAGACGAAGCTTCAGCCTGCCAGCACCAGCCTGACTGCAGTTTTTCAGGAGGTCATCCCGGGCCTGTTTTTCGAAAGCAAGGCGTTCGACCTGAGAGCGGCTGATAATGAATCTGGGCGAATATCTGGCCGCCTGAAATTCCAGGTTCAGGCTTCCGGAAAAGCGCCCCACAAGGCCGAGAACCGGATAAAACAGCATTGCCGCAACCAGAATTCCCGCAATCTTGAGAAATTTATACATTCAGCTTCCAATTGGTTGGTATTGCCAACAATGTAACAGAAACCGTTACCGACCGCTCAGAATTCTAGCCAGTCAGCACTGGGTGCAGTTTGAAAAAAAAACGGCGGATTGCATACAATTGCGTTTAGAAAGCTGAGGCTGCAGATATGCCAAAAAATTCGGGAAACATTTCTCCGTTGCCGTTGTTCCGTCTGGCAGTTCGCTGTCTTTGTATCGAAAATGGCCGGGTATTACTGGTTCGTCACCTTTCAGCTACGACACAAAAGGAATTCTGGACTTTTCCGGGAGGGCTGGTTGAAAAGGGCGAACGGCTGGAAACGGCAGCCAGCCGCGAATTATTCGAAGAAACCGGCTTGTCAGGCACCCCCTGTGGCATTGCTGCGCTGCAGGAATTTGCCGGCAACAGTCTTCTCGAGGTGGTAATCGTTTTTTCTGAACTGCAGGGTGAAGCAAAACTCGGGTATGATCCTGAGCTACCGGTTACTGGCCCGCAAAAGCTGCGCGAGCTGCGCTGGTTTTCAGGTGATGAGCTGCCTGAAATGCAGAATACGGATCTGATCAGGGCATTTGTTTCCGGTTCAGGCTCAGATCGCATGCTTGATCTGCCGCGCCTGATGAACTGCGATTGATCGATGGCACCTTTGAGTATTGGGTTCAGTCAATTTAGACTGACTACTGACAGCCGTGAATACTGATTCCCTGAATCAGAAGACACGCAGCAGCCATTCTCGTGCCGGCCTTGAATGGCCGACAGCTGCCGCCATTTGATAACCGGAGGCATGCAGATCGGCAATTACCGCTTCTGCAGCGTCAGGATCAACCAGAAACAGAAGGCCGCCCGAGGTTTGCGGATCAAGCGTCAGCATGCGATCGACATAAGAAAGATCTGTGGCAAAACTGGTCACCGCTTCGACATACTTCTGGTTGCGGAAAGCAGCACCTGGAATGCAGCCCATATCAATAAGCGGTCTCACTCCGGGCAAAACCGGCAGCTGCGCGGCAGAAAACTCAAGAGTGATGCCGCTGGCGCGGGCAATATGCATGGCGTGGCCAAGCAGGCCAAACCCGGTGATATCAGTGGCGCATTTAATATCGTATTTCTGCATGATCTCTGCCCCGGCACGGTTCAACCGTTTCATGGAGGCCAGAGCAGCACGATAATGGGCGGGGTCGGCCTCACCAATACGTTGCCCGGCCACCAGCACGCCGGTTCCCAATGGTTTGGTGAGAATCAGAGTCTGGTCAGGCAGGCCTTTGCTGTTCGCGATCACCCGCGATGGATGAACGGCACCGGTAACGGCAAGCCCATATTTTGGCGGCGAATCGGCAATTGTATGGCCGCCAACAATTATACCGCCGGCCTCTACCACCTTTTCGTGCCCGCCACGCAGAATTTCACCAAGGATTTCCATGGGAATGCCGGTCGCAGGAAACATAACCAGATTCATGGCCGTCAGCACCCGACCGCCCATGGCAAAAACGTCACTCAACGCATTGGCCGCCGCAATCTGCCCGAATTCATAGGCATCTGAACAGATGGGCGGAAAGAAATCCGTTGTTTCGATCAATGCCGTTTCATCGTTCAGCTTGAAAACTCCGGCATCATCACAGGTATCTATACCGACAAGCAGCCGTGGGTCTGAATTGAGCGGAAATTTTTGCAGCGCTTTCACCAGCAGGTCAGGTGAGAGTTTTGCAGAACACCCCCCATATTCAACCGTTGTCAGTAGATCAAATTGCGGAATTGCAGGGGTTTCTGAATGAATCTGAGCTGAAAAACCCAGCGGTGCAATAGCTGTGAGAGCCCTGGCAGAATCAGCCTCTTCGATCTGCAGACACATACCGCATTCAGAAGAAATGTGCTTCGGGGTCGCAATGACCTGCAGCCTGAGGTCGGCAAGCCGGCAGGCATCTTCAGCCTTGATCACCTCGCGGGTGCTGTGAAACAGAAGTAATACAACGCTCATGCAATGATCTCCCGCAAAGCACGCAGAACCTGCTCAAAATCGGCGGCACAATGCAAGCGTGAAGGCGACAGCCGCACTGTACCGCCCGGAAATGTATCCAGAGTCTGGTGAGCTAATGGTGCGCAATGTAGACCTGCCCGCACCTCGATGCCGAAACGGTCATTGAGCCTGGTAGCTATTTCTGCCGGGTCAAGGTTTTCGTGACGAAAGGAAAAGAGGTTGCCCTGACATTCAGGGTTTGCCGCTCTCAAAAGTCTGATGCCCGGCAAAAAAGCCATTGCATCGATGAATGCCAGAAACTCACTTTGGGTATGACGCGGCGGCGGCGCATTTTCGACAGCCGCCAGCAGGCCAAAAATGCCGGCAATATTTCCGGTGCCGGCCTCAAAAATATCTGGCGCGAACTCAGGCATGCCGGTGCTTTCTGAAACACTGCCGGTGCCGCCGTAGACAAGGGGTTCGATATTCTGAGGGTGGCGCACGAACACACCACCGGTACCGGTTGGCCCCAGCAGACTTTTGTGGCCGGTAAAAGCCAGATAATCGAGTTTCCAGTCATCGACACGTAACTCGGTCGCGCCTGAAGACTGGGCGGCATCGACCAGTATCGGAACATCGCCGGCCGCCGCGCGGATTTCGCGTAACGGTTGAATAAGACCATTGACATTACTCTGGTGATTTATGACCACAAGCCGTGTCTGCGGGGTCAACATGCCGGGCAGGTTTTCTACCCGCACCAGTCCATCTGAATCAGCGGGCAGAACCCGCCAGTTTATGCCACGAAGCCGCTTCATGGCAGCGAGAGGACGCATCACGGCATTGTGTTCCAGGGGCGAAACCAGCACCTCATCGCCCGGCCGCAGCAGACCCTGCAGCACAAGATTGAGACCGACAGTGGCGTTGGGCTGAAACATCAGATACTCGGCGCGACCGATGCCAAACTCTGCCGCGAGTCGATCGCGGGCCCGCTCGACATTGCGGCTGACTTCAAGCGCCCGACGGTAGGCGCTGCGCCCATATGGCCCGCCCAGTTCATCGAGATAGCGGGCCATCGTTACCGCAACCTGCGGCGGTTTGGGAAATGACGTGGCGCTGTTGTCAAAATACAGGTTCAAACCCTTCTCCTTCAGGGTGCAAAGACAGTTCCTGCCGATGCAACGGTCTGCATGATATCATACATGTTTGAAACCCGCCCGACCTGCAATTTCGGCTTCAGCGCAAAGTAGTCTAGACAGGTGCCACAGACGAGAATCTTTATACCACGCGATTCAAGCTCTTTAAGCGCTGTCAGCACCGGTGAATTCTCGCAGGCCAGAGTCACACCCTCATTATAAAACAGAATCGATGCAGGCAAAGGGCTTGTTTCCCGAATCGAGTTGATACATGCCTGCATGAGAATCTTTCCGAGATCTTCGCTGCCGCTGCCCATGAATTTGCGATTGATGACCAGAACATAAGGCAACCGAGCCCCACCATCTACCCGACAATAATCTTCAGGACGCGCAGTAGTGGCTGAAACAGCTATCGCAGTGCAGCGAACCGTATAGACACCTTCATTTTCAGCATTTTCAGGTTTGCAGCCAAGATCATAAAGAAAGCGAAACACATTGTCGCGGGAAGTGGCATTATCGAGAAGAATCTCGAGCCGATCGCCAGGCGCTGCCGTTTCCAGAGCCTTTTTCGTCATGATCAGAGGTTTTGGGCACAGCATTCCACGGGCATCTATCTTCAATTCACTCATGATTTCAATCCTTTAATCAAAATAATAAGCCATGCATCAGTTCGGAACTGAAAACGTCTTTGCAAAATCGTTATCTGGCTGATGAACAGCGGCTATTCGCCAGGCATGCGGATGTGAGGTCAGCGCTGCGACGATGCCATTGTCAGAACCGGTCACGACAACGTGAAATGCGGTATTCAGGGGAACTGCCCGCAGCCAGCCTGAATCGTCGAGAATTACCCTGGCCACGTCATCGGCCGTGACTGCAGTTCCGGGTTGTCGACCGGAAAGGGCTGAGAATAGTTCGTGGCGGTGAACATGCTCAGCATCGAGAGGCGCACCGACGCACCAGCCCCCGACCACCGCCACCACACAGGCTGCTTCGGCCGCAATCTGTGGCTCGTGGTGGGCATGTGCCTTCACCGGCCTCCCTGCAGAACCATCTGCTTCAACAACCAGATGACCGGCAGCCGCTTTGAGCGACATGACTTCTTCGGCAGAAAAGCCGAGACATTTGCCGCTTTCGATACGATTAGCCACCGTAACCATTGTTGCCGGATGCGCATTCAGACCTGCAACCACCGATGCCAGATCGCCGACGCGCAGGTCAGAGCACTGATCTGCCGAAGGAACCCAGATTTTTGTGGTGGTGGTACAGATTACCGTCTCATGGCGCGCAGACCAGGCGGTCGCCAGACTGAACATCAGGGTTGTCTTGCCGCCGCCACCGATAAGCCATACATCGCTGTAATCAAGAAGCCGCTTCATCTGCTGATCAGTCTGCAATGGTTCATTATCGCTTCAAGAACGGCGCCGCTGATGGTGCGCCCTTTATCTGAAAGCGTGAAGCAGGCACGCACTTCGCCACGCGGGTCGACATCGCCAAGTTTGAGATTGCGGGTAACCTGCACGCCATCGTGAAGAACACCACGCAACACTCCGGCAATTCCGGTTCTAACTGGTTCTTCCCCAACCCATGCAACCAGATCTCCGACCTGCAGAAGTTCTCCAATCGGTCGCCCGTCGTGAACCCTGCCGACGCAAGGCGCCCGCAGAACCCGCCCTGAAGTGACTCCTGCAATAGCACCGGGAACCCCGGTGTCAGGTGCAGCGCTGCCTGTTTCGAGCAAACGGCCAAGATCATGACCCCGATTGGTCTCGACGACCAGATGGGCATCGACACCACATACAGCGCCGGGCCCGAGACTGATTACCAGTGGGGCCTGGGCGACCGACGTTGCGCCGGAACATTTCAGCAGGCGGGCATCGACGAGAACATCAGGCTGCCAGGTTGTCAGTATTTTTGCCTCGGGGTCGACGACAACGGCAATGTGATCAAGACTGTTCGGCAGTTGCTGCCCCGATTCCCAGCGGCGGGCACAGACGCCTTCGACGACTATTTCGTCGTCCCAGACAGCGCTGCAGAATGAGACAGCCCGTCTGACCGCGAGAGGTTCACTGATCTCAGTCATTGCCACAGTAAAACCGGCACGGAAAAGACGGTGTGCCGTGCTGCTGGCAAGCTCGCCGGCTCCAAGAACAAGCACTTTCATGACTTTGCCTCCAGATCGGCAGGCGTATCCAGATCAAGAACTACGCCTGGGTCATCGACACTTATCAGCACCAGATCTTCCTGGCAGCGCTGCAAAATATTGCGTGCGCCACGATCGCCCGAGAGTTCACATAAGGCTGTCAAATGACCGGCACCGAATACAACCGGGTGGCCACGTCTTCCTGCTTGAACCGGTGCGACGATGCCATGGGGCCCGAGTGGGCGCCAGGCTGCGATGAGGGCTGAGATAGTTTTTGCAGCAATCTCAGGCATGTCTGCCAGCCCGACGACTACAGCAGTCGTTTCTGAGGGCAGAGCCCGGGCAGCCAGACGCAACGAACTTCCCATACCCTCTTCGGCTTCAGAATTGACAAGCAGTCGCACTTTGGTCTGCTGAAAGTCGGGATCAGGGTACCTGCGCACCAGAAGAATTTCATCGAATTCAGGCACCTCTGACCAGCGGGCCAGCGTGGCATCCAGGACGGTTGTTCCCCGCCACGGCAGGCTCAGCTTGTCGCAACCCATGCGCTGCGAAGCCCCCGCGGCGAGAAGAACACCCAGAATCATGTCAGATGCGGCCGAGAGCCCGCAGAATCTTTTCCGGCGTGAACGGCCAGCTTCTTATCCAGACACCGGTTGCATCATGAATGGCGGCGGCTATTACAGGTGCTGCACCGTTGCAGGAAATCTCAGAGATTGACTTGGCGCCCATCGGCCCAAACGGGTCGTTGGTATCGACAAGCACCGCCTTGAAGTCATCGGGCAGATCACCCATCTGCGGTACCTTGTAATCGCTGAAGTTCGGGTTCAGACACTGACCATGTTCGTCGAAGATCATTTCTTCGTAGAGGCTGTGGCCGATGGTCTTGAGAACACCACCGTAGATCTGGCCGAGCGCTAGCTCAGGGTTGATCGGCGTGCCGGCATCCTGAAGAGCATAGTATTTGCGGAGTTTTACTTTGCCGGTGCGGGTATCGACGGCAACTTCACAGAAATGAGCTCCATATGGGAATGAACCCTTGTCGGTAATGAAATGCGCCGGCGCGATGAGCTGACCATGCCCGGTGCCGCTCTGAGTTCGGCGGGCGATCTGTTCGTAGGTGACCTGACCGGAACGGCCTTTGACAACCCCGGGCCAGGCAAGCTGAAGATTGTTTTCAGGTTCCTGAAGCATATCGGCCGCTTCCTTGATCAGCATCGACTTCATCTTGATCGCCGCGTTGAGAACCGCGCCGCCAGAGAAGTAAGTTCCGGACGATGCATAAGCGCCGACATCGAATGGTGTGCTGTCAGTGTCGGCAGCCAGCACCGCTACGTTTTCAAGAGGCACCATGAGGGTTTCGGCGGTCAACTTGACCGCGACGGTTTCGAGGCCGGTTCCGAGGTCGGTGCCGCCGGAAAGAACCATGAATGTGCCATCACCGAACTGGGTAATGGCGGCGTTTGCCGAATCGAGACCCGGCAGACCTGAACCCTGCTGAATGATAACGACGCCCTGACCAATTTTAACGTCAGGATCGCTGCTGGTTTCTTTTTTACCCCAGTTGATCAGTTTTTTACCCTCGTCGAGAGCCGGGCCAAGACCACAGGTATAAACGAGCTGCGGCGTGCCTTCACGGCCTTCACCCAGGCAGCGGAGAATCTCGAGCATGGCCCCCTCGCGCACCCGGTTTTTCTCGATGAATGTAAGCTGATCCATGCCGAGTTTGGCGGCCATTTCGGCGGCAGCAAGCTGCAGGGCAAACGAACCCTGCGGTGCACCGTATCCCTGATAGGCGCCGGTCGGAGATATATTCGAATAATAAGTATTGACGTCAAATCGCACATTGTCACAGAGAAACAGGGGCAACGACTTGGAACAGGCGTTCATCGGCACTGTAAGGCAGTGTGAGCCATAAGGCCCGGTGTTAGCTTCCAGATCCATGTGCATTGCGGTCAACCGGCCGTCTTTCTTTGCGCCGAGCTTGACGCGAACACGCATGGTATGACGGGTACGCGAAGCGACGAATTCTTCTTCACGGGTATAGCGATAGAGCACATCGCGACCGGTAACCCAGGTGGCCCAGGCAGCGACTTCCTCGAGGACCATGTCCTGTTTGGCGCCGAAACCGCCACCGACGCGTTCTTTAATGACGCGGATCTTCGTTTCTTTGACGCCAAGAATGCTTGCAATAATGCGACGAACATGCGATGGCACCTGGGTTGAAGCGTGCAGAACCAGGCGGTCACCTTCCATGCGACTGTAAACTATATGCGGTTCGGCTGGAGTACACTGAATCTGGCAGGTTTCGTAGGTCTGCTCATGAATGACTTCAGCTTCGGCAAAACCTTTTTCTATGTCGCCAATGCCGCCATGAACCGAAGCCGCGAGGTTGCGGTGCGGGTCGGCATGAATCGGAAACTGATAAATGATACGGCCTTCACGCGGGTCGACACCCTGGTTGTATTTATCGAGGTCAGCGGGAGCTCCGACCACGTATTCTACTTTGGCTTTGTGAACAACCGGCGCGCCGGGGCGTTTAGCATCTTCAATAGTGAAAACGCCGGGAAGTACTTCGTATTCAACTTCGATCAGCTTCATGGCTGCATCGACAATTTCAGGAGTTTCAGCTACTACTGCGGCTACGCGGTCACCTACATGGCGCAGTTTCTGATCGAACATGCGTCGATCGTAGGGAGAAGGTTCGGGGAACCCTTGCCCCGCCGGATTGTACCAGATATCAGGGCAGTTCTTGTAGGTAAATACTGCGACGACGCCAGGCAGAGCTTCGGCACGCGCGGTGTCGATATGTTTGATGAAAGCGTGTGCATGAGGACTTGGCAATACTTTGAGATGGCAGTGACCAGGGCGCACCCGGTCTTCGACGAACGCTGCTTCGCCGCGGGCCAGCAGGTAACCATCGATTTTGCCTTTGGCAGCACCAACATAGCGCATGTCTTCTCTGAACTTCGGCATTTCAAAAGGCGTTGCCGGATTTTTGCGTCTGGCGACAGCCAGTTCAACGGCACCGTAAATCTGTTCATAGCCAGTGCAGCGGCAAAAGGTGCCGGAAAGGGCATCTTTAACCTGCTCGCGGGTTGGTTTTTCTACCTTGTCGAGCAATTCAACAATACCCATAAGCATGGCGCCGGTACAATAACCACACTGAACTATTCCGGCATCGACAAAAGCAGTCTGCAGGCCGGTCAGTTCACGGGGTTTTGCCAGACCTTCGACAGTGCGCAGATGACGGCCTTCAACCTGCCCGGCGACGAGAAGACAGGTATTTTCAAGCCTGCCATCAACAAGAATCGCGCAGTTGCCGCAGGTGCCTTCGCCATCACAGCCATTGCGCACCGACAGAATGCCGGATCGGCGCAGGACATCACGCAGGTTTTCGCCAGGTTCGGCTTCAAGGATACGTGGGGAACCATTGAGTGTAATTGATATGGACATCAGCGTGCTCCTTTGCTGGCAGAAACCTTTGCAGCTGCAGTTTTCAAAACCCTGGCGCCAAGAGCAGCCGCCAGTTGTCGTTTGAAGGCAGCGCTGCCACGCAGGTCGTCAATCGGCTTTACAGCCGCGGCAATCATCGATTCGATTTTTTCAACAGACGGAATTGGCTGCCCATCGAGACCCTTTTCGACAGAATCGAGGCGCACAACATGCTGTGCGACGCCACCGATGGCAAGTATTGGTCGGCAGACCCGGTCACCTTCGACCGTGAGAGAGGCGGCAGCCGTTACAATCGAAATGTCGTTGGCAGTTCTGGTATGTTGCGCCAAACCATAAACGCGGTTGGAAGCCGGCACAAAAATGCCGAGAATCAGAGCAGGTTCTCCGGCAAGGAACTGTTCGATCGGCTTTTCACCATCGGCAAGCACCACCCGTGCTTCTGCGGCCAGCAGAGCAGGAATAAGATTGGCGCAGGATTTGTTACCACCAACCTGTCCGCCGACTGTAGCCTGGTTGCGAATATTGCGGTTGGCCATCTGGGCAGCAGCTTCTTTGAGAAATTCAGGCAATTCAGGGTGCTCTACAAGCTGCTGAAAAGTGACACCGGCACCAATTCGCACGCCATTGGCAGAAACTTCGATTTTATTGAGGCCAAGCCCGGCGAGATCTATGAGAGCGGTTGGTCGCGCGGCATGAAGCTGGTTAACTTCAGTACCCCCGGCAAGAAAAACAGCGCCCTGTCCAAGTTTGGCTTTGAGCTGTAAGGCATCCGCCACGGAAGTCGGTCGGTGATATGAAGGGATCATGATTCCTCCTCGATGTTGACAGAAATTGGAACGGGAAAACTGTTTTGCACCCGAAAAACCAGCATTGCTGCAGTCGGGCAAAGCGCCTCGGAAAAGAATGAGCCACGGGTATCGCAGAGCCATTCATGACCTGCCCGGGTTGCGTGACAAACTGTGTTCATTCTTCTTTTCCTGAAAAGCATTTTAAAACAGCTGTTTAAAGCATTTTTAACGTAACAAACCAGCCCTCGCATCAACGACTGGTCAGCATCGATTATCTCACAAAATGCGAAAACTTTGTAGTAAAAAAAGGTACCCGACTTCAAATGCTGCGCTTATACTGCTAGAATATCTACAGGCGGAATAGCTCAGAACTTCAGCAGAATAAACCAACCGCCTGCCAGGAGTAGAAAATGGCAATAACAGCCGGAAAACGTGAAATAATCGACATGGCAGGACGCCGGGTCATGATTCCCGACAAAATCAGGACCGTGTACGCCCCGTCTCCATACGGTTTCACCATGCTGTGTTCTGTCGCGCCAGACAGGCTGCCCGGGCTTCTGCAACCATTGCAGAATGAAGAATTGCGATTTCTGCCATCCTGTCTGCACCATTTGCCCGTAATCGGCATGTTGCCGAGCATAGATCTGATTGCTGCTGCCAGACCCGATGTCGTTATCGTCTGGGCCGAAAAAAAGAAGCCGTTTCACCGCAAGTCTGAAGAAGCCCTTAACAACCTCAACATACCCTTCGTTTATGTCATCATCGACGACCTTGTCGATCTGCGCGATTACCCCGCAGCCTACAGTTTCGTCGGCCGCCTTCTTGATTGCGAGACTGCAGTTGCGCCGAAAGTTGAGTATTGCCGCCAGACATTGAGCGAGACCGAAACGGTTCTGAAGCAGATTCCGTCTGAGAAACGCCCCGGGGTTTATTATGCCCAAGGCCGTGATGGGCTGGCCACCGAATTCGACGATTCGCTGCACGCTCATCTGCTGAAGCTCGCCGGTGATGTCAACGTGCATCGCGGCCAGATACAGACCCATGCCGGCATGGAAAAAGTCAGCATCGAGCAGGTAGCCGCCGCTGCTCCTGATATAATTCTGGCACTGGACAAGGCTTTTTTCGTTGATGTCTTCAGAAACCCTGCCTGGAAGCAGGTTGAGGCAGTCAGAAATCATCATGTCCATCTGATCCCTTCGCTGCCCTTCAACTGGTTCGACCGACCGCCGTCCTTCATGCGCTTTCTTGGCCTCAAATGGCTGATGCAGCTGCTCTACCCGGACTTTTACCCGGTCGATATGATCGAAGAAACCAGAACGTTTTTCGCTCTTTTTCTCAATGTGACGATCTCTGCAACCGACGCGGCAGAATTGCTCGGTCTATCAGACCGGCACAGAGTCACCGGCCTCAAACCACCCCACTACCCCGCGACCCTGAAGCCTGCAGCCAGAAGGGCGTAAAACTTCAAAATTACGGCAGCACCTGAGCAGGCAATTAGAAGCGCCGCCAGTGATGCAGCCTGTTTCTACAGAAGGTGCCGAAGGTGCAGATTTTGCAGATTTTTGAAAAATGCTTGCAAAGAATGCGATTCTCAGGTAAAAAGGAGACATCAGGAGAGATGCCGGAGCGGTCGAACGGGGCGGTCTCGAAAACCGTTGAGGGCTTTGCCTTCCGCGAGTTCAAATCTCGCTCTCTCCGATTTTTTATTTCCGGAAGAAAGGCATAACGGCTAATGAGAGCAAAATGCCACCTGCCTGCTTTTCTATTGACGGCTATTTGTTATTGCCCCCCCTGCGCCGGGCAGCAGACCCATATTACCTTTGCATACAACCGGGCCTATATTACTTTCAAAGGTATCGACGACTGGGAATTCAAGCCTGTTCAGGTTGGTGACAAGTTCGGTTTCTCTACCGGACCGGCCACCGGCGCCTGGGGCATAACTTCACCATCAGGTGAAGTCGAGATTTACCCGCTTTTTGACAAAGTCTGCCGTTTTGTTAATGGGTATGCGGCGGTTAAAGTCGATGGTTTGTGGGGCATTATCGACACCAGCGCCGGTTTCGTCATCGAGCCGGCCTGGGAAAAAGTCTGGTCTCCTGACAATGATGGGCACCCTGGCGAGCTAAGGATGAGATTTTCAGGCGATGGGGTAGATTCCAAAGATCTTTACGAGGTTGACCCGCTTGAAGACTGGACCAACGGCTTCAATCCCGGCGTTTTCCCCCTGCGGAAAAACGACTGCTGGCACCTGCTCAACGATGCCGGAGAAAAGCTCGGAGAAGCAGCTTACCCGGAAATGATGCCGATGACATGTGACAGAGCGGCTGTGTATAATGGCAAATTCTGGGGCTACCTTGGCCCTGATGGCTTGCCGGCAGTGCCCTTGCAATTCCTTGAAGCTCGCAACTTCAGTGAAGGTCTGGCAGCGGTGCGCAGAGAAAACCGCTGGGAATACATCGATATCCATGGTAAGGCGGTAATTCCAGAGCAGTTCGAGCGAGCTGAAGAATTCGCCTCCGGTGCTGCGATAGTTGTGGCAAAGGGAAACTTCGGCATCATAGATCAGACTGGAAACTATCTGGTAAAACCTGAATACCCCTACATAAGCAAACCTCCTGAAGGGGAGCATTTTTTTGTCTGCACTGATTTTGAAACCGGGCTCTTTCATCGCCGAAGCGGCATGATCATGCCGCCAATCTACGACAACATAAACATTCTGCCAGACGGTAACATAGTCGCCACCCTCGACTTCAAACAGGGCCTTTTCGACCCGGAAGGCAAAATCTTGCTGCCTCTGGCGCCCAAAAACCTCAGCTACATCGGCGAATCGAACATACTCAGCACTGATGAAACCTCGCTTTCGCTATACAATTCTGCCGGCAGAAAGCTGATCGAGCGGGATTACCTCGCGGTTAAACCTTTTTCTGAGGGCCGGGCCGCCTTTCAGAACCGGGAGGGCCGGTGGGGCTTTCTCGACAAAGATTTGAACGAGGTTATTCCTGCTGTTTTCAGCTGGGTAACAAACTTTAAAGAGTCACAGGCAGCTGCAGAAGACGAATCCGGGATAACAATCATCGGCCCTGACAAACAACCAGTCAAAAATCCGAAACTGGCTCTTCATCCAATGCATAACAAATCAGGCTGGTCAAGAGTGTTGTTTCAGAACCGTATTGGCATAATGGATGAGCAAAACAGATGGCTGCTCCGCCCTGAGTTTCAAATTATTCAGGTATTTTCGACCGGCGTAATAATGGCAAAGCGAGATGGCGGATGGGTGGTGTTTCCGGCAGAAAAAGATCCTGCAGGTAATCAGACCTATGAAGATGCGGGCCAGGTTTTCGAAAACCGCTGCTGGGTCAAAGCCGGCGGCAAAGTCGGCTATATTGACCAGCATGGGCACATCGTGATTCCCCTGCAGTATGATGAAGCTACCAACATGCGCGGCGGCAAAGCCGCGGTCAGAAAAGGCAAATTCTGGGGATTCATCGCTGCCGACGGCAAAGAAATCCTCCCATATATCTATACCGACATTAAATTGCAGCACGATGGCAGTTTCATTGTCCACGAAGGCGAAAAGAAAGGTTTTGTGTCCCGCGAAGGGCAGTTCATGCAATCTGAACAGGAAACCCTGCCTGCCGAAAAGAACTGAGAATCGAGGAAAACAAATGGATAACGTCGAAACCGAAAAAATCATGCCCGCCGACAACAGTGGCAAACCGCTCGACAGCTGGCCCTCCATCCTGGCTTATTTCATCTTTTTCTGTTACATCGCCGTGATCTTTGATCAGGCGACCAGCAATAACGACGCTGACTTTTTCCTGACCTGGGGTGCGGTCGGAGGCCTGGTCGTCTGGGGAATCATCGGCTTTCACCGTGGTTTCCTCAACGAAGTGGTCGGCCTGTTGCGCTGGGTGGTTCCAGCCGGGGTCGCTTACACAACTGGCAGCAAAGTAGGGGCTCTGGCCGGGTATCCAAATTTCATCGGCACCTGCATTGGCACCCCGGTGGCATTTTTTGCAGCTTACTTTGCCTTCTACCTGATGCTGGGTCCTGTTTATAACAAACCACGCCGACCTTCTCTGCCGGGACAATTTGCCGGTCTGCTGTTCGGAATGGGTGAAGCGGCGCTGGTCATTGGCATGCTTGGCTTTCTGTTAGGCATAGTGCCGATCAAAGGCCTGGAAATGCGCAGTTCGATAACTGCCGAACTCGGCGAGGCTCTCAGCACCGAATTGATAAAACCATGGCTGGCGGCCAATGCCTCCGGGCCGATTCTGCTGATGCAGCTGGCCAGCGACAGACGTTTTCTCGAAAATGCTGAAAAGGTCGACTGGAACGACGTCAGGAACCAGCTGGGCAACGTTGTCAGGCACCCGAAACTGCAGGTTCTCAGTCAGAATCAGGAGCTCCACCAGCTGCTGCGCGAAAAACGCCTGGCTGATTTTTTCAAACATCCGACGGTTACTGCTCTGATGACTGATCCGGAGTTGCACCAAATTGGGGAATCGATAGACTGGCAGAAGCTGCACGCCACCATGAGCCGCTGCATGCAGAATGCCGCGACTCAGACGCAGCAGCTCAACGCGCCCCCGCAGCCGTCTTTCCGCCGGCAGATACCGACAGACATGCCGTCTGACTCATTTGAACAGCCATAAACAAAGACTCCGAAATAAGTCACAATAAATCAGATCAGGTCAGGGCATCCATGATTGGCTCAAAAAAGAGCGCCAGAAAAATGCCGAGAATGATTGCCGTGCTGATCAGAAAAAGGGCAGCGGCACCGAGTTTTTCCATGATGAATTCAAAAAAGGTCTGATCTTCATCAGGGGTCAGCTTGAAAATTACCTTCAATGCGTCGAAGGCAAACCCGAACAACCCGGTATCGGCACCCTTTACGTCATTATGAAAACCGTATTCTTTTCTTGCCATAGCCTCTCCTGTCATGCCATTTTTGTGATTATGCCCGTTTCAGGCCGTCATGTCAATTGAACGATCGCGGCTGGCAGGGCAAACATAATAAAACCCCTTAGATTTGCATTTGGGCAGAATTTCCGCTTTCACGGGAATGACGTAATCCGGCTTCATCATTCCGGGCGTAAACCACGAATCTACGAATCTAAAGCGTTTTCCATGTCGCTGTGGTCGTGTACAAAAAAAGCCATTGTGGGCCAAAAGCGGGGATCTATTCAAAGATTGATTATCCGCTTCGCCCACAATGGCATTTTCAGCAATCGTCCGGCCTCAAATATCAAGATTGTCAGGCAGTTTTATGTCGTCACCTTCGCCCTGGTTATCCTGTCCGTCCCTTCCGACACTATAATAGACCGTGCTGCCGTTCAGTTGGACAGACTTCAGCGGCGTGCCTGAAACCGGGTCAACCGCCTGCATCTGCTGGCCAAGCATGTCTGAAAGCATTTTCATCAGAATCGTCTTATGCACTGCTTTTTCGCGCGACACATCGACAGCTTTGCGAAAATTTGGAAAGGCAAGCAACAGAATCGGATGCGAAGAATTCAGGCGTTCACCAAGATTCAAGCTGGGATTGGCAAGCATCTCATCACTCAAATTCTGATAAAGATCGAACGGGTTGCCATAGACCTTCTCCAGAATCCAGAGGGCCAGCGGAGCATTTGAATACAACCGCCCATACGCGTATCTGAAAAAGAAGAACTCGCAGTCGAGAGCGGCGCGCATCGGCTTGTCAACACTTAATGACCACTTGAGGCTGCCAATCAATTCTGACGCTTCAGTGCTGTTGATACGTTTTTCCAGGACCAGAGGGATCAGGCTCTTCATGGCAATGCCATCGACGGCCATGGTGATCATCTTGCCGATCAGAAACGGGCTGGTCAGGTCATTGAGTCTGGCCAGTTTCAGATTGGCTGCGAGGATAAAAGAACTGTCTTCTTCAGGATGCAGTTCTTTGAACCGGCGCAGATACAGACCCATAAAGCGTGCGACGGCACGAACTTTAGCAAAGCTTTCAACCAGCGAACTGCTCAACGGGTCGATCTGGCTCCCGGCGAAAATGATCAGATGTTTCCAGTCAATATTGTTGAAGTCCCTGATAGCTGCAACAGCTTCCTGATCATGCTGTGCTATCTGGTCAGTCAGGCGGCGTGCCAATGAACCTTTCTCCTCGACAACCAGGTTTTTGGCAAACCCGGCAAGGGTTTTCCAGGCCTCCAGGCCTTTTATCAGCGTTTCATCAGGCTGGTGATACCCCATCCGGGCAGGCAGGTTTTCAAAACCTATACTTTGCGGTGCAACCCCTTCATTCAGCACCCGGACCTGAGAGAAAAGGTTGATAAAGCTATATGCGGTCGAAGCGGCAGAGATGATTACCAGCCAGGTAATAACCGTTATCAGACGTTGTTTCGGACTTCCGGAATAAAATTTTTCAATCAGGCTGCGCATCGCGAACCTCCTTGATTACTTTCAGGGGGGCGAACCGGCATGGCTGCTGCAGTCAGCATGAAGGTCAGCACCAACAGCACCAGGAATGCCCGCAGAGTACCACGGACAAACCAGAAGAGAACAAGGCTCTGATTATTGATCAAATCCGGGGATTCCCAGATGAATGACCTGTCGGTTTCAAAATACCGTTCGACCTGAAGCTCACCAGCAAGCGGCACTGTCCAGGCCTGAACAATGAAGTAGACAATCAGAACGGGCACAAAGATTATCAGGAACTGGTAAAAGTGTCTTTTCAGCTCCTCTTTCGGAACCAGGCCATCTTTGCTGCCGGCCCTTTCGATAATCTGGCGGGTCAATTCGGCATCGTTGCTGACTTCTGCAGACATACTGCGGAAAGCCTGGCGGATTTCATCGGGTTTCATTGGGTTTCCTCCTGCAGGTCGAGACCAAGACGGTCTTTAAGCCGGGCCAGTCTCGACATGACGGTTCCAGTTTTCAGCTGCATTTCAGCGGCGATTTCCTGATAGCTCATTTCGGCACTGAAGCGAAGCGTCAGAATCTGCCGATCTTCTTCATCGAGCTTCAGCAACAACTCCTTGAGTTTTGCAACATTCTCGTTGCGAATCAGTCTGTCTTCAAGCGCTCTGGCATCGGTTGCGCTCTCAAAACCGCAGAAACGGGCAAGATATCGCAGGCGACTTCCCAGGCTGCGCCGATTTTTCAGAGCATCGTTGCGGGCCACTTTGACCAGCCAGGCTTTCTGATTGAATTCTGGAGTCGTGAAGCCTTCACAGCGGCAGGCCTTGGCCATTACTTCCTGCGTCAGATCCCAGCTTTCCTCTGAATCGAGGGTTATGCCGTAAACCACAGAATAGACAAGGCCCTGATACTTTTTTATCAGTTCGGTCAAACTGGCATTGATTGTCTGGTTGTTTTTGCTCATCTCATAAATTAAAATCCGGCTGAGTGAATTTTATTCCATATTTTTTGAAAAAAATACAGATTCCGTCCCGGCACCTTGGGAAATCAGGGTTGAACAGGCCTGGCAAACTCTATCTGAATTTTCTGCAGAGGAAAGGTTGCTGAATTCATGAAGGCTCAAAGATTGAGAATTTCAGCTTATGCTCTTATTCACGAAAATTGTCGCGTGCTTCTCTGCCGGCTGTCGAAAGAACTTCCGGAATGGGAAGGCTCCTGGTTGAACTGACCAGAATCGGGCTCGGCCTGATCGACTCGCACAAAGAGCAGAACAATTCACTTTTTCCATGAAGGCTTGAGAAATGCCTGAACCGTTTCGGGATCTTTTCTGAGAAAATTGCTATGCCCCGGGTCGTCCCAATAACCCATGAGCTTCTGTTGCATCTCCGGATCAGAGATTTTCAGATTGCCAAGCTTCTGCTGCTCTTCAACTAAACGACGCAACGCATCGAAAGCCTCATAGCCGCTCTGTTGCCAGAGAATCCGCCCGCCACCGTATTTTTCGTAAAGGCCGATCTGAGTTTTCCAGGCAGAAATGAGCCCGCGTGCCAGCCGCTCTTCCATTTCGTCACTGAGAGCGGGAACGTGGATGCTTTCAAGAAACTTTTTTTTCCTGCTCAGTCGTTCACGCTGTTCTTTATCTGCTGGAGCAAGAGCGGCCAGCTTCTGGTCAATTTCTGCAATCCTGGCTCTATCCTGCTCAGCGCTCTTTTGCGACATCGCTTTGAATTCAGCAGTCTGAGCACTCAGTTCATCGGCTGTAGGCTCAAGCTTTTCCCGGTTTTCATCGACAAATTTTTTAACCAGAGGGGCGACGAACAGCCGCAGTAATTCACTTTGAACTATCTTTTCACGCTCTGCAAGCATTTCTTCAGGCTCACCATAATACATGTCAGCACTTGCATCCTTCTCCCCGAAGGAAGCTGCAAAATCCTGATCTTCTGACGTTTCCGGATCGGCCTCGATGTCTTCAGAACCATCCTGTTCATCACCGAATTCTTCTACATATTCTTCATAAGAGTCGATTACCTGTTCGCTTTCAGATGCTGTTTCTTCTTCAATGGGGCCCAGGTCTTCAATCCCGCCTGCCGAAGCTTCTTCGGAACCGGCCTCGAACACCAGCTCAGGTTCATTACTTCCGCTATTTATGGTTGCCGAAGCAGCAACAATATTCCGGTATTCTTCCGGGATGAAAATCTCATCGCGATAAACCTTTTTGCCAAGCACCTCACCGATCAGCCCTCCTGCAGCATCATTTGGTTCTGCAGCTGCAATACCCGACAGGAAAGAAAACGCCATCAACAGAATCGACAAAATGCGCATATTTCCTCCACATAGTCAGCATTCTGGCTGTTTCAGCATCACCACGCATAAAAGAAAGCAGCCAGAGCCAGAATACAAGTTATGGCAATACAGATAGCGTAGTTTCTGGCTCCCTCAATCTTGCCTTAAATGATAGCAGAGCGCTGTGTCAAAAGACAGGGCATATGCCACATTGGTTCATTCCAGAAACCGGAGGTTCCAGGCAATTGAATGTATTTCGATTTTTCGGCTCAGAGATAGCTGCAGATGTAAATAAATGCGTCAGGGAAGCCATGGCCTTCATTTCCCGCAGGCATCAAAAGTTTGAGCTCTGATTATTTCACGGCAACCAAAATCTATTCAGCAGAATAAAAACAATATCTGCGAGACAGTCAAATGCACAACTCAAATTCAGCGTGCAGCCAGGTCTAATTTTTTGCCTATAAGACTCTGAGTTCGGGTCAAAAGACCCGCTTTACTCTCTAATCATCAATGGTTTCAAAAGCAGGGACAGAAATTCGGTTGCAGGTTGGCGACAGTTTTTCGTGCGCCTCTCTGCTTGAATAGATGCACTTCTGGCAGATGACGAAAGTGCAGGGTGTTCCTTCGGCAAGCATTCCTGTACAGTGCAGCAGTCGTGAATTGTCAGTGCAGCCGCAGATCGGGCACTTGAAGCCTGGCATGGTGGTCTTGCCTGAATCTGTTGCGTTGCTTCCAAAGCGTTTGTGCAGTTCCTTGTAGATTCCCCAGGCGCTGATTGCACCGCCAACTAATGCTCCAAGACCTGTAAGCAGGCTGTTTCCGCTGAGCGGGGTGATTCCAGAGCTGCCCAATGGGGTCGTGCCGGAAGAACCTGAATACCACGAACTGCCAGAAGAAGAACTCTGATTCAGAATGCTGCGCAGAAGTTCCGGTCCGTCTGATTTTCCTGCGGCTTCTTTAAGAATAGCAGAAGATTCCGGTGCTCTGAGCAGTTCCAGAAGTTGTTTGACGCGCTTCTTTGCGCCGGCCTGCGGTTCAGAACTGCCATTTTCCCAGCGGATCACCGTGCGTGCCGACACGTCGAAAATCCGGGCGAAGGCTTCCTGGCTGAGACTTAATTCTTCCCGGGCATTTTTGATTTCTTCGTGACTTTGCATCTTCCTCACCTGTCATTATGTGACATTTGTCATGGGCTCTAGTTTAACAATACCCGAAAAAGCGCTTCAGGTCAAATAAAGAAAATTTTCGATTTGACTTGACATTTGTCATGATAAGAGGATAATAAAGATAGCGGGGGTGTGAAAAATGTCGTGACAAAAAAATGAACGGCCTGTGAATTACGCCCTTGGAAATATCAGAAAGTTAAACGGAGGTCTTTATGAAAGAAGCGAAAACCCACATCACAATCATTCTCGATCGCACCGGCTCAATGGAAGCCATTCGCAGTGACACTATCGGCGGCTTCAATGCATTCCTGAAACAGCAGCAGCAGGAGCCCGGTGATGTCACCATGACCCTGGTTCAGTTCGACGCCCAGGACCCTTATGAAGTAATTCATGATTGCAGACCGATTCGCGAAATTCCTGAGCTGAACGAGAAAACATACGTGCCGAGATCTGCAACGCCCCTGTTCGACGCCATGGGCCGCGGCATCAATCATCTGCAGCAGACTCTCGACAGTATGTCTGAGGGCAATGTGCCGGAAAAGGTAGTAATCGTGGTTATAACCGACGGCCAGGAAAACTCGAGCCGTGAATTTAACAAAAAACAGGTGACGGCAATGATCAACGAAAAGCAGGAAAAGGCCGGCTGGAAGTTCGTTTTTCTCAGTGCTGATCTGTCTGCAATGGAAGATGCGATGGCCAGCGGCTTTGCCGCCTCGTCTTCACTGCTGTTCGACAAAACTGCTGCCGGGGTCGGCTCTGTGTGGGGATCGATCTCGAGAAGCATCTGCGATTTCAGGGTTGGTCTTACCAGCGATGTTCAGTTCACCGACGAAGACCGTTCTGAACAGGAACTGGAAAAGAAAAGACAGAACCGCTAAGACGCGACCCGTCGCGCAAAGATCTTTGACAACTGAATCCTGACCTCGGAGCCGGGGCGCTGCGGACCCGGCAGATGCGTCAGAGACACTGTCCGAAAAGGGCAGCGGTAGAGAGTCACAGCACCCGCATGCAGAAAAGGAGAAATAAAGTCGACGGGTCACCGAATCAACCGGTGACCCGAAAGTCCGATATAGAAATAATCTGGCACCATTCCTCTGAATTTAAAGCGGTTATTGAGCGTGGCAATGAAGAATTCATTGATTGCAGAAGCTTATCTGCAAAGAAACAAAGGAGGTCCGCTATGGTTATCATGGTTAACTGGCCTTTCTGGATCGATCCTGATTCTCAGCCCATCCAGTATGAATGTACGGTCTGCCACCGCAGATTCACCGTCGCCCCCGAAAGCGAAGCTTCTGAGCAGCGCCGTGGCATGGAAAAACTGCGCCGGCTCCTCAAAATCGGCAGAAAAGTGTTCGATCCGCTTTGCTGGCTGCGTTTCCCTCTTCATAAGCTGATATTGCAGGCAAGGTTGCATAAACCCTCACCGATTCCGGCAATCTGCGACGAATGCCAGAAACACATAAAACCGGGCGTCTGAAATTTAACGGGATGAGTTCAACACAACCTTACAGGAGGGTTTTATGGATACCATGAACACAACCACTGTCGTTACTGTCAAGATGTCTCTTTCTCGCTGGCTCAAGGCTGATGAGCGCCTGGCAGAAGTGCTCAAGGAAATGGCCGGCCGCATCAACCAGGGCAGCAATTTAAGGGTCGAAAAGGTTCTCGGCCCGACTCAGTACGAAACCATGGCGAAGCAGATTCAGGCTTATAAGGCCGATATTCAGGCTTTTATGCGTCTGCAGGACGAGAGGATCCGGATCAGAAGCGAGGTTGCCGGCCGGAACGCCGTTAACGGCGTAAACCTCAAGCTCGCCAGGGTTTCGATGTTGCAGCAGCGGGTCGAACTCTTCAAGAGAATTCTGCAGCAGCAGATTCCAGACATGATCGCGCTGGAAGAATTTCGGGAAATGACCGAAAAGAAGCGCAATCAGCCGATTGGCTTCGGTAAGCCCGCGAAACCAGCCGATGACACGCTGGATTACGAAGAGCAGCTCTTCAGATCTATCTGTGGCAATGGCGGTTATGGCGCCAAAGACGGGCTCGCCGTCAGGATGCTGAGCTCTGAAGAGGTCGATCAGCTCAAAGCTCAGGTTCAGAGCACCGAGCTTGAGATTTTCGAGCTGAAGAACGAGATAGCCGAGAGCAACATCGAGTTGCTGGCTATCGATCTGCCAGTCGAAGTAGCCGGATACTTCAGGAAGATATAATCCGGAGCCGGCTTCGCCGGTCTGAAGCAGGGGCTTGCACCTAAAAATGCAGCTGACAGTGACTATCTGAGCTCAAGATGAGACAAAGTGGTCAACTGTGCGGCTGACTGAACAATTGGTTGTTATTGCTCTTGTCATTGTATGTCGTCACACCTCCCCTGCTTATGTGGGTGCCGGGCGGGTTGATCCGCCCGGGCGCCAGTTCTTTTCAAAGGTGATTTTGCGAGGTAAACTGTTAAGGAGCAAAATATGAATCAGGTCATTCTGAAAAAGTTGAACGAATCCGTCAGACCCGATTTTGCCATGGCAAAGCGCATTATTGCCGTCGGCGATGTTCATGGTCAGTTCAACCTGCTTCGCGACCTTGTCGAAAACCAGATCAAATTCGATCCGACCTCAGATGTTCTGGTTTTTCTGGGTGATTACATCGATCGCGGCAGATCGGCCGAAGACGAGATTGCGGTGCTCAATTACCTGATCGACCTGCATAACGCCAATCCCGGCAAAATTGTTCTGTTGCGCGGCAATCACGAACAGATGGCCATCAATGCCATCAGCGATGCCGGTTGCGAAGAGTATCAGTGGCTCTGGAAACACAACGGCAGCAAGCTATACTCAATTTCTGACCTGTCTTTCAGAAGCAGTCTGGTTCGTTTCTGCCAGTCTCTGCCTCTTTACATCGAAGACGAATGGGTTTTCGTGCATGCCGGTGCCTATCCCAACATCCCTCTCGATAAGCAGCCTGAAAGGGCCCTTCTCTGGGACCGCACCGAAAACAATTTTGGCTATTTCGACAAACGCCTGATCGTCGGGCACACCCCCAATCAGACCATCGAGAAAACCGAAAAAATCGTTTACGTCGACACCGGCGCTTTCTACTACGGTCGCCTCTCAGCCTACGACCCCAAAAACGACACCGAATACTCAGCCCGTGGCCCGGCTCGCTCCCTGTCGCAAATATATACATAGATTTTCACTGCCACAGTGTACACACTAGAAATCTACGACAAGGAGTAGCGTATGTATCTCTCAATTGTCGGCGACGTTCTTGGTTCCAGCCTTGAATTCAGTCCTCAAAAGCCGAATATTGACAAGCTGTCGTTGACATCTTTGGCCTTAATCGGCAGGCCGACAGACGATTCAGTCATGACTCTGGCAACCTGGCAGTGGTGGGTTGATTATCGTGCAGGCAAAGCTGGTATTTCTGATTACTTCGGCTATCTCAAGCACTTCTTCGACCTGACGCCCAGCATTGGTTACGGTCATAAATTCTTTTCATCTTATGGCAGACGGAACAGAACCTGACCCGCCCAGCTGCGGAAACGGTGCAGCCATGAAAATATCGGCGCTGGGCGCGTCGGCCGGATACTCCATGAGCAGCATAATGGAGATAGTTGAGAAACTGACGCTTCAGACCCACAGGCATTCCGAGGCTGTTAAGGGAGCACAGTCGGTGGTATACGCAATCAAGACTGCTCTCGAAAACCCTGCTGTCAGCCGCGAAGAGATCAGTCGTGAAATAGAAAACAAATTTGGTTATAACTTGAACCTTGATTACGATGAGCTCCTCACCTGGTCGTTTGATGCTACCTGTCAGGGTTCGGTTCCACAGGCTCTATGGTGTGCGCTTTCTTCAAACAACGTGGCAGAGGTATTCACCAGGGCCATGACCATAGGCGATGACACCGATACCATAGCATGCATTGCCGGTGGAATTTTTCAGGCGACCTGCGCAAACCAGAGCCAGATCCGTCTGAGAGAGAGTAAATGTGCTATCGCAGTCACAGCGGCTATGGCCAATGCAAGGTGGAGGCTCCCGGCCGACATCAGCGCCGTCATGACTCTCTGCGGAAAAGATTTTTCAGCATGCCGGAAGGTGTCCGAGGATTATATAAATGGCTTTATATGAAGCATTACGGGCGTCAGTATTCCTTATTTCCGCTGTTTTAGCACAACTACTGGAGCGGAGGATTCTCCACCGCTGAGCGAAACCACTGGATGCGAATCTTGACCCGAAAATAGGGGGGTGATATGCTCAAAACGTCAATATAAAATTCAAAATCATTTTTCCTGATGTAGACATAATCTATTTCAGATAGGAGAGGTAATGGAAAGAAGATTGCCGATCTTTTTCCTTTTGGACAGTTCAGAATCGATGATTGGAGAACCTCTGGCTGGCCTTAACGAAGGATTGAAACAGTTTAAGAATATTCTTATGGGTGACCCCCAAGCTCTGGAGACAGTCTTCGTTTCAGTCATTACTTTTTCCAGCAAAGCGCAGCAGGTTGTCCCCCTGACCGAGATAATCAAGTTTACACCTCCAACTCTTTCCGTTGGTTCGGGAACAAGCCTCGGTGCCGGTCTTGATTTACTGACCACATGCTTGAAGAATGATGTACGCGTTTCTACATCAGAACAGAAGGGAGACTGGAAGCCGGTCGTCATACTTCTTACTGATGGTAGTCCTACCGACGAGTGGCGAGAACCTCTAAAGAGGTTAAGGGCTCTACCAGGTGGCATGGGTAACATCATTGCCATTGGGTGCGGTAGCGATGTCGATCTAGAAGTGTTGCGCGAAATTTCCCCTAGTGCTGTTCTAATGAAGAGTCTTGATCAGTCTGCAATGAGGGCTTTTTTTAAGTGGGTGTCGGCTTCTGTTTCAACAGTTAGCAAGAATGTGCTGCAGTCAGGCCCCGGAAAAGAATTGCCACCGCTTCCCGCCGATACTTTTCATGGGCTGGGTATTTCTAAATCCCGACAGGAGGTTTTTCCTTCACAGATCATTCTAGCCTCGCGATGTTCCAAGAGCAACAAGGGATATTTGATGAGATATCAGCTTGATTTGGCAAAAGAAAAGGTCTACAAGCCTGAGAAATGTTATCCGGTTACTGAGGATTATTTTGGTGATTCGATTCAGTGTCCAGCCGGTCAAAATTACAACTCCAAAATGTTCAAAGGTGCTGCCCCCTGCCCTTACTGTGGTAACGCTGGGTGGACGGTTAGCAAAGACAAAAAGAGTATTGTGTGTAACAACAACCTTATGGTCAATGGTGGGGAAAGCCAAATAATGTTCGTTCTGGACATAACTGGAAGCATGGGGTTCGCAATCGAGGGAATAAAGGAAAACATCAAGGATTTTGTTGACTACATTTCATGTGAGGGGCTTGATGCAGAGTGCGGACTAGTTGCTTTCAGAGACCTTGAGATGTATGAGCCGCATGAGGTTCTTGATTTTGGAGGAGGCAAGAAATTTACCAGAGATCCAGGTAAATTCAAGAATCTTGTTTCAAAACTTTCGGCAAATGGTGGTGGAAGTAACCTAGGAGAAAGCAGCTTGAGTGCCTTAGTCTTAGCATGCCGGGAATTCTCCAACGGGGATGTGCAGCGAATCATCGTTCTAATCACCGACGAACCTCCACTGATTCCTGACGGCGAGGTGAGAGACTTTTCTGATGTTACAAAGGCTTTTCGGGACAAAGAAATCGGGTATTTATATCTGGTGTTACCAGAGAATCTCAAGGATATCTACGAACCGCTTCGCGGCAACCTAAAGGGAAAAAACCTTTTACTTGATTCTCCGGGTTTACTTGGTTTACTAGGTCTTAATCGAGCTTACAAATGCAATTTCAGGGAAATTCTACTAGCTATAGGAAAGGACATTGCAGTCGCCGCTAGGCTGGGTTGAGGTTTCGACTCGGGGGAGGTTCAGCGTGTTCTTTAACGAAACGAGGGTTAAATGACATTTCGCAACGAGGGGTTAATTCATTTCAACGGTCACAAACTTTTTTTGGCCTCTAGTCCCTTTGATAATTCACTTTTGGGGCACCTGCTCACCAAAGCTCTTCGGATCTATAAGTCGGAATGGAGAATTGAGAGCCAGGATCTCTATCTGGTCGATTTCAGCGGCGAAGAAAGAGGGTGGTCCGCTCCTGTTTCACTTAAGGATTTTTGGCCCAGGCAGGAAAAAGTTTTAGCAGAATGGGTTACTGGCAAATTGGAATTAACTGAGCATTCTTCATACGATGGCTGGCCAGAATGTTTTACTGTCGGAATTAGCTGCGGCAGATTCGATGAAAATGACTTGGCTGGCCTTGCTGCCTGGGCCGAAAGTAGAAATACGTTTTCACAAGATTGTTTGCAATGGGGCGGTTTTTTTGAGAGAGATGATTCATCGCCATCGCCATCGCCATCGCCTCCATCACCTTCCCTTCCCATACTTCGACGAATGCCATGGTATTTTCTGATCGATGCACCGCATAAAGAAGAAGTCCCCTTCAATGCAGTTTTCGATCAGTTTATTGTTTCACTGATCCAGGGGCTAAAAAGGTTGGATCGCAATTTCCACAAACTCGAGTTTTGGGTAGGAATCAATAGCTTCAGTTTTCCTAATCCCCAGGTTGTATCTTTGCAAACATTAAGCCCATTCAAGATACCACCAATTGAGCGAAGTCGTAATTGTGACGTCCCTGCGGGGATAAAGGCTTTACTTGATCTCATTTCTAAGGATGTCGCACCAACTGATTACCTTCCCAGAATTTGCCTGCTGGGGTGCAATCAACCAATCATCGGGGGGCATGATGCTTCGATAATTGAAGAGTTTAGGAAGAAATTCTCTTCAAACTTGTTTGGTTTTTTTCGGGAAGAACATTCCGGGGAATGGTTGCAGATCTTTGCAGATGAGTCTAACAGGAAGAATTTCTGCGTTATACCATCGCTTGAGAAACACATTCATGAAAAGATCCAAGACTACATTGGTTGGTTCATACGTTCCCAGGTTATTACACAAACGCAAGCTAGTGTACAGGAATAAGTTGGGTGCGCGAATCATATTGTCAGAATGTAAGCTTTTGGGTTAATAAATTTGACATTTTTAATTCGTGCTAGTAGTGTTGTAGAAATAATTGTAATTCCATGATATGAATTTATCATTGTTGTGAGAAGGCGTCTAACAACCACATTCGAAGTTGTTGGCAATTTATCATCTTAAATTTCTATAATTTTTGACACTGGAGGATAAAATGACCAAAATTGCAAACCCGGTAAAGCCTTTGGCCTTAGTCAACGTTTTTGAGCCCAAAAATGATGGGAGCAGAGAAATTGAGATTGGGTTTCTCCCGGATCCTGATCTAATTGGAGGGGAAGAAGACGTGACGGCATTTTTGGCTCTGGACGCTTCTGCCTCAATCAAGAAAATGTACGGGATACAGGGACCATTTGTTTCTGAACCCAAATACGTCGAAGCGGTTGGGCAAAAAATTGGCAGTCTTTTATGTTCTCTTTCTAAGAGTGGCAAGGTCACTGGCATCTATTGGGCTATTACTCCGCCAGGTGATCAGATACAGATCTTCGGCGAAATGGACGATGCCGGTTGGCAAAAGGCTGATATAAGCGGGCCCGGCCAAAAGAATTGGGGCAAAGGTACAAAGCTTCTTCCAGTAATCAGATATGGCTATGAAACGATTTTTAAAAAGACAAAGTCGAAAATGACGATGGGGGTTGTTCTAACCGACGGGATAATTGAAGACGAGAAAGATTGCCTGGCATATTGCCTCCAAATCGGAAAAGAACAGGCAGGCAAAAATCCTACACCATTTAAACTAGTTCTTATTGGTGTGGGGGAGGAAATTGACGAAGGGCAGTTGGAACGGTTTGATGACATGTTCGAAGGTTCTGGAGTGGATTATGACCTGTGGTCGCATGGCATGGTTTCCTCTATTCGGGACGAAGGAGACATTCTTTCCGTTCTATATGGCGAACTTGCAGATGAAAATACCATCGTAGCCCCGAGCGCTACTATTCTCGACGAAAAAGGAATTGTTGTAAGCACTTTTGCAGATGGGCTACCGGGGAAATTTAGATTTGTTTTGCCAAGCGGCAAGAAGTTTACAATCCATACTCCGAATGGAGATATTACCCAGGATATATCTGAGATTGCATAATTAGAAAATTCTAAAAAAAACCGTAATCAGGTGTGGAGGTTACAATGAAGGATGTAGATTTCACAATTCCGAGTCATCTAACTGCGAAAGAATTTGGAAAAGTTAAAATACACAGGATCGGCAAGAACTTAGACGTTGAATTCACAATTTTAATGGAACCCGAAGGCTCGGGCGGGGAAGGGTGGCAAACAGGTGTTGCAATAGATGGAAGTGCCTCAATGCGCAATCCGTTTGGCAAAGAATTGTCAGGCAAAATTCCACCTGAGGTTATGTCTGACTACGAAGGAAAAAAATGGATAACTTACGGTATTCAGGATGGACGGAAATATCGGTTTTTTCAGCCTGAAGCTTATGAGGCAGCTGTAAAAGCAGGCTATATGAAATTTTCTGAAAATATCATTGAGCCTCTAGCAAGAGATTTCGTTGGTTATTTAGCAGGAAACCTTGATGCAGACGGTGGGACAACGCTTATATACTGGGCTTGCGGCGATGGCTCCACAATCGAAGAAGTTGGCGATTTCACTGAGGCTCAATGCAAAACTCTTTGCCTTGATGGGCCTAAGAAAAGTTTTGGAAGTAAAACCAATTTGGTTCCTGCAATTAAATACTTTGTCGATCGCTTTGCTGAAGCAAAAAATGGCATGTATATTTTCATTACAGATGGAAAATTGGATGATTTGCCGGAGGTAAAAAACCTTACAACTCAGATTGCTCATGAAATCAGCCAAGGCAAAAGAAACCCTGTAAAGTTTGTTCTAATCGGAGTAGGGGATTCGGTAGACGAAAAACAGATGGAAGAATTAGACAATCTTGACACTGGTACAGATAAAGACCTCTGGGATCATAAGATTGCGAAAGAAATGCGTGCTCTGGTAGAGATATTCTCTGAGGTTGTAGAGGAAAACCAGATTATTGCGCCAACAGGCATTATAATTGACTCTTCAGGTAAAAAAGTTAAAGTCTTTTCAGATGGTTTGCCCGCCAAAATTAACGTTTCGATGGATGCCAGCTCGGAATGGTTTGAACTTGAAGTTGCTGGCAGGAGAATAAGGCAAACGTTGCTGTTGCCTTAATCTATCTTTGGGAACTTGAAATTGGAATCCTTTTATTAGCATCTCAGAAAGCGTATCTTCGCAGGTTTCCTCTTGGGAAACGTGAGTTGAAAAAGAACCGTCTTATCTGTATGTCTACCGGAATATCGGGGGATTGTGGTTTAGTATTGGCGAAATACATGACGGGGAATTCATTTGCCTTTGGCAAAATGAATTAGAAGTGAGCGCAAAAAAATAAACGATATGAGAAGGTTACCTGTTTATTTATTAATTGATACTTCAGCTTCGATGGCCGGGGATGCCATCGAAGCTATGAAACAGGGCATCAAAGCTCTGATCAGCGATCTAAAGGGCGATCCGCAAGCTCTCGAAACAATCTTTATCTCACTATTAACCTTTAATTCTTACGCTTGTCAGCTTAACCCTCTGGTAGAGCTTATGTCATTTCAGGAGCCAGAATTTGAAGCTGGTGGTGTGACATCCCTTGGGGCGGGTCTGTCTCTACTAATGGAATGCATGCAAAGAGAAGTAATATCTGCGAATACTAATCATAAGGGTGATTGGCAACCTGTGGTGTTCATTTTTCTTGATGGTGATCCCACTGATGAGTGGGAAAGTGTTGCCGATAATTTTCGCAAACAAAAACTTGGAAATGTTGTTGTTTGCTTAACACGCAATGATAATACTGATGGAATGAAGCGTATCTCTGATAATGTGGTCAAGTTGTCTTCGCTTCAGCCTGACGATTTAAAACAGTATCTAAAATGGGTTTCAACTTCTGTGCGAAGCTCTGTGAGCCAGGGTTTATCGGCTCTTAAGCCGCCTCAATCGGAAGTCATTCCCTGAATATCGACATGAGAATTTTACTAACATAAATGGAGGAACGTATGTCAGAAGGAAGAAGATTACCGATTTATCTAGTTTTGGACACATCAGGATCGATGTATGGCGATCCAATAGAGGCTGTCAACCAGGGGGTTAGAGCTTTGGTGAGCGATCTAAAGGGTGATCCGCAGGCTCTTGAAACAGCTTATCTGTCTGTAATTACTTTTGATAGCAGCGCCCAGCAACTTTGTCCTCTGACTGAACTGATGACCTTTCAGGTTCCAACCCTTGAGGCAGAAGGTGCAACATCCCTTGGCGACGCTTTGCGCTTGCTTGAACAGTGCCTGGACAGGGAAGTTGTCAAATCAACCAGCGGCACTCAGAAAGGCGATTGGAAACCACTTATATTCCTCATGACTGATGGTCAGCCGACTGATTCATGGGAGTCTGCAGCCGACAATTTGAAGAAAAAGCGGGTAGGCAATATCATTGCCTGTGCTGCCGGCTCAGGTGCCGATGCTCAAATGTTGAAGAGAATAACTGAAATTGTCGTTAAGCTTGAAAATCTGCAACCGGATGACCTTAAAAAATTCTTTAAGTGGGTATCAAGCTCGATTAAAACTACTTCTGTCAGCGTTCATCAAGCGCCGGCAGATGCCCCCATTGCACTCCCCCCACCGCCACCGCAGATTCAGATCGTTCCATAAACAATTCATCCAGCAGGTTCGATTGAGCCTGCTGGATGAATTGTCAGATTATAAAATAATTTGAGTTTTACCCGGGTGAAAGGAATACCTAGAGTATGGATTCTAATATGCTTCGCAAGAAAATGTTTGAGGTCAGTGAAATTTTGTTAACTGCTTTTACATTGTATCCTCGGAAGGAACAATTACTTTCCAAAGTAATTGAGATAAAAAAATTCATTAAAGAGCATTCTAAGCGAAGCGAAATAAAAGACACAGTAATTGACACGACTATAAGGTTATTGGAAGAGGAAGGTCTGCTTGAGATTTATTCTGATAATGTTTTGCAAAGGCGTTTTTCTGGGAATGAAGTAAAAAGCGCATATGAAAAAGTTTTTGAACAGCAAATAATGAAAGCTGTGGAAAATCTGGATCAAGAAACAGAACAAGTATTGATGGGCATTGCCTCTAATTGGGCTCGCAAAAAACTCACAGATGTTGTTAAAGTTGCCATTCGCGATAAGGTTGGAGAGGCTTTGTATCAGAATTTTGCGTCTAATTCTACGACTCGATCAGCTTGCCAGGACAATGAAACTCAGAAAAGCAGTCCAATGGTTTATTCACCTTCTAATAAGAATACTGCTAATCTTCAGCAAGCACCGGATACCACAAAATCAAATCATAATTTGAGTGATTCTCAAAAGACAAATAATACCAACTCCGCTAAATTAGCCAATAGTCCAGGCATAAATACTGGAACATCTACCACGAATTCTCAGCAGAATTGTCAACCGGTTCCTCAAAAAACGCCAGACGCGAAAATTTCTCAATCTCAGCCAACCGCTAAGCCGCGCGAGGTAAGTCAAGCTTCCCCTGCTAACAATGCAAAAATCAGTTCTGCTGGTTCAGGAAAGTTCGCAATTACAGAGCCGCCGGTTCAGCTCGGCACCTGGAAATATCTTCCCGTACCCAATGAGCCAGACCCGCATGATGAATTTGCGATTGAAAACATTGCAGCAGGGCAAGGATTTCGCATAATTGGTGCGCGCGCCAGAGGCAAAATGCACAAGCACAATGGAACCAATTGTGATGACTGGTTTGAATTTTGCCGTGCCGGCAACTGGAACCTTATTGCCGTATCTGACGGTGCCGGCTCTGCCAAGTTTTCACGGGTTGGAGCAAAAGCCAGTTGTTGTGCGGCCATAGATACATTAAAGGAAAAGCTGGAACAGTTTTTTCTGGCAAAGCGAAGTGCCGATGAATGGTTTAAAGACTCGGGAATTCTTGAGAGAGATGCAAACTGGGTTTTCAAGAAGCAGGATTTCGCTCAGGTGCAAAGCTTTCTGCACGATGCCATGAAAAACGCTTATAATGCACTTGAGGCGGCCTTTCAAGAGCGTGAATCCATTGCAGAATACAAAACGCTTCTTGGCAGAGAACTCAGCATTAATGATTTTTCCTGCACCCTTCTGCTTGCAGTTCAAACTACGGTTGAAATTCAAGGAATCTTATACAGCTTTTACATGACCTGCCAGGTAGGTGATGGTATTTCTGCTGCAATTATTCGATCAAGAAACGGAGATTTACACCTGCAACTATTGGGTGAGCCAGATGGTGGCGAATTTTCTGGCCAGACATATTTTCTGACGTCAAAATCAAAGCTTGAAATAGCTTCTTTGCGCCAGAAAACATTCGCGCAATTTGGAAATCTTCAAGCGCTTTTTACTATGACAGATGGTGTTGCTGATGACTATTTTCCTGCTGATCCTGATTTGTTAAGGCTTTTTGCAGATTTATGCATGAACAGGATATTGGAAATATCTGAGCCGGAGAAACAAGAACCAGAACAGGCTGCAAGGTTGATATCTGTTGACTTTTCTACTTCTCAGGAGCAAGTCACTAAAGATGGACCGAAAACAGTTCAACTTCTCTCTGCTGGAAGCTTATGTAAAAAAATGCCAATCGAATTAAAAGAATTGGTAAAGGACTATTCGTTGCTTTCATATATTAGTCATAAAGATACCATGCAGGGGGTTACCTCCAGTGAACAGCGTTTGCTGTACTGGTTGGATTCATATTTCGTTCGTGGCTCAAACGACGATCGCACTATCGTAATTCTTGCGCCGGAGAAATTGTAATGGCAAAAGAAACTGTAACTTTATCAGACGGTATCTCAGTGAAATATGACCCGGAAGTTATCGGTGAAGGGGCTATGAAAGACGTATGCTTCACCACAGATAAATCCTCTGTTGTCTGTTTTTTCAAAGACAACGCAACGGCCACCGACCCGCAAAGAATGAGCAGGCTTGAGGCTGTGCTCGGCAAATATAATCCTACCACGGACCCAAAGACTGGAGATTATTTCAAAAAGCTCTTCTGCTGGCCATCTGGCATTATTTTAAAACCTAGGCTTGGAATTCTGGCACCCACCTATCCTTCAAATTACTTTTTTGCATCAGGCCCATGGAAAGGGAAAGAAAAGAAGGGAAACTGGTTTGTTAGAAGCACCCCTAGCGGGAAATACTTTCGAGATATGCTTCCAGAGGCAGAAAGGGGTTCTTGGGTTAACTATTTCAAAATATGTATTCTCCTGGCACGTGCAATCAGGAGACTGCATCAGGCTGGTCTTGCCCATTCCGACTTATCGTGTAACAATGTCCTCATCGATCCATCAACGGGGCAATGTATTGTAATTGATATTGACTCTCTGGTCGTTCCAGGAATTTTCCCACCTGACGTTCTCGGAACTCCTGGATATATCGCACCAGAAGTGCTTGCAACTCTGAGACTTCCACTGAATGATCCAAAACGCAAACATCCATCTTCATTAACCGATCAGCACGCTCTGGGAGTTTTGCTTTATGAATATCTTATTCAGCGCCACCCATTAAAAGGGCCTCAGACTTTTCCGGCGAGTTCCGGAGAAGAACAGGAAATGCTTGAAATGGGCTCAAAAGCTCTCTACATAGAACATCCAACCGATCAGGCAAACAGACCCAAAAATCTTACTCTTACCTCTTCGGCGCTGGGTACTATTCTCGCAGACCTCTTCAGACGAACATTCATAGAAGGTCTCCATGAACCAAATAAAAGGCCTACAGCTAGTGAATGGGAGAAAGGACTTGTTAAAACATGGGATATGCTTCATCCTTGTTCAAATCCGAAATGCAGCTCGAAGTGGCTGATTATAGAGGATCAGAAGAGTCTCAAATGCCATTTCTGCAACACCAGACATTCAGGAGATATACCAGTTATAAAGTTTCGGCGAGAAGGTCAGGGCAGCAGCGGACAGGGTAAATGGTATCCTGATGGCCAGCTGGTTGTGTATCATAACCTCGGTTTCTATAAATGGCATGTTTATGACAACATCTTTCCTGGTGAGCTTGCAGATCGCACCCGCCAGGGTTATTTTCTTTTTCATCAGGGTCAGTGGCTGCTGGTGAATGAGAATATGAATTCACTGCTTTCTCCAAGTGGTAAGCCAGTGCCTCCAGGACAGGCGATAGCGCTTAAAGATGGACTGCAGTTCAGAATGGCACAGGAAAATCATGGAAGAGTTGCAGAAATACAAATCTTGAAGTAAAGGCAGGCTATCTCATTTTGGTTACCAAAAAAATGCGTTCTCCTGGTGCGCAGCAGTTGACGCTTAACGATATCCTGGCATCGGCTCCAAAAGGCTCGACCAGAGCTCTTGAATCTGTCTTTTACCAAGGACCGGTTTATGTAAATCAGCCTTTGGTTATAGATGGTAACAATGCTACAATCTGGTCAGAAAATTCTCCAGCTTTGATAATTGCATCTCAAGATGTCACGGTTAAGAATTTAAGAATTGTTTCAGCAGTTGAACCAGGTGTTCAGGCTGCTAATCATCCGGCTCTTATAGTGAATTCGAACGATAATGTCATTTTTGACAACGTGGAATTGTCTGGACATGCTCAAGGATTGCTTAAAGGCTTTGGATTATGGGATTTACCATTCTTTATTGACCTGGGGAATATTGCGTGTGATACGCCGTTTATGGCAATATTGCGAATTATTGTGCCGGTTCCATGTTCAATTGTGTCTGGAATTGCAGGTTTGCAGCTGTCGAAAGAAAGCCTTTTTCCTGGTCTTAATGAGATTGTATTGCACATTGAAAAAATGAGACCAGACATTCTTCTCTGGGGTTGCTGCTGGTTATCTGCTGGAGGAATAAATCGGAAATTTTTTGTTAAAGCAAAAACAACAATTTTTTCAACACAAAACTCAACGCACCCGGAAAAACCTTTGTTGGTATGGCAACCGCAGGATGTAGAGAAAAAATTGGCTTTATTAGAGAAGACTCAAGAGCCTGTTGTGGATTCTCAGCCGCCAAAGAGACAAACCCAAGGTTCAACGACAACCGATTCCAATATTCATGCCGAATCATCTATTTCATTGCCAATCTCAGGCGGCGTAAAGATATTACCAGTAAAAACAGATCAGAGTGCATTTGTGCTAAAATCTAATTCGAAAGAGTCCCTTGTGGGAGGCGCTTTTAAACCACAGGCCACTGCAAGTTCGCCTGAAAAACCTGTTCTGGTAAGTATATTGGATAGAGAAAACAGTTCCGATAATAACGAAGCGGGTAATGATCAGGGTAATGTTTGCCCTGAACACAAGAATCAAGAAGGCACTATATTAAAAAGGTCTGTAATTTCTTCAACTGCTTTCTCTGTAACATCGCCAATCTCTGACGAAAAGCCGCAGAAACCAGAAACTTCTGATGGCGAAGGGCAAAAAAAGAAAAAAATTCCTTCAGATTTTTTTTTGAAAAAAGAGTGAGGTGATCTAAGTATGGGAACAAAAACAGCGTTTTGGCTGGGACTGCTTGGAACTGCTATTGGAGGGCCTGTTGGTGGTGCCATTGGTGCTTTCATAGGAGGAATGGCTGAAGAAGATAATAAGACTTCGAGTCCTCAAAGGCCACCCGGTTCCGTAAAAACAAGAGCTGCTGAAAAACCGGTATTTGAAGATGCAGTGTCGCCGGGCGGTGAAATAGCAGATTGCAATATTTCGCATGGCTTATTTCATCAAGGCGTTAGAGGAATGGAGCTGAAAATTACTGTTAACTACAGTATTAGCGCAGCTTTTAAGGGTAATACTGAAAAGTATTTTATTCTGGCGGGTTTTTTCAATCCCAGTGGTGAGGCAATAAAATCATTGTACCAGGAGTTTGCAGCTCCAGATGGAATGGCAATATTTGCTGCCGAATATAATGTCAAAAATAGTTACCCGGGAGTAAATTCAGAGGGGCAGTTTAAAGTGAGTGTTTTTGTCCCTTACGGGGTAATGGACATTCCAGGGGACTTCAGGGTTACAAAACTTATGCTAAAGATACTTTTCCATAGAGAATCTGACAAGAAGAGTCTTGCTTGGAGATATTTTGGATTAGATTATTTCAAGTATATAGACAATCCCAGAGAGAATTTATTTCATACAGACAAACAAGATCTTGGTAAATTCCCATGGGAAGAATTATTTTCTTTGGCGATCTATGTGGTTAAAGCTGGAAGTAAGAGTACCCCCCGGGAATTGGCTGTTCTTAAAAGAGCATTTTTACCTCGGAACGCGTCTTCAAGAGATATAGATAATTTTCAGAAAGTGATTGAAAAAGCTCTTTTATTGCCAACCAATAGAGATGTTTCTCAAACGACACAATTTTTAAACGATCGATTCACAACTCAGATGAAACTTGAATTTATCGGCTTTCTTTTTCAGCTTGCAGATGCGAATAATCCCAACATCAAAAAGAGGGAAAGAATTCGGAAAATAGCCAAGATTTTTGGTATCGATAATTCTGAATTACAGCTGATTGAAGCTTCTAGCTCATGTATGCTTTCTGAGAGGTTTCGCCTGCTTGCGGAGCTGCTGGCCTGCCTGTTAAGAAGCAGGGCTTTTGATGCCGAGACCATTGCTTTTATAAAGAATTCTGTGATGCATTTTTCGGGGAGCGATGCCAATCTGGCAGATGAAATAATCAATACGGTTTTATTAATAAAAAAACAGGGCAAGCATAACCTGGGCGGAACTATAAGGCTTATGCCAAAATTTTTTCAACAACAGGAGTATGAGCTGCTTTTTGATTTTTTCTTAGGCGTTTCTATTTCAGATGGTCAATTGAACGCATATGAAAAAAGGATTATTTTGAGACTTGCGAAGGAACTCGGCATAGATCAAAACGGAATCGATAAAAGGTTGTGTGAGTATATTCAGAATTTAAAAAATGGTAAAGCCAAGACGGTTTTGTCTGGCTTAACTCAACCGGCAAGTAATATTTTGAAGACTCGCCTAGATTCATCGCAAGATGTGCAATCAGGTGTGGGAGAAAAATCGCCTCTTCAACAGAAAATAGAGTCGGCTCCCCCAAATGCGGTTATTAATTTATTGCCTGGCGAATACCAGGGCCCTCTCAAGCTCAAGAAAAGTATTACTATAAATGGGCACGGATCGACCATCTGGTGCAGGAAGGGGCCTGTTGTGGAAATAGAGGGAAATTCGGTCAAAATTAAAGATGTTAGAATTGAGGTTGCGGTGAGAACTCCCGAAAGTGAATCCCTCGACTTCATTGCGCTAAGAATTTTGAACAAGCAGAATTTTTTGACAGAAAACATTGAGGTGCACGGTCAGATTGCCGGAGAGCTCGCCGAAGAGGGACTTTGGAAAATTCCCCGTTCCATAAATATCGGAAAAATTAGAAGTGATGAACCATGGTCTGGTGCTTTTAGAGTTTATATTCCCGTAAAGTGCCGACTTACTTCATCAAATCCTTCAATTGCTGTTAGTCCAGGGGTAATTGAACCTGGCTATCAAATCATCAAGATGTCAGTTTTACCAATACGTGCAGATACTTCTTTATCGGTGCCGTTGTGGTTCGTTACTCCCAGAGCACGTCGAAGAGTTCAAGTTTCGTTGTATTCTGTTGCAGAAGAAATCTTTCAGGATACTGATGCGTTAATGTGGGATTGCGAAAATTTGCAACCTCAATCATTAAACGCTGAAATAAATCAGAACATTGTTGAGGTTGTCAATCCTCTTCGACCAGAGGAAAACGTGACGGCAAAATCTTTTGAAATTCCACCCGTCACAGATAATGTCACCGCCAGCAGTATCCCTTCAGGAGGCTTTAATAGTCAAAGTCCAGCGCCCGTTTTGTCAGAACCATCAGTTCCTTTATCATCCCAGACTTCAGCAATTGATAGGAAAAGCGGAGTTGGAAACTTTACCCCTCCAGAAATAGTACTCGTAAAAAAAACTGGCCTGACTATAACTTCCAAAGATGACTATTCTCAGTTCATGAAACCTGCGGCACAGCAAGTTCCAGGAAAACAGCCTGCTTTGGCCAGTTCAGAAAATGCTGGAGGCTTACCTGAAAATGTTAAGGTAAATGATTCTTTAACCAGCTTGGACGCAGGAAAGAGCGTGAAAAAAAGCGGCGTTCCTATGATGGATGGTATTTTTGCACAGAATAATAAAGAAACAAAGCCTGCTCTTTCAGAGAACCGGCCCGACAGCCAAGTAATATGCAACCATGATGAGACTTTAAACCCTGCGGTTTCGCCAGATTCATCAGCGTTTTCATCTCCTGTTTCTACCGAAAATTCAGTTCCATCTGACTGTGTGTCTAAAAATCCCAGCTCAACAAAAATTAAAAATAATGAAAGTTCAAAAGATAACCCTAGGGTTATTGTTCCTGATGTTTTTTTTCCACAAAAGAAAAAAGATGTCTGACATTTGTTAGCTATTTAGAACAGCTAAAATTTGCTTAATTCTTCATTTTGGAGCAGAATATGTGCATATGAATACAGAAAGAGATACCAATTTTATTAACCTTATTTTGGCTTAATTTTTTGCTATACTTTCAATAAATAATGGGAGATACGATGAAATGATCCAGCACACACCAAAATATGTTGGCCTTACAGATTCGCAGGTTTTGGAAAGTCGGAAAAAAAACGGGGAAAACATTTTAAAACCATTTGAACGTGATCCGTGGTGGGTACTTTTTCTTGAGAAATTCGAGGATCCGGTTATTCGCCTGCTGGGAATTGCGGCTATTTTAGCAATAGGAATCGGCTTGTTTACAGGAGAATATTTTGAAGGTGTTGGTATAATCATTGCTATTTTACTTGCCACAACTATTGCATTTATAAATGAATACAAAGCTAATAAAGAGTTTGATGTTTTGAATCAAGTAAATGACGAAATACCTGTTAAGGTAGTTCGCAACGGCGTTTTTCAGCAAGTTCCCAAAAAAGAACTGGTTTGTGATGATATAGTTTTGATTGAAACAGGCGAAGAGATCCCCGCTGACGCCGTAATTCTTGAAGCTATTTCCTTAAAGGTCGACGAATCTAAAATGACTGGGGAATCTGAAGAGGTAGAAAAGATTTCGACCGATCAGAAAACAGAGAATTCTTCTGACTCTACAGTTCCCAGGAATGAGGTTTGGCGTGGAACTTATGTAAAAGAGGGACATGGAATCATCAAAGTCACTGCTGTCGGTGAAAAAACTCAGATTGGTGAGGCTCAAGAGGCCATGAAGGGGGATGATGAAGAGACTCCCTTAAATAAACAGCTTGAAAAACTAAGTGAGATAATCGGAGTTATTGGATTCCTTTTTGCTGGTATCACTTTTTTTGCTCTTCTCGGCAAAGATCTTCTGGGTTCAAATCCTATAATTGTTCTTGACCAAGGGCAATGGTTGTTTCTCATAATAGTGTTCCTAAGCTCATCTATTGCACTTATCAAAATTTGGCTACCGATCGTTTTTTCAGGCATTGAGCTTATTGGTTGGGAAAAACCTGAATGGGAATGGCTTGAAAGCGATGAAAACGGCAATGACAAAGTAAGCAATTGTGAATCCGAAGCAGACAAAGAAGAAGCTTCGCCTCAAACAACTTCAGCGTTAAAAAAATGGCTCCAGGCAATTGGAGCCGGCGCGCTAATTTTTGTAATTGGAGTGGGCGTTCTTATAGTGTCTGGTCAAATTGCATCAGATCCTTCTCGGTGGCTTCCGATAGTTGTGTGGCGTGAATTTCTTGAATTCTTCATGATTGCCGTCACTATAATTGTTGTTGCCGTTCCAGAAGGGCTTGGAATGAGTGTTACTTTAAGCCTGGCCTATGCGATGAGAAAAATGACTGGAACCAATAACCTGGTTAGAAAAATGCACGCGTGTGAAACAATTGGCGCTACAACTATAATATGTACCGATAAAACTGGAACGCTGACTCAAAATAAAATGCAGGTTTTTGATTACGTCGTACCGTCCGCACCTGGTGCTGATGCGAAAATGACTGATTCACGTGGGAAAAAGTTTTTTGCAGAGGCTATCTGTGCAAACAGTACAGCCAATTTAAGTCGCCATGCCGGGACTTCCACTCCAATTGGTAATCCCACTGAAGGCGCTCTTTTAATGTGGCTCGAAAACCAGCAAATAGACTACCTTGATTTCCGCGATTCCTTCAAAATTTTCCATCAATGGACTTTTACAACAGAAAGAAAATACATGGCGACTTTGGGCCATTCTTCAACGATTGGAAAAGATATTCTGTTTATAAAAGGAGCTCCAGAAATTCTCCTTTCCCAATGTTCGGCAATATTGACAACAGATGCTCAGACAGAAGAAATTACTAATAATAAAAGAGCTGAAATTGAAAAAAACTTAAAGTTGTTTCAGTCTCGTGGAATGCGCACTCTTGGTTTTGCTTTTTTAGAAAACGCAAAGATGGAAAAAAACGATACTCTTGAAAATATTGCCAAAAGGTTAACGTGGCAAGGCTTTATAGCTATAGCGGATCCATTACGACCAGAAGTCCCGCAAGCGCTTCATGAATGTTGTAAGGCAGGAATTCTTGTTAAAATTGTTACAGGCGATAATTCTGAAACTGCATTAGAGATTGCCCGACAAACTAAGCTGTTTCTTAGTGAACCTAAGGGGTTTGAACACATGACGGGAAGTCAATTTCAATCCCTTTCTGAAGAAGAGGCAAAAAAGGCTGCCCTGGAAGTTCGTGTTTTGTCGCGAGCACGCCCTCTTGATAAACTGAAGCTGGTTAATATTCTTCAAGGATTGGGTCATGTTGTTGCTGTCACTGGCGACGGAACAAATGATGCCCCCGCACTTCACAAGGCAAATGTTGGCTTGGCAATGGGAAAGGAAGGAACTGCTGTCGCAAAGGAAGCGAGCGACATAATCCTGCTGGATGACTCTTTTCCAAGTATTATAAATGCAATTAAATGGGGTAGATCATTGTATGAAAATATTCAAAGATTCATACTGTTTCAGGCAACAATAAATGTTGCAGCGTTGGGCATAGCCTTGTTGGGGCCATTTCTCGGTGTCAAGTTTCCTCTTACGGTAATTCAGATGCTCTGGGTAAACCTTATAATGGATACATTTGCAGCGTTAGCTCTTGCTACAGAACCTCCTCATGATAGCGTAATGCAAAAACCGCCCAGGAATCCAGAACATTTTATTGTAACAGGTTCAATGGCGAGAAATATTTTTTCTGTCGGTATCAGTTTTCTGTTGATATTTGTGGTTTTGCTTAGAGGAATTAAATTTGCAGGCTACGAGATTGATTACGGCCTGTCTTTGTTTTTCACAATTTTCATTCTTCTGCAATTCTGGAATCTTTTTAATGCACGTTGCCTTGGGCAATTACATTCTGCCTTTCATGGCATTTTTGAAAATAAGAGCTTTGTTTTAATTGCATCAATTATATTATTGGCGCAGATTCTTATCGTCCAATTCGGAGGAAAAGCTTTTAGAACCGTTCCGCTTAATTTAAAAGACTGGTTGCTGATAATTGTTGCGACTTCGTCTGTTCTTATACTTGGTGAAATTTACCGCTTTTTGCTTCGCGCAAGAAAAAATGCAGGAGCAAAAAACGAATGATGTCTTACACTTAGCCCCAAAAACAAATTCATTTGTATTCACACCCCTGTTTCCTTAAGCCACCCAAGCCCCTAATAAAGGCATAAGTTATAGGAGACATGCTTTCAAATTGTTTTTGTGATTTTTTTATAGCAAGGAGAATCTTTGGATGCATCGTAAGCGCGAATTTAAACGCCTCTTGAAAATTCAGGAGGGCGTGCCCCCTGAATTGATGTGATTCTGTTGCATATTCATTATCAGCTGCCGATCGACATTCTGCGGAATCAGGCTTCTGAAATCTTCTTTTGATTTTAAGCCGGGGGCCTTTTCCAGAAGAAACCGAAGATACCAATAAGGTTCAAGACGGTTTGCCTTGGCTGTTTCGATTATGCTGTATAAAACTGCTGATGCCATTGCACCATCGACGGTATCGGCGAACAACCAGTTTTTTCTGCCGACAGCGAAAGGCCTGATGGCGTTTTCGGCGCTGTTGTTGTCGATCTGTAGCTCTCCGTTTTCGAGATAGACCGTGAGCTTGTCCCAGAAATTGAGGGTGTAGGTCACGGCTCTGCCGGTGAGGCTTTTGGGAACCACAGTTTTCTTCCATGTTTCAAGTTTCGTTTTGAAGCTTTCCAGAATTGGTTTTGCCTGCTGATCGCGTATTTTCTGTATCTCATCAAGATTCAACCCGTTCACACGGGCGTCTTTTTCGATTTTATACAGACTGTTGATGATGGCAACGGCCTCGTGGGCTACACCAGGCTTTGCCTCTTCGCCGGCAGCCTTTATTGAATCGAAAAACTTCCGGCGCACATGCGCCCAGCAGGCCAGATGCTTCTGCCCGGGCCTGAACGAAATGAAGTTGTAGCCTGAATAGCCATCGGTCTGAATGTAGCCTTTGTAATTCGCGAGAATTTCGTCTGCGACTTTCCCGCCGCGACTGTGGCTGTAATGGAAATAAACTGTTGTTTTTCCAGGGCCCCCGCCGCGAAAAACCCATATCCATGATTGATCGGTAGCTTTTCGACCCGGTTCCTTGAGAACCTGCATGCGACTTTCGTCTGCATTTACGC